>CALIKV010000011.1 GCA_938017505.1 uncultured Sulfolobales archaeon | reverse complement strand
ACACGTACACTTTAACTTCTCCTAACTCACGCCTTAATACAGGCAGCAACTCAGCGATTACCCAGTGATACCTCTTCTCCTCACTAAACCTGCCGACCATCACAACTGAATCTCCTCTGGCTTCGAAGGGGTTTACCTCTTTTTGCCTGATTATTTCTACGGCTGGAGGCAGTGGCGGGTTCAGAACTTCAGGCATCTCACCGTAGACTTCGTTAGCAAGGCTGGCTGTCCACGAGGAGTTCGTCAAGACTGCTGATGCAACGTTGAACGGGTTCTCTCTGATGTAGTACTTAAGCAACCAGGTGTAAAGCCTCCAGTAGGCGTTTAGAGGGAACCTGCTGTACCTCTCTAAAAAGTATGGGTCCTCACCATAATAAAGCCCACTCCCCTTATACGCTGGGTTAATGGAGACCTCCAACGGGAAGTGAATGTACTCGACCAGCTTAACCTGCTTCACAACAACGTCTTTAATTAAAGGCTTGTAAGTGGACTCGTCAGTGAATATCAGCTCTGTCGCGTACCTACGAAGCGCTTCCCTACCAACATACCCGACCAATAGCCTCAAGTACAACCCGAAGGCTCTTAACTCAATCCTTGTTGAGTACCTAGCGTATTTGCTTAGGTCAACACCGTACCACTCAGGATACTTCTCAATGTGAATAGACACAGGCGACGCAAGCAACGGATTTAAACCCGTGGACTCGAAGGCGCGTGCTGCTGAAGCACATACGAGTTGACTCCCTCCAGGTCTGTTCCAATAATGATGCAATATCACCGCATGTTTGCTCAAGCCCATCACTAAGTTAGTTCCTGAAAAAGACTTAAAATCATGAAGCCCCGAAGGGCTCCTGGTAATGCCGGACGTTAAACCCTGTATAACAGTCCGTACAACGTGGCCAGCAGCCTTGGCAGGGTCTTTCTCCTCACGATTACGAGGAGCGCTAGTGCGTATCTCAAACGTGAAAGACCTGCGCTAAACCTCCTTAACCTCCAGAACATCGCTACCCTATCGTAGTGGGTCCAGAACTCATCCCAGAAGCCTCTCCTTCTAGTTAGGGAATCACCGTGTTCTATATGCCATACTAGCGGCGAGATCTCCTCGCCTAACACGTTGTACGTCTTGAACCCCTTCATTGCACACCAATAGGCTAGCAACTTCTCGAACCAGAACCCTTTCCTACTCCTCTTGTAGAGGTATGAGAGCGGCATATCCCTTATAACATGAGACCTAAACCCCATATTCACACCGGAGAACATTATAGAGAGGTTTACATAATCGTTACATGACCTTTTACCAGTTAAACCAGATGTAGATATCCAACCACAATAGCCCTTAAGCTCTGGTAGGGGGCGCCTGTGCGGCCCGTCCTTGGTTGTTTCCTCAGCGTAAAACGCTGTCCTCGTCTTGGTGGGATTCCCGTTCTTCAGGACGGACTTGTAAACTAAGCCTGTGAACCCGGCCGCATCTGCTATTTCGTTGAAAAGCCTTTCATACCTTAACACCCATTCCTCATGCGCTATCGCGTCATCGTCTAAAAACAGTATCACGTCCCCTACCGCGTTTAGGTAGCCTAACTCATACGCGTCTGTTACATTGCTGCCTGAACTCTGGTATATTATCCTTAACGGTAATTTCTCCACGAACTTCGAGAGCACTTCCACGCTTCCATCGCCACAGGGCTTCAAAACTACTAGGACTTCATCAGGTGGTCTCTTCTGGCACGTCAAGCTCTCAAGACAGTGACGCAGAGCCCAATCCCTACAGTACGTGACTATCACGACGGAAATCCTCATGGCTAACCCATGAAAGAATCTATGGAGTCCTAAAAACTTAAGAACGACACCCGACGTACGCGTCGTGCTATTTCATTTTATAACGCATTCCCTCGAATACGTGGGATGATATAACAGGGACTTAGTCATCTAGGTGCCTGTTAAGAGGTCTCAATGTTTATTTCCTAGCGATGAGGCGTGTTTTGACGCTGGTTGTCCTGTCATCCCGACGACTATCTCGGTAAAAACAGGTAGGTGAAATTTGAGGTGGCGTTTTAGAAGAGACTTCTATTTAAAGTGGTTGTTGACTAGCAACCTAGGAAATCTCTGTCCAACGTTATCTGTCTCCCTTCCCAAGCTTTCAGGGCACCCTCCTTCTCCAGTACCCTTAAAGCGTCCTGGAGGTATGGTTGCAACGGTTTTGCCCCGTACCATTCCCTGAACTTCCTCTCAACATCCTCTATAGTCCACTCAGTCTTGCAGCTCTCTCTAGACTCTTCCTGGAGCATAACCCTCACGAACTGGATGTAGTCGTTCAGCCTGCTCCACGGGAATTGGAACCACACGAAACGCCCAGGCTCTATGAAGTAATAATCGGGCTTGGTGCTCGGGTCTGGGGCTTTCCACACGAGAGCTGCCGTCCTCACGACGCCAGGGTTCCACCCCCTCGTTATCACGTCCTTAGCTATCTTCAGGTGCATCCCCGTCGCCACTATCTCCTCAACGAGGAGAGCGTCCCTACCCCTCAAGTCAACCGTGTAGTTGAACGTTACATGGGCTCTAAGCCCGCTGACAACCCTGCCGATCCCTTCGTCGGTTGATTCACCGGTCCTAACAGCCCTCGCGAAGACTCTCACTAAGTCGGCGAGGTAGCTTTCACCAGGCCTCCTAACGGTTTCAACCCACCTCACCTGAAGAGAGATGAGGTCGTCAACCCTGAGGTAATCGCAGAGAAGCCTAGAGACCACGTAACCACCCCTGCCCACAGCGACTATGACCTCTGGCAACCAGCCGGATGACTCAATCCTCCCCGCTAGTCTCCGGCTCCACTCAGCCACCTCACCCCAATCAACGAACTTCGTCGGGTAGAGCATGATGATCGCCTCTAGAGATACTGCGTCTCAACTTAAATACTTGGCCGTCCACGCGATAATGGCTTCGCTGACCAGACACTATTTATTTGGAGTTACGACTTTAATGCGGGGGCTAGTACCGGGTGCTTGCGCTCGTCTACTACAGCAAGACGGGCAAGACTAAGGAGCTGGTTGACTTCATCTCCAGGCGGCTTAGAGATTTAGGCGTTAGTACGGATGTCTTCATGGTTAAGCCGATTAGGGATTATCACGATAAACTCCTTCACCTCAACCCAAGGATATTACATGAGTCCCTCTCTGGTAAGGTCATATCGATAGTGGGTGATAAGGGTTTTGAGCCGAGCAGGTATGGAGTGGTGGTGATCGCCACCCCGATATGGTGGGGGGCTGCAGCCCCGCCCATATATTCATTCATAGTCAAGTACGCTAACGCTGTGGAATCGCCCGTGTATTGCGTCGCGACAGCGGATCTACGGGTTGACTACGCAGTTAAACTTAGGGAGATCCTTGAGTCACATGGGTTTAGGGTGAGGGAATGCATAACGGTGAGGAGTCTTAAGGAGGATGCTGACAGGATAAACCTCCTCGTTAACGGCATTACGAGTGAAGTAAAACCCACTCACTGAGGGAGTCCAGGAGATCCACGCTTCTTAAAAGCTGGGGCTTTGAGACACGCCCTGAGACGGGTCGGGTAGCAGTTCTTATAGTTAGCTTTATGACGCTTGCACCCCTACTCTAGTGAGGAATTCTTCAAGTAGTTCGCTCGCGCTAGAGGGCTTGATGATCAGCTCAACCCTTATAAGTTATTCTCATTAGAGATTTTAGGCGGGAAAATGGGCGAGGTTGTAAGTGTTGAGAAGTTTAAGGCGTTGTCGCCTTCCGAGTTCTTTTACCGGAACAAGGAGATCGCAGGCTTCAGCAATCCTGCAAGGGCCCTCTACCAGACTGTGAGGGAGCTGGTTGAGAATGCCCTTGACGCTACGGATACGCATTACATATTGCCTGACGTTAAGGTGGTGATAAGATCCGAGGGGGTGGGTGGAAGCACTGGCGTCGTTGCTGATGAGTCTGAGAGCTATGAGGGAGTTCTCTACAGCGTGCAGGTTGAGGATAATGGGATTGGCTTGCCGCCACAACACGTTCCTAGGGCTTTCGGGCAGTTGCTGTACAGCTCTAAGTATGTCTTAAGGCAGTCGCGCGGCATGTTCGGTTTAGGGGCTAAGATGGCCATACTCTACGGGCAGATAACTACTGGGAGACCGGCGGAGGTGATTACCTCCCAGATACTGTCTAAGAAGATCTACTACTTCAAGGTGAGCATAGATATAGCGAGTAACTCCCCGATCATCCACGAGTACTCGATCCTAGCTAAGAACAGTGATTGGCATGGAACCACCGTGCGAGTCTACTTAATCGGAGACTGGCAGAGGTCTAAGCAGAAGATACATGACTACGTAAGGAGAACCGCTATAATAGCTCCATACGCCAACATCTACTTCGAAGACCCTGAGGGAAACATCCTCATGTTCAAGAGGTCGACTGAGGAGATGCCTGTACCGCCCCGCGAAGTCAAGCCACATCCTTACGGGGTCGACGTCGAGTTGCTTAAGAGGATGCTCTCAGACACTACGGCTGAGACTCTTAAGGACTTTCTGGTTAATGAGTTCCAGAACGTCGGGGAGTTGACAGCGCTGAAGATAATAGAGGGTGCCGGGCTGAAGCCCGACCTCAAGCCCTCGGAGCTGAAGTTAAACGAGATAAACGAGCTTATCAAGAGCATCAAGGCCACCAAGATTAAAGCACCGTCGGGTAGACATCTCTCCTTCCTAGGTGAGAAGCTGATAGAGCTTGGCTTAAGAGAGACTCTGAAACCGGAGTTCGCGGCGGCAACGACCAGGAGTGCCAGCGTTTACGGAGGCCACGCGTTCGTGGTTGAGGCCGGGATAGCTTACGGGGGCAAGATATTACAGTCGGACAAGCCGATCCTGCTCAGGTACGCCAATAAGATACCGTTGCTCTACGATGAGTCAGCCGACGTCATCTACGATATAGTAGACCCTAAGAAATTTGACTGGAGTAGGTACGGCGTTCCTTCGCAGTCACCATTAGCTGTTTTAGTACACGTGTGCAGCACTAAAGTACCCTACAAGGGGGTGGGTAAGGAAGCCATCGCCGACGTACCTGAGGTTGAGAGGGAGGTAAGGATCGCGGTGAGGGAGGTGGCCAGGAAGCTTAAGGCCTACTTGTCCAGGAAGGCTAAGGAGTTTGAGGAGGTTGAGAGAGCGGTAACTATAGCTAAGTACATACCTGACGTTTCCCACTCACTCTTCAAGCTATCTGACGGCGGCGTGAAGCGCGAGGTGCTTGAGGAGAAGTTGCTGCAACTACTTAACAGGAGACTCTCCATGTTTAAGATTAAGTCACTTAAGGACGTGGTCATCGAGGTGAGTTAGAAGTGAGCCATGACGCACCCCTCACGCCGAAAGACGTTGAAGCCCGTAGCAGGGCGATGGAAGTGTTGAGGAGCAAGTTCATCGCCTTAGTGGATGATGTGATGGCTGGTAGGGTGCCGACGCTGGTCATAAGGAAGAGGACGCTGACGAACACCTTATACGACGACGTTAACGGACTACTGAGGCTAGGGGAGGGGACTCTTAAGAGGAGCTTCCTGAACGTTAACGAGGCTAAGAAGTTCATGCAGACTCTCCTCATGGCTGGGATAATATACGAGGCGCTTAAGAACAACGAGTACCCGACCATAAGAGACCTCTATTACAGAGGCAAGCACACGATCAAGTACCGTGACTTAGTCTCGCGCAAAACCGGAGAGGAGAACAGCTGGGAGGAGCAGAAGGAATCCGACTCCGTGATACGTGACTTAGAAGTGTTTATAGACATGCTTAGGGAGGATATGTTGATACTGAGCAAGGAGAAAGGCAAGATCGTCGGTAACATGAGGATAAAGTCAGGGGGTGATGTCATAGACTTAAGCAAGATGGGGCACGGCGCCTACTCCATAGAGCCGACGCCGGACCTAATAGAGTTCCTCGACTACGATGCTGAGTACGTCCTGGTAATCGAGAAAGACGCCGTCTTCCAACAACTGCATAGAATAGGCTACTGGAAAACGAACAGGGTTCTACTTGTGACGAGCGCTGGACAGCCGGACAGAGCCACGAGGAGATTTGTGAGGAGGCTGAACGAGGAGCTTGGACTTCCGGTCTACATACTTAGTGATTGCGATCCCTACGGATGGTATATCTACAGCGTGTTTAAGGTCGGTTCCATAACGCTCTCGTACGAGAGTGAGAGGCTGGCCACGCCTAAGGCTAGGTTCTTAGGGGTCATGATGTCCGACATATACGGGTCTCCTAAGCTGAATAAGAAGCCTTACTTGACGGAGAGCGAGAGGAGTAATTACATAATAAAAGCTAGTGAGAGGGACAGGGACAGAGCCGATGAACTCGAGAACTACAAATGGTTCCAGACACCACGCTGGAAGGTAGAGATAGAGATCTTTCGTGAGAAACGCTCGAAGCTCGAGATAGAGGCCCTGACCAGTAAGGGACTTAAGTTCCTGGCCGATACGTATCTACCGAGCAAGATAGAGGTCGGTGATTGGATTGCTTAATCTACGGGCAAGCGAGGTTCTTGAGATCCTGATGAGCTTGAACGCTAGGATAGATCAAACAATGCTTAAACACGATAAGGACGTCAAGGAGTATCTGAGGTTCGCCGAGGAATCTGATAGGTATTCGTTCAGGGCCTTAGTAGTTCCCTCAACGGTGGTTCAACACATAGCGCCAGTAGTGAGGACTCCTGTAGCGGGTGTAGCCGGCTTCCCACACGGCTACCACCCGGTGAGTGCTAAGATCAGTGAGATGGAACACGTGGGAAGAGCCGGAGGGAAGGAGGTCGACGTAGTGCTTAATTTGATTCACGTGAAGTCTGGTGACTACGGGAGAGTTAACGAGGAGGTGAGGGAACTGGTTAAAAACGCGAGGGAGGTCGGGTTGGGTATCAAGATAATTGTCGAGACGAGCGCTCTAGACGATGAAGAACTAAGTAAGGTGTGCGGGATACTGCTCAAACACGAACCTGACTTCATAAAGACTAACACGGGCTTCGGTTCGAGAGGCGTTAGCCCGAGGGACGTGGTGCTGATTAAGAGGCTGGTCGGCAATAAGCTCAAGATCAAGGCGTCGGGCGGTATAAGGAACTCCGTCGAGGCACTCACCCTGATATTGCTAGGTGCTGACGTAATAGGGACGAGTTCGGGCATAGAGATAATTAAGGATAAAGACAGGATGTTGAGTCTGATCACGACTACGTCGGGTTAGAAGCTCTGGCAACTACACGTGTATTCTGGAGGCGTAACGTGTTAAATCAGTTAAGGTTACTATACCTGCGAGTGATCCCTCACGGCTCATGATTAGGGCGGCTCTAACCCGTTTCTCAAGCATCAGTGAGGCAGCCGCCCCGACGGTGTCCTCAACGCTTAACGCAGGTATTAGAGGCCTCATGATATCCCTTACCGTTATGTTCTTGAGCGAGATCTTAGAGCTTGAGTCCCCTATCACGTCCATTAAGCTGACGAGCGCGTTCAACACCTCGTCCAGCGTGACTATCCCCACTACTCTCCTCTCTCCACTCACCACAGGGAGTGAGGAGTATCCCTCCTCGACCATCAGCTTCCTAGCTATCAACATCGAGTCAGTGTCCTTAACGGTGACTAGGGTCTGGGTCATGACCTCAGCAAGGGCGGTTGAACCTGTTCTCAGGACTTCAAGCACATTCCATTTAGTGAGTAACGCAGTTACTTCATCGCCCTCCTTGATCGGCAGACTGCTTATGTTCTTCTCTATCATAATATTGGCTGCCTTGCTGAGGGTAGCCTCTCCCTTCACAGTGATTAACGGCGAGCTCATGACTGAAGACGCGTGAAGCACTGAGACAGGATATCTTCTGGTCCTGCTCATCGCGACCTTAGTGACTATATCCTTCTTAGTGACTATGCCTTCAGGGGACTCCCCCCGATAAATCAGAGCTCTATCGACGTTCCTCCTACCCATCTCCTTAACTAGGTTGATGAGTGACTCATTCTTGCTGAACCTCAGGAAGTCTCTAGAGGCGATCTCCCTGACCAGTAGCAGGGGATTCATCCTCACACCTGCCTCAGCGCGTTCAGAATGTCGTGTTTGGTCAGCAGCCCAACCAAGACGCCTTTATCATCAACCACTGGAAGAGTTCCTATTCTGTTCTTAGTCATCACGTCAGCGGCTACTGAGAGATCCTCAGAAGGCCTTACGGTTATTGGGTTCTGTGACATGACATCCTCCGCTATAGGGAGCGAATACATCCGGATAACGCTCTCGAAGCCCCTGCCGCTAATACCGCGCTTCTTAACGAACTTCAGTCTGCTACCGCTCAGCAAGTTCTCAATGTTCATGAACATGACGTCAGACTTAGTTATGACTCCTACGGGCTTACCACCGTCAACCACCACGACCTTGCCGATGCCGCTCTCGTTCATCAAGTCTATCACGTAGAATATCGAGTGTGACAGCGTGACTGTCGGGGGGCTCTGGTTCATGAAGTCTCTCACCTCATACTTACCGTGGTATTTCTCAGCGTATGCCCGTACGAGATCAGCCCTAGTTATTATCCCTGAGAGCTTCTGCTCCTTATCTAGGACGAGCAACGAACCTATGTTCCTTCTACTCATTATCTGAGCCACTGCCCTGATGGTTCTGTTGTCCCTCACCGCAAGTACAGGGGTTGTTGCTATCTCGTAAGCGAAGAGCGTCTCAAGAGGTTTTATGTACTTCTTCCTGTTATATAGGATGCGTATGAAGTCGCTCTTGCTTATTATTCCGTATATGGTCTCCCCGTCCTCCTCGGTGATCACGATCTTACCTATCTTGTGCCTAATCATCAGGTTCCTGATGCAAGCTAGGTTATCGTTCCTCCTAGCGGTTATGACAGGGCTACTCATGTACGACGTAACCCTTGGGGGCATTCAACTCACCACTAAACCGTAAATAACGTCTCTCTCCGTTATTATACCTGTGATCACGCCCTCCTCAACCACTAGGAGGGAGGAAGTTGCCGTCCTCGCTATCATGGACGCGACCTTCCCTAAATCCGTCTGAGGATCTATCACCGTGACGTCCGTGCTCATGACCTCAGGGATCTTCAAGGACTTGAACTCGCTTAAGAGGCCGTACCGCAACATGCTGTAGACCCTATGGGTGCCTATCAAGTCCACGATATCCTTCCACGTGATCATGCCCTTCAGCAAGGTATTATCTATGACCGGCAGCCTCCTGACACCTAAGGAAATCATCATCTTCATAGCGTCCTCTAACGACGCGTTGCTTGGTATTGAGAAGACCTCCCTGCTCATCACCCTACCTGCAGGGACTCCTACATGCTTCATCGAGAGGTACTTCATAATCTCAAGCTCGGTTAAGATGCCAGCGTATACGTTCTCCCTGGTTATCGGCACCGCCCCTAAACAGCGGCTAACCATCAACTCAAGAACCCTGTGTAGGGGTGTGTTAATGTCTATGTAGAGGGGGTTTTCATTCATCACCCTACCTATGTTAACGTTCAGCACTTCATGCACGCTCTCAAGCCCGGAGACTCTCACTAGGTTATGTCTTGAGCCCCCGCCTAGGTAGTCTATAACGTCCATCGACGTGAGGACCCCGACCACCTCACCGCCCCCGGAAGTCACCGCTATCAAGCGCGTGTTATAAGCACTCATGAGTTCGCACGTCCTGAGCACGGTGGCCGACGTGTTGATAGGGGGTATGTCCCTCCTCATTAAAGGACCTAACTCCGGTCCTTTGGCGTAAACCCTGTCCCTGAAGTTCGGCTTACCGTCACTCCGCAACCACCTATTCTTCTCACGCAACCTCCTAGGCGTGTACGTCTTAACCAAGGCTCATAACACCTCTAGGTAGTTGTAGCATAAATCACTCCTATCAACTATCCCGACGAGAACGCCGGCGTCGCTTACTATCGGTATCCTGCCGAAGTCATTCCTGACCATTAGGTTAAGCGCCTCACGCACTTTATCGTATGGCTTTAGAGTGAGTGCAGGCGTCGTCATGGCCTCCCTAACTCTAGGGCCTGGTCGAGGACCCGACTCAGACTCGAGTTCTATCCTGGTGTAGCCTTTCTTAAGTAGGTCGTGCTGGGTTATCATACCAACCACAACTAAATCCCTGCCTTTAACTACGGGAAAGCCTGCATACCTGAAAACCAGCATCTTCCTCCAGACCTTACTGATGAAGTCTTCCGGAGTGACGTGCTCAACTCTAGTAGTCATGATCTCGGATAAGCGCTTCTCATGCCCTCCAACCCCCCTAGACGACACCTCACGTAAGAAAGAATCAAGCGAGAGCATACCGACATACCTCCCAGTGACCTCATTAATCACCGGAGTATACCATTCATCAAACTCCAGCATAGCCCTGAAAGATTCAGCGACATCCTCACTAGCCTTGAAAACCAGCGGCGGGCTCTCAGCAACCTGAGATACCAGCACATTGGACTTGGTCGAAGTGATGCCGAGCACGTGCTCTCTCCGTAGAATGCCCTCAAGAAAATCGCCTTCCCTAACCACCGGGAGGATCCTCAAGCTCAAGTCGCGCATGAGAGCTCTAGCACGTGTGAGCAGGGTATCAGGTGATATTCTAGGGTAGTTAAGATGTGTAAGCGCTTTAACTTTCAAACTCACACCAACTACTATATGCTTACTCAGAAAATATACTTTGGTAGCGGTGGGTCTTGCGTTTCATTGTGGGTGGGGCCCTCCGGCACCGCTCACTTCGCCCCTACCTCAAAGGCATCAGAACCTTGTTTAATCATGATCTTCGTCGCCACGGGTTGACCCATCCCAACAACTTCACGAGGCACTGTCAGCACTACCGGGCTCAAAACACTTGCCCGACTCTCGGTGGCGGCGCTTTCAAGGCGTTCTTAGAGAGGGTTTTTAGAGGATATCTCGGGATCGTGGCGAGGGAGCTGGAAGACTTGCTTTTCAAAGGATAAGTCTCCACGTAGACTCCTTCAGGTAGATTAGTGCTCTAGTTCACTTAACCAAGACCTCAACGATCCTGGAGTTACCTGGTATTCGCTTAACCACCTCATCCACCGTGAGGTCCTTCACCAGATACTTTGACTTCTTGTTAATCAGCTCGAGGAATTCGGCAGCTACTCTGCTCGGGCTTTCACTGCCTGGTTCCAGCGTTATCGCGACGGCGCATGTGTCTCTCAGGAGTTCAGCAGGCCCCACGACCAACTCGTAATACCTCTCCCCAACAACCCGAAGGCCTAATGAGACTCTCAGCTCCACACCCCTCACGTAGTTCTTCCTGCCATACACCATGAAAGACCCCTTGGGTAGGAACTGCCCCGGCGGGGGTGCAATGCTGACTTGAGACCCCTTAACCCAGAACACGTCCACGGAGGGCAGTGCCTCCCTCCAAGCCCTACTGTACGAGGCTGCGAGAACGGCTACATCACGTAAATCGCTTTCAGGCGGTTCAACGTTGTTGGTGAAGATGATGAAGGCCGGCGCACCGTGAACGTCAGCGTGCATGAAAACATCCTCATCCCTCAGGAACCTGCGGACTATCTTCTCGTTCTGATCAGCATCCCTACCGCCTATGGATAGAAACCCCCCTCTAGTGATTATCCAATGGTACGCGTGATACCAACGAAACCTCCTCGTTAAGGTCGTCCTCTTCAGCCTCTCCCTCACCATAGCATCAGCCTCACGCAGCCTCTCTTTAAGAAGCTCTATGCCCTTCTCGGTCTTCTCCAACTTGTTCTCAACCTTCTTCAACCTCCTTAAGAGGTCGAAGTACTGCGTCTTGAAGTCCTTGAGGATCGTGAATTCAAGGGATCTGCCGTGGAGGGTTACTTCATAAGTCCCTGAGCTCCTATCGTATCCCGTAACCCCGCAGGACTCCACATCCTCCCACCCCTCACTCCTCGCTTTACCTGAGACACAGAGCCACACGTCTTCAAGAACCTGATAGTTCTCCTGGATAAGAGCTACAACGTCACTTAGTTCACGGCGGCTCCTCAGCAGTTTCTCGTACTCCTCGCAAGCCTCACGCAGGGAGGCCTCAACCCTAGACCTCTCCTCAACAGCCTCGCCCACCTCAGGCTCACTGCCTGCCCCGGCGAAGAACTCGTCAACTGCCTCATTGAATGTGGTGAAAGCCAGTACGCGGCAATCCCCCTCAACCCTCCTGGGCCTGAATGGGTGGAAGGAGACGTAGCGCCCGCCGCAAGCCAGTACGGCGGGTTCAGGGTTCTCGATGACCCTGAGTACGAACGATTTAAGGGCCTCGTGAACCGCTAGTAAGTCGCCCGTACTCAGCGAGGAGGGACGTCTACCCCTCACAGATTCTTCGACGACCTCGTTAACAACCTCAGGAGGGATTCCGAACGTCCTCACTAAGGTACGGCCTAACTCGCTCCCGGTGGAGATCCGGGAGACGAATTCGTCCCCGCTAACCATCCTAATATCGGGGAAGGTCGGAGGGTATTTGTACGTGACGCCTGGCCTTACGACTCTGTCCTTAGTCTTGAGATCCACCGTGCTTACAAGCACCTTCCCCGTTGAGTCGACAACGGACACGACTCCTCTAGGGAGTAGTTCCACTATGAACTTCACATCACCCTCACGACCCCTGATCCCGAGCTCCATAATCCTTTCGAACATGTACTGCGAGACGCCTGTTACAAGACCCTCCCTTAAATAACGTCTGAATAGGGCCGCCCTGCCTGAAGCGCTGCCTGAAGTCACGTGGCTGGTCAGGCAAACCCTCAACCCGCCCTCAGCCATCAGGAACGCGTGCCTCCCATCTCTAAGGACGAGCTTGAGGAGGAGCGAGTTACTCCCGGTTTGAAACACGTTATCTATCCTGGAGTTCCTCACAACACCGCTTAACTCCTTAGCTAACACCGCCACGTCCAGCGAGCTCAGGGCCTTCTTAACAAGACCTGAACCCGAGGTCATGACCGCACCCCTACCGTTCAAGACTTAAGGACTGGTCCTGTGTTGAGCGTGTGTAGGTTTCATCAATGCAGAGGAGCTCCCTGGAACCCAACGTAATTGACGGGTTACATGAGTTCTTGCTGAAGTCTTGAAATCCCGTTGAGCACAAGATCGTATAGATCAATAGCCCGCCCTCCCTGAGCAGGCGACGTAATGACGGAACAACCTCCTCAAGCGCCTCACCGCAGGTCAGCGCTGTGACCGAGACGACGAGGTCGGCTGCCCCCTCCCTGAACGGTGGTTTGAGGTAGTCACCTGCTACGACATCGCCGAGCAAGCCTAACCCCTGTAACCGCCTTCTAGCCAGCTCGCACATGGAGGGGCTTAGGTCAAGACCCACGTATAGCGAGGGCGTGATGGCAGAGGCTAAAAGACCTGCAGCACCTCCTGTGCCGCAACCAACGTCGAGGAGCCTTAATCCATTCCTCCTGAGCCGCTCCAGGCGTGACTCCCTGGCGATCGCTTCATACTTACTTAACTGCTCCTCGAGGTATAGCTCGTCATACCCCCCACTTAACTCCTCGTACCACGTCAGCACGTCATTTACGTAACCCTTCTTCAGGAGTCTCTCAACCAATCTGAAAGCCTCTCGCCCTCTCAAGTCACTGCGACTCAGCGGAAGCCGTCACACCTTAAGGTAGGACCTCCATAGGTCTCTGTACTTAGCTACCTTTTCATCATTCCTCAACGCAAGGAGCTGCTGAGTGTTCAACTTAAGTGAGATTAGGTAGGTCCTCTCACCCTCCTGAGACATAGTGGCTCTTATGCCCTCCCTAACGTTAACCAGCCCGGCCGTGCTCAACTCGTTTATCGCCTCCTTGATGTCGCTCTCGGAAGCGTGGACGCCCCCGATAGCCTCCACAAACACCCTGTACTCACCAACCAGCTCACTTAGCCAGAGCGAACCCATGCTTATATACAGAACCCTGAGAACATCGCCCATAATACATTCTAAACCCTCAGAGGCCTTGAGCAACCTCTCCATAGATCCGTCCCCAGTTAGTGTTGGCTTATAGGGCTTATATCTACTAATGTACCAATGCAGGACGGATTTAATCCGAAGTGAATCTAGGTAGTGTAACGCCTTTCTGCCCTTGATACTTGCCTCTGTAAGGCCTTGTCACGGGGTTCAACGTCTTGGAGAAAATGACGTGTGCGAACCTCTGTCCCCTATACAGCTTCACCGGGAAGGATGAGCCGTGTATCTCCAGGGTTATGTTTCCTTCAAAGCCCGCGTCAATTATGGTTGGCGGGGTTGACAGCCCTACCCTAGCGAAGGAAGACCTGAGCTCGACGAAGCCCATGATGTCGTTGGGCAGCTTAACGTACTCGAGAGTGGTCACGAGCACCTTCTCATCGGGATATATTATAAACTCATCGCTAACCTCAATCGCGTAGAAATCGTTCAGATCCATACCGCCGTTCATCGTGTCAAACACCTTACCCACGCGCTTAAGTCTAGCTACCTCACCCCCGATACGTAGGTCAATGCCGTTCTCCCTAACTATCCCCTCCTCGTAAGGATCCACCACCAACCTACCGGTTTTCAAGTACCACGTTAAATCAAAGTCTGAAAGGATCAAGCGCCTCACCGATAATCTGATAGGCGTGGAGTATTAAAGAATTGCTCAGCGATAACGCCCTGCTGGAGAGGCCGTAATGCGATGAAGGGATTCGGTCAGTAGGCTCCTAGGGCATCATTCATCAGAGACCGCCACACTCCTCATTCCAGGAATATCCCGTGCCCAAGGCCTAAATACTTTTACTTGGTGGGAAAGAGTCCTACACTATCTTCTTAGCAGTTCTCTCAGCCTTCTCCTTCAGCATCTCAGCGTATTCATCGGCAACCTTCTCCATGGCTCTACCGACTTCAGACTGTTCGATGCCCTCCAGCACCTTCCTAAGGAACTTCAGAGCGCATCCCTTGCTGTGGAAGCTGTAACTCCTCCCACTCACGTTTATCGTCACTCCCTGACCTTCGCTGAACTTCCTCCCACACACAATACACAGTAGCTTAACGCCCACACACCACACCTCTAAACCACTACCTAACCCTTACTTAACCCTTACCATATATATTAGGGGGTTGGGGATGTGTGGGGTCCTTGTAAGCGAGTTCATAGCTAGTGTTAAGGACGGCTTCCTAAGGGTCTCCAAACTGGCTGAGGGCTCCGGCGGGAGAGTGTGTTACGTGGATACAGTGACGGGTTTCGTCAGGGTGCAGTTCCGAGGGCCGCCGTGTAGTGAGGACTACGTATCCAGCGTGGTGAGGTTCCTGGAAAGCGTGGGGGATTACTTGAGTTCGTGTAGGTATGCAGTTACGTACGTGAGGTCCTTCCAGGGAGTCGGGGCTTTACCCGCTATCTTGAGAGCGCTTAAATCATACACGACTGATTGCGTGGTTTTAGGCAACGTGACGAAGTGCGTCAAGCGGTTCGAGGAAGCGGCCCTCTTAATTAGCGTCGTGAAGTCGAGGAAGGGGTTCAAACTACGGGCGTGTCCGGTCTGCGGGGTGATGCCAAGCCCCCTCACCCTGGACTCAACACCCACATGCGACTGCGTCAGTGACTTAATAAGACGTGTGTTAGGTGTATTATGTGAGTTCAGTGAGCACTTGGGTGGGTGTTTGAATGAGAGGACTTAAGTCGGAAGCGAGCAAGGCGCTGGTGTTCGGGCTTTCCTTCGGCGTTATCTTAGGCTTTATATCATACGTCTTGAGAGCCAGCCTAGGGACCGCTGAAGTGCTCGTCGATCTAGTCCTCTTAACCACGTACTTCGCGAGCTACCCGATCTACATGATCACGTACAGGCTGAAGGGCGGTTCAGGGAGACCTAAAGGCATCTCCATAATCTACTCAGCCTCCTTCATCTTCTGGATCGCCACGTTCGAGATCCTGGCGCGTTTCCTGGGTGGCGTTAAATGATCAAGGGCATCGTCTTCGACCTAGACGGAACTCTAGTCGACAGCGTTGAGCTTCACGTCTCAACCTGGATTGATTCGTGTCGCGAGGTAGGGATAGACGTGGACAGGGAGTTCGTGAGAGGGCTTGTAGGCCTGTCAGCTGAGGACATAGCCAGGAGGCTGACAGACGACGAGACGCGGGCATTAAGACTTGCTAAGCTGAAGAGGAGGATCTACCTAGCCAGGGTATATGAGGTGAAGCTCTACCCTGAAGTACGAGGGGCTTTAGAGAGGCTGAAGCACGGGCAGGGCTTAAGGCTGGCAGTCGCGTCATCAACGAACGTTGAGACCGTAGAGGCGGTACTTAATGTGAAGGGGGTCAGGGGGTTCTTCGACGCGACGGTAGGTAGTGATTTGGTAAGTAGGGGTAAGCCCGACCCGGAGGTCTTCCGGGTAGCACTCAACAGGATTGACGTGAATCCTGCGGAGGCCATGATAGTCGGCGACACCGATTACGATATAACGCCGGCGAACTCCCTGGGGACTATCTCAGTCCTAGTATGTAGGGGGGAGTGCAGGAAGACTTCAGCGAGACCGCGATACATCGTCGCGGATCTAGAAGAGCTCGTGAGGCTTGTTGAAAAGCTGAACACCCTTGACTCAGGTTGAATCGCCACAGGAGCCCCTGAGCAACTGCGGTAACTCAGGGATCACCCCGCTCGCCTCCTTAACCATCAGCCCGACCACGTTCCGAAGCTCCCACTGAGCGTGAGACGATAACCTCAGGCAAGCTATGTGAATCAACTCCCTTAAATTCACCGTCATTAACATCCTCGTAGTCACTGCCTGAGGTATGACGTACCTTGCGTCCTCGTAAGGGATCCCGGCTTTAACCATTTCGTCATAGAGACCGTACGCGTTCTCCATCAGCTTCCTGAACCTCTCCTCGAAGCCGGCCTTAACGATGGTGTCAGGGATCACGTACTCCCTCTCAACTGCTGAGTACCTCTGGCTTTCCTGAGTGTATGACGCTATCCTGTGTCTGACTAGCTGATGCGACGTCACCCTGGATATCCCCTCGATCAAGAAGGTGAAGACCACATGCTCCAGGACGGAGGGATATTTAAAGGCCTCCGCGACGTGATGTCTCACGTCGTCCTCACCGTAGCTCCTTAGGTAGTGCTCCGCGCTCTTCAACCCGAGCTTACCGGCGGAGGTCTTGACCGCTAAGACTATTAGCCTCCTCGCATCCTCTAACGAACCACCTGTCCACGCAATTAGCTTGACGTGCATTGAACCCACCTAACCACTACCGCTTGGTTGCAGGCAGCCCGTAACGTACTCCCTCCTGAGGTCCCTGAGGATGACGTCGCCTCCCGGCGTGGTCTCCTTGAAAGTCCGCGTACTGAACCTAAACACCCTCACTTTCTCGTTAAGCCAGCAGTCAGGCCTTAAACCGGCTTTGAAGCATGTCTCCGCGAGGAAAGTCTCATTGTTCCAGCAGTACTCAACAGGGACCTCTGGGAGCAGTAGACCGCTGTAGTAGCCGTACTCAACCATTAAGCCGTCCCTGCCGATGACGATCTCACCGGGTCTCTGTCTTGGGGCTCGTGAGAGTTCCTCCATCCTGGAGAGGACCGAGACCTCAAAGACTATGTGGTTCAGCTCCTCAGTCCTAACAGGTGTGAACCTCGGGTCCTCGACGGCGGCGGCTATAGAGGCGTGAATGACGTTGAGCACGAGCGGCTCAACGGGCTTGACGTAGCCTATGCACCCCCTCAACTCACGAGCCCCAGTACCGCTGATTTTCAGGAGGGTGACGAAGGACGCTCCTAAATCCATCAGCTTCCGCGGGGTGTTGCTCGGGGCCTCAATCACTGCACCTCGCTTTAAATACTCCTCGACGGCCCTCCTAGCTAGCTTAACCAGGAAGAACCCGTCTTCAGGGGGGACTTCCTCAGGATCTACATATGACCTACTCATCCTCTGACCTACTAGAAATACTATAGCGATGTATTAATTTATTCGCCCTCTCAAGCGTCTCATTTATAGTTCTCCAGTGATTACCTTGCCAATAGAACCTGCCGCACTTACTGCATCTCCAGAACTCCTCGTACTTAGCCGTCAGCTCGTCCCTCAGTAAGGACAACGCCTCTGCCTTACTCATCCTGGTTAGCGGGGTGTTACACCTAGGACACCTGGTTCTTGAGGGGTCGAACACCAGGCTTAAACCCGTCTTAGCGGCCACATAGGCAAGCATCTCCGCGATGTCGTCGGACGTTATAAGCATCACCCTTAAGCCCTTACCCCTAGCCCTCCTGAAGAGGGACTCATCCCTTGTGAGGAGAACCCTGCCTTCCTCCTCAGCAAGGTGCAACAGCCTCCAGTCCTCGAAACTCCTCGAGTATAGAGTGTCATGACCTAACATCCTCAACCAGCGGGCGAGGTTGCCGAGCATCGTGTCTGCGACGAACTCCATCACAGTTACCAATCTATAATTGAGTTAGCGAGCAATAATAAGCAACTAAAGTGTAACGTTCAGTACCGATCGCCAATGGAAGAGCTTCAATCGCTTCGAACCCTATATATCGAGATCCTGGAGCCAAGCAACTGACCGGGGATATTCCTGTTAAACCTAACCACAACCACCCCGTTCCTCCCACTGCCGTGAACCTTCGAGACCCTCCCTGAGTACGTCCTTCCGTCGCTGGATTTGATGACGACCCTCGCCCCCACTAGATTGTGAGGCCTCTTAAGGATTGTTGACAGGATTCTCACAAGCACTTGATTTGCGTTCTGCCCTCCAGACCCAACCCTGTAATTCACCGCCACGCCCTCGCCCAACTCCATCAAAACCCTAGGTCCCACTGGTAAACCCCTATTAGAATCAACGCGACCTCCTTAAATAACCAAGTAACGAGGCATTAAGCCCTAGGCTCTTCAATCTTCTTCAGCTGCCTCCTATACATCTCAAGGAACTCCTTAGTAGTCGTGGCGTCTCTGGGGGTCTTCTCCGGACGCCACCTAATGAACCTAGGGAACCTTATTGAGATCCCAACCCCCTTCCTAATCGCGTCTCTACAGCAGGTGTGTGCTGGCGAGAGAGTGAGCTCAGCGCCTATTATCTCAGCCACGTGGTGAGGCGTGACCCATACGTCAGGCTCCACCTCCGAATCCACGTTAGAGGGTCTGTAGCTAACTACGTGTGGTTTCAGCATCTCCGTTATCTCCTCTAGGTCTTTATCCGTGAATCCCGTGCCTACCTTGCAGACAGTCCTGAAGGAGTCGGTCTCTTCATCGTACGCAGCCATCAACAAAGCCCCGAACCTACCGCTCCTCCTACCCCTACCTGCGAAGGCCCCCACAACCACTAAATCAACGGTGTCAGTCATCTCGCTCTTGTAGTCGCGCTTGTACTTGATCCAGAGCCAACCCCTCGCGCCAGCTTGATATATGGAGTTATCGTGTATCGCCTTCACCATAACGCCCTCAGCACCCTCCTCGATCGCCTTGAGGAAGAACTCCTCGAGTCTCTGAGGGTCATCCGTTATCATGTGGTGGGCTATCTTGAAGCTCTCCGTCTCCTTGATCACCCTCTTTAAGACCTCCCTCCTGTAGGGAAGGGGCTTGTCCAGGAGGTCCTCGCCCCCATTGTACATCACGTCGAATACGTAGACGCTTACAGGGATCCCCTTAACGGCTTCGCGTATGTCATGCTTCCTCTTCCTGTGCATCAGCTCTTGGAAAGGCATGAGGAGGCCTGTGTCAGGGTCTATTGCCACCATCTCCCCCTCAACTATCGCTTCATCACTAAGTATACATCTCCTGGCCAGCTCGGCGACGTCAGGGTATTGATGCGTTATGTCCTCGAGATTCCTGGAGAATATCTTGACCTCATCCTTCTTCTTATGTATCTGTCCTCTCTCACCATCGTACTTATACTCGACCACTGCCTTACCGCCTACCTTATCCAGTATGGTCTTGGGGTCGCTCTCCCTGTTAGCCAGCATCGGCTTTATTGGTATGCCGGCCTCGGGCTTGATCCTCCTGACAGCCTCAAGTCCTTGATGAGCGAGTATCCTAGCCACTAAGCCTAGATCACCGGCCCTGACGTAGTATGCCTTCTCTATGATCGACTCGTATTCCTTACTACCTCCGAAGACTATCGCCAACGCGTCTATCACAGTCATGTCTTGAATGCCGGTCCTCATGTCACCGGTGACGAACCTGGCCACGTACCTCGCCTCAAGTGGTGAGGCCTCCTTAAGGAGGCCTGCGATGAGGTTTATCTTGAGGGATCTACTCCCCTCTCCGCTGGCTAGAGCGGCCTTAGACAATGTGTCGTAGACCTTCTCAACGCTCAGTGAGCTGGCTGCTGCACCCCCGCCTAGGAACTTAGTCAGGTCCCTCGCAGAGGCCTTCTCACGCTTCTTCAGATCCTCGATGACGAGGCCTGGATCTCCGAGCTCCCTGAACATCTTGTCGACGTTCGCCTCCTTGAGGCCGGTTGCCTTGGCTATGGTCTTGATTAACAGCTCTTCATCCACACCTATCTCGGGCATCCCCATCCACTCAGGCCATATCTTACCCAGTATGAAGTAGACAACCTTGTCAATGACCTCCTTAGGCGTGGCCTTAATTAAGTTGGCGAGGAGGGTGGTCTTCATGTCTCTCGAGGAGGTCTTCTCAATGCCCTCTAGAGCCTCAGCGATAATCCTGAATTCCGTAAGGCACACCCAAGACACACTACCTTAAAGAGCTTAAATACGCTGCAGACCACAGCCCGCATAACACTTAAATAGCCTTAAGCCCACTTACAACTTGATGATGAGAACCCGGCAAGAAGGTATCAATGCCTTCTCAGTGTTACGCTGAACGCGAAGCACGGATGCACGGTCAACGAGCTCCGGGCTTCACGCACGTTAACCTCAGCGACGCTCCCACAGGTCCGGGAGGGCGTCGTGCAGATTCACGAGCGCGTGTGGACGTGTGAGAGGCGACGGATCTATCAGGGCTGGGAGGCGGTCTTCTCACGCAGGTTAGTCCACACATACGACACGGCCGCCTCGAGCTCCCTGTATAGGAGGTTGTTTATCCTGCCTCTAACTTCTATGTCGTACACGTAGCCCCTCTTCTCGTTAACCCTGTAGGCCTCTATCAAACCCCTGCCGCGTTGTTCCTCGAGAATCCTTTCCAGGAAGGATGTCATGAGCGGGTGGTCGGCCGGCAGGGCCTCAGTGAGTATGATCCTCAGCACGTCCTGAGACACGATGACGTTGGCCACAACGTTGCTGCCCACCGTTATCACGTCAACCCGCGATGCCTGCATGACCGAGCTGTCAAGGCTCCTCTCACCCTCCAGGATCTTCAGTAGTTCCTCCAGGTATTGAAGCTCGTTCCTCAGTTCCTCGATCTTCCTCCTCACGTAGCTCTTCAGGTCCTCGTTATTGAGTTTAATCTCCTCGCTCAAGGCGTTCACCTCAGGTAGTCTAAAAGAGTCCTCCTACGTCCACTCACCTTCACCTCACTCTGAAGTACCTCCCTATACTTAGAGGCTATCAGCTTGAAATCCTCTTCCAAGCCGGCCCTAGGCCCTGGGTTGTAGAGAGCTGCTGCAGGGTGGTACGTAGGTATCACGGTAACGTTCCTCCCGAGGATTTTAAAGACGTAGGTCTTACCCCTCATCCTAGTGACTCCGTGCCAGCGACCGCCGCCGAGAACCTCGAACACGTACCTCCCCGAGTGATTACCTAGGGTAGTTATGATGGAGGGCTGGATCAGCTGGATAATTCTGTTGGTGAAGGGGGCGCAACTCATTACCTCGTCATCAAGCGGGTCTCTATTGCTAGGCGGCCTGCATTTAACCACGTTAGTTATGAAGACCTCCCCCCTCTTAATGCCGTTCACCTCGAGGAGCTGGTTGAGGAGCTTCCCCGCCGCACCGACGAAAGGCCTTCCAGCCTCATCCTCGCTCTTACCCGGGGCCTCGCCTATCAACACCAACCTAGCTGTGAGGGAGCCCTCCCCTGGAACGGCTCTACTCCTGCTCTCGGAGAGCCTACACCCGCTGCAAGTCAATATCTCGGAGGATAGCTTAACCCACTCCTCATCCCTGCTCAATTGACCGTCCCTAGATATACTTTTGTTTAAGTCGCATATTAACTTACGCCTAGGAACGCCCTCGTTAACGAGCGCCTAACGGAGGAACGACTACTTGAAGATGAGCTTCATGCCTGCCTGCAACGGCGTGAATTTATCGCCGTACCTCTTGCTTAGCTCCGCTTGAGCTTTGAAACCCGTGCAGTGCCCAGCGAATATAGCCTCTATCTCATGTTGCGTGAGTTCCTCCACTATCTCAGCGATCTCGTCCTCAGGGGCTTTGACTAAGTGAAGACCCCCCACGATCGCCTTAACCTTTCCAACCTTAGTTAACTCGACCGAGTGCCTGACTATGTTGGTTATTCCTGAGTGACTGCACCCGGTGATTAGGACAAGCCCGTCTCTTAGGAGAGCGATGAGGGAGGTGTCGTCCATCATCTCGTCATCGACCATCCTGAAGTCCTCGGTGAGGGTCTTGAACTCATGCCTCCTCATAGGCCTGAACCTCTTCACCTCACCGGTAGTCGTCAAGCCAGGCATCAGCTCCAGTGGATCACGTGTGAGTATTAGCGTCCCTCCAAGACCTGCAACCCTCTTCCCGAAGTCCGCCGGCACTCCTATGTACCTAACGTGAGGCTCTAGCGAGATGTTAGGCTTCATGATGTCCGGGTGTGCTATGATGGGCAAATTCTCCCTGCCTACGGCCTCGAGGACCTTAAAGAGACCGCCGGTGTGATCCTTATGCCTGTGGGTGAGCACTATGACGTCGACGACCCTGGGGTTCACGCCCATTAAACCCATGTTCCTGAGGACAGCGTCTCCGTCACCCCCTGTGTCAACCAACACGTTGAGCTCTGAGCCCTGCCTACACGCGGTCACTAGGATTGAGACCCCGTGCTGACCCACGTACGGCGTCCCGAACATAACCTGGTTATCGGCCAGAACCCTCACAACGACGCTCTCCAGGAAGTTGCCATTCAATTAACATCACTACATCTTATGTCACGCCAACAAATATATAGAGACTCGTTGAAGCCTTAGTGATGTCTAACGTGCTAGCTCTTGAGAGAGTTTCTAAGGCGGTTGAGGCCCTTGAAGGGGAGATGGTTGAGGTTTTGATGGGTTTGGTTGGGGATGGCCGTTCGACAGAGTTGAGAGGTATGACGCGCCGGACCCGAGGGCTGAGGGAGGGGTTAGGCCGAACGTGATCGCGTACTACCACGGCACGGACCCTGAAGCCCCCAGGCTTTGGATACTCACACACCTGGACG
>CALIKV010000010.1 GCA_938017505.1 uncultured Sulfolobales archaeon | reverse complement strand
CGCTCCGTGAGTGCAAGGCTCTCCGCGTTAGAGCGTAACAAATATAAAGAAGGGATATCTAAAGTTAAGCGGGTGTGTTTTTGCCTCAGACGAACAGAGAAATGAGTGATGTAGAGGTCTTTCGTAACTTCCTCGAGGACGTGAAGAAGCATGCTAAGCTCGCCAGGGTGATAACCGGTTTCGACGCGGAGTCGCTTACGGCCGGTGGGTTGTTGTTTAAAGTGCTCAGATCGATGGAGCTGGATGTCGAGGTGCTCCCGGACTACATCACGCCAGGTATTGAGGTCGGCGTTAAATCCCTCGGACTGAACATCCCGCACACGGAGTGTGATGAATGCCTGGTCTTCCAGACGTCAAACGTCAATCAGGTGGCTTTAGTGAAACATAACTACGTGGTGAGGTACGACTCCTTAATCCCCGGGATAATCGGCTTGTTAAGCGAGTTCACGTCGATTAACAAGGAGATGAAGGCCGTAGCCGCCTCAGCGATTCACTCTAAATACTTGCCTAGGATTAGGGAGCTTAGGCCGAACGAGCGCGAGAGGGAGTTCATTGATAAGTTATGTAGTGAGGGTTTGCTTGAGGTCACGGACGTGCCAACACTCCCTCACTCCACGACGCCCATACACGCGTCAGTAGCAGGAATAGATTTCTACGTTCCTCTCAGCACCGTCAGGGAGAGCTTAAGCGAGACGTTATCAATCATAGCTAATACGTACAGGGTTCAACAGGAGAAGCTGAGGCTCAAGACGTACTTAATTAGGTTTAGCTGGTTCGTGAGGGACTTAACCACTTTAGCGTACTTCATCATTTGGTTGCTCGACGTTAAGGGCTTTGAGGGTTACTTACCGTCAATAGTCAACATGAGTTACCTCAGGAGTCACTACCTTGAATTCGTGGGGGGTATTAAGGACATGAAGGCGTGTCTCGACCCGGTGATTAGCGAAGGCGTGGGCGCCCTGAAGACCAACAAGTACTTAGCGGTCAAAGGGGATCCGGCGAAGCTCTCGGCAACGGTCATGGGCAAGGTTTTGTGGGGTTTCAACGTGATAGACCCCTTAAAGACTCCTGTGGTTCTGGAACATGGCGGGAGGCATTACGTGCCCCTGGCTCATTTCACCCAGAACGTGAGACGTAGGCTGACGGGCAGGTACGTTGTCCAAGGAGGTTACCTGGTCACTCCAAACGCGTCGGATGTGTTATGAGTTGAGGCTCCTCCTTAAGGTTAGGATACGAGGCGAAGACCCCAGATTCATCGAGGCCCTAGATAGGGCTACAAGCCCTGACGACGTTAAACCGCCTAAGGACTTCACTATAGCCCACGAGGTAGTGGTGAGCGAATTCACATATACGGCAACCTACTCAGGCATCGCAACGCCCGAGGCCTTTAGGACGGCAGCCTCAGTGCTCGAGGAGGTTCTGGGGCTTTGCAAGATGCTTGAGAATGCTGTGCGCAAGCGCTCCACCACATGACGACTACCAGGTCCTCCTTAACGCGTCACGTGCCTAAACCTTCATCTAAACTTTTATAAGCTCCATCTAAGAGAGGTATTAGGTCGTGGAGATGTCGAGAGCCCCGCAGGTCAAGGATAAATGGAAGCTGAAGAAGTGGTATAAGGTGCTGGCTCCAGAGTTCTTCGGCGGCGTTGAGATAGCAACCACGCCCGCTGAAGAGCCCTCCAAGGTGGTTGGCAGGACCTTTGAGGTCTCCCTATTTGACTTGACAGGGGATTTCAGCAAACATCACGTAATGCTCAAGTTCCAAGTGGTTGGCGTTGACGGTGACTTGGCACGCAGTTGGTTTAAAGGGCACGAACTAGCTAGGGATTACATGAGGTCATTAATTAGGAGGAAGTCCAGTAAGGTGACCGCGATAGTTGATGTGACTACTAAGGACGGTTATGTCTTTAGAGTTACGGCTGTCTCCCTAACAACATACAGGTGTAAGACGAGTCAAAGAAACGCCATTAGGAAGGAGATGATGAGGGTGTTGAGCGAGAAGGCGTCTCAGGCAGGCCTCGCCGATTTCATTAAGTCCGTGACGTTCGGGTCGTTGGCTGTGGAGATCTTTGAGGCCTGTAAGAAGCTATACCCGTTAAGGAAGGTTGAGATCTACAAGTCGAAGTTCCTTCACGCCGTAACGCCCGAGGGACTTAAGACCGTTGAGGCGATCCCTCAACAAGCGACTCAATGAGACGCGCCTGTATTGACGATTTCACACGTGACCGATCCCTCCCCTTTCGCAATGATGTTTTAAGGGTTGGTGGGCTTTAACTTGGTTTTATACTCTTCGGTCGCATGAGATATCGTGGATGGGTTTATGGAAGCGATACTCCTCGCTGCTGGGTACGGTAGGGGGTTGGAGCCTTTAACTCACACCAGGAATAAGGTCTTGATCCCCGTCATAGACAAGACACTACTTGACCACCACGTGGAGAGCTTAGTTAGTGCAGGCGTCAGGAAGATAGTGATCGTCGCAGGATACATGAAGGAGCAGCTGGCGAAGCGCGTGAACACGTTGGCAGGACAGTTCTCATGCGATATTAAGCTCGTTGATCAGGGCAGGCCTTCCGGTACTGGCGATGCAGTGAGGCGGGGGATGGAGGAGATCAGCGCCGATTACTTCTTAATCGTCTACGGGGACGTCTTCGTAAAGTCAAGTGACATAAAAGGCATGGCTGGGTTGAGGAAGAACGTCGTAGGCGCTTACGAGGTTGACGACCCTAGAAGGTACGGCGTCTTAATAACGGAGGGCTCCGTCCTGAAGAAGATCGTGGAGAAACCTGAGGAAGCCTACACCAACCTGGTTAACGCCGGCGCCTACTTGTTGAGTTATAGGGTGAGGAAGTACCTGGACAGCCTAACGTTAAGTCCTAGGGGGGAGTACGAGCTGACTGAGGCCCTGACTCGATTAAGCGGTGAGGAACCGGTCCACGTCTACAAGCTGAGTTACTGGAGGGATTTAGGCAGGCCTTGGAGTCTGCTTGAACTGAACAGGGACTTGATGAGTACTTGGAGGGGGCAGGTGGTGAGGGGCAGGGTGGAGTCCGGCGTAGTGGTGAAGAACCCCGTCTACGTAGATGAGGGGGCGGAGATCCTTTCCGGAACGTACGTTGTTGGGCCGGTCTACATAGGGCGTAATGCCGTGGTAGGTCCTCACGCCTACGTTAGACCTTACACGGTGATACTGAGCGACTCTAAGGTCGGTTACAACGTGGAGGTCAAGGAGAGCGTGATTATGAGCGGGACACATATATCGCATCAAGCGTACGTAGGGGATTCGATAGTGGGTGAGGGATGTAATCTGGGGGCTGGCACGATAACCGCTAACTTGAGATTCGACGAAAAGCCCGTAAGCTGCTTCGTCAAGGGGGTGAAGGAGTCGACTGGGAGGGTTAAGTACGGAGCTGCATTCGGCGACTTCGTGAAGACTGGTGTCGACGTCTCCACGATGCCAGGGGTTAAGGTAGGGGCTTACTCGTGGATCTACCCGGGAGCCGTAGTCACTAAGGACGTGCCGCCGTGCAGTATTTACGTCAGTGAGGATGAGGTTCGAGGCATTAGGGACTTATGTCGAGTAGATAGCACTGTGTGGGGTTAGCTCATCACGGCGTCTTTTTAAGAGGTCTAGGCACTATCCATTAGAAGAGGTGTTGTGTTGCCTCCATCACCGCCCCTTATTGGCGTTATAGGCAAGACGAACGTCGGCAAGTCAACCTTCTTCTCAGCAGCCACTCTAATAGACGTTAAGGTTGAGAACAGGCCTTTCGTAACTATAGAGCCGAACGTCGGAGTGGCTCACGTCAGGGTTAAGTGCGTTCATGAGGAGCTAGGGTTGCCCAGATGTGATGCGAGGAACTCGATTTGTGTGGATGGGGAGAGGCTAATCCCGATTAAGATGATGGATGTGGCTGGACTGATAAGAGACGCGCATAAGGGGAGGGGCTTGGGCAATAAGTTCATGGACGACCTAAGGCAGGCAGACGTCCTGCTTCACGTGGTGGATGTCTCGGGATCCACGGACGAGGAGGGCAGACCCACCGTGCCCGGCACTTACGACCCTCTGGATGAGGTCTTAAGCATTGAGCAGGAGGTCAACGAGTGGTTCTACGGTATAGTGAGTAGGGACTGGACCCGCTTTGCTAGAGGGCTTGACGGCATGCCCTGGGATAGCGTGATTGACGCGTTAACGAGGAGGGTCTCAGGCCTCTCCATAAGGCGGGAGCACGTGACCCTGGCTTTAAAGGCAAGCGGTCTTGAGCTGACTAAACCCAGTTCGTGGCGGGATGTGGAGTTGAGGGGGTTCGTAACTAAACTGCGTGAGGTGTCTAAACCGATGGTTATAGTGGGTAATAAGGCGGATATGCCTGAGGCCGAGGACAATATTAAGCGTCTGACTAAGGAGCTGAGAGGCCGGGTCTTCATCCCGACGAGCTCCTTGTACGAGCTAGCTATAAGAAAGGCTGCTAAGGCTGGATTGGTGAGGTACCTTCCGGGAGATCCCGACTTCACAGTAGTTGATGAGAGCAGGTTGAACCCTAAGCAGAAGGCTGCTTTAGAGAGGGTGAGGGAGTTCATGAGGAAGTTCAAGGGGACTGGGGTTCAACAATCCATAAACACTGCCGTCCTCGACGTGCTTGATTCCATAGTCGTTTACCCTGTTGAGGATCAACACAAGTTCACTGACAGCTACGGTAACGTCCTCCCGGACGCCTACATAGTCAGGAGAGGTACAACCGCTCAGGAGCTTGCCTACCTGATACACACGGACTTGGGGAAGGGCTTCCTCTACGCTATCCTGGCCAAGGAGAGCAAGAGGGTCGGCGCGACGTACGAACTACGCACTAACGACGTGATCAAGGTGGTCTCGACTAAGTAGTTTGGGTCAAAGTCTTTTAAACCCCGTAGTACTTATTCTGAGGATGTGGGGAGACGCCATGAGCCGCTCAGCATACAGCTACATAGCTGAAGCTTGGAGGAAACTCGAGTCAGGTGGCATGAGGGAGTTGATGAGAGGGCGTTATATAGAGTGGAGGAGGGGGCCTACGGTCGCCAGGGTTGAGAGGCCTACAAGGCTTGACAGGGCCAGGGCCATAGGCTACGAGGCCAAGCAGGGCTTCGTGGTTGTTAGGGTTAGGGTTAAGAAAGGCGGCTTGAGTAAGGAGAGACCTAACTCGGGACGCAGGCCTAAGAGGATGGGCGTTTACGGCTACGCGCCTGGGAAGCCTCAGCAACTAATCGCTGAGGAGAAGGCTGCTAGGAAATTCCGTAATATGGAGGTCCTCGGCTCTTACTGGGTTGGGGATGACGGCATTAACGAGTACTTTGAGATTGTTTTAGTGGATCCCCATCACCCCGCAGTGGCGTCGGACCCTGACATGAACTGGATCACCAGTCCTTCCCAGAGGGGGAGGGCATTCAGGGGGAAGACCATGGCCGGTAGGAGGATGAGAGGACTCCTAGGGAATAGAGGTGTTAGGGGGACTCACCGCTGGAAGTGGGGGAGGAAGGCTAATGAGAGGAGGCTGAGGAAGAGGCACGAAGCGTCGAGGGGTGCACGACTCATAGTAACGCAGGATAAAGCTAAGGAGTTAGGGATTGCGAAGTAGTGATTATGCGCAAGAGCTACACCATACGCAATTTGGTTTTGAACGCGTTCTCCCACGGTACGGAGGACTTAAACAAGGTGAGGCAGGCTATACTTAACCTAGTGCCGCTTGACTTAAGACAGGCCACGGTCTCTGAGGAACGTGTGGTCGAGGGTCATTACGGCAACCCGATAACGCTGATCACCTTGAGGATGAGGGACAGGGACGCTGACGCGTCAGTCTTCAAACACATAGTCTGCTCGTTAACGACGGCGGATAGGTCCATTCTCATGGCTACGTTGCCGAGGCGAGTCGGCGCTAAGAACTCGGTGATTTACTTAAGGCTCAGCAAGCAGGAGGCCCTGCTAGGCAGGGTGATCTTGATGGACGGTGATGACGTTATTAAGGTCACGGCAACCGTCGTGGGCGTTAAGGACGTGAGAGACCTAGTTGAGTACATGAGGGGGTTGATTGAGGGATGCAAATAAGGTACGTGGACCTTGGCAGTAAGGTCCCCTTAGGGCTGCTTAACCAACTAGCCGAGAGAGCGAGTGCGTACGGGTACGGAGCCGTGGCCTTGCAGGGGCTGGAGGGGGTTAGGACTGTGGGGGGCTTAATCCTAATCCCTAAGCACTCGACGGATTCGAAGGACTTAAGCTCCCAGAGGTCAGGAGGAATCAGCCTAAAGGTTCTCACGGCCAACAAACCTGGTGAATTGAGGTTGAGTAACCGTGTCCTCAGGGCTCTAGACGTTGTGGAGCTAGATTTCAGAGCGTTCAGTGAAGGAGCTGCCAGGAAAGCCCTCAGTAAGCTGGTTAACACTGGTAAGCCAGTCATGATCAACTTCTCGGAAGTCCTTGACGCGATACTCTCGGGGGTGGATCTCTCAGGACTCTACGCGCTGTTGAGCCTCTACGAGAGGGGTTCCTTGACGCTCGTTCTAGGCAGTGGGGCACGAGAGTTGCGTGAGGTCCACCACCCGATAGTGTATTACTCCTTCCTCCAGGAGCTAGGTCTCTCCGAAGCTAAAGCCTTATCAACGCTGACCGCGAATCCATTATCGGTGCTCAGGGGTGCTGGATTCAACGTTACTCTATGAAGCCGTGGCTCTAGCAGTAGCTATCACAGCTCTAGCTTTATCGTTGCTGGCTTTGATCCGCGTTAAGTCGCTTTCCCATAAGTCCGAGCTCTTTCTAGGCAGCCTCACATCGAGGACTGTGAGGCATGTGGTTGAGAGGCTGAAGGCAAGGAAGAAACACGGTAAGAGGTACTTAATCGTGAGGCTTGTAGGCGTTAGCGACGATCTAGACTGCAGCAAGCTTCAGGGATATATAGACGAGGCCTTCGTAGAGTTATACGGGAAGGTGAGTTACTCTAAGGCATCACCAAGGGTCCTGTACGTCAACAGAGACTCGTCTAAAGCGATAATTAGGGTGAGGACCCCTTATAAGTGGAAGGTCCTGACGGTAATGGGAATCCTAGAGAGGAACAGGGTGGTAAAATCAATTATACCTGAGCGATCAACAGGTACCTACAGGAAGGCTAGAAAACACGCTGAAGCCCCGTAAATCGGCTCACAAGCTTAACCCAATAAGTTTCAGTTCGTCGCGAGGTCCTCACCCTTCAGTCTGGAGCGGCGACATCATCACTTAATGGTAAGACTACCGCCTTATTAAGTGTTTTAAACAATACAGTAACCTGTAAGACTGGTGAAGTCATGTGATTTGCGAAGACCTCCTCCTACCTCATTAGTAGTCCTTCCGCCCCGGGATTCATCGAGGCCTCCTTCACGGGGTGGGCTAAAAATAAATTAGGGCGCTAACGAATTACTGAGAGAGGCTGACTGGATCTGGATAGGCGTCTAGTTGTTAAGGTGCTTTCAAAAACGCTCTACAATGTCATCAACTACAGGGTTTCTGTGGATGTTGCTTTTAAGAGGGCTTGTAAGGGGGTCTGTAGGCTTAGCCTCTCTGAGAGGGAGAGGCTCTACAAGATCTCGAGGGATTTCATCTCTAGCTACTTAAGGGTAAGGTGCTTCCTAGGCTCCGGGAGGAGTTACAGTAGTTATGCTAGGGCCTGGCTTGACGACGTGGTGTGTGAACAGGGTCTTCCCGTCTGGTGTAGGTACGGAGTTAGTGCTTGGCTGTATGAGAGGCTCCATGGTCTCATGGGCGATGAAGTCCACGAGCTCCTCAGAGCCCTTGAGAGGAGGGTGTTGTGGGTCAGGATTAACACGTTGAAGGCCTCTGAGGAGAGGGTGCTGAGGTCTTTAGAGAGTGAGGGCGTCAAGTACATTATTGACAGGGATTACCCGTACTTAATCCAGGTTATCGAGACCTCTAAGCCTGTGAGACTTCTTAAGCCTGTGAAGAATTTCGAGCTAATACCTCAGGATAAGGCCTCCATCGCGGTGGTGGAGGCGCTGAGGCCTGAGCCGGGGGAGGAGGTTCTTGACATGGCCTTCGCCCCAGGCATGAAGACCTCGCTAATCATGATGCACACGGACAATAGAGCTAAGGTGGTTGCAGTCGACATAAGCTACAGAAGGTCCCTGACAGGACGGCAGTTGATGAGTAAGCTGGGCGTGGACTTAAGCAGGGTTCAGGTGATTTCCAGCGATGCCAGGGACCTTCAGCTGAGGTGCAGGTTCAGTAAGGTGCTTCTAGACGCCCCGTGCAGTAATAGCGGCGCTATTAGTAAAGACCCAGGACTTAAGATAACGTTAACGCCGTCTAAGATCACGTACTACGCGAGGATTCAGAGGGGCCTAGTCAGGAAGGCACTCTCCCTAGGTGAGACCGTGGTTTACTCCACGTGCTCATTAATGCCCGAAGAAGGTGAGGAGGTTATTGACCTAGTCGCGGATTCGGTCAGACCCTACAGGGTCCTCGAGTGGGCTGGAACGGGATACCCGTCCTACAAAACGTCCGGGGACGTCATGCGTCTCTACCCACACAGGCATCTTACTGAGGGTTTCTTCATAAGCCTCATGAAAACGACCTGACGTACAGGATCCTCTTCTAAGGTAGGTCGGCGTTGCAATGCAGGTGATGTGGTGTTGCTGTCTTCCGACGACTCCTGCGTCCAACTTTTTTCGAACTTTTTTAAGTCCAGAGCCATTATATACAGGGGTTTGCGTGTCCGTATCAACTACGGACGTCACGCCACATGTGAGGGTTTCAAGGAGGAAGGTCCTTATATCCAAGCTGGGTCTTGACGGGCATGACCGTGGCGCTAAGGTGGTTGCCAGGGCTTTACGGGATGCTGGGTTCGAGGTAGTGTATCTAGGGGTTCATAAGTCTCCGGAGGACGTTGTGGAAGCCGCTATCGAGGAGGATGTTTCGGTTATCGGCGTCTCGATACTCTCAGGGTCACACTTAGAGCTTGTAGGCAACTTAATCAAGTTGATGAGGGAGAGAAGGATTAACGTTCCATTAGTCGTCGGTGGTGTGATACCTCCTGATGACGTAAACGAGCTCAGGGGGTTAGGCGTGTTCGACGTGTTCATACCAGGCACACCGCTGAAGAAGATAGTTGAGGTGTTTGAGAGGGCTTGCGAGGTGGGTGGTTCGTGAGGTTGGATCACATAGGCATAGCTGTCAAGAACCTTGAGGACTCGATGAGATTCTACGGGGAGGTGCTCGGTCTAGAGCTTGAGGGGGTTGAGGAAGTACCTGAGGAGAGCGTTAAGGTGGCTATGTTCAGGGTTGGCGAGACGTTCATCGAGTTGCTTCAGGGGACCTCCCCTGAGTCAGCCATCAGCAAGTTCATAGAGAAGAGGGGTGAGGGGATTCACCACATAGCGATGAGGGTGGAGAACGTTGATAAAGTGGTTGAGGATCTGAAGGGCAGGGGGGCTGTTTTAGTATACGATAAAGCTAGGCTGGTCTCCAAAGGGTCTAGGAAGATCAACTTCGTTCATCCGAGGACGACTGGCGGGATCCTCCTTGAGGTCGTTGAGAGGGTGGGTCAGCGTGACTGACTTGGATAAGTTAAGGGAGAGGTTCGATGAGTGGGTTAGGGAGGTTCTTGAACCTGCTGTGAGGAAATCGCCTGAGGCGAGGCCGCGTTTCCTGACGGAGGAGGGTTTAGAGGTTAAGAGGCTCTACACGCCGCTGGAGGTCGAGGGACTTGGCTGGAACTACATCGACAAGCTTGGGTTCCCAGGCTCCTATCCGTTCACACGCGGCGTATACCCAACTATGTATAGGGGTAGGGCTTGGACGATAAGGCAGTATGCCGGGTTCGGCTCTGCCGAGGACACTAACGCGCGCTATAGGTACTTGCTGAGCATCGGCCAGACGGGACTTAGCATGGCTTTCGACCTGCCGACGCAGTTAGGCCTGGACCCCGACGATAAACTGGCTTGGTACGAAGTGGGTAAGGTAGGGGTTTCAATGCCTTCAATAAAGGAGATGGATTTAGCTTTCCAGGACATCCCCATGGACAGGATATCCACTTCAATGACCATAAACGCGACCGCCATCGAGATCCTATCAATGTACGTGGCGGTCGCGGAGTCGAGGGGGGTTAGCAGGACTTCATTACGTGGTACTGTGCAGAACGACATCCTGAAGGAATACGTCGCTAGGAACAACTACATATACCCGCCTAAGCCCTCAATGCGCTACGCGACCGACCTCATAATGTACGCGGCTAGGAACGTGCCTAAGTGGAACTCGATAAGCATCTCAGGATATCACTTTGAGGAGGCGGGCGCTACGCCTGCTATGGAGGTGGCATTCACCTTAGCGGACGCGATGGAGTACGTTGAGTGGGTTATTGAGAGGGGCATGGACGTCGATGAGTTCGTTGGTCAACTCTCTTTCTTCTTCGCCGCCAGGACCAACATCTTCGAGCAGGTGGCTAAGTTTAGAGCCGCTAGGAGGATGTGGGCTAAGATAATGAAGGACAGGTTCAACGCCAAGGACCCCAGATCTATGATGCTTAGATTCCACACACAGACAGCGGGGGTTTTACTCACCGCACAACAACCTCTGGTTAATTTGATAAGGACTACGTTGCAAGCCCTAGCGGCGGTTTTAGGCGGTACTCAATCACTGCACGTTAATTCATACGATGAGGCGCTCTCATTACCTACTGAGGAGTCCGTTAAACTCTCTGTCAGGGTTCAACAGGTCCTCCTCTACGAGGCCGGCGTTATAGACACGGTGGATCCCTTGGGTGGTTCCTACTACGTAGAGTGGCTGACGGACCAGGTGGAGGAGAGTGCTTGGAGGATCATAGATGAGGTGGAGAGGCTGGGTGGCATGATAAAGGCCATTGAGCTTGGGTACCCTCAAAGAGAGATAGCCAGGGCTTCCTATGAGTGGCAGTTGAAGGTTGAGAAAGGTGAGGCGCCGATCATAGGCGTCAACACGTTAGTGGAGGAGGGGCTGCCAAGCGTTAAGGTATTGAAGGTAGACCCTAAGGTCAGGGAGAGAGTGGTGTTCAGGTTGGAGCAGCTGAGGAAAGAGAGAGACCCCGTTAAAGTCAGGGACTCGCTAGACAAGCTCAGGAGGATTGCTGAGAGGGATGACGTCAACGTCTTCCCCTACATTTACGAGGCAGTGAAGAGTAAGGCAACGCTGGGCGAGATCTCGCAGACCCTTAGGGAAGTGTGGGGTGAATGGAGGGCGCCTGAGGTTTACTGAACAGAGGTTACGCCTGGTTGGGTTCTACTCTAGGACGCGATTCATGCAGGTTAAGCGTGGATGTCGTGAAGTTCAGAGGTCATGCCAACGTAAGGGCTACACATAGAACTACCTTCGAGATAACTAGGGATTCGGAGCTTACTCCGAGAGGGGACTGTATAATAGGGGTTGAGGCTGATAAAGCGCTGGCCGACCTGAGTCAGGAGCTAAGGGAGACTATCATGAGTGAAGGCGCTCTGGTCCTCGTGTTAGTGGTTGATGAACTCGGGCGTCACGACGTAATTCTCGGTTCAGGGAACCCCCGGCTTAAGTTGAGTGATGACCGGAGGATGATAGTGAGGAGATCTTCCTTCGTCGATTCAAGCACGCTTTTAGTTAAAGCGACTAAGTCCGCTGCAGACCTGGACAGAGGACTGGTCAACGATTTGAAGTCAGGTGCCAGCGCTAAGGCCTATATAGTAGGCATCCCGTTAGACTGCATCGCAAGCCGGCTGGCGTGCCTCCCACCCTCTAGGGAGAGCGCAGTATTTAAGTGTTGAATACCTTATATCGTATTGATGGCTAAAAGTCTATGAAGTCGGATGAGGTTTTCAGGGTTAGGAGGGAGGAGTTGATCGAGGGATTAGTCAGAGAGGGCATCCTTAAGAGTAGGCCGGTCATCGACGCTATGATGAGGGTTCCGAGGGAGGAATTCGTCCTTGCAAAGTATAAGGACTTAGCATACGCTGACACCCCGCTACCCATAGGGTTCGGGCAGACGATCAGCGCCCCCCACATGGTTGCTATGATGACTGAGGCTCTTAGACCGTCAAGGGGGGATAAAGTGCTCGAGGTAGGCACTGGTAGCGGGTATCAGGCAGCCGTCATTGCCGAGATGATTAAGCCGGAAGGCCATGTGTGGACCATAGAAATAATACCTGAGCTGGCCAGGTTCGCTGAAAGTAACCTGAAGAGAACAGGGTATGATACGTACGTGACTGTTCTGATAGGGGATGGGAGTAAAGGGTATGAGGACGCTTCCCCATACGATAAAATAATAGTCACTGCCGCAGCGCCTTCAATACCTGAGCCGCTGGTCTCGCAACTCAAAGAAGGTGGCAGGATGGTGTTACCCGTCGGCGACGCGTACTTGCAGATACTCAAGGTTGTTGAGAAGAGAGGAGGGTTCTTACACGTGGAGGACTCTGTGCCTTGTGTTTTCGTGTCTTTGGTGGGTGAGTACGGGTTTAAGAGGTGGGAGGTGTCTTGAGGCAATGAGTGGTACCGTAAAGCTTATAATCTTCGCGTCCTTCTAAGGTTGTGGCGGATTTAAGGTGCTTACACCAGCTAGCCAAGGTGAGGTGCACGGGCGTGTGGGGACTCCGGAGGTCGAGGAGGTCTACGGGGGATTTACGACCATAGCTGTTGAGGGGGGTGCTTGCTTTTCTTCAGGTTTGTATGAGATAACCTGTGAGTTAGTCAGGTGGTATCATGCCTGAGTTCAAGGTAGTGGTCTCGGACCCGGAAGTAAGGGAGCCGAAACCCGTCCTGGTCAGGGTCGTCGGCTCTGGTGAGCTTAGTTACGGCGAGGACCAGAAGACTAATAAGGTCCTAACAACCTGTAGGGTCAGTCCTAGGACTAGGGGATTGATTAATTCCCCGTTGAACATAGCTACGTTGAGGATCTGGAAGAATAAGGTCAACAAGGAGAAAGTCAGCCTGAGTGTGAGGCTTGTGGAGGATTCATCCGTTCCAGATGACACTGTGGTGGTTCCCTCCGCGTTCTTGGCTGAGAAGGTCGGATCCGACACGGTGTTAGGCGAGATTTTCAGGTCTAGATCCTTCCAGCTTACCGTCAGCGGTGAGAAGGCCGTCGCGTTCTTAGGTAAGAAGATCGGCGATTCAATTACGGCGTCCGTGATAGGGTTGCCGGCTGAGTGGAAGTTGTTGATCACGGGGGGTTCAGATAGTTCCGGCTTCCCGATGATACCCACGTTACAAGGGGGAGGTAAGAAAGCGTTACTGTTGTCGGAGCCCCCAGGGTTCCACCCTAGGGATAGGGGTGATCGGAGAAGGAAGTACGTGAGGGGTAACGTGATTACTGAAGAGGTGGTTCAGGTCAACGTCAAGCTAATCCGCTAAGATAACCTCAGCCTTCACCACGGCCTCCCTAGAGACCCTGCACTCAACCCTGCTCCCAACATTGATAACCACTACTGGAAGGCTTCCCTTAACGTATGGGGCGTTACATATGTTGTAGTTAGGGCATTCCCTCTCACTGCAATTGATCGGCTTGTAAGTGAACTTAAGCCCCTCTAAGGCAAGCCTCTTCGGGATCACCAGTGTAATGGGTTTCTCCTCGACCTCAACAGTCGTCACGTAGTCGTAAAGCTTGCAAGGGTTTTTTATATCTAGAACCCTAATCACTTCATAGAGATGGTTCTCCCTGAGCTTATCTATACACACCACCTTAAATTTGCAGTTGAGGCACTCCTCAGAAGGCTTTCCGTGTACGAATGCGTAGCCCTTCCTCGCCACTAAATGGTTGACCAGCGTTATCGTCGGCACTTCCGTCACCCATTAAAGTCTTTCACCCACGTATTATACTTTTCGAGAACCCCCGTCCAGTAGCGTCTCAGACTCCGTGGACTGCATAGTATGGTGTGATGACTCGCCGACGCGCAATGACCGTGTTAGATGATTTAGTCGATAACCCCTGTCTGACGCGCTATCTTTTCCGCCGCCTCGTAAGTCAGACCGCTCTCACCTAAGATGGTGTATCTTTCCGTCCTTATTCTGTGTGCCATCGTTAATGCGTTTATCACGTCAACGTCGTTAACCCCTAACTCCTTTGCTGTGGTTGGGATGCCTATCTTCTTCAGGACTTTCCTAATCTTACGCCACTCTATCCCGTGGAGGTACGACATCATTATCGTGCCAACGCCTACCTGCTCGCCGTGGAGGGCTGGGTATTTAGCGATTACATCTAGTGCGTGACTGAACAGGTGCTCTGATCCGCTGGCCGGTCTGGAGCTACCAGCTATACACATGGCGACCGAAGAACTTATCAGACCCTCCACGATCACGCTGATACCGTCCGACCCCAACTTAGATATTAGGTCTGCGTAGTTGACGACGTGCTTCGCCGACAGTAAAGCGAGCTGGGCTGAGTAGTCACCGTAGTACTCGTTCTTAAGTCTATGGGCCAGCTTCCAATCCAGGACTGCAGTGAACTTACCTATTAAATCCCCGGCGCCAGCCTTAACCACCCTGCCTGGGGCTGACGCTATCAGGCTTAAATCCGCTATGACCGCTATCGGGGGTTTAGCAGGTATCGAGGTAACGGTCTCACCCCCCCTTAGAGAGACGAAGGGCGACGCTATCCCGTCATGTGATGAAGTCGTGGGGACGCTTATGAAATGAGCGTTCAATCGGGCGGAGAGGTACTTAGCTACGTCTATTGATTTACCTCCTCCCAGGCCTATTATTAAATCGAGAGGGAGTCCGGCTACGAGGTCCTGTAACCCGTTCACTTCGTCTAAAGTGGGTTTAGCGACCTTGCTTACGTCATAGCTAATCGTGCTTGAAGACATCACCTCATCCACCTTACGACCTATCAAGCCCCAAACGTTGGGTCCCGTGACTATGAGGGCATGCCTCCCTAACCTCAATTCCTCAATTACTCTGGGAACGTGCCAGACGACGTCCTTGCCTACTATCACTCTCTTAGGTAGGTCGATCACGTGCGGTTCCTTTCTCAACAGTCATACCTGAAGATAAACTTATATTTGACGGTAAAATATGTTAATAGGTGGGTAGAGCTCTTAGTTTAAAAAGCCGTATAGAGTAAGATTGACAAGGTGGTGCGGGATGAGTGTTTTACACGGAACAACTACCGTAGGCCTTAAGTTAAGGGATTCGGTGGTGATAGCTGCGGATAAGAGGGCTAGTCAGGGGTATTTCATCGCTCACAAGGGTGTGAGGAAGATTCTGAAGATAGACGATCACATAGTGATGTCCATAGCTGGGTTGGTCGCTGACGCGCAGATACTTGCCTCTCAGCTACAGTATTTGGCCAGGAGACACAAGTACGAGGAGGGTTTTCCGGTCTCAGTGAAGACTTTAGTGTCCTATCTAGGACTCCTGCTCAACACATACAAGTACTTCCCCTTCGAGGTCCAGCTGTTAGTCGGCGGTTACGATATCGAGCCAAGGCTTTACGCTGTTCAGTGGTTCGGCGATTACGTGGAGGAGAACTACGCCGTCACGGGGTCGGGAAGCCCTATAGCCGTCGGTTTGATAGAGAGCAGGTACTCGCCAGACATGAGCGTTGAGGAGGCGGTCAAGCTAGCGGTCGAGGCGATCAAGGCCTCGACTAGGAGGGACGTGTTCAGCGGCGAAGGCGTGGACATAGCCGTGGTAGGGAGGAACTTAGTGGAGTTCCGTTCCCTCGTTCTGTGAGGGGTTTGATTCAAGTGACTCTAGTCGATAAAGTTAGGTTCAAGATGTTGGAGGAGATATTCAAGAATATCCCGAGTGAGGCAGGCATCACTAAGATAGAGTTTGAAGGGCCAGAGATAGCGATATACCTCAAGGATGTGAAGTCCGTCCTTGAGAAGGAGGAACCCATTAAGTCGATAGCTAAGGTCATAAAGAAGAGGGTGGTCGTCAGGGTTGACGAATCATCCCGCAAGGACGTCGATGAGGCCCTACAGATAATACTTAACGAGGTGCCGCCGGACTCCGGCATCACTAGAGAAGACATTTCCTTCGACGAGGTTCTAGGTGAGGTGGTCATTAAGACTGCGAACCCCCTCATTTTCTTTAAAGATAAACGACAACTATACAACAAGATATTCATGGAGACCGGGTGGAGGCCGCGTGTGGCGAGGAAACCCCCTCTGCGTTCGACGATCTTGGAGTCCACCATAAAGTACCTTGTGACTCAGTCAGACTTGAGGAGGAAGATCCTCAGGAGTGTCGGGGATAGAATACATAGGGACATGTTATTTAGGGAGCCTTACGTGAGGGTAACGGCCTTAGGGGGTTTTCAGGAGGTCGGCCGTTCATCAGTGCTTCTCGAGACTCAGGAGTCTAAGGTGTTGCTGGATTTCGGGTATAACCCTTCGGCGCCGTCGCTGAAGCAGTCGATGCCTAAGCTCGACGCCCTCAACATATCGCTTGAGGATATAGATGCTGTTATAGTGACTCACGCGCACCTGGATCACTGTGGTTTGGTCCCCCTCCTGTTTAAGTTCGGTTACGAGGGACCGGTCTACACGACCGAGGCTACTAGGGATTTAATGGTGTTGCTTCAGCTTGATCTCCTGGACATCTCGAGGCGTGAGGGTAAGCCGTTGCCCTTTGACCTGCAGGACGTTCATAAGGCTTTACTGCGCACGATAACTCTTAAGTACGGGGAGGTCACAGACATATCTCCGGATGTTAGGCTGACCTTCTACAGGGCTGGCCATATACTGGGATCAGCAATAGCGCACATACACGTCGGTGTTGGGCTCCATAACGTCGTCTACACCAGCGATTTCAAGTACGGCAAGACCAGACTCCTCGATGAGGCTCACACCGAGTTCCCCCGGGTTGACACGCTGATAATGGAATCGACTTACGGGAACTCCGTCCAATTACCCAGGGAGGAGGCGGAATCCGAATTCCTGAACGTAATTAACCGAACCCTTGAGAGGAGGGGTAAGGTCCTCATACCGACTCTCGCCGTCGGCAGGGCTCAGGAGGTGCTAGCCATCTTAGCGGCTGCGATGGACGAGAACAAAATCCCCGAGATCCCCGTGTATATAGAGGGCATGATAAACGAGGTGACCGCTATTCACACTGCGTACCCAGACCTGCTGTCGAGCGATATACGTAACCTAGTAAATGAGGGTAGGAACCCGTTCCTACATAAATCATTCAAGGTCGTCGAGACCGGGAAGGCTAGAATAGAGATCACGGATTCGGATGAACCCGCTGTAATACTCGCCACGTCTGGCATGCTGACGGGGGGTCCCGCCGTGGAATACTTTAGGGTCATGGCTCCAGACCCCAGGAACTCCATAGTCTTCGTCAACTACCAGGTCGAAGGGACGCTGGGACGTAAGGTGAAGGACGGTGTTAAGAACGTCAACCTAGTTATGGAAGACAGGCTTGAAACGGTGACGATCAACATGGAGGTTAAAGCCGTTGAGGGCTTCTCAGGGCATTCAGATCAGAACCAGTTGCTCACGTACCTTGAGAGCGTGACTCCTAAGCCTAAGAAGGTAATACTGAATCACGGGGAGTCCGAAGCCACAAACAACCTCTACAGACTAATAGAAGAGCGGAGGAAGAGGAACAAATCCTTCCTGCCCTTAACCACAGAGGTCTACAAACCGAGGGTGCTTGACTCATTAGCCTTGGTGACGTAGATCGCATCGATGATGATGCGAAAACTGTGTCGGGGTTCTTCCCTAGGAAGTTCTTGATAAAAACCAGAAGCTTTGGTGGACCGGCCGGGATTTGAACCCGGGGCCTCTCGGATGCCAACCGAGCGCTCTTCCAGGCTGAGCTACCGGCCCGTTAATCTAGAATAATCTAATCCTTTTAAATCTTTATCTCGAGCCACACATATCGGGAGTTCTTCTTAGATGTTCTGATCAGCTGTTGAGTATTCTGCGCCCGGTTTCCAGGTATTTTGTGTTAACGCCTAGCCTACACCAATTACTTCGTTGTCGAGAAGGTATACTCAAGTATTGGTAAGTAATCACCGTATCTTTCTTCGTCGAACGGATGCTTAGTGTGAAGAGTGTTCTCTGCCCAAATCAATATCGTGTATAAGCCTCCTCCCTCATCCGTAAAGCTGACTGGAAACTCCACGCTGAAATACTGACCAGAGATCACCCACTTCAGAGGGCGGATCCTCTTGATTTCTGGGTAGTAGTATGGTTCCGGCACTACACCGGCTATTGGTTTTCCTATTGAATATGAGTTACAGGTCTTCAGTATGTTTAGCCGTGAATCAAAAGTTCTTAAAGTATTGGGGCTTGAGTAATAAATTATGACGCTAACCAGTTTAGAGTTGTTCAAGAGAATCCCGCCTTCAGCGACGAGGGTCTCGTTCTTTATTGTTGGCGGCGTTATCCACTCCACCCAGATCTTCGTCATGTGTATAACGAGGAATAACCTGTTGTTGTCCCAGGCGACATAGATGCTCACGTAGTTGTTCGTGGTGTCCAAAATCGAGTCACGGTGTCACCAATTACTCTCGGCGTCATCGTATATCACGTTCTCTACGTTTTTCACCACGACATTGGTGGGGATCAAATCCCTGCCCACTATGTAGTAGTACCCTAGGTTTTCTTCAATCACGTAGCTCCCGTCCAACCTAGTGTGGTGGTAATTCGGCATCGTCCCGTTTAGGTCACAGTGCCCAAAATACTTGTTGTTGTACATGTCTTCTGCTCTGAACCTTGCAGTGGTGTCGTTGAAGAGCTTCACTGGTGGAACTCCGGATTTCTGCCTCTCTTCATTAATTTTGTTGAGGACTACATTGATTAGCGTTGAGATTGACGTTGGCGTTCTCGTTGTGGTTGGTGTGTACGAGGTGTAGGGAGAATAGTAAGCTATCACCAGCAGTGCGAGAATTAACAAAGCCAATACATCGGCTTTAAGAAGTCTACCCATGCTCCCACCTATGGAAGCGGAATCCACTGTAGGGGCTCTATTAGTCCGTGCTTGACGAGCAACGCGTAACTGAAGTAGCTGATTCCGGCTAAGAGGGTAATTAATAAGGCGTATTCTAGTACCCTCATAATTGCTTCTCTCTCGCTCTTCACCGGGGCACTGAGATCCGTAACTTCAGCTGGTATGTAGTCCAGAGCACGGGTACTGGTCTACGTAAGGCCTGAGCGACTTGTGCCGGGGACTCGAGTTCACAAGGTTCCTAACAGCCTCTACGTAGCCTGCGAGCAGGCTCAACGCCTCAGCGACCTCAGCGCACGAGAGAACCTTCCTGAGGATCCCTCGTAGGTCATAACCAGACACCCAAAGACAAGCCCTCCGAGGAGTATGAGGTAGCCATCAAAGCTGTGCGTAGTTTTCGCCTCCATAACAAACCTACGTATAGCCTGCCTCAAAAGAAGCACATCCCTATCAACGAAAGACTCGTTGAGGCAAAACACAGGGAACGACAACAGCCGGCACACCACGAAATATTCTCAAAGCGTATTATATCATTATACTACTATATAATATTATATTATAATATGTAGTAGGAAAACGGGGTGAACCCAGTACTTTCACTCGATAGTCTATTCGCTCAATTCAGAGTTGGACAAGGATTAAAATTGCGTTATTCACACGCGTTGGTCCCTTAACAGCCATCTCGCAAGAAAACATTCTCGTTAACAACGGTATTCGACCTTCTCCTCACCCTAAAGAGTGGGCTTATGGTTGTAGAGAATGTGTTCTGGTTAGTAGCTCTAAACATTTCCTCCATATTTTGTCGCCTGCGTAGTGCATGTTCTTTACTGCTTTCCCTTTACGTATATTCGTCACCTCGTCGCAACTCATTAGGGCTTTGCCTACGCAGAGCGGTGTTTCTTTCTTGGGGTTCCAGACGGCTACTAAGGCTTCTTTCTGGAAGCCTGAACATCCTATTATTCCTGGTGACATGACGTCAGCCCCGTTTAGTATGTGCTTGACGGCTCCCTCATCAACTACTGCATGTTGAGTGCTCTCAATCCCAGCCATCTTAACCAGGACTAACGTCGGTATTTTTAGGTCCTCACCTACCTGCACAAACGCTGGCAACCCATTAAGGATTACCAAGCTGACTCCCTGCCTGCCCACGTCCTCCAGCTCTAGAACAAAGCCTGACTCCAGCTTCCCCAATACCGCGTCAAGCTTGGGGAACTGCGAGATTAAGTATTCCTCGAATCTCTTAAGTTCTTTCTTCCTTAAAGGATACTCACCCATCCTCCAACCCAAGCTAACTTAAGTCTCTATGGAAATATTTAAAACCAATACCGTATAATTAAGGTTAGCGTGTAGTAGGTGAGGTGTTAAGTGTGAGCGACGCGGCTCAGCGTCTCCTAAGCGAAAACGTCGGCAGGCTAATACTGGTCAGGTTAAGAGGGAATAAAGTGCTTAGAGGAGTCTTAAGGAGTTTCGACCAGCACCTAAACATAGTCCTAGAGGATGCTGAGGAGATCCTGGAGAACGGGTCCAGGAGATTGGGTGTCGTGGTGATAAGAGGGGAGAACGTGATATTAATGTCACCAGTGTAGATAGTGGGAGAGTGGTGAGGTCGGGTGAAGGGCACGTCATCTATGGGTAAAAGGAGCAAGGGCAAAACCCATATAAGGTGTAGGAGGTGCGGCAGGCACACCTACAACGTGGCGAAGGGGTATTGCGCCGCCTGCGGCTTCGGACGTTCAAAACGAATCAGGAGTTATTCGTGGGCCAGTAAGAAGATCAACAGGGTAAGGATTAAGTAACTGCATACCCGTCCTCTCTCTATATCCTCACCACGTTAGAGGTGAGTGTGTATTAATGGGTCTGAAGAAGGTAGTTCTGGACGTACTTAAGCCGATTAAGGAACCCTCGTTAGTAACCCTTGCTAGGAACCTGGCTAGAGTGACTGGTGTCAAGGAGGTATCTATAGTTGTCAGCGAGATGGACGTGGAGACTGTGTCGTTGGTGGTGTCTATAATTGGCAAGGACATTAACTTCGAGGAGGTAGAGGATACTCTGAGGGAGTTAGGTACGGCGTTACACAGCATAGATGAAGTCACTTTCGAGTCGGAGGCGGAGGGGGGTGGTGAGGAGGGGTGAGGCATACTACCTGACCCCACTTCAGCGACGCCCGCGTTGCTTCAGGACTGCGTTAAGGCATCGCAACCTCCGTTGGTAACTATGGATTGTGAGGCACCTAATTGATGAGTGTTGAGATATTCGTTGCAGTAGCTTTGAGTCAGTGGGTTTTATTGCTTCTGGGTAGGTACGGCGTTCCGGGCGTACCGGTGTACGTGATTGTGGGCATGGTTTTAAGCAACAGTGGTTTCGTTGATCAGTCGTTAAACGACTTCCTAGTGAAGATAGTCCTTGTCTTCCTCTTCTTCTACGCCGGGGTTAACGTGAATATGGAGTCCGTTAGGAGGTACTTTAGGGAGGCTCTCTCGCTCACCTTATGCGGTGTGACGTTAACAGTGATGATGATATCCTCCTTGCTTGTCTATCTGGGTGTGGACTTGGTTGTCTCCTTGTTAGTCGGTGTAGCCCTAGCCAACACAGCGACTGAGGTGGCTGTCGTTACGTTGCGTGAGTCGAGAGTTGGCTTGATTGAACTTAGGAACCTGGTCATAGCGGCGTCTTTCATGGACGACCTACTCCTGGTGGTCGTCATAGCCCTGACCCAGAGTGCCGTCTTCAAAACGCCGTTAACGCAGGGTTTATCCACGGCGTTCCTGCACGTGCTCTTCCTAGCAGTACCGATGCTCGTCTACCTAACCATGTCTAAGTGGGCTAGTAAGGTGTCTTGGGAGGGGTACGTGACGTTCGCGTCGGCCTTAGCGTTCACCACGATCTTCCTCGCCAGCCTGGTTGGGGTCTCAGAGTACTTTGGCGTGTACGTGGCCGGACTGACGCTGAGCCTACTTAAACTTGGGAGAGACCCTACGTTATCCTACTCAACGAAGCTCTACAGTCTCTTAGAACACCTGACGACCATGCTCAGGTTCTTCGTCACCCCCTCCTTCTTCGTGATTATAGGAACCTACCTGAACGCTCCCTTCATCTTCAACGTATACACGCCGACGTTGCTGGCCACGGCGTTCATGGGCAAGTTTCTAGGGTTTCTGATCTACACACGCGTTGCCACGAACTTAAGGACTGGGGAGAGCGTTTTAGGAGGTCTGGTTATGAACTCAAGGGGCTCTATAGAGTCAGCGCTCGCCCTCACCGCGCTTACAAGCGGGCTCATCTCCGAGGAGCTCTTTAACGGAATCATCGCCGTCACGGTATTATCCTCAATCATAACACCTATCATGATTAGGTTAATAATTAACGCTAGGTCTATTTATTAATGTGGAGTTTATTAACTTGTATTGGTCTCTATCTGGGGGCACCATAACTTCCTGTGGAGTGAGTAGAGTTGAGTAGCGGCACCAGAGACATAGTGGCTGAGACGTTGCTGAAGTCTGAGAAGACGGTCTTCATGAATAGGGAGGTCCTTAGATCCGACTACATACCTGAGTACTTGCCCCACAGGGAGGAACAGATTAGGAAGTTGACCGAGGTCCTCTCCCCGTTGCTTAGGGGGGAGAGGCCGAGCAACGTGTTCATATACGGCCTCACGGGGACCGGGAAGACCGCTGTAGTGAAGTACGTGCTGAAGAGGATTAACGAGTACGCTAAGAGGGTAGGTAACAACATGTTCCTGCCGGTCTACATAAACTGCAGGCACGAGAGCACCACGTATAGGGTTCTCTCAACCCTCGTTGAGTCTCTCGGCGGTAAGGTCCCCTTCACAGGCCTCTCAACGGCTGAGGTCTTCAGAAGGCTTAAGGTCAAGGTCAACATGACCGGGGGTATCGTGGTTATAGTGCTTGATGAGATTGACGCGATGGTCAAGAGGGTTGGTGACGAGATCCTCTACAGGCTCACCAGGGTGAACGAGGAGCTTGAGAGGGGTAAGGTCTCCGTCATAGGGATAACTAACGACGTCCGCTTCAGGGATGGTCTGGACCCGAGGGTCAGGTCAAGCCTGAGCGAGGAAGAGATACTTTTCCCGCCTTACGACGCGTTGCAGCTCTCAGACATCTTGAGGGATAGGGCTTCCAAGGCGTTCAGGCCAGATGCTGTTGGTGAGGGGGTGATCGACTACTGTGCCTCCACAGCTGCTAGGGAGCACGGGGATGCCAGGAGAGCGCTTGACTTGCTCAGAGTGGCTGGGGAGGTGGCTGAGAGGTTGGGCGATAACGTAGTCAGGATAGAGCATGTGAAGATCGCTAGGGAGGAGCTTGAGAGCGACATGGTTTCAGCGGTCGTTAAGACCCTGCCGCAACACGGTAAGATGGTCCTACTATCCATCGCCCTGGCGGGGGGGAGGTTCAGTACTACCGGCGAGCTATACATAAAGTACCGTGAGATATCTAGGTCTCTAGGGCTTGAGCCAGTAACCCAACGCAGGGTCTCAGATATAGTGAGCGAGTTGGAGACGGCTGGCCTGGTGATAGCCAAGGTCGTCAACAGGGGCAGGTACGGCAAGACCAAGGAGGTTGAGCTGGCTGTTGACCGCAACATAATAATTAAGTCGTTGAGGGATGAGGCGAGAGCCCTCGGGAAGTAGCTGACCCAGGCATAACTAGACCTAGCGAGGCGCGTGACGTGAGCTTAATCACGGTTGGCGTTGACGATGGTTTCTTCCCACACGAATTTAAGGAGCTGAGGCTGAAGACAATACTGGTAGGCGTGTTGTGCGTCGGTAAGACGCCGAGATCTGTCAAGATAAACACAGTTACCGTCGATGGAAGTGATGGAACTCTTAAGACTCGTGAGGTCGTTGAGGAGCTGATGAACGAGGTCGGCGTGCCGTCAATCAACGCGATCTTCCTCGACGGGGTCACGATAGCCGGGTTTAATTACGTGAACCCGATCGAGCTTCACGAGCACCTACGCACGCCTGTCATAGTGATATTTAAGACCGAGCTGAAGCTGGATAGAATAAGGAGGGCCTTAGTGAAGCACTTCAGCGACTGGAGGGCGAGGTACGAAGTCATTGAGGAGAACTACGTGAGATCTCAAGAGGTTTTGACCCTTAAGAAGAGGCTTAGGGTGGTGTCGTACGGGCTTAACTTAAGCGAGGTCTCCAGACTCGTGTCGGCACTACAGTGCATGTCGGCTAGCCCAGAACCTCTCAGGATAGCTGATCTAGTGGCTTCAGAACTAACTAGGGAGACTACACTCCTAGAGATCTTAAGAGTGCATGCATGAGTTTTAGTAAAGGCAACGTCCTTTAGGGGTTGCTCACCTCTTTTGATTTCGATGTAAACAGACGGCTGTAACTAGCAGCGGATCTGAATGTGCTTTATCATGTGTAGATAAAGTAATGTTTATAAAGTTTTGTACTACTGAATACTCGGTAAATATAAAGGGGTGATAAGATGTCAATTGCCCCCAAAATAGCATATCCGTTAATGATATTACTGCTCCTAATAGGCTTGTTAGGCGGGTACTTCGCCGGGCAAGCAACAGCTCCAGCAGCGACTAAAACCGTCACGGTTGCCGGTGTTGAGGTTACCAAGACTTTCACGGTAACGGTATCTCCCGGCGTCGGGTTGACAGGCGAGATACCTATAGGGGTTATAACACCGCTCAGCGGCCCGCTATCGTCCTTCGGAGCTCAATATAAAGCGGTCGCTGAGGCTCTTGAGAAAGAGATCAACGACTACCTTGCGGCTATTGGCAGGGCTTGGAGAATAAGGGTAATACTTGAGGACACCGCTGCAGACCCTAAGACCTGCTTAGATAAGTTAATGGTATTACACGGTAGGGGTGTTAAGGTGTTCCTAGGCGTTGAGACGAGTTCCGAGATTGCCGAGATTAAGAGCTATATCGATGCCAACAAGTTATTGGTGATATCACCTTCATCCACCTCACCGGCGCTGGCCATTAAAGATATGGCGGTTAGGTACACGCCCAACGACATTTATCAGGGCAAAGCCATCGCTAAGATCATGTGGTCAAGAGGCGTTAGATGGCTTGCCCCGATGTGGAGGGGTGATGCTTGGGGTGATGGTCTTTCCGACTCCTCCCTTAAAACTTTCAGAGAGATATGCGAGGCCAGTGGTGAGTCTTGCGGGATATTGGAGGGCATCAGATACGATCCTAACGCTAAGGAGTTCTCCGTCGAGATAGCCAAGTTAAACGACATAGTCAGTAGGGCGATAGCCTCCTACGGTAAGGATAAGGTTGGGGTATTGCTCTTAGCTTTCGAGGAGACTGCAGCAATATTCTCAGCCGCTAAAACCTACACTAACCTAGGCGAGGTTGTATGGCAGGGGTCTGACGGCACTGCGGGCGTGACTCCGTTGCTGGATCCGGTGGTAGCGGACTTCTCCATCAAGGTCGAATTCTACAGCACGCTGGCCTCCCCAGGCGTCTCGCCAAAAGCGGATGTGGTGAGAAACTTAATTAGAGAGAAGCTCGGCACAGAGGCTATGGGTTACACGTACTTCTTCTACGACTCGCTCTGGACCGCTGTTCTAGCTATTGACCTAGCAGGCGTATACGACGGTGAAGCCGTCTTAAAGGCGTTACCCTACGTGTTGGATCACTACATAGGAGCCTCCGGTCCTATAATACTAGATGAAAACGGTGATAGAGCTATAGGCGATTACGACCTGTGGGCCATCACATTTAAAGACGGGAAGTATCAATGGGAGGTCATCGGTATATATAAATCACTAACCGATACTCTAGAGTACTACTAAAGGATAGAGGCTGGGAATTTGAGCATAGTTTTTTTATTATTTAAATCTTCCTTGATTAGGACTTAGAGGCGGGAGTACTATGGAATACATACTTGAGACGCATAGACTCCTGAAGAACTTCGGCGGATTAATAGCCGTTAATAACGTAGATGTGAGGGTTGGAAGGAATTCTTTGACATTATTGATAGGTCCTAACGGCGCTGGGAAGACCACATTCGTCAACGTGTGCACTGGCGTGCTTAGGCCTGACGGCGGTAGGGTTTTCTTCAACCCTCATAACGACGAGAGTAAGAAGATTGACATCACTGGATGGCCCTCGCACAGAGTCTACAAGGCAGGGTTTGTTAGAACTTTCCAGATACCTCAACCCTTTATTTCCCTCACGGTGTTGGATAACATCCTAGTCGCTCTAGGAAATAGAGGTGAAGATCCTTTCAGAGCGCCGGTAAAACCCTTATGGATAAGAGAGGAGGAAGAGAACATGAGAAGGGCGTTTGAGATTTTAAAGAAGGTGGAGTTAGATAATTACTGGGATTGGCAAGCCTTCAGACTTGGTGCTGGTCAGCTTAAGATGTTGGAGGTTGCGAGGGCGTTAGCCACTGGCGCTAAGTTAATAGCTCTAGACGAGCCGATAGGCGGTACGGATCCCGCGTACGCCAGTAACATATTCAAGCACCTCCGGAGCCTCAAGGAGAGCGTTGACGTCACGTTCTTAGTTATAGAGCATAGGATCGACATAGCACTGCCCTTCGCTGATTACGTCTACGTTATGGATAAAGGCAGCGTGATATCTGAAGGCACTCCTGACGTGGTAGTTAAGGATCCTAAAGTCATTGAGGTTTATATAGGTGGTTAGAATGGCCTTGCTGGAAGTGAGAAACCTCTATTCAGGTTACGGGAAGCTTCAGGTCTTATTCAACGTGAGCTTAAAAGCCGAGGAGAAGCGAATAACCGTGGTTGTTGGTCCCAACGGCGCTGGGAAGACAACCCTGCTTAACAGCATAACGGGTATCGCAACGATTTACAGCGGTGAGGTTGTTTTTGATGGAAGGCCCATAACTAAATTACCGCGACATAGCATCGCGAGGCAGGGGGTAGCTTGCGTGCCTCAGATGGGCAATATCTTCGCTAATCTAACGGTGGAGGAGAACTTGAGGATCGCGGGCTATCTACTCCCTGAGAACGAGGTTAGAGAGAGATTCAGTGAGATCTACGACATGTTCCCAGTGCTTAACGATTTCAGGCATAGGAAAGCCGGCACGCTTAGCGGCGGGGAGAGGAGGATGCTAGCTATAGGCATGGCTCTAGCGAGGAAGCCTAAGATACTGCTCCTCGACGAAATCACCACAGACCTAGCGCCGATATACGTCAAGAAGGTGTTGGATAGGATTGTTGAGTTAAGGGATAACTTAGGACTCCCGATAGTGCTGGTCGAGCAACACGCTGTCAGGGCCCTCCAGATAGCCGATAAAGCCTACCTGCTCGTTAGCGGTAATGTGAGGTATGAGGGCGATCCTCAGGAATTGCTTGAACACCCTGAATTCTCAAAACTTTATTTAGGTGTCTCGTAAGTGAGGTGATGTGAGATTATAGACTTAGTAATTAAGGCGTTAGCTTATTCGAGTTGCATAGGTCTAGGAGCTGCTTCAGTGTCTCTAGTGTATATAACCACTAGGACATACAACTTCGTACTCGCATCCATGCTTGCCTGGGGTTTTTACATCGTATTTACTTTAACTCATCTGTATGGGGGAACGCCGTATTATTACGTGCCTGTAGCGGCTCTGTTCTCGGGTTTGCTAGGACTGATAACGTACTTTGGCGTTAACAGGAGGCTACTTAAAACTAAAGCTAATGAGACCACCTTAATGATGTCAACGTTAGGCTTTGACCTCATACTTTATGGTTTCCTGAACGTGTTCTCAGATTACCTAGTTAACGTCCATAAGATACCTGCTAAATTCTTCGTCTTAGAGACCAAGGATATCACGATAGATTTGGGGGGCCTGCAGGTTAGGGCCATAGGCCTTGTAGCCCTCATAACCTTAGTTATTGCGGTGATGACCCTTAACACGTTCTTAACTAAGACGAGGTTGGGTATAGCTATGAGGGCAGCGATAGAGAATCCTGAATTAGCTGGTGCTTTAGGCATAAACCCTGAGGTAGTGTATGTTCTTGCATGGTTCGTAGGAGGTTTGCTCGCTGGCCTTAGCGGGGGGTTGCTCTCCTTGCTCACCGTAGGTTACACGGCTGTCGGCATGACCATAATGGTGATTTTCTTCGCTGGAGCTCTAGTAGGCGGCATCTACTCGATATTTGGAAGCTTGTTGGGAGGTCTGCTAGTTGGTTTAGGCGAGTACGTTGGTGTTTACCTGATGTCAACATATATCGGCGGATGGATTTCTGCGTACAGGCCTGTGTTCCCGTTGATTATTATGGCCATAGCACTGCTAACTCTACCAGAAGGTTTAATCAGCCTTCCATGGGGCAAATTATTGAAGGTGTGGAAGATAGGGGGTGTTAAGAAGTGATAGAGATACCACCGGCCGTACTACAGGTTATAATCAACATCGCCGTGGGACTCATCGTGACCTTAAGTCTCAACCTTGAGGCAGGGTATCTGGGATTACCGCAATTCGGCAGGTTGCTAGCGGTTATAACCGGGGCCATAGTCGCTGGAGCTATCCCTGGAAGAATTTTAGCCTTGGCCTTAGGTCTCCCTGCTGGAGCTGAATACGCTCACTACTCTAACAATTATATAATTGTGGGTCAACTTAACGAGTTTCTAGCGTCAGACCCCATTCTCTCTATAGGGATCTTCGTATTGACTCTTTCACTGTCTGCGTTGCTAGGAGGTCTAGTAGGGTTTATCTGCGCCTACCCGGCGTTAAGGCTTAAGGGCACTTTAGGCATTACCTTACTAGCTTTCGGCGACGCGTTAATGAATATAGCGTGGAATTACCAGCCGTTAGTAGGAGGGACTACCGGAGTCTCGGTTGTAGATCCGTTCAGATTCGCCGGGCCGTTCAGGTTCACCTTAACCACTTTCGTAATATTAGGTATTAGCGTGTTGATATATCTCTACGTAGAGCTTCTGGGCAGATCGCCGTTTGGTAGGATGCTCAAATCCGCTAGAGACGCTGATGTCGCTGCAAGCGTTTACGGGAAGGACATAGTAAAGCTTAAAAAACAAACCTTAATCATCGGAGGCTCTATAGCGGCTATTGGAGGAGCCCTCTGGGCCATATTCACTGGAAGCATGAAAGCCTACACGTACACGAGGCTAACGTGGACCTTCTGGCCTTGGGCGTACATGATGCTGGGAGGCGTAGCTAATAACCTAGGCATCCTACTAGGGATCACCGTGTTCACCATAGTTAGAACCTTAATATACACGTACAAGGACTTGCTGTCATTAGTGATACCGATAAGTCCTGAGTGGTTGGAGTATATACTGGTCGGTCTAGTTATAGTGACCATAGTCTTGTTCAGACCTCAGGGAATACTGCCGGAGAAACCCGTACTGACTGTACGCAGGGATAAAGTGGAGGAGATAAAGCAGGCCGTGTCCAAGTAAGTTTTGCGGTTCAACTCCGTACTAGATAGCTAAGCACCGTTAACGCTATTAAACTAAGCACGGTTAACGTTACTGTAGTTGTTGAGACCAACTCAGGCTTCCAATCATATCTTTCAGATATGATCGTGTTTATGAGAGCGGGCGGCATTGCCGAGAGCAACGCCAACTGGACTCCCTTGACCCAGGGGATGTTGAAGAGCTGCGTTGTGAGTAGACTTACTAGTGGATGTACGGCGAACCTGAATAACGCAACTACGGCTATTACCCTTAAGTACTTCCTAACGGGGCTGAGGGAGAGCGGTAATCTTAGACCGAGAACCAGGGTGGAGGAGTAGCTGAGCAGCGGGGTTACCCAACCTAGGCGCTCGGAAACCACTGTAACGTACTCCGGGTTGGTGCTGTGGAAAAGGATCCCAGCAATAAATCCTATTAAGGCCGGGTGCCTCAAGAGCCTGACCGCAGCAGTCCTTTTAGCGATCATTAAGTCAGGTATCACGACGTTGAGGGTCACTGTGAAGAGCCCGAACACTGAGGCGACCTCTAAGGTGTTGAAGAACGCCATGCTGATTGGAAACCCTAGGAAGACCGCGTTCGGGAAAACAGAGCTTAGGAAGACAGCCTCCCTAACTCCACGCTCCTCGTAGCGTCGAGCCCTGTACAGGGCTATGAAGGTGATTATCATGAAGACCAGGAACGACGTGAGTATCCAAAAATCTGAAAGCTCTAACCCCCTCTCGCTGAACGTCTTAAAGAACGTTAAGGGTATTAGGATCCAGTAGACGAAGCCTACCAATAACTCGACTGCCGAGTTGTATAGTGGGATTCGCTTGGCAAGGCTGTTAATCGACATGCCGAGCACGATGATCCCAAACATCATCACAACGACTTCGGTGATCAAGTTAATCACTAATCTTTAAGTCTTTTCTTACGTGCTAAGGCACGAGTAATCCGATGCCTTTAAGCAGCATTCTCAAGGAGACGAACCAGAGCGTGATCGCGAAGCCCTTCCTAAGCGTTCTCGATTTCGTCTTCTTTGCTATCAACGCGCCTACCTGAGCCCCAACAATCAACGAGGGTGTCAGGAGAGCTAGGAGTTGCAGGTCGACATTACCTAGTGTGTAGTGTGTGAGGGCTGAGGTAATGGACGTTACGGTGATCGCCATCGACGAGGTAGCTACGGCGTGATGTATCGTGAAACCCAGCATCGTGAGCAGAGGAACATTAACAACCCCACCACCGACCCCGAGAAGCCCAGCTACGAACCCTCCTAAACACCCCCCCAATAAGAGCTTCGCGTAAGTGCTTGAGTCCCAGTTCATATCTCGTCTGGCATCTCGCTCCTTGCCCTCCTTACCAGCGTAGATCCTCAACCCTACTAAGATGAGCACTGCCCCGAACAACACTCTCAACACGTCGGCGTTTAGGATCCTAGTTAGTTGAGCGCCGAAGTACGCCGTCACAACAGCAGTTACGGATATGAAGAGACCTGCCCTGTAAACCACGTATTTATATCTCGAGTAAGCTATGGTTGATGAAAGCATGTTGAAGAATATAGCGCTAGCCGAGGTGCCTATCGCCACCTTCATATCGACGCCGGCGATGTTCAACAACGGAATCATCAGAAACCCGCCTCCAAGCCCAAACATGGAGCCAAGCACGCCCGCCATAAGTCCTATCAACGGGGCTAAAAAGAACAACATCACATACAACACCAGACTCAATCAATGGACGTTAACGATGTCTCTTAACGCGTTAATTAATGCCTGAACGCTCCTGCCGTACTTTGACGGGTTCTGTCCAGTCCCAATCCTCACGAATCCAGGGATCTCGAAGCACTCGCCAGGATTAATTAAGACACTGTAGTCGGTGAAGAGCTTGTATGAAACTGCTAACGTGTCGCCACTCCACGGTATCCTAGCCAACAGATACGCCCCGGCCTCAGGCCAGTAAGGCTCGATAACCCCCTCCCCCGAAGCAAGTGCCTCTTTAAGAGTTTCTAAGTTGCTCTTGACTATCCTCCTAGCTCTCTCTCTGAGTCTCTCCACGTTTCCTGACTCGAGCATGACTGAGGCCACGTAGTCGCTCAGCACTGAAGGGGCTATAGTGATGTAGTCTTTCACGCTCCACGACTTATTCGCCGTCTCTCTATTACCCGCTACCCATCCTATCCTTAAGCCAGGCAACCCGTACACCTTGGAGAGCCCCGACACGGAGAGAGCGTGTTCAGCACCGGCAACCTCTAATATACTCGGTCTTGATCCCTGTAGTTCAGACCCCCAATACACTTCATCGAACACCATTAGGGTTCCTACACTTTCAGCTTCTTGAGCAAGCTCGTCCAGCTCTCTCTCACTCATGATGGTGCCGGTCGGGTTGTTCGGGTCGTTGACGAAGAGGGCTTTAGGTCTGTGTCTTCTCATAAGCTCAAGAGCCTCCCCTAACGGGAACCTCCAAGCTGGTGGGCTTCTCCATAGCGGTATGACGTGAGCCTTAACCCACTTAAGCAGCCCGGGAACCTGCATATAGTTGGGCATGTCAACTAGGACTTTATCCCCCGGCTTAACCGTGCTCAGCAAAGCAACTAGATTGGCTTCAGCAGAGCCGTTAGTTACCACGACACCCTCAGCGTCGACGGTCCTGCCGTAGAGTTCGGAGACCCTCTCTCTAAGCTCTGGTGAGCCCTTAGTCCACCCGTAACCCACCTCTAGACTCAAGACCTTCCTCAGGTCAACGCCGTACTCAGCAAGTTCGTAAACCGTGAGAGGTTGTACACCGCTCTCACTAAGCAGAACTTTGACTCTAGTTTCGTGCAAGCTTTGCCACCTCTCAAGACAGAAACAGGGCAACCCCTCCGCGACCTCGCTAAATAACGTCCTAACTAAACACTCAGGAACGCTAGAGCTCATCACCACTCACCACGCAACATATCAGGCAGTGAACCACCGATCCAAACACCTATAATCAAAACAACGTGAAAACCGTAATAAGCACATCGCTGAAGAAAACGGGTAATTCTTTTAATACCAGAACCCTTAATAGTTATTGGTGCGGGGGTGCCCGAGCCAGGTCAAAGGGGTCAGGCTTAGGCCCTGATGGCGTAGGCCTGCGTGGGTTCAAATCCCACCCCCCGCACTAATACTTCTAGTCCCGGTGTAGTCACCATACCCCAGATTCAAAGTCAACACGTCACAGTCGCTTATGAGCCTCATTGTAGCTGTACAAGGATAGCGGTGGTATGCCTTCGCCACTGTGTCATAAAACATCACCCTCTTCGAGTTCCCCACCGCACAGTTTTCTAGCCGCATGCCATGCGGAGTCGCGTGGAGCGCGGCACCTGGATTTTTGAACCACTGTACGAGTACCGCGAGTATACGTTTTAGAGTCCGTGGAGGGCGTGCGTGAAGATAGGGGAAAGCCCGAGAGGTTAGGGCGGGAAAGATTAAAATTATTACAAGTCTCTAGAAAAGATGGAGGTGAGAAGTTGAAGGAGAGGATAGTTATTCCGGCTGAGGATGGAAATGGGCTTGACGCAAGGCTTTCGGAGCATTTTGGGAGAGCGCCGTACTTCATTGTCGTGGAGTTGGACGAAGACGGCAGCGTTTCAAACGTCCAAGCGATGCCCAATGAAAGTGAGCATTTCGGCGGGGCTGGACGTCCACCACACCGCCTCCTACGATTCAAACCTAATGCCATAATCGCTTACGGGATGGGACCACAAGCACTGAGCGTTTTCCAAGAGGCTGGAGTGGCTGTGTTAAAGGCTAACGCGGACACCATTAAAGAAGTTATTGAGGCGTATAGGCAAGATAGACTTGAGGAACTTACGGAAGGCTGCCATCACGCTCGCCATCGATGAGAGCCGCCGTAGACGCGGCAAACGGAGATTTCACAGTTAACTGGGAAACTAAAAGAGGAAGCTTTCACACGATTTATTTCGGGCTAAAAAGATGAATGTACTATAAGTTAAGGATTTCACCGGTAAATTTGTGAGTAAATCCCATCCGCACCAAGCTAAGTACATCAGCGTTGAAGTGGTTAAAGATTTATATTGTCAAGCACAATAATACCTTGAGGTGAATTCAGTAATGAATACTCTCAAGTATAGCAAGGTAATTGCGTTGGTGTTGGCTCTAACAATAGTAGTTGGGCTAGGGTCTGCGCTCCTCACGTCAGCGCAGCAAGCGCCTAGAGGTCCTTGGGTTGACGAGGTAGTGTTCTACACGGAGTCAGATCCGGATAAGGTAGTGGAAATGCTGGTTAAAAATGAAGCTCAGGCGTTCTTCGACGACCTAACAGACCCTAACATATTCAAGACCGTTAAGGAGAAGGGCCTCTCATACGAGTTCTCATACGGGCTCTACTACGAACTAACTTTCAACCCCGTCGGCCCTGAGTTCCCCGCCACAGGGAAGCTGAATCCCTTCAGTAATGCGAAGATAAGAGAGGCTATGAACTACATCGTAGACAGGACTTACATAGCCAGCGATATAATGGGCGGCTTAGCCGTCCCCAGGTATACCGCATTGACGCCGAGCTTCCCGGACTACGCACGATACGCCGATGTTATATATGAAGTTGAGTCCACGTACAAGTACAACTTCGAGAAGGGCAAGGCGATGATATTCGAGGAAATGCAGAAGATGGGCGCTGTGTATAGAGACGGTAAGTGGTACTATAAAGGCGAGCCGGTGACAATAATATTCTTAATCAGAACGGAGGACGCTAGAAGAGCCATAGGCGATTACACAGCAAGTCAGCTGGAGAAGCTGGGATTCACTGTAGAGAGGAAATACGGTACATCACGCGAGCTCTCTCCCTACTGGATTAGAGGTAACCCGGCTGACGGCCAGTGGCACGTGTACACTGGAGGATGGATAACCACCATAGTATCTAGGGACGAGGCGGATAACTTCGGATACTTCTACACTAAGATGGGAAGGCCAGAGCCTTTGTGGCAGGCATATGTGAATGACCCAGAGTTCTACAGCGTCGCTCAAAAACTGTATAATAAAATGTATAAATCCGCCGAAGAGAGAGACGAATTAATGTCGAAGGCTTTAGTCCTGTCTCTGAAGGAGTCCCAGAGGATATGGCTAGTGCACTTAACTTCGCTGTGGGTAAGGAGACCTGAGATTAGCATTGCCTACGATCTTTCCGGCGGCTACTCCGGCTCATGGCTATGGCCTTGGACGTTGAGGTATGAGAACAGAGTTGGTGGTCAAGTGAAGATCCTGATGCCTAGCTTGCTGGTAGAACCGTGGAACGCTATAGCAGGCACTAACTGGATATTCGATCAATCAATAATACGGGCTACAGGCGAGACAGCAGTGTTACCGGATCCCTACACCGGTCTTTTCTGGCCGCACAGAGTCGAGAAAGCAGAGGTTTACGTGAATGAGGAGCTCCCTGTACGTAAGACGCTGGACTGGGTCTCGTTAATAAAAGTTAGCGAGGTAAAGGTGCCTGGCGATGCGTGGTATAAGTGGGATGCCTCTCAGAAAAAGATAATAACTGTTAAGGAGGCTCTAGGTGAGAATGTTAATGCAAATGCGAAAATAGTTGTACATTACGATGATAAATTATTCTCTGGGCAGTACAAGTGGCATGACGGCAGCCAGTTCAGCATTGCCGATATAGTCTTTGCATTCATAATAACTCATGACAGGGCTGATCCCGCAAGTCCTATCTACGACGAGGCTTACGTTCCAGATTATGAAGCATTTATGGAGACGTTCAAGGGCTTCAAGATAGTGAGTGAGAATCCGTTCGTAATAGAATACTACACAGATGTTTGGTACGAAGACGCTGAATGGATCGCCGAGGCAGGCGCCGACGGATTCTGGCCTTATTACAGTCAGGGTGCAGCTCCCTGGCACGCCCTCGCGATAGGGTATCTGGCTGAGGCGGAGCAGAGGCTGGCGTTCAGCGCAGATAAAGCAGACAGGTTAGGAGTTGACTGGATGAACTACATTGCAGGACCGTCTCTAGAAATACTGAAGGAAAAGCTTCAGGAGGCGATTAACACAGGGTTCATACCGTATGCGGAGGTTCTAGGGAGATATGCGTCGGCGAGTGAAGTTCTGGCAAGATACCAGAACTTGATGAATTGGTATAATAGTAAGGGGCATTTCTGGGTTGGCAACGGTCCCTTCTACCTCGATGTAGTTGACACTGTCGCGAAGCAAGTAGTGATTGAAGCCTATAGGGAACACGTTGACACCGCCGATAAATGGCTTAAGTTCGGCGAACCCATGGTTCCTGAGGTCTCTATAGACCCCATTGGGACCATTATACAGACACAACCCCTAACTACTGGTGTGAGAGTGAGCTTCCATGGGCAGCCGTATAGTGTCGATGATATATTCTACGTTAAATACCTTATAATACATCCTGGAGGAAAGTTTGTCGGCTATGCTGAAGCTGTGAGAGACGGCTTGTACGAGATCAGACTAGGACCTGATGAGACAGGAGCCCTAGAGGAGGGAACGGCAGAACTGGTTGTCGTAGCAGTATCCAAGCTCGTTGGCACACCCACGATAGTTAAAACGACTTTCACTGTGAAGAGCCTGATAGGGTACGTGGGTGAGCAGGTGGCCGCCGTACGCGGTGACGTAAGCGGCTTAGGGTCTCGTATAGGCAGTGTAGAGTCAAAGATCGACGCAGTAAGCTCTCAGGTAAAGAGCGTTCAAGACCAGGTAGGGTCCTTGGCGACCGTCGCTTACGCAGCCATCGGACTTAGCATAGTGAGTTTAGTAGTTGGCGTTGTGGCAGTTTTGATGGGTAGGAAGCCCAAGACTTAAATTAACTTGATTTGTTTTTTAATCAAACTTAAAGGTTTAAAAGGAGATTCTTGAAACTTTTTTAGGGTGAGATGCACTGCGATTCGGGAGAAGTAAGATTACTAGGATCGGGCGTTACGTTGGATTTAGAGCAGCCACAGTGGCGTTAGCGATCATAGTAGCTGTATACCTGACCATCGTAATCGCCAATGCCGGAGGCTATGTGGATGAGATCGTAATAAGTGAGCTTAGATTCAACGTGTATGAGAGCCTTCGCACTAACCCTGCTTACAAAGGATACCCTCCAGAGGAGATCAAGAAGCTTGCTGAGAGAATAATAGAGCAGGAGATCAAGAGAATGGGCCTCGACCAGCACTTCATAATTAGAAGCTTCAATTACTTGTACAACGCGCTTACGTTGAACTTAGGTAGAGCGATGAAGATGTTCAGCTCTAGCGGTTCAAACAGAGTGTGGGATATAATAGGGGAGAGGCTGCCAACAACGGTTCTATTGTTCACCACCGCGAATGTGCTGATATTCGCGTGCGAGCTACTCCTGGGACTGTTACTATCGAGGAGATACGGGAGTAAGCTTGACAAGACAATCATATCGCTTGCACCCCTGTCATCGATGCCTGGATGGTTTTACGGCATATTCATGATAATAATTTTTGCGTCATGGTTTGGAGTACTGCCATACGGTGGTCTGGTCGACGCACCGCCTCCCGAGGAGCCGTTGCTCTACGCGTTAAGCGTGTTAAAGCACATGGTGTTGCCGTTGCTCTCTTGGAGCGTTGCCTACATACCGATAGGCGCGTATCGCATGAGGACTTTCTTCCTGATGTTTTCCATGGAGGATTATGTGGAATATGCGAGAGCGAGAGGGGTTCCTCCAAGGATAATAGAGCGAAAGTACGTCCTCAGACCCGTTCTCCCCCCCATAATAACTGACTTCGTGCTTGTTTTGATATCATCATGGATGGGCGCTATAGTAACTGAGAGGGTGTTTAACTGGCCTGGGGTGGGCACTCTCATGGCCGAAGCAATAGGTATAAACGACGCGCCTGTGATAATAGGCACGGCCACTATTTTCGCGTACTTACTTGGGGTCAGCGTAATAGTTCTCGACGTAGTCTACGCGCTCGTAGACCCTAGAATAAAAGTGGGTGAGTGATCTTGACAGGCAGGATTAAAACTGCTTTGCAACCCACGTTCCGCTACAAGTCATTGCTGGCTGGGACGGTAATAATCGTGGTTTTTATAGCCATATCAATCTACGCCGTCGTGGCAATGCCGTATGATAAGGCGGTTAAGGCTTGGAATACCTTAGATTACTGGGAGGATTGCCCGAAGCTAGCGTATCCAGCATGGGTAAATAACTTCCTCACTAAAAAACTCCCGGAAACCATAGTGCTAGACTCCAGGGCTGAAGGTATTAAGGTAAAGCAACCGATACCGTTCGGAGGCGGTGTATATATAAAGATAGAAATACCCTTCAGCTTTGAATACGATGAGTTCCCGTCAGAACTAGCTTTGAGGTTCTATGCACGCAACATCACGCAAGCGGTGTTGGTAACGTTAACGTGGGTTAAGCCTGACGGGACGGAACTCACTATAATGCGTGAGTCGTTAAGTAGTGAATACAGGTATTACTCGGTGTCAGCTGATAGGGCGTTCCAAGCTCAATACGCCAAGTACATCAAGGAGAAGCTTGGAGAGAGTCCCGCTTACGACATAAGCCCGGAAATCGCTTTATTCGCGAAGGAGGACAAGAGCATTCTATCACCTGACACTAGAGAGGTTTTAAAGGGGAGATACAGGGTTGTATTGGTGGTCTCATCACCCAACAACGCAACTGATGTAGATATTAAACTGAACGTTTACGGGAGGGTCTTCGGTTTGGCAGGCACTGATCACAAGAGGAGGGATCTGTGGTTGGCTATTATATGGGGGGCTCCCATCGCGTTGGCCTTCGGCATCATCGCTTCGGTTGTCACAGTGTTTCTGGAGATGATCATAGCTGCTGTGAGCGCGTGGTACGGTAGGTGGGTTGATTACATGACTCAAAGAGTTAACGAAATAATGCTTGTGTTGCCGTTCCTCCCGATCGTGGTGATGATATCGTATTTCTACCGATTCACTATATGGACGTTGCTCGTGATAGTGATCGCGTTAAGCATCTTCGGCAGCGGTGTGAAGGTCTATAGGGCTATGTTCCTTCAAATAAAGGAGATGCCATACATAGAGGCCACTAGGGCTTACGGGGCCAGTGACCTCAGGATCGTGTTCCGTTACATGATCCCGAAAATACTTCCTACGACGATTCCCAGCATCATATTGTCAGTCCCGTCATACGTTTTTCTAGAGGCTGCCCTAGCTATATTAGGGGTGGGCGACCCGACCGCCATAACCTGGGGGAAAGTATTAGACGAGGCGTTTAGCGGCGGTGCTGTGTACAGGGGTTACTATCACTGGATCCTAGAACCTGCTTTCTGCCTTGTCCTGTTGACGCTGGGCTTCGCGCTCATAGGCTTCACCCTAGACAAGATATTCAATCCAAGGCTGAGGGAGATGTAAAGATGCCAGCGCTCATGGAAGTGAAGAACCTACATCTCTACTTCAGAACTATGCGTGGCATAGTCAGGGCCGTTGATGACGTCACTTTCGCTGTGGATCAGGGCGAGAGCCTAGCAGTTATAGGTGAGTCCGGGTGTGGTAAGAGCTCGCTGGCTAGAGCTATACTGAGGTTCTTACCGAGGAACGTAGCCGTTTATAAGGGAAGCGTGGTGATCGACGGCGTTGACGTCATGAACCTAAGCGACAGCGAGTTTGACGAGAGGGTTAGATGGATTAAGGTCTCGTACGTTTCACAGGCAGCCATGAATTCACTTAATCCAGTTGTCAGGGTTGTAGATCACTTAATAGAGCCGCTCGTCCTACACAAGGGCGTTAGTAAAGGGGAAGCTATTGAGGCTGCCCGCAACATGGTCGGTCTAGTAGGTCTTTCGGAGGAGTTCTTATGGCGATATCCTTTCGAATTGAGCGGTGGGATGAGGCAGAGGGTAGTCATAGCGCTTGCCCTAATAACGAGGCCTAACATAGTGATACTGGATGAACCCACATCAGCTCTCGACGTAATGACGCAAGCAAATATCTTGGGTCTGCTGAAGGATCTCAGGAGCAAGACCGGAATATCCTTCATTTTCATCACGCACGACATAGGGATATCAAGTGAGATCGCCGATCATGTTGCCGTGATGTACGCTGGCGAGGTCGTGGAGCTGAACCGGTCTGAGACCGTCTACGTTGAACCGCTCCACCCGTACGCCAAGGCATTGCTGTCAAGCGTTCCACGTCTCCATGAGAATAAAGCGCCTACGTTTGTCCCAGGAGCTCCGCCAAGCCTGATAAACCCGCCTCCAGGATGTCGTTTCAGACCGAGGTGTCCTTTCGCGATGCCTGTCTGCGGCGAGAGACCTCCTCTAATAAAGCTCAACCGGAACTCGTACGTGAGGTGTTGGCTATATGCAGGCAAGTAGCACTTTGACTACCGTGCGCGAGGACGTGCTCCTGGCGATTAAGGATTTGAAGGTATGGTATCCTGTAAGGAAACTCCTCACAATCACGGGATACGTTAAAGCCGTTGACGGAGTGTCTGTGGCCGTGAGGAGAGGGGAGATATACGCGATAGTCGGCGAGAGCGGTTGCGGTAAGACCACGCTTGGTAAGGCCATTTTAAGACTCGTTAGACTGACAAGCGGTGAGATACTCTATGAAAACGCCAATATAACTAAGTTGAGTGAAAGAAGACTGAAGTGGTATAGAAGGGAGACTGGGATGGTGCAGCAGGATCCGTACGGGGCCGTGCCCTCGTTCATGAGCGTCAAGAAAATCCTTGAGGAACCTCTCATAATACATAGGTATAACGAGAAACCCAGGTTAGAACGAGTGATAGAGGCTCTTGAGGACGTCAGGCTAACACCGCCTGAGGACTTCATTAATAAGTACCCGCACATGCTCAGCGGCGGTCAACTCCAGAGAGTTGCGATAGCAAGAGCACTAATCCTGAGACCGAAGCTCGTGGTAGCTGACGAACCTGTCTCAATGCTCGACGCCTCCGTCAGAATCGAAACGTTGACTCTCTTCAAGGATTTACAGAGGAAATACAACCTCTCGATAGTTTATATTACCCACGACTTCTCGACGGCGAAGTATTTCTCAGACCGCATAGCAGTTATGTATGCCGGGCAGATTGTAGAGGTAGGCCCAGCGCTTGATATAATAGCAAGGCCGAAACACCCGTATACAACCGCGTTAATTAACGTGATACCAGATCCAGACCCGTCAAACAGGTTTAGAGTCAGGGAGACTTTGCGTGGGGAACCGCCGAACTTGATGAGACCGCCGAGTGGTTGTAGGCTCCACCCAAGATGTCCTCACGTGATGGAAGTCTGCAAGACGCAGGAACCGCCCATGACGAAGATAACGTCTGAACACTATGTGAAGTGTTGGCTCTATGCGAGTAAGTGATGAATCCCTCTACATCGCCATCGGCCTCCTCCTACTTGCAGGGGGGTGGGTGCTGACTTTCCTGATGGTAATTCAAACAATATCACCGAACATACTGCTTTCAATATTCGCTTATGCGATATCGCTAGCCGGTCTCGTACTCGGGTTTTACGGCTTATTCACAAAGCTGGTGACTGCCCGCAAGAGGAGGGAGTATGCCGGTTAACAATACTTGCGTGGTCGTTGGCTGATGACGCTTTAAAATTATAGGCATGGGTTTATTCTGAAGGATCCGTTATTATAAGGTAGGGGGAATGCTCGAGGAATTATTTAAACATTAACTTACTAGAATACTTGGGTGGTTCGTGTGCTAGTTAAGCCTCCTACTAAGGTCGAGATAGGCATTATCGGCGGTAGCGGTCTCTACGACCCAGGGATGTTTGAGAGCGTTAAGGAGTTTAAAATATACACGCCTTATGGGAATCCCTCTGATAATGTGATGGTTGGTACCTACAAGGGCAGATCCATCGCTTTCATCCCCCGACATGGCAGGGGTCATAAGATACCTCCCCACAAAATTAATTATCGTGCTAACGTCTGGGCTCTTAAGTCATTGGGGACGAAGTGGGTTGTGGCTGTGTCAGCTGTAGGATCACTTAGGGAGGACTTCATGCCTGGGGACCTGGTCGTTCCTGACCAGTTCATAGATATGACCAAGAAGAGGGAGTATAGCTTCTTCAACGGACCTGTCGTAGCTCATGTGAGCTTGGCTGATCCTTTCTGCCCGACGTTGAGGACTTTAATCACGTCGGTAGCTCAGTCCCTAAACGTGAGGATACATCCCAGAGGGACCTACGTCTGTATAGAGGGTCCGAGATTCTCTTCCAGAGCTGAGTCCAGGGTCTGGAAGGAGGTCTTTAAGGCCGATGTGGTTGGCATGACTTTGGTCCCCGAGGTTAACCTGGCCAGGGAAGCTGAAATGCATTACGCTACAATAGCGCTGGTAACCGACTACGATGTGTGGGCGGAGAAGCCTGTCACCGCTGAGGAGGTGGCTAGGGTGATGTCCGAGAACGTGGAGAAGGCTAAAAGGATACTGGCGGAGCTGATACCTAGGTTGCCCGGACCTGATGAGAGGGTGGGGTGTTTGTGCGAGACGAGTCTAAGGGACTCTCTGGTCTAGTAGAGGAGTTAGCCAGTACGTTAAGTAAGGAGAGAGTTAACAACTTAAAAGTCCATGCCTCAGTGGTCGCTGGCTTCATTAAGGACGCTAGTAAAGTAATTACCACTACATGCGACCCTTATGAGTCGCCGGCTAGGTACACGGCAATAGCTTTCTCCTCCATAACCGATAAAGACGTTAAGTACGTAGGTCCTGAGGACCTGATGTATTATATAGCCCCCTACGATGAGGGCAGGGAATCGAAAATACTGGTTTATTCCTCGAGCGAAGGTCTTCACACCCTGAGCTTATTAATCGACCAACTGACGTGGACTAACCACGAAGTACTGGTTGTCTCTCAGAGAGCCCTTAGTGAGGAGCTGAAGTACAGGTTAGGGGTGAATAAGGTAGTTGATCTGGACACTCAGGAGTGGTTGATTGATACGCATGTAGTGGCGTCACTTGCGGCGGGCAACTTGGCTGGGAGGGATTCCGTACGTAAATCGAGGATATTGAGCGAGCTAGAGACCATTGATGTTGCTGTGCTTGGGGAACTCCTACGGTCCTACAGCGGAGTCCTAGAGGAGCTGAAAGCCTTCCTAGGGAGGCCCTTCATCATCACCGCCAGCCCCTCTATGTGGGGGGTTGCGGAGGAGCTCGCATACGGGTATCTAGTCACTGCTCATCTAGTCCAGCCTGAGGCTGTACCTAAGCTCGTGGAGAGGGTGGGGAGAGTGCTCCTAATAACTACGGACGTTGAGGAGTACTCGTTAAGGCCTGTGAAGGCGTTGGCTGTTAGCCGTAACGCTGAGGTGTTCTCGCTACGCCTAAGGACTGACCCCCTAACCTCATGCGTCTACGGGCTGTTCTTAGTCAAGTTCTTAATGAGGTCCTAAAATGCGTAAGTTATTCATTATGGGGGCTTCAGGTAAGCTGATGAGGCATGTTGCCCTTTCACTGGCCGGTGAATACGAGCTTATTCTTCAGTGTAATAGAGGATGCGACGAGCTCGCAAAGCTTCTCTCAAGCTCTCTTAGGGGGGAGGTGAGTGACGTTCACTTAATAAAGCACGACTTTCTGGGTAAGGGGGTTGAAAGTCTGGTCGCTAAGATGCGCGCTTTAACCAACTCACTAGACGCATCTATAATAATGGAGCCTGTCTTCGATCAATCCAGGTTCCAGGACCTCAGTGAGGAACTCGTCAAGGAAGTTACGTACCTGAATGTAGTAGTGCCTCTAACCCTGCTCAGGGCGTTGGCCTCCTTCATGAGGGGGGAAGGCTCCTCAATAATCGTGCTTACAGACCTAACCCCCATTAAGGGTTCTAAGGTCTATGAAGGCTTAACCCCATCATTGCCTACCCTGGCGTCCTCCGCAGCAATCCACACAGTGGTCAGGGAAGCGAAGAACCACGTGCCCGCTAACGTTAGGGTTTTCGGCATCGCTCTCGGCTGGGTTGATGTACCATCTAAGAAGTTGCCTGAAGGCGTTCTTAAGAAATCGATGAACCTGGAGGTTGTTGTAAGGTTGATAAAGAGGATTTTAAGCGAATGCCCCCAGGAATTAAGTGGGTCGGTGATTGAGCTGAGTGGTTACCTGTAGTGGGGTTCAGACGCGGGTTCTCCTCTCACTCAATCAACCCTTGTAAGCCTCATCATCAATAATGATCATCGCTCAAGCTTTTAAATACTTCGTAGCACCTTCATCTATGATGCCGATGGAGATAATTCAGGGAGCTGACATAGCAGGCGTTTCACCCGCGCTCTACTTAAGGAGGTATAGAGCTTTGATTATAGCGGACATACATATAGGGTATGAGGACGAGCTGGCTTCTAAGGGCGTCTTCATACCTCGCTTCCAACTTAAGAGGGCCATCGAGCTAGTTGACGGACTCCTGAGTGAACTCGCCGTTGACAAGTTAGTTATCGCGGGCGACCTTAAACACAGCTTCAACGGCTTAAGCCCTGTTGAGAGGAGAGAGCTGGTCGGCTTCTTAGAGCATGTCACACCTAGGGTGAAGGAGGTTGTAGTGGTCAGGGGGAACCACGACAACTACCTCCCAATCCTTAAGAAGAGGTTTGATTTCAGGTTGGAGGAGTTCTTCATGATGGGTGAGTACCTGATCGTTCACGGGCATAAAGTGCTTCCGAGGGACGCAGGACGTGAGTGGAGTTACTTGATTTTAGGGCATGAGCACCCGAGCATAACCTTACGGGATAGCGTGGGGAGGCTCGGCAAGTTTCATTGCTTCCTAGTCGGGGAGTTGAAGATCTCAGGCAAGACCTTCGTAACCCTACCGGCAACCGGAGCTTACCAGACAGGCTCGAGAATAACGTTAAGCCCGGATACGTTCATATCGCCGATACTTAGGGATGAAGCCGTGATCCAAGGAATTAGACCGATTATAATCGATGACGATGTGGGGATCTTTGAGCTGCCCTCATTGAGCGAGCTGGCTGAGTATATATCGTAGGAGTCCGATTTAAAAGCTTGGTTATTTTAAATTATTGGGTGCTTAAAATGGAGATCAAACCCATCATAAGGGTTGAGAATATAGTTGCCACCGCAACTCTTGATCAGAACTTAGACTTAAGCGCGGTGGCCAGGACTGTGTCAAATGTCGAATATGACCCTGAGGAATTCCCTGGCTTGATCTACAGGCTGAGTAAGCCAAGGCTGACCGCGTTGATATTTAATTCCGGCAAGATGGTCATCACCGGGGCTAAGAGCAAGAATCAACTGATAGACGGTTTTAAGAAGATAATCAGAGCTTTCGTCAGACACGGCATAATAATAGTTGGTAAGCCTAGGATTCAGATACAGAACATAGTTGCGTCGGCGAGCTTGGGCATGGAGGTCGACCTGGAGAAGGCTGCGCTGTTGTTGCCTAACGTCATGTATGAACCGGAACAATTCCCAGGTTTAATACACAGGATGGAAGAACCTAAAGTAGTTCTGCTGATATTCAGCAGTGGCAAGATGGTCATCACCGGGGCTAAGGACGAGGACGAAGTTAACACAGCGGTCTACGGGATCCTCGGCAGGCTCAGAGAGTTGGAGTGCGTGAGAGAGATACCGTCAATGCTATAGAAGCCTCAATTTTCGTAGCATTAAACGAAGGACTTCATTGATTTACCTTTTCACGAGGAGCTTGTAAACGTTCACCTCGGCAAGGGAGGGCGCGTCTCCCAGTTATAAAGGGTAGAGGCTCAGAGTGAACCGTGGTCTTCATCCTTACTTTAGTCTTAGGCTGCCCACCTCATCATCTGAATATAGTTTAAGGTCTTGTGACTAATAAAGCTTAAACCCGTTGAACTTTAGGTGTGAGTAGTGGGTTCTTTGAGAACTGTACTCGATGTACGGGATCTGAGGGTTTACTACCGTACACTGGCTGGCATTGTAAGAGCAGTTGACGAGGTCTCATTTACTGTGGGGGAAGCTGAGGTTCTTGGTCTTGCAGGCGAGTCCGGGTGCGGTAAGTCTACTTTAGGTTATTCATTGCTCGGGTTGGTCCCGCCTCCGGGGAGGATCGAGGGGGGCAATGTGCTCATTGACGGCATTGACGTAACTAAGTTGAGTGAGGATGAGCTAAGGAGGATTAGATGGAGTAAAGTAAGCATGGTTTTCCAGGGTGCCATGAACGTGCTTAACCCCGTCTACACTGTTGAGAAGCAACTGGTTGAGGTACTGACGTTTCACAAGGGTTTCAGTCGGAGAGAAGCGGTCAAATCGGCTGTAGAGGCGTTAGTACAAGTAGGGCTTAACCCAGAGTTGCTGAAGAGGTATCCTCACGAGTTAAGCGGGGGTATGAAGCAGAGGGTCGTGATTGCCATGGCTCTACTCCTTAAGCCCAAGCTAGTAATAGCTGATGAACCTACAACCGCGCTGGACGTGGTTATTCAAGCACAGATAATGAACTTGCTGAAGAAGATAAAGACTGAGGAGAAAACTTCAATGATATTCATAACGCATGACTTAAGCATTATTGCTGAGATCTCCGATAAGGTAGCTATAATGTATGCAGGTAAGGTAGTCGAGCTCGGGTCTTCCGAGGAGATATTCAATAACCCGAAGCATCCATACACGCAAGGGCTGTTGAGAAGCATACCCAGGTTGGGGTATAAAGGGAAGATAACGTGGATACCGGGAGTCCCTCCCGACCTCAGGAGACCCCCGATAGGCTGTAGATTTAACCCTAGGTGCCCCTACGTCATGGATATATGCAGGCATAAGGAACCACCAACCATTGAAATGGGTGGGGAGCACCGAGTGGCATGCTGGCTACACACAAAGAAATAGGGTCTTTAATAACAGTGCTGACCACGATTGTGGAGGAGTCACCGCCTACCTTAACGTCAGTCACGACGTTCAATTGAATGATAAAATTTTAATTTTAAGTTAAGTAATAGTTTTTAGCTAGGGTGGTTCGGCAATGACAACAAGGCCAATGACCTCAAGCCTGGGGAACAACTCGTATGTTGAGGTCAAGGCACATACTACTTCAGTTAGTCCTCTACGTCACTACTGTAGCTTCACCGACGTTGGTCCTGTTTAGCTTGTTGCCGAGGAAGGTGATTAGAACCTAGGTTAATGGTGATCCAAGTGAGTGAGGTTAAGCTTAGAGTGGAGAATCTGAAGAAGTATTTCCCGGTGAAGAGGAGTATCTCTGAGATCTTGAGAGGTAAGCCTCCTAGGAGTGTTAAAGCCGTTGACGGGATAAGCTTCGAGGTTGTTGAGAGCGACGTATTTTGTTTGGTTGGCGAATCAGGATGTGGGAAAACAACAACGGGTAGATTGATAGCTAGACTCATAGAAGTGTCTGATGGCAGAGCATTGTACAAGGTCTCTAAAGAAGTTAAGGAATTGATGCCTCAGGGAATATTCGTTTACGGGGATTACGTTAGTCTATTCGATAAGTTGCCTAGTAGCATCGACAAACTGTTGAAACGCGAGATACAGATAATATTCCAGGACCCCTATGGATCGCTTAACTCTAGAATGACTTTAGGGAGTATTTTGGAGGAGCCTCTAATAATACATTCTATAGGGTCAAGCAAGGAAGAGAGGCAAGAGATTATCTATAAGGCCCTAAGCGAGGTCAGGCTTAATCCTCCTGAAGAGTTCGTTGAGAGATATCCGCACATGATATCAGGTGGTCAAAGGCAGAGAGTTGCGGTAGCTAGAGTTATGATACTTAACCCGTCGCTGGTAATAGCTGACGAACCCGTCAGCATGCTTGATGTCTCTATAAGAGCTGAAATTCTACAACTAATGCTCGATTTAAAGAGCTCAAGAAATCTCTCATACATTTTTATAACTCACGATCTAGCTGTAGCTAACTACATATGTGATAAGATAGCAGTCATGTACTTAGGTAAGATAGTCGAGACGGGTCTTGCAAGTAAAATAATCAACAACCCTTATCACCCCTACACTAAGGCTTTAGTAGCAGCTGTACCTGAGCCAGACCCTTCTAACCGATTAAAGATGAGAGAGGTCCCCATCAAGAGCGAGATACCGAGCGCGGCAGCAGTGCCGAGCGGCTGTAGACTCCATCCAAGGTGTCCTTACTCGATGGACGTTTGCAAGACTCAGGAACCACCTATAATTGATGTAGAGCCTGAACACGGTGTTGCATGCTGGCTCTACGTAAAAAGATAAACTTAGGAACGGCACCGGCGTACTATCACCTTCGATATGTTTAATACTTTGTGGCCGGGGTTTATGTTGATAATAAGTAAAGAAAATAATGTCAATATTATAGACGAATATTTAAAACCCTTAATTCCCTAATTTATAGGGGATTCAAAACGGTCGATTACTTGAAGTTACTTGCGGGAAGATCTGAGCTCTTTAAAGCATCGGAGGTGAGAGAGCTTCTTAAACTCACTGAAGGCAGGAAGATCATAAGTCTTGCGGGAGGCCTGCCGGATCCACAGACCTTTCCTAAGGAGGAGTTAGCTGAGATAGCACAGGAGGTTATTAGAGAGCGTGGGGAGTCTTCACTTCAGTACGCACCGACAGCCGGGATAACCGAGTTCAGGAAGGAATTAACGAATTTCCTGCAGAGGAAGGACGTTAAAGTCGACAGCAGTGACTCCGTACTGATCACAACTGGCTCGCAACAGGCACTGGACTTAATAAGCAGGGTCTTCATAGAGCGGGAGGACGTGATAATAGTTGAGTTACCTACTTACTTAGCTGCCCTGAACGCATACACGCTTTCACACCCCCAGATAATAGGGGTTCCTGTGGACGGGGACGGAATGCGTGTAGACCTCCTAGAGAGGGAGCTGAAGAAGGTTTACGCTAAAGGCAAGAAGGTTAAGTTCATATACACAATACCAGTCGCGCATAACCCTGCCGGCGTCACGATGAGTGTTGAGAGGAAGAAGGCTCTCCTACAGCTTGCTTCCGAGTACGACGTAGTGATTATCGAGGACGATCCTTACTCGTACTTCGTCTACGAGAGCGGGGTTGACGTGACCCCGCTTAAAACGCTCGATAAGGAGGGTAGGGTCATATATTTAGGCACGTTGAGCAAGATACTCTCACCGGGACTGAGACTAGGGTGGGTTTTGGGGAATCACTACGTCATTGACGTGCTTGAGAGAGCTAAGCAGACTGCGGATCTTCACACATCATCACTAACACAATACATAGCCCTTGAAGCCATGAGACGGGGCGTGGTTGAGAGGACTATAGAGAAAGCTAGGCAAGTCTATAAGGTTAAGAGGGACGTTATGCTTGACTCCCTCCTTGACCACATGCCCGAGAACACTTGGTGGCCTAAGCCTGTCGGCGGGTTGTTTGTAATGGTGTTCCTTCCATCGCTCGAGATAGACACGAGGAAGATGCTCACCGAGGCCATCGCTATGGGCGTTGCCTACGTGCCGGGCGCTTCGTTCTTCTCCAACGGCGGTGGATGGAATTCAATGAGACTTAACTTCAGCTTCCCCTCACCAGATAAGATAGCCGAGGGTGTGAAGGTCTTGGGAAGTCTCGCCAGGGATAAGATCAAGACCCCCTCGAAGCCTATAACCCCGGAGAGCTTCTACGGCATGTAAAACCTTACTCTACGTTTTAAAGACGAGAACAACTCTCTCGAAGAGTTCTAGAGCGCTCGCCACCTGGCTTAGATCATCGACGAACCCGACCTGACTGCTAAGCACGTAGTTACTCACTTTATTTATGTATCTCATACCGTAACTAGATCTGAATATGCTGGGTCTGATCAGCTTCAATTTAGAGGGATTACCCTTAAAGCGGACGTTTAAGGCGAAGACCCCTGAAGCCATGTAGACCCTCCCTTCGTCTTGAAGCAACTTAATCCACTCGAACCCCACGTCTTCTGTGAGAATCACTAAGCTGGCTCTCTCCTTAATGTCGCCGGGGCTCCTTCTGAAGGGCAGGCCTAGGTCGCGTAACTGCTTGACGTAGTTATGGTCATCGTTAATGCAGAGTATCTCAGCGCTTCCGTACTTCCTAGCGAGCATCCCTAGAACGTAAGCAGCGAATCCACAACCTATGATGATCGACCTCGCGGAAGTCTCCATCAACTTCGCCAACTCATATAAGTAACCGAATTCCAGGTAGAGAGGTGTTAACCGCGTCACGTCGGTCTTCGCCAGCTTAACCAGACATTCCGCCGGGACGACGGCGTACTCTGAGGCGAGGCCGTCTAACCCAAGTCCGAGAACTCCGTCATTACAGTATGGAACGACTCCGTAGGTCCCGCCGGGAGTCGCATTACTCCACACGCCAGGTTCTATGACCCTTACTACCCCGAAGCTACCTAGCGTTATCCCGGGCTCCACGTTGTTAAGTACGCTCCTGTTTTTGATGGGAGAGTAGATAAGAGCGCTTAAGACCTTCGCCAATACCTTCTCTTTAGGTATAGGTGGTATTGCCGTATCCTCCAAAACTACCTTGCCATCAACCCACTTAACACTCCTCAGCGAAGGCGCACCAATATCTCTTAACTCCTAAGTTTTTTAAGCATCTCATCACTGAAGAAACGGAGAGGGAACCTGCTCTTCAGAAGAAGGACATCACTCATGAAGCTGTTTAACTCGCTTGATAGGGTTGATGATAGAGAGTTTACCGAGTTAGTGAGACTAGGGTTTAGGGAGCTCTACGCCCTGGGGAAGCCTAACAAGCTCCTCATAGCTCTCAGCTTAATACTTGAGGACACTGCATCCGGGCATCAGAGGCTCGCACGCGTGTTGAGGGAGGTGTGTAAGACAGGATGTCATGATGCATCATGGATTAAATACCTCGACACCTTAAAACCTAGTTATTCATCGTTAACCTTCATAAGGAATCTAATGGACTCACCCCTAGATCTCATCGCTGAGGGGTTGCTCGTCAAGCTTATCAATAGCCTTGAGTGTGATGAACTAAGTTCTCTCAGAAACGAGGGTTACTTGGAGGCGCAACCTTCGTTGATCAAGCACTACATCAACGCAGTCCTAAACGTAAGGAAATGCGATTCCCTAGTCACTGACGCGCTGGGGTTACTCAGCGACTCCATACTATATGACTTAATAAAGTATGAGGACGTCAGGGATATACTCAAAGAGAGTAGGTTAAGGCTGATTATAAAGAGGAAGGACGGCGTGTATAACGGGGTAGACATCTACTATAATGACGTGAAGGTCAATGCTGCAGACCTTAACGTCTTGGGCTTCATTAAGTTATATCATCAGCTGTCAGCGTCGCAAGCCCTGCAATGAGCTTCAGGAGTGATTAATTAACCTCATGGCGAACTAATAGATTAACGAAGCTGCGGAAGTGAGGGTGTCATTTCCTTAAACCCTTAGTACTACCAACGATCTGCTCTACCACCTCATTCACGTAATCCGCGTGTTTTCTCCTTATATGATTCTCAACAGTTACTTCACTGGTGAATGTCTGGTCGCAGAGGAGGCATATGAACCTGTCACCCACTTTAATCACGGCGGGCTCTACCTCCAGGATAACCGGGAAGATCTGCCTCACCACGTTTGAGGTTAAGTAGGGGTTTCTGAGCTTCTCTGTGACCCTCTGGACGTAGCCCCTAACCCTGAACTTAGAGATTTTATACTTATAGCTTATAGTACTTGGTGAGACTCCATCAACGAAATACTCCTTAACCGCCATTATCATGGATGAGTTGCCAGCCAGTCTCTTGATCACCAAGTACCTGGTAACCGTGATCACCGGGTCCTCCAAACACACACCTAGAAATATAGCAATTCTCGACTTAATAATGAACTCCTCCACCTCCGCATCAAAGGAGGTTGTTTACGGTGAATATAAATAATAATTCTCTATCTAATAATTAATAGATGCACTTAAATTAATGGTATTATTTATAAAAAGGATGGCTATGTCAGATGACAAGGTAATATCAGTTAAACTTCCTAATGACGTGATAGACTTAATGGACGAGATAATAGCTAAGGAGTCCTACGATAATAGAAGTCGTTTTATCCGTGATGCCATTATTTGGAAGCTAAGTAAGCACGGCTATAGGTGCTCTTGAGCCATCGGCCAGCCGTATTAACCTGTGCTCACGTCCTTCATCCTCGCACGTAAGTACGCGGACAACTGGATCCAGCATCAGCCAGGTACGTAGGTGCAGTTTTATAACTCTCCTTATCAATAGATAGTGATGCAGGTGTGGTTAATGTCGCTTTTCTGGGAGCCTAGATGGCGTAGGATTTCCCTCGATATAGGGGGTCTGACTGTGGAGACGTGTATAGACTTAACGACTAACCTCCTATTATGCCCTGCCTGCGTTAAGATCGATGAGGTGTGTCCTAAGGATAGGGAGTCCCTCAGATCCTCGGTGAGCGGCCCGCTGTTCTTCTTCGCCGAAGACCTTGTTCATCACTTGAGATCGCATCTGTTCATCAATGAAGCTAGACGCATTACGATAAAGAGGGAAGAGGAAGAAGAAGGTGTGGAGGAGGAGTCTGAGGAGGAAAGCTAAGGAGTTGTTTCTAGGGGATTCACTGAGCAGTAACTTACATGCTGATAACGCAGAAGACCCCCTTATATTATCATTGCGAGACACGCCAAGCTCTCTGGAGGGTTGGGACATCAACAACACGTGTATTGACAGGGTTCCTATGTATGTTATGGAACGCGGATGCGTGAATAACTTAGGGTTTAAAGCGAGGGAGATCCAGTATGACTACCTCCTCGTAGGGGATGAGGAGACTCTTAATGAAAAGGTGTACCCGCCTCACGCCGAGTTAACAGGGGTTTTCTGGTATGATGTGCTGCCAACTAAGTACAGCACACTATACCAGCCCGAATCCGGGTGGTGTTCAGTGATAAAGTTCCTCAGAGGCAGGTCCAGAGCTGCACGTATCTATGCAGGCATCACTGAGATAGATCCTTTAAGGAGGAGAGTTAGGATTGAGGGAGGTTCTCTACTAGATTACGAGAAGCTCATCAACACGCTACCTCAAGACCTCCTGCTCTCTAGATTAAAAGGAGTGTCCACTGAAGTACTGTCAAGCTATGTGTACGTGCCGTACAACATCTCAGTCCTAATAGGCGTAACTGAACAGAGGCTTGACCCTAACGAGACGATGGTTTACGCTTTAGGGAAGAGAAGGTTCATGGCTTCACACGTAGTACTTAGCAAGCCTCCTCTAGCAGGGCTTAACTCTAATCACACCTTAATTCACATCTTAACACCTCTACAGCGCAGCACCCCTAAGAGCGAGATACTTGCTAGGGGCATCTCGGAATTGAGAAGCCTCGGCCTCAGGGTTAAGGACCTGCTGTTCGTTAGATCGCACATAGAGAAATACGGAGTGCTCTCAGGAAAAACCGAGGACTCGGAGAGATTGTTTAGGGAGCTAGGCATCGAAGTGAGGGGTCGGTACGGTTCATGGAGAGAGTTAAGTATTTGTGATATCATCAGGGAGAGGCTATTTTCTTGTTGATATCTCTAGGTAAGGGTTTATAAGTTCTGGTTTGTTTAGGTGATGATGAGGGCTATGGTGATTCTGGTCGGCGATGGGAGCAATGCTCTGAGCCGCCCGGAAGATGGTCTTACTCTCGTAGATAGGAGCTCGTTCCGTTAGGCCCTACAGCTGCCAACGACCCCGCAAGGGCCCCTCAGACTCCGTGGACGAGGTGGAAGTCCCTGGAAACAAAAGAACGTCAACGAATATCCAGGGATAAACAGTCCAACACTAACTCCTCGTCTGAAGAACAATGGGTTCTTAGGGAGGTCGGGTGGAGGGGGAGTTTAGACGTAAGACATCAATAGTAGCAAAATCGAACGAAAAGATCAGGGTTCTCTTAGAACGCTATTTGCGCGCTTCCGAACTCGCTCCAGTCGGAGATGACAGTCCCGACCAAAGCTATCTCCCTACCTTTACCTTCGCCCTCACACGCGGTTAGAATCAAGTCCTCAATTTCCTCATGCGTAAGCTTTCTAGAGACCACGAACTCAACGTCGTTAACAACTATCATAACCTTGGAATCTTTAGATACGTACGGTATCACGTAGACTTCTAGTCCATACTCGTGAAACAACTTCTGAGCGGTCTCCCAAACTGACTTAAGCACGTCCTCGCTGAAGGAGGTCCCATTAGTAATCACTATAACATCTACAGGCAATACCCCACCCAAGAAGACTCCTTTACCTGAGAGAACTGCTTTTAAGACTTAACCCCTATTGAGGAGACGCATTGATCCTGCAGAACAGTTCGAAATCACGTGATTTCAGCCAGTATGAACTTGTCTACACCCACTCTAATTAAATCCGCAGCGTCAGGGTCTACGGCGACTATCTCATATATCGCGTCCACACGTCCCTCAGAAACGCGGATGGCTCTCAAGTCAAGGAAGCTCGAGACCCTACTTTGGAGGATCTCCAACTCCTCCTCCGCATACGTCGTGGACACTGTGAATTTCTTAAGCACCCTCATATTGGGCCCCAGGGGAGAGTTAACGAATGCGAACCACACTTTAGATAGACACCGAATTATCTTACTTATGTTAGTACTTAAGGATCTCCCACGAGGCGGTTGAATCCGCTCCGGGGGCAAACTTTAAATCCTCTCTATGAATACTAGATTTGGTGGAGCTCGATGGGTGACAGGAGGAGGAAGTCGTTCTTTGATATATTTGACGACTTGTTCAAGGAGTTTGAGGACGAGGTGAGGGAGTTCATTAGGGAGAGTGAGAAACTCTTCAGAATAAGTCCTGAGGAGGTTGAGAAGCTGCGTGAGAGAGGCCTTGGGCCATACGTCTACGGGTACAGAATCTACATAGGTCCTGACGGACAGATTAAGGTAGACGAGTTCGGTAATGTGAGGAGGGAAGGCATGAAACCCAAGATAACTGAGGAGAGGGAGCCCCTGGCCGACGTTATCGACGAGGGAGACAGGGTGAGAATCGTGGTGGAGATGCCAGGCGTTGAGAAAGAGGGAATTAAGCTTAGGGCTTCAGGTAAGGAGTTGATTATTCAAGCAAGTAACGGGAGAAAGTACTTTAAGAAGGTTGCGTTGCCTGACGAAGTTGACGTGAAAAGTGCTAAGGCGGATTACAGGAACGGGATACTGGAGATAGAGCTCAAGAAACTTAAAGGAGGTTTCGGCGAATTCGAGATAAAGGTCGAGTGAACGTGCTCCATAGCTTAGGGATTACGTCCCCCATTTCCGTATGGTGCTTTTGCCCAGGGGATCGATTAGTATTACCGTGAATTCCTTCTCACTATTCATAGCTCTAGTTATGTCCTTAACGAATTTGTTGCACTCGCTACTCTCATCAAAGCACTCTGAGGGCACGTTATCAAGCACTCTCTCTAAGACCCCTTCAACTGTTGTTATGTGGTCTTGCGCCGCCGGCCCCGGGCTTACCTCTACACCTAACTCGGGGATAACTATGGTGGCTGAGGATGACTTAACAACAAGCGCTCCTAGGTCCTCCGGGCTCTTCACCTTAAAGGATATCATGACCTCATCACCGTGTTCAGCGAGCCCTACATCAGACCTTCTGTAGCCACAGTTACTACACTTCCAAACATCAAGTAAAACCTTGCCGACAAGCGGGACTTCATAAACGTAAACGCTTATCTCAAGGGTTCTGTTACCGCACACAGGGCATTCGGTCATAGTGCTGTGGATCCGTGTCGGCTCCATTACAGTACACTGTGATTATACGTACGCAGGCAGCTTATTAAGTTAATTGCGCGGTATTCATAGGAAGGGATATCATGCTTACCGAGATACTCAAGATCTTGAGCGTGTTCAGCTCTCTACCTATGGGACCCCTCATAATAAGCTTTGTAAGTAACTCGATCCCGTTCGTATCGCTTCCTTACTTACTTATAATACTGTCCTACGCGATCAGCTATCCAGGCATTAACGACAAAATAATCATAATTGTTTCCTCCGCGTTAGGAGCCGCGTTGGGGAAGCTCGTAATATATGCTCTCGGTAGGGGGGCGTCCCGGGCCTTAGGCCCTGTCAGCAGAAGGAATGTAGAGCTTTTCAACAAGATCGCTAGAAAGTCAGTCACGCTGGCTATATTCCTCTTCGCTGCCCTACCGCTTCCTGACGACGTGCTTTACCTGCCGCTAGGAGTCACTAAATTTTCAATGCCCTCTTACTTCCTAGCAGTGTTTCTAGGTAAAGTCTTCCTGAAGAGCGCTGTTGTGTTCTACGGGAGTATTTTCACCGTATTCAGCGATGAGCAAGCATATCAGGCGGTGCCTCTCTTCGTCTTCATATCGATATTCATCACGTATTACATAATAAAGATTGATTGGACTAAAGTTCTTGAGGCGCACATGGATAGAGGGTTCGGAGCATCTGCCGCTTGCTTCCTTGAAGAGCTAAACTCTGTAAGCAAGGAGCTTGTCGCAAGTGTTAGGGCTGTGATCTCGAGAATTCTCTGAGGTATTCGTGTAGCCTCTCCCTGACCCTCAGGAGATCCACGCTACTCACAGGTCTTCCCTCTTTGAGGATTAACCTCCCGGATACGTAAACCTCCTCAACCCTAGAGGAACCCCATATTACTTGAGCTAGGGGGTCATCAACTAGTGGATCAGTGACTGACCACACAACCAAGTCCGCGACCTCGCCCGGGGATAGCTCTCCGCTCCCGAAGCCAAGCCCCCTATACGCGTTTATAGTTGACAGACGGAAGGCCTCAAGAGTGTCTGAAGGCCCCTCGCCAGGGTAGTGCAACGACACGTACGTCTTTAACTCATCCCGTAAGTCGTATGTGGGGGCCACATCGACGCCCAGTGAGACGTTAACGCCATGCCTTAAGTACCTCCTTACAGGGGCTCTTCCATCCCCCAGCAAGATGTTAGACCTTGGTGAATGAGATACCGTGATGTTGCTTGACGAAAGTAAATCAATTACGTCTTCAGCCCACACTGCATGAGCCACTATAGAGTCCGTGTCCCTCAAACCGACTAGGTCCACGAACTCCTTTAGTGAAATGGAATACCTGCTCTTAAGCCACTCGATATCCTCACGAACCTCGGCTAGATGAGTATGAATGCCGATATCGAGTTGTTTAGCTAACGTAACAATCTCCCTGAACTGCTCAGGAGTTAATAATCTCGGGGTGCAGGGCCCAAGCCTGACTTTGACGTCAGCGCCTTGAACGGCCTTAAGCAGTCTAAGGTTCTCCTCAAGAGCTTCCTCGTAGCTATCGAAGACCCCGCCGTCCATTATAGCCACGCTTAAGTCAGCCTTAACCCCGATCTCGCTGAGTGTCCTGTAGACGAGCTCCTCATTGAAATGCATATCAGCTATGAGAGTGACGCCTGACAAGAGCATCTCCGTTGCAGCTATTAGCGAGGACAGGTAGCTAACCTCAGGATTCCCCCTAACGAATCTCTCCCAACGCCACGCCCTACCTTTAACCCAGGAGTCGAGATCCAGCCCCGCTGCCACAGTGCTCCTTACCGGGTAGAGTCCTAAGTGAGTATGCGTCGACGCCATCCCGTGAGTGATTATCCTTAACCCTCCCTCGGCAACGCCACCCCCTGAGAGAGTGTAGATATCCTCAATTCGATCGGTGAAGCGGACACACGCGTTAGATAACCACACATACGGGTTAACCACTACGAAATCTCCGCAGATCTCATTCAACTACCTGCCCACCCATCTCGTAAACAGCAACGACGACGTAGACGTTGCTTCCTTCGTAGAGCTGGCTCACGGAGATATGCGCTGGCTTGAAGACCTTCAGCGTTGGTCTCGGCAACTCGGGCGCGTACTGCGGGTACTGAAGAGCGCCGTAGAGAAACCTAACCTTAAGCCCCTCAACGCCGAATACCTCGTGAATCGAGTGCAGGAATATCTTGTAGAGGGTTGCATTGGTCAATGAAGCGTCGACCCAGTTAGGTATAGTGTAGGCGTATTGGTCTATGGTGGTGGTCGTTACGGGGGCTGTTCTACCAGCTATCCTGTATATCGCTGAGACCCCCTTAGCCATGTCAGCCCCTATGAAAACCCCGCCTTGGAAGACCAGAGGACCCACATATGTGGAGCCCAGTCGCTCTGAGAAGAGGGCTACGTCGTAAATTACCAGATAGGTCTTGCCAGGGGTGCAATGGAAGTGCTTAGTGAAGATCTCGAATGCCTCCTCCTCAGTCCCGGTTAGTGCTTTAGCCAGTAACTCTATCTGAGTGGCATTTAACGTGGCGCCATCAGCCACGGTGGCTCTCTCCCCCAGGACGCTGAGCCAGTATCCGTAATCCCACCATGAGATGACGACTGAGTCTTCAGGGGTCTCGTTCTTAATCCAGTTGAGGGCGTCAAGCCATGCCGGCACGTCATTCCGTACGTCCAGGCCTGAAGCTATTATCATCGGTACCTGAGCTCTGTAGGCAGGTACCCACATTGTCATCCCCTGGAACAGCGTGAGGGATAAGTGCATTGCCAGCATCGCTATACTTAGTATTCTGAGCAGTAGATCCCTCCTCTTACTTAAATACGGTATAAATAGGGCTACGAAGCTACTCTGAGATATAGCTACCACGTAATTGAGCAGAGGGAAGAAGTACGAGACGTTAAGAGTAGCGTAGGCAGTGATAATCAGGAAGACCCCTATGAAGAGGTTTGTCAGATCTTTCTTGACAAAGGCCCTGTAAGCGAAGTACAGGATCATAAACACGGAGATTATCAGAGGCGTCCCGCCGTTCCATACGAAACTGTACGCGGTGGCGGGCGCGTACTCTTGAACAGTGCCTACTAAGACGTGCGTCAGCCCTCCTAACCCCATCGCCGCTAGACCCTTGCCTTTAACGTGGATGAATCCCGTTGTGAGCCCTAGGAGACCGCCTACACCTACCAACCCCACTAACAATAAGTACATGACGCGCCACTTAACCAGCAAGGGGTACTTAAGCTTAACGGTTTTTAACAAGGCTACACGCTCGAGCAATAACGCAATACCGATGACCAGGAAACCCATAGGTATTAAGATCCCGACACTGTAGATCAAGTAGGTAGGGCCGTAGAATGGGATAAGGGTGATGGTCAGCGCCAGGGGAAGGGTCTCAAGACCCCATAGAATTAAATCGTTCCTCGACACCTGAGTTATCAACGGCTGGAAGACTAGTTGCAGTAACATGGCGGCTAGGAGCAGGTTGAAGCCAGCCCAGCCGGAGGCTGTTATGGATAGGAAAACACCGGCCAGCAACGCGTCTATGAGACTTCTCCTCTTCCAGGTCCTTATGTGGAAGTAAGTGGCTAGGAAGATGAAACCTAGGCCGGCAGCGTATTTTACTGTGAAGCCTGCTAATTGCCTGCTGTTGAACATCAGCGCTGCTACAAGCGCAGCCACGATCGCTGGAGGATCGCCCCACATCTCCCTAGCGCTTAGGTAGATCCCTACGAGGGAGAGTACGAAGAAAACTACGGGTACGTAGACCATCCACTCCTGCAGACTCATGTCAGGGCTAAACATCCTCGCGACGTAGTACGTGACGACCGAGAACACTGGGGTGAGTGGCAACGTTGATTTAACGAAATCCCTCCCCCACGGGTACCAGAAGATGTGCGTCTCATTATTAGATCTGTCCAGGCTGAAGTAGTAAGCGAATCCCTTCTCAAGGATTTTCTCAGCCGTCCAGTACTCCGAGTACGGGTCAAGCTCGTTGAGCATTGGATCATAACCCATATCCAAAGAGTTGAAGACTGGGTAAAGCCTTAAGTAGGACCCGATCCATGCCGAGATAACTAGGAACGCTAGAGACGTTGCGGTGATTATCTTCCCTTTATTTCTGGAGAGCAGGCCTAGGTTTAGTCTCATCTAACCACCTATTAGAGTAGATGCCATGCTTAATATAAGCTTCAGGGAGTCTCTGAGAGGTCATCAGGAACCCATCCTTACGTCCTCCCATATATTATCCGCTCCTCACTAAACAGCCTTATAGAGAGGTATACTAGAGACGATATCACTAGGATTAATATCGCCAGATGAAGTAAAGCGTTTTGAGGCATGTTAAGTGCAGTGTACTTTATAAAGAGCGACGCGTGAGTGTAGGGGAGCACGTAGAGCGTTGCCTTATAGACGTCGCTCAATTGCTCTATGTCAACATAGAGGGAGATGAAGAAAACTATGGAAGCTATGCTGATTATCACCATGGAGAAGGCTTGAGCGGCTCTATAACTGCCTGATCTAATAACTACCGGGGTTACTAAAGCGAGGGAGCTTAAGACTGAGAGGTATATCGCCATGAAATGCGCTGTCATAACACTTGCCGGGATGAGATGGAAGAGATTAATCCCGTAGAACAGTGAAGGTATGTACGCGAAGAGGAGGAGACCTAGAGCGTTTGTAAACCCTGTCAGCAATCCAATCAACGAAGTCGAGACGACCTTACCTACGATTAAGGCATGCCTCGGTATGGGGGTGCTCAACAAAGCCTCTAGAGTTTTCCTCTCCTTCTCACCTATGACTGAATCGGTTATATAAGCCGTTGAGGGGGTTGTAACGAAGATCAGGCTGAACGACAGGAACCTCGCGATATAGACCCTCAGGGCTTCCTCGTAACTCACTGGAGCACCGCCAGCGCCTACGACACTGACTCGAGTCTTAACAGGGTTTAAGACGGAGTCCACGGACACATTAACTCCGGCAGCACTGCCTAACTCAAGTACCTTAAGCGTTGCCAGCATGTGGTTATACTTGTTAACGTAATTCACTATAATGTTCTCCGCGGCGTCCGCCTTACTAGACCCGAGGCTCTTAATCACCTCGAGGAATGACCTCTCGGTAAAGGATGATACGTTGCATGCGAAACCCTCCCTCACTATAACCATTGCATCAACGTAGTGCGTTATGTTATGAACCACGCTGAAGCCGTTCCTCTCTAACTCCTCCCTCATCCCACGTATGAAGTCCGCTGACGTAATATTAACCCCCCATACAAAACCCGTGGACGAGTCGTAGTTAATTATTGCAACCACTCCAGGCTGGAGACCCTGAGCGTAAAGTGAAGTGACGCTCATTAAAGGAAGCATGAATAAAGGCAGGAGTGCAATCGCAGCTAGGGTGCGTACGTCACGTAACATATCCTTAATCTCTTTCCATACGATCACACGTATTGCGCTCACTCAACCTCACCAGCGAGACTTATGAAGACGTCCTCTAGATTCCTCCCGCCGTACGTGCTTATTAAGTCTCTTGGAGCTCCTTGAGCTATTATGAGACCTCTATTTATGAGAGCTACTTCGTCGCAGATCTCCTCCACTTCGATCATGTTATGGGAGGACATGATCACGGTGACAGCGTGGTTCTTAACGTAGTCCCTGAGAATCCTGCGTACGGAGTACGCGGAGAAGACGTCAAGTCCTGATGTAGGTTCGTCGAGTATCACAACCTCAGAGCCTATCATCAGCGTTCTCGCTATCGCTATTCTCCTGCTCATACCCTTACTATACTCTGAAGTCTTCCTGCTCAGATCTCGCTCACTCAAGTTCGAGATCTTAGCGCCGAGCTCAGCCACCTCCAGCGCCTTAGAACCCTTATCGTAGTAAAGCATCGCGAAGTACAGCAGGTTCTCCCATCCCGTCAGTCTTGAGTATAAGCCAGCGTCCTCGGGGAGGTATGATACGTGCTTCCTCACATGATATTTATCCTGGGGCAGTCTAAACCCCAGAACTTCTACAAGTCCATCATCCTGCTTAAGTAATGTAGCTAAGATTCTCAGCAAGGTTGTTTTGCCAGCCCCGTTAGGACCTATTAAACCGAAAATAATCCCCCGCTCAATCTCAAGACTAACGCCGTTAAGGGCTCTAACCCTGCCGAAGTTCTTAACCACGTTTCGCAGGGTTACAGCTGATTTTTCGATCGCCACGTGCAACTCCCTACACCAGAGATAAGAGTGGAGACAGTTCTTAAATCAGGTTTCTTCACCAAGGCTTCACACCGTTGAAAACGAGGTTTGTTAACTCTCTTTAAGGATACAGTGCGTCATATGAGGAACGATAAGAAGAAAAAACCTGGAAACAAGATATCTAGGATAAACGATAAGTGGTGCTACTGGTGTGAGTATGGAGAGAGTTCTCATTGTTGGTAGCGGGGCTGTAGGGACCTTAATGTCCTACGCGTTGTTGAGCGTTGGAGTGGAGCCATACGTACTGCTCAGGGATCCTCAACGCCTAGCGATGATTAGAAGCAGTGGCCTGCGGCTCCGTAAGGTTAACGACTCCGTAGAGAGACCTAGTGGAATGCGTCTCGTAACGTACGACGACCTGTTGAAGATCGGGTCCTTCGACCTGATCATAATGACTACTAAGGCGTACGACTTCTCGAGGGCTTTGAGAGCTGTAAGGACGTACTTAGGTGATGGAGGGGTTTTGGTAACCTGCCAGAATGGGTTGAGGTCCTACGAGGAGGCCCTCGAGGTCTTAGGTCCTGAGAGGGTTGCTGCTCTGGTCCTGAATCACGGCGTTCACAGATCCGGTCTCTACGAATTCACATGGATCGGCGGCTCAACTAGCTACCTAGGTTCTAAGGGGGTTCCTAGAGAGTCGCTGAAGAGTATCTCATCCCTACTTAAGGTGCTCAATGTGGAGGTGGTTGACGACATAGAACCCTATAGGTGGGTTAAGTTATCCGTTAACGCGGCCATAAACCCTTTGACAGCCCTTCACGGTGTAAGAAACAAGCACGTGATAATGGATGAAAACCTATTCAGAGTAGCTACCGGGGTGGTGATGGAGGTGCGTGAAGTAGCTGAGAAACTCGGTCTGGTGCTCCACGTAGACCCCCTGAATGAATTAATAAAGGTTGCTGAAACAACGGGGGAGAACTACTCATCAATGTATCAGGACCTAGTAAGCGGGAGGAGGACGGAAGTCGATTACATAAACGGCGAGATTGTGGCTAGAGGTATGAGCGTCGGTGTGAAGACTCCGATTAACGAGGTCCTGTGGCTGATGGTTAGGGCTAAGGAGTCCCTGATGAGGGCGGGCTTATAAGCCGTATCATTCAAGGCCCGGCCACATCATTATTAACCTCTCAAGTTAATAATTACAGGGTATGTTATGAGCAATAAAATATACCCTCACGATTTCGTAAAGAAGAAGAGGTCTGGCGAGAAGATCGTCATGGTCACCGCATATTCATATTACGACGCAACCCTAGCTGATAGGGTTGGCATTGACGGCCTGCTTGTTGGGGACTCCTTAGGTATGGTGATCATGGGTTATGCTTCCACCCTGCCGGTCACGCTCGACGAGATGAAGCATCACCTTAGGGCTGTGGTGAACGCGAAGACCAAGGCCTTAGTAGTAGCTGACATGCCGTTCCTGACTTACGAGGTTAGCAAGACTGAGGCGATCAGGAATGCCGGTGAATTGATTAAAATGGGTGCGGACGCTGTTAAGATCGAGGGGGGTCTTGAGGTCGTTGAAACCGTTGAGGCGTTGACTAAGGCGGGGATACCTGTGATGGGACACATAGGACTTAACCCGCAGAGGTACTTAATGCTTGGGGGCTACAAGCTAAGGGGCAAGAACGCTGAAGACGCGCTGAACATGATTGAAGCGGCTAGATCCCTTCAGGAGGCTGGCGCTTTCTCGATAGTCATAGAGTTCACGGCCTGGCAAGTGGCGGCCGAGATAACTAAGAAGGTGAGCGTGCCGACCATATGTATAGGTGCTGGCGTGCAATGCGATGGCCAGATATTAGTTATTTATGATCTCCTAGGCATAAATCCAACGCCTCCCCCCTTCGTCAGGAGGTACGCCAACCTTAGCGATCAGATAGCGGAGGCGTTAAGCAGGTACGTCGACGACGTTAAGAAAGGGCTTTTCCCCGGACCAAGTGAGTATTGGAGTATGAGTGAGGAGGAGTTTAGGAAGCTTAAGGAGAGGATAAGTGGGTAAGGGAGTGCTGACCACCGTATCGTGAAGACAGAGATTACTTTATGTGCCGGTCTAGGCGTTTTCAAACCCGACCGGACTAGAATAACGTGAGTTTCGATTGAGAGAGCTCGTCAAGCCTCTTAATGATGTGCTTTAACGCCTGTACTAAGGTTTCGTTGTTGTCATAGTTATTCAGTATGTCGGTGAGCCCCTCCCTTGAGTAAGTACTTAGCTCCCGAGCGTACTCTACCATCTTAGGCATCGCCCTCACTACATTGTCAACTATCGTTATTGTTGCTGACCTGGAGGTCCTTGAAAGCGGGTTTAGGTCAATGGTTATAACAGACTTACCCATTCTCCTCAGCGCTTCCGTCCTATCCCCGTCCTCAAGCGGTGCCAGAACCACGTCAGCGATCAATATCCCTCTACGACTTACCTTCCTCCTTTGGCTCAGTAGCTCAGGTATCTCAGCCACGGCGTCGTCGACGCCGAGTACCTCCCGGGCCCCGTGCCTCGTAAGGATCTCGGCTATCCTCCTCGCTCGATCCTCAGTTCTGTAGAAGAGGTTAACCTCTAGCTTAGCGTTAACAACGTCGGCCAGCCTCACCACCTCCTCAGGCACTAAAGCAGCTACGTTGCCGTTAACTGAAATTACCGGGTTCCTGGCTAGGAGTAATGCGGCGGCAGCGGCTTCGATGGCCTTTACAGCCGGTTCAATGGTTGTCTCACCTATTAGGTAGTCGAAGCACTCCCCCCTACCATGAGCTATCAAGCCGGCCCTCGCAACATAGCCTTCTTCGAATCCCTTAATCAGTCTCTCCCTGACGAGTAAAGACTTGTACCTGGGATGAGTACGCGGCACGCTAGACTCCACTTCCTCACCCATCCATCCCACCGTTTCATTACTGCTTTGCATCCTTAAGAACTGAAAACCATTGTTGTGCCCTCAAACGACGGCTCGAAAACCCCTATCAACTTGATGCCGGTCCTTCCAACGTCCTCCAGTAAGGCCGTGCTAGGCTTTCCAGACGTAACCACCACTAGAGTGCCTTTCTTTATGAAATACGTGAGGACTTCCCCGGATTTTAAGTACCTACTCAAGACAGATCTAAGCGTGGAGTCCACGTCGTCAGTTATGAAGACTGACCTACTGAATTCGTGGGATAACTCAAGGAACTTATCGAAGGATGGTTCAGCGATGAATCTCCTGAAAATCTCCCTACCCACCTCCTTTATCTTGGGGCCATAAACTCTAAGCATGTCCGGCGTTGCCAGGTCGCTTCTAATGAGACAAGCCACAACGCTGACGGAGTCCCTGACAGGCGATACGTCTACCTCGCCAACACCTGGCGCCCCTGGCTTAGTCCTGATGACTAAACCGCCGCCGCGTAGTTCAGCCGCGACATCGCCCAACCCGGTCAACATCATCACCTCAGCCTCATGCGCTATGACGCCGACTCTAGTCAACGTCGCGCTTCTGCCGGTGTTGATAAGCGCCGATGACGCCGCTACTATTGATAAGGCTGCGCTGAAGCCCAGCCCCTCACCCAGGAGGGCTGGCGTGGAAACCTCGATGTTAACAGTGTCGCTACTGGTGATTCTCTTAATAGTTTCAATTAAACCGTGAGTCATGGTTCTTGAATTCACTATAACCCTATCCTCACGGCCCTTCATAACTTGAGCCGTAACACACGGTCTCAACGTGATCCCGGCGCCAAGAGAACCTGCCGTCAGCGGATCACCGGTCATATGGGGGACCCAGAAGCCCGAGATATGTAAAGGTACTTTAACGTTCATTATTAGCTAGCTCCTCTTTAAGTAGGTCTACAATCCTCCTGGCTATAACGTCTTTCAACGATTTCTTAATTACCTCACTACGTCCCCCCTTAGTGATTATTACCACTTCATTATAGTCAGAGGCGAAACCTACATCAGGCTGGCTGACGTCGTTAGCTATAATTAAATCGAATCCCCTGTCCTCTAACTTGTCCTGCGCAGCTTTGATCAGCTTGTCAGTGTTGCCTCTAACCACCTCAGCGGCGAACCCTACTACGATGCCTGAGAACTCCTTCCTCAGGTTAAGCGATATCTTAGGTGTGACCTCAAGTTCAGCACTCAGTCTATTCACGTCCGACTTGATCTTCCCCTCAGTGAATTGTGTGAACTTGAAATCCACTGGGGCCGCCGCCAGAACTACGGCGTCATATCTCCTGCTTCTGACCTCCGTCATCACTGCGTCAAGCATCTCCTCGGTCGTCCTTACTTCAACCGCCCTGACGTAGTGCGGCCTCTCTACAGCTAGGGGTCCGTGGATGAGCGTAACCTCAGCCCCCCGGAAGTACGCCTCCCTAGCTACGGCTACACCCATCTTACCACTGCTTGAGTTAGTGATGTACCTCACCTCATCGAGGTACTCCCTAGTGGGCCCGGCTGTTACCAATAGTCTCAAAGACCTTAAATCCCTCCCTCTCAAGGTGGCTACCTCCACAGCCGCTAGGATATCGTCATCCCCCGGGAACTTAGCCCTACCCTCAGAGAGGTCCGGAGGGACCACAGTGGCTCCTAAACCCTCAAGGCGGTTCAGAGACTCAACTACCGGAGGGGAGTTCCAGAGACCTGAGTGCATGGCCGGAACCACTACCACAGGTTTTTTAAGACCAAGAATGTTGACGGCAGTTAGGGAGACAGGATTATCACATATGCCGCCGGCAACCTTACCTATCACGTCGGCGGTAGCTGGAGCTATCACGAAGGAATCAACTTCTCTACTTAAAGAGACATGACCTACCTCACCCTTAAACTCCGTGAACACCTTACTCCCAACCGCCCACTCAACCAACGTAGGACCTAGCAACTCAGTTGCGGCTTTAGACATGACTGTATGAATCACCGCCCCCCTCCTAATCAGCTCACGCATGACGTCAATTACCTTGTAAATCGCAACGGAGCCTGTCAGTCCAAAGCCTATCTTGACACCGTCCAGGTGCCTCGATTTACTACACCTTATCTCCTCCGCCGGGTGAAACGCTAGTTCCCTAAGCATCGCGTACACGTCCAATTAATTACTGTTATTTAATTAATATAATACACTGAGACCGGTGATTAATTTCGGGTGCTTCGATGAACGAGGCCCTAATAAGGATCGCGAGGGCGGAGGATTTACCTGCTGTCATAAATATAAACATGGTCTCCCTTAGAGAGCATTACCCGGAAGATTTTTGGAGGCATCATCTAGATATGTGGGGTGAGGCCTTCCTAGTTGCCGACCTAAACTCCTTAGTGGTAGGCTATGTCATGTGTCGGGTTGAGAGGGGATTGGGTTACATAAATAAGTCTCTCTTTAAGAAGGTTGGGCACGTGATAAGCATCGCCGTCCATCCAGACTACAGAGGTAGGGGTATAGGACGTGCCTTAATGATTGAAGCGCTAAATAGGTTGAAGGCCTTCTATAAGGTGAGTGAAGTGTATCTCGAGGTCAGGGTTAGTAACGAACCCGCCATCAGTCTCTACGAGAAGCTAGGGTTTAAGAAGGTTCAGAGGATCAGGTTCTACTACTTAGACGGTGAGGACGCCTGGGTCATGGCTAGGGAGGTCTGAGTCCAGGTTTATGTCTAGGTAGGTATCGCTCGCGCTCATTGTGATTACCTTGATACCCCCACTCAACTTACAGCAACTCTCACTCCCAAGACTCACGAACAACCTCGGCTTAACTCTTTCAATAAAGTCGGAGAGCTCCGGCAGCCCTGCTCTAACATTTAACCTCGGCACGAGGTCACACCAATTCATTGCCGGTAGGTATGAGAAGACCAGGACTTCGCGTGTGTCAATATCGCTCAACAACTTCAGGGCCTTAGATACACAGTAATGAGGGTCTATACCCCCGATGCCTACCATGTGATACCTCCCGAGGTCAAGGACGCGAGCGTCTAGCAACCTGCCTAAATCCCTTGCCGCCTTAGTTACGTATATATCATCGTATTTCCCCGTGACTACGTAGAAGGGGCTTCCGAGAACCGCATTTACGTGTCCTAACGGGAGCCTGGGACCTCCTAAGAATACGTAGGCTTCCACCCCCTCACCCATCAACGCCGATAACTCCTTCCTAGTTTTTACCATCCTTCCATTCAGAACCCTTAACATAGCCCCCTCACTTGATAGAGCGCCACACCGGCAGCGACTATATCGGAGATGCTGCCGGGGTTTAGCTTCTGCTCCCTGACGTACGTGTCTATTACAGCCCAAGTCTCGTCGCTGACCACCATCCTCAGGTTAGAGAGGTGTTTAAGGGTTAGAGCAGCGTTTAGACCCCTGCTCTTTAGGACCAGGGTGTCTATGTACTCCCCCAGTAGTTTTGTGTGCGCGGAACCCACTCTAATCAGGAGATCCTCAAGCCCTTCCATAAGGCTCAAGTACTCATACACCTCTAAGACCCTCTTAAACCCAGTCACTATCTCGTGACTTACCAGATCTATGTTCATTGAATCCCTTAGAACGTCCCATAGGGTGACTTTATTAAATAGCTCTTCATCCACCTCCGTTACCGACGGGATTGACCCGAAGTAATTGCCTATATGCCTCATAGAGGCGATCTTTAGAGCTGAGTAGAAGTCGCCGCTACCCTCCTTCCTTAAGCCCTCTACTACGTAGGGCGAGTACTTGTCGACTAACGTTCTTGCTGACTTCAAGTCATCTCCAAACACAGTAGCCCTACCTAAGATGTAGGCTAACGGGATTGCAAGCATTAAGTATCCGAACGCAGTGTTGGTTCTGATTAACGGGTGCTTGAGTGCTTGGAGTGCGTACTCCCTCAAGTGTCTACCTAGCGTGAACTCCCTACCCTCTAAAGAGTCGACGACTATTCTCTCTAAAGGAGGTCTTATTACGTGTGGGGTGTATGCGAAGTGAACTATGTTCAAGTCCTTAACGCCTCTATACCCGCTAACGGTGCTTAGTTTCGAAGGTGCCAAAGCCTCTATAAGTATTGAGACCGAGAAAACGTCAACGAGGACCTCGGGCGTGCTTGCCTCGCACATACCGAACACTAAGCACGTGTGATTCTATCTCTACCTACTAAGCCTCAGAGCTACGTGGATCTTGTCTACTTCATTCTCCAGTTGCTCACGCCACCTCTCGCCGATCGCAACCACTGAGAAGAGCCCTACAGGCACGGCGTCGGTCATGCGTATCAGCTTCACGAGAGCTGAGGAAGTCCTTCCGCTGTTGAGCAGGTCGTCCACTATTAGGACGCGATCACCTCCTTCAAGAGACTCGGAAGGCATGAAGAGAGAGACCACTGCCGGCGGGTCCCTCGCTATGTAGCTGACCTGGTGATATTTCTTAACGCCTATCTCAGGCCTCCTCCTAACTATAACTAACTTTGACTCAAGCGCGTCAGCAATCATAACGCCTATTGGTATCCCGTCAACCTCAACGGTGACCACGGCGTTTATGTTGTAACGGTGGAACTCCCTGTAAGCCGTGTAGGACAGTATCTTCAGGATAGGCACTTCGTAAATGATCATCGATAAGTTAAACAAGTTCTCGTCTATCTCGATGAGCTTGCCCCTAAGAATCTCCTCAACCACCTGCTGGCTAGTAAGGATCTCAAAGAGTTCTACGGCCCTATCCTTTGTAGGACGTACACGTTTATTGATGTACCTCCATAAACCAGGTGCGGAGAGACCGGTTAGGTTCTCAAGCTCTTTATACTTGAGAATCTTCTTATAAGCCTTAAGCAGCTCGACAGTCATTAACCTCACGTCGACGGCCAATCTTCAACACCTTTCCAAGGGTATATTAAGTGAGAATTAATAAACCTGCATAAAAAACCGTCACAAGATTAACTAATTCGTTGAAAGTTCTAAGCCCTCCAGCACTGTGATGAGATCGTACTTCCTGTTCATGGATGTGGCCCCACGTAATGTTCTCAACCTTCCTGCTATGTTCTCCAACAGACCCCCTAACATGCTCAGCGAACCTCCAAGACCTTGAATATCTTTCTATACCCCCTAATCTACCCATATCAAGATTAGAGTTAATACTCGATAATGGGCGAGATATGCGTAAGTAGCGAAGAGATACACTCAGCCATAACGACTTCATAACCCCGAATCTCGCTCTGTGCGTGGTAGGGATGACACGCTCGAGACGGAGCACGGGATTAAGCCCCATCGATGTCTTGAGCTTCTTCAACCTGATTATCTTGTAGCTTCGGAGAACTGGCCAGGGTTATGTTGCTGAAGTTCACGTAACGTGATTAGCAGTTTTAACTTGATTCAACCCCTCCTACAGCTTTCTCCAGGAAGTTCGGATCGCCTATGTTGTCAGCTAGCCCCCGTGTTATCGCCTTAACGATGTTTGTAAAGCTTTCGTTAAGGCTGATAATCTCGTCGAACACTATTAACTTAGGCTGGTCGTCAGTCGACATGACAACTAGAGAGACGTTAACTCCTATCTCCTCCGTAATGTAGCTCTTGATCTTCAATAATTTACGCATGTACGCTTCGTTCATTTGCAGGGGGATCTCGGCAACTAACGTTAAGACCTTCACTGAGTACCACCACCTACACTCTCGCTCATCGTTTATTTTTAAGGAGTGCCACTTGCTCCTACGTCTAAGGTAGGGTTGGCAGATCAACTTAAGTCATGCCGTCCTTCCTGGTGGCAAGGCTTTCAGAGGCGATATCGTGCTTTCTTTAGCGTCGTTAATACTTTTCGGGTTTATATGCAACAAAGTCCAATATATATAGGGGATAAGGTTGGCAGACCTTAATACGGTTAAGGATACAGGTAAGAAGCCGAGAGTTATTTATGAGGACGAGGAAGTATTAGTTATGAGAGCTCCCAGCGATGAGGAGCTCGAGGATTTAGTGGTTTTAATCATTAAGGGTAAGGGGAGGCCGCTGGCTTGGAAGGAGTTAAGGAGGGAGTTAAGCGGGCTAGTAGGTGAGGATAGGTTGAGGAAGGCGTTGCTCAAGCTGATTGAGAGAGACGTTGTCACTGAAATGATTGATGGAACATTCGGTCTTAAAGAGATGGAGAGCTCCTACGTACCTAGAAGGGTTAAGAAGAGGGTGAGACCGCTAGCGCCTAAGAAATTCAGGGTTAAGTGGGGTCCATTAATAGAGGCTAGAGGAAGCATCTCAGCCGCCATACAATACTTGAAGGAAGCCAGGAATAAGAAGCTCGCAACCACCGCAGTTAATTAACGCTCTCCAGATAATATCAGAATTCCAAATTCTATTATTTTCCGCCTGCATAATTTAAATGAGGGCCCGTGGCCTAGCCAGGATAAGGCGCCGGCCTCCGGAGCCGGAGACCCCGGGTTCAAATCCCGGCGGGCCCGCCAATTTTGGGTTCTGAATCAAGCTCCAAAGGTGCTTGGCAACAATGAGCTTCATTAGGAGTTAGGCTGCGCTGCCCCGCTTGAGGCCTATCGTCATAGGCCTTCATCAGCTCTTGTGTAGACGAGTTGAAAAGCGATTCGACAGGCCTACTAAGCACTATTTTCGCGCGCGAAATCTCATTCATACTGGGAACATTCCTCTTCGTGCTTTTGGGCCTTATGTTTGATATGTCCCGATTAAGCTCTCGCCTAAAAAGGGTGAGAGTGGGCTTATCAAAAATGTTTCAGGATTTACTTCTTTGCTGAAGCTATGGCTTTTTTAATTGATTCTATGGTGAGTGTAAGGTATCCGTTTAAGCAAGTAGGTGGAGAGTCCCGCTTCATTTGCTGCCTCATTAACTGAGTATCCGAAATCTCCTCCAGCAGCCATTCCTCAGTCCTTCATTAGGCCTGCATTCAAGTCTGCATTAGCATTTCAAGCATTGAAAGCCAGCCTTTAACCCTCTATAACATCGGAGGCACTTTAGTCGGCTCCAACCACTACTTTACATAGAGTTTGGCATTCCATTTTCACCTCCTATGCCGTTTTATGTCACAAGGATACGTTGGTTGAAGCTCATGAATTAATTGAAAAGCTTATTAATCCTACATTACAGTTGCTGGGGGGTTCGGAATGGTTGATAAACCAAGGTTTATCCTTTGCGTATGCAGAGGTGATTGCCCGGGTTTCGCGAAGCTAAATATCTGGCAGCTCGTGAATTTCGTTAGGGAACAACTTGATGTTGAGTATGCTGTGGTTCATCCGCAACTATGTGTTGGGGATGGTGAGAACTTCTTAAACGATTTACTTAAGGATGGTAGGAAGGATATAGTATACGTCGTTGGTGCCTGCGATCCTCGACTACAGAGGAAACTATTTAGGGAATCTTTCATATCGAAGGGTCTTGACATCGATAAGCAACTAGTTCCACTAGATTTAAGGAATATGACTACTGAAGACGCTATCAAGAAAGTAGAAGAAGCAATTAGTAAGGTGATGAGCAGCTCTAGCGTGTAGGGGAGTAGGAATTGACTTATCTCGGAATACCACGCGAGGAAATACCGTGGTATCCAACAATAGATTACGAGAAATGCGTTGGTTGCTTATCTTGTGTCAGCTGGTGCCCTAATAGTGTTTACGAAGCTGATGGGGGACATCCAGTAGTTAAGAACCCTTACAGCTGCGTTATTGGCTGTAGCTCCTGCGAGTCTATATGTCCTGCCAGCGCGATAAACTTCCCGTCAAGACAGGAATTCCTTAAGTTCATGAGAGATCTAGTTAGGAAACACCGATCACTTCAGAAGAAGTAGGATTACTTTCTAAGTAGCGCACTCTCTTTACTTAAATTCATTCCCTAAATGTCTTGCATTCTAGATATTGTGGCTTGTTTTGAGTTGTTTTGCTAGTTCACTGAATTTTTCTTTTATTTCTTCTTCCCAGTTCAGTAGTTCTTCTGTGATTTTCTCCCCGTCTAGAGTCTTGACTTTCCCATTCTCAATTACTAGTTTCCCATTAACGATCACGTCTGTGACGTTGTCTCCATCGAGATAATTTATTACGGTATCTACAGGGTTGTGTATAGGTAGGTTCTTAACGTCTTTTATGTTCAGTACTGCTATGTCTGCTGCATATCCTTTCTCGAGTCTTCCGATTTTTTCACTCACTAAAGATCCTGTAGATCCTGTCAGTATTTTGAGTAGAGTGTTTGAGTCTAGTCCTGCTTTGTAGTAGGTGATTGAGGTGCTTGCTGCTTTACTTAAGGCTTTAGCGATCTTAGCTTCATGTAGTAGGTCTATCTCGCCCCAAGCACCACCATCACTCCCAATACCTAACTTGAGACCCTCTAAGTCAGTGAGCCCTACTCAATGTATGCCCATAAGCCATGAATCGACTGAGGGACGCTAACAGAGCCCGAGTCCGTGTTCTTTAAGTATGTGCACCTCCCTCGGCGAGAAGCAGACGCCGTGAGCTATGATGACTGGCTTGATCTCCTTAATCCCTCGCTTAACTAAGTATTCCAGAGGCCTCAAGCCATACTTAGCGAGTGTGTAGTCCACCCCCGATACTCACCAAGATGGAGAGTAAGTCCCAAACCATGCTCCCTACTAAACTCAATTACTCCCTCCATCAACTCCTCAGAAACCATCATAACCTGCCTTAAACTAGCCCGCACACGGAGGTTTGTTCCGCGACCACTATACATACCGCGGAGTCTCTCGACCTTCTTAATCACTTCTGCAGGCTCTGCGACCTTCTCTTCAGCAATATCACATGTTGCGTAAGTAACCACACCCTTAATACCGGAAGCAAGAACCTCCTCAGCCAAGATCTCGGGGTACGGAGCACCAGCCTCAACAAAGTACGTAATTCAGTTCTTCAGCATTTAATTATGCTAGCTCTACTCGACAACCTCGCTAGATCTTCTCCCATAATTCTCTCGAAAGGAACCAAAACCTTAGTCCAGACAGGAGGTAGTTGAAGCATTTCATCATTTATGGCGGATCTAAGCAAGTACTGTTGTGTGTGAGTATGACAATCAACCAAACCAGGAATCACTACATGATCTTTTCTCTCAATTAGTTCCTCCGCCTCATACTTACCGCGTATGTCTCCTTCCTCACCTACATCAATAATGACACCATCCTTAACTACTACAGCACCCTTAGAGATTACTCGGTTAACTTGATCTAAAGTCACTACATGCCCTACCATACACAATTATATCAACTTTCTCCATTCTATTACCTCCGAAACTCCAAACAATTTCTGATGTAGAAGGCATTTCTTGAGAAATAGTCAAGAAGCTTTCGAAAGTCTATCTCCTTTCACAAGCGATCTCTGGTAGTTCTGGCGAGGTTCCAGCCATCGATAAATATCGCTATTCTCGCGAAAGGGGTAACGTCCACGTGCCTTTCCCTCGGCATACTAACTCCTCACGCCTCTATTTTTATACCTTGAGCGCTACGTATCTGATCAAGCGGAGTCCTTCGTCCTTCCCGCCTTGAATACTCCTGAGGAGAGTTGGTTTCGAGACTTCCAGAGCCTTACATGCCTCGGCGACGCCAATCCCTCACGGCTTAAGATGTACTCTGTAAAGGGATCTTCATTGAATGCCTACGTAGGGGGCTTTAGCCAAGACACGTAAGACCGCATGCGGTCTCTTCACGTGGGAAGCTCGACAGTAATTAATAACCTTGCAAGCGTTTGTTAATGGGTGTGGGCTATCTCAGTCTGTGAGGAGGCCGAGCTTAGAGTCATCGGTAAGTCCGTGTTCATAAAGCTTAAGTCGGGAGCTACTGCCTTCATACCCATTGATCAAATCTGCGTGGCTATGGAGAAGTTCAAGATCTGCCAACCAAGTGACTCAAGATTCAAGTGCGGCTGAACCTACTACTTAGCTCCCTCTGTATCAATAGGGCATCACTTTCCAGGCTGGGTGACTCACATATAATTACTCCCTTAACGTCGTAATCCTTAAGTGCCTGAAGGACATCAACCCAATTAAAAGTAGAGTCCTCGAAGTCTACGTGCCTTCTCTCGCCTCTGTCACCGTACTCTATGCCTGAGAGGTGTATGTGCATCTCCTTCAGCGCTTCACTACCCAGCCTAGACTCTATGAGTTCTAATGCCCCGGTGAAGTCTCTCAGCCTGTTAAAAGCGCCTCTGCTCCTAGCGTAGAGATGGGCGAAGTCAAGAGCTACATTCGCCATCTCAACACCCTCTACAACCGAGACTACCTCCTCAAGGGATCCGAACTCGGCTAACCCACCCATCGTCTCAGGTCTGACCCATATCCTTACACCCTCATTCATTAGCTCGCCAATCACCCTCCTTAGAACGTTCTTAACGACGTCAACAGCTTTCTCAGAGCTTAACTTACCGTAATAGCCTGAGTGGAAGACGACGGACCAAGCGCCAGCCAAGTAGCCAAGCCTTGCTGAGTCAGTAATCCGCTTAATAGAGGCATTAAGGGTGCTCTCCTCCTTGGAGAGTAAGTTGATGTAGTAAGGTGCGTGGACCGTTAAAATAACGCTGACATCACGTGCAGTGTTCCTCAGCGACGAGGTCTCGGTAGGCTTAAGCCAAATGCCTCTCACAAACTCAATCTCCATAGCGCTTAAGCCAAGCTCCCTAACTTTCTTAACACCGTCGATAACCCCCATCCCCTTAGCGCTTAACGGAATTCCCGCAGGGCCTACGAATAGATTCTCAAGCCCCAAACAAATACCCCCAGAATAATTGTTAGAGCGCTAAATATTAGACTGACGTATCCTAGACTAACGCGTGGCCTGAGGAAGTGGTAGCGGGGGGTGGATTTGAACCACCGACCTCGGGGTCCCTCATCGCTCCCGGTAGACCCTCGTATCTAATTAATAGGATAGCGCTTATAAATATTTTCTCACCTTCCATTCTTCAGTGATGCGCTTTGCGCGTGGTTTTTCACGCGTTGAATGGCGGGGGGACTTAAGGGTCTACCGGGGCATTATGAGCCCCGCGGGCTAACCTGGCTACCCCACCCCGCTATTTCATCCCCCCATTCCTTATTATTATGAGGTTTTTAAGTGTTGGTTCTTAAGCACTGACCTCACTCTGTTCCAGTCAGGACTTGCCTCCGGCCCCACGCCATACTTCTTGGACGCAATCACTTCAAGGTCTAGTTCGGTTGGTATGCCGAGCTTCCTGGCTTCAATCCAAGCCTCAGCAAGGGATCTCGTGTGTCCTATTCTCTGGGCTAGTTTATTGATTCTGAGGACTTGCTCGCTCCTCAACAGGAACACCGTAAGTGTGGTTGCGTTTACTTCTACCACCCTACTACCGCCTCTGATTCCCTTGACTCCTACCTCGCCCTTGAGAGCTAGGTAGGGGGTCCTACTGGCTTCAGTCTTAACCCGGTCTATTAAACCCTCGTAGAAGGCCCTGTGATGCTCCCAGAAACCTAGGACGCCTACGTAGCCATCCATGCTGAGCACGTCGCTGATCCTCTGCATGACCAGGCTCTGTGGTAACTCACCGTCAGCCCCAGGTGCTGCCACGCCCACAAGCCCGTTAACCCTGGCCGTGGCTGCTAGAGTGATTGAATCCGCTAACGGCGACCACAGGTTCTCCTCCCAGCCCTCTGCAAGTATATCGCCGCCCACGTCGAGATCTAATAAAAGTGCCTCGCCGTACAGATCCTCCAACTCTTTAAAGCACTTGTAAGCCCCCTCAACGCCGTGCTCTAAGGTGGTTGCGGGGACTTCCCTGCCGAGGACTTCAGCGACGTACGTGACGTGGGGTTTAAACGAGTGCTTGCCCCGCGTGACGTAGGTCCTCTCATTAACCCACACGCACTCACGGAGCTCCGCGTTTTTAATACTGCCTTTAGGAACGGGTCCTGGATACGGATCGGTGACCCACCTCTCCCAGAGAACCCCTAAGGGCACGCACACGCGAGTTCCTACAACGTCCTCAAGCACCTTGCAGAAGGTGTAGGCGGTAACAACGTCACCGCCCCCTCCAGCGCCCATTACGATCACCGTAGATTCACGCAGCCTATCCACCCAACTACCCACCGTGTAAACCCCTAGATCAAAAGACTCTAGGGCAAACATAAGTTTATATTCCTTAACGTCCTTACTCACTAAGGGATTGAAGATGGCTTTCGGACCACCGGCCCTCGGCTACGATAGAGCGATAACGGTGTTTTCCCCAGACGGTAAGCTTTACCAGGTCGAGTACGCCGCAGAAAACGTTAGGAAGGGATGGACTACAGTGGCTCTCAAGACCGATAACGTCGGCGTCCTAGTTGCTGAGAAAAGGAGGATTTCATCGCTGATAGACATGAATTCGATAGCTAAGATATTCATGGTCGACTCACACATGGGGGCTTCGTTCGCAGGCCTCGCCGCGGACGGGAGGATCCTCATAGACTATGCGAGGAGGGAAGCGCTCAACTATAGGTTCGTATACGATGAACCAGCTGACGTGGAGTACGTTGTTAAGTCCGTGTGTGACGTTAAGCAACTATACACGCAACACGCTGGTGTGAGGCCCTTCGGGGTTTCGCTGATTTTCCTAGGTAAGGATAGGAGAGGGATTCACGTCTACAAGACGGAGATAAACGGGTATTACTTCGCGTATTTAGCTCTGGCAGTCGGTTCAGGCGAGCAACCGGCTATGGAATATCTCGAAAAGAATTACAGGAAGGACATAAGCAAGAAGGACACCATAGAACTGGCCCTGAAAGCGCTTAGAGCCGCGACGGAGGAGGGACTAGCGCCTGAGCTGATTGAGATAGGCGTCGTAACGCTGGAGGAAGGCGTCTTCAGGAAGCTTAGCTATGAAGAGACTGCCGGTTACGTCATGGAATCAGGTGTAGGTAAGTGAGTAGTAGGGAGTACGTGATAGCTCGATTTGAGAAAGGCGGCGATAGGTTCGAGATACTAGTGGACCCTGATAAAGCCCTCAGGTACAGGGAGGGTGAAGTGAAGGACGTGTCAGAGGTTCTCGTCGGCGACATCATATATAAGGACGTCAAGAAAGGGGATAAAGCCTCACCACAGGAGCTAGTTAAGGTCTTCGGAGTTACTGACGTGAAATCGATAGCCGCCACCATACTCAAGAAGGGGGAACTCCAGCTGACTACCGAGCAGAGGAGGAGGCTGATAGAGCAAAAGAGGAGGCTGATAGTTAACTACATAGCTAGGTCTGCAGTGGATCCCAAGACCAAAACACCTATCCCTCCTCAACGTATTGAGAAAGCCATGGAGGAGGCTAAGGCGACAGTAGACCTGTACAGGACTGTGGAGGAGCAGGCTTCAAAAATAATCAAGGAATTAACGAGGATCCTGCCCATCAAGGTGGCTAGAGCGCTGATAACCATTAAGGTATCGCCCAGCATAGCAGGTAGGACGCACAGCGAGCTGAGGAGGTTAGGCGAGGTTAGAAATGAGAAGTGGTTGAGTGATGGCTCACTCTATGTTGAGTTAGAGATACCTGCAGGCATGCAGAATGAGGTCATAGACTCCATTAATAGGCTCACCAAGGGTGACGTGGAATTAAGCGTTAAGGTGGTGTAGTATGAGCGGTTCTTCCGAGCAGAAGGTTGAGAGAACCCTCGTGACGCCTGGCGATAGACTGGTCGAGGGCGAATTCAGGGTGCTGACACCGACGACGGTCTACAGGGTTGGCACGTCGTACTACTCATCGGTCGTCGGACTGCTTGAGCTGAACACTCAGGAAAAGAGCTTGAAGGTCATACCGCTTGAGGGTTTCTATTACCCTAGGGTGGGTGACGTGATTATAGGGATAGTTAGCGACGTCGGACTCACTAGCTGGGAGCTAAACATTAAGGCGCCCTTCCCGGGAGTCCTTCACGCAGTCGACTTCCTAGGCAGACCGGTTAATCCGGCTAAAGACAACTTGAAGGACTTCTTAGACGTCGGCGATGTGGTGATAGGCAAGGTAGAGCACTTTGACAGGTCGCGGGATCCAGTAATATCCACTAAGGGTAAGGAGCTCGGGAAGGTTACTGAGGGGGCTCTAGTGGAGGTAAGTCCGGTCAAGATCCCGAGACTCGTAGGTAAGAAGGGGTCTATGCAGTCCATGATAGAGGTGGAAACCAGGTGCAAGTTGGTGATCGGCAATAACGGGAGGGTGCTTGTTAGGTGTGAGAATAAGCAGTACGAAGACATAGCGGTGAGGGCCATCAGAAAGATCGAGGTTGAGGCCCACGTATCCGGCCTGACGGATCGCGTGAAAGAATTTATTACTTTAGAGAAGGTTAAGAGGGGTTTAATAGGTGTTGGAGAGCGAGAGACCTAAACTCATAGGCGAGAACGGATTGCGTCATGACGGGAGGAGGATTGATGAGTTAAGGCCTGTGAAGATGGAGGTAGGCATCCTCACTAACGCAAGCGGCTCCGCGTATGTTGAGTTCGGCAAGACGAGAGTTATAGCCGCCGTGTACGGGCCTAGGGAGCCCCCGCAGAAGTACATGGTACTACCTCACAGAGCTGTGCTTAGGTGCAGGTACCACATGGCGCCCTTCTCCACGGATGAGAGGAAGAATCCAGCACCGTCCAGAAGGGAGATAGAGTTATCTAAGGTCGCAAGAGAGGCTTTAGAGCCTGTGATTCTAAGTGAGTTGTTCCCTAGAACCTCTATAGATATATTCATAGAGGTCATTAGCGCTGACGGTGGAACTAGAACGGCAGCACTTAACGCTGCGTCCCTAGCACTGGCCGACGCGGGAATACCTATGAGGGACTTAGTGGCAGCTGTCGCGGTGGGTAAGGTTGAGGGTCACTTAATCCTGGACGTAGACCAGGTTGAGGACAACTACGGGGAGGCTGACATGCCTGTTGCCGTGGCTCCGTCGCTTAACGCAGTTACTTTACTTCAGCTGAACGGGGTGTTATCGTCTAGTGAATTCAGTGAGGCTTTTAAACTGGCTCTTAAGGGTATAGGTGAAATATATAGGCTTCAGAAGGAAACCTTACGTAATAAGTACTTGGTGAAGGTGGAGTGACATGTCAGTGACGCCGACCTCGCCTGAGGTCATAATATCAAGGCTTAAGGCAGACACTCTCTCCTCCCTCGCGAAGAAGGGGGTTAGGGCTGACGGGAGGGGATTGGAGGAGTTCAGGGAGTTAAAGATAGCTACAGAGTATCTCCCTAAGGCTGAGGGCTCGGCGCTAGTGAAGCTCGGCGATACGCAGGTGTTAGTTGGGGTTAAGCTTGAGTTGGGGTCCCCATATCCAGACGCTCCGGATGAGGGGGTGTTAGTTGTCTCTGCCGAGTTTGTGCCGACGGCGTCACCGGCGTTCGAACCCGGGCCGCCTGACGAGAACGCTATCGAGTTAGCGAGGGTTATTGACAGGGTTCTAAGGGAATGCAGCGTCATTGACACCAGTAAGCTAGTTGTAGTACCTGGGAGGAAGGTCTGGGTCGTGTGGATAGACATTTACGTGTTGGACCATGGAGGGAACCTAGTTGACGCGTCATCCATAGCGACCCTAGCAGCCCTCCTAACCGCTAGGGTTCCTAAGCACACGTTAACGGAGGATGAATTAATTCACGTGGATAGGTCGACCTCTTCAGAACCACTACCTATAGTGAGGAGGGCCCTCACCGTATCCGTTGGTAAGTTAGGCGACTCGCTGGTAATCGACCCGACTTTGGAGGAGGAAGGAGTTATAACCTCCAAGCTCATCGTGGGCGTTAGTGATGATGGAATGATAGCGGGGCTTCAGAAATCAGGCAACGGATACTTGACCCTGCAGGAGATCGAGAACGCCGTGTCTTTGGCCTTGAGGAAGGGGGCTGAGCTGATACTGAGGGTCGACGAACTGCTGGGGAGGCGTGAGGCGGCAACCACGGAGGATGTGAAGGGGGTTGAGTGCGGTGAGGGACAGCGGGAGAGCGAATCAAGTGACAATGCTTAAAACCCTTTAAAGACTCTTTGTGATGGGAGAGATGATGGGTCGGTTAAAGGTCTCTGGTATCGCAGGCAGGTTCGGAGCTAGATACGGGTCCTCTTTAAGGAAGAAATGGAGGGAGATCGCTGAGAGGAGGTACGCTGATACCGTATGTCCCTTCTGTAAAGCTAAGGTGACGATGAAGAGGATATCGGTCGGGATTTGGCAGTGTCCTAAGTGCGGGACTATTTTCGCTGGCGGGGCTTACACACCGCGGACTGAGGTAGGGAGTCCTAAAGCCCCCTAGTAAGCGGAGGATGGGATGAATCTCATAATAACTACGTCACGTGAACCGTCAAGGAGGACTAGGAGTTTAGTTAACGAATTAAAGATAGTGATTCCCAACGCGATTAAATTCAACAGGGGTAAGGCGACCTACAGAGACCTCGCCTTACTGACCAAGCGTTATAACTCTCAAGGCGTCCTAATAATCTTAGAGATGAAGGGTAACCCATCTACGTTGATGTACTTAGTTCCGGCGGAGGGCTACAACGCTTTAATGAAGCGCTACTTAATTACGCTAAAATCAGTCAAGCTGTTAAGGGAGACGCGAGGTGCGCAGATGCCTTATAGCGTTAAAGAACTATTGCTGGATGCAAGTAAGGTTCCACACGGGTTGCCGCAGGAAGTAGGGGAGGCGATTACGGAGATCTTCAAGCCCGCGTTAACGTCAAGCGTGGATGACCCGGCAGGCTCCTTAGAGCTCGTGATCACTGGCTGTGAGGATGGTGCTAAGGTGTCTTTCTATTGCGTGCTTACTGGGAGGCCCTGCGGACCTCTTCTCACGATATCAAAGGTGGTGAAGGTTGAGGGAGGAGTTTAACCCTGTGGAGGGTGTTAGCTGTTGAGAACCCCTCATGAAGTAGTGGTTGAGATTTCGTTCGACGCAAGTGAGTGTCCGTTAAGTGAAGCGATTTACAAATCACTGGTTCCCGAGGTTAACTTGAGATTAAGGGGCGTCGAGTTCGAGGCCGTGTGTGGAGGGTGTGAAGTAAGGCTTGTGATTAGAGGTCATGAAATAGGGTCCTTAAAGCCCCCGCTCATTAACTCTCTTAGCTTGATTAGCATGCTCATCGAGGCCGTCAGAACACTCACCTCTTGAGGTCTGAATCGTAATCTCCCGATTACCGTGTCCTTGGCAAAGCAGGGGATCTCTCTGAGTACTTTAGTGATTTGTTGCCATAGAATAAATTTTTAAGGTGTGTGGTGCTAACTATGTGAGGCGATAGTATGGCTCAGAGGATACCGCCAGAGCTTGAGCAGATAGTCGTTAAATACCAGCAGATAGAGTCTCAGTTGGCCTCGATAATAACTCAGAAATCCGTCGTTTCTTCGGAATTAAAGGATGTTGAGAGAGCTCTTAACATCCTTCAGAACGTGGCTCCAGAGACCACTGTCTATAAGAACACGGGCTTCGTTTTCGTCAGGGTTGAGAGAGACGTAACCCTCAAGGAACTACAGGAGAAGAAGGAGGAGCTTGAGGTAAGACTTCAGAGCTTCGAGAGGGTGGAGGAATCGTTACGGAAGCAGTTTGAGGCGGTGAAGAAGGAGTTAGAGAAATACAGGTTAGTGCCAGGCGAGGGGAAGGGTGGACACTAGGAGCTACGTGGAGACGTTAGGGCTTGACATCAACAGGATAGACCCTCAGGGGTTAAGCGAGATCGCTGCCTTCCTAGAAGAGGAGATTAAGAGGTCGCTGAGCTTTCTATCAGGGCGTAGGAGCGACTATGAAATCGTCATATCCGTCGGCGTGAAGTCGGATCACGTTGAGGTGGTCATTGACCTAAGGCTAGAGTCTCCCGAGCCTCTGAACCCTGAGTTTGAGTCCTTATTAGACCAGGCAATCGATAATGCTTTGGAGTCGCTTAGAGATGAACTACTTAGGAGGTATGGAGGAGCTCAGGAACCTAACTTATGAACTACTGAATATTATACGAACCCATCCCTCAATCTGTATTTTAACTCACAGGGACGCGGATCCTGATGGGATTGCGTCATCTGTAGCTCTTAAATACCTGATCGAAACCAAACACCACGAGACCCGGGCGTATGTGGCGCTTCCTGAAGGTGTTAACAGAGTTGCGAAGAGAGTCGTTAAGGGCCTGAAGCTAGATCTTGAGTCATATGGAGCCCCCTCAACTACGCGATGCGACCTCCATATATTTGTCGACGTTTCAAGCAGCTATCAGGTGCCGGGTTTCAGACTAGGTAGCGGGCTTAGGTATGTGGTCGTAGATCATCATGAAACCAACGAATTAGTCGACGACGCGTTGATAACTATTCACGCCAAGGAGGTTGCTTCAACCAGCGAGATCATCGCTTTGATGATGGAAGTCCTGAACGTAAAGCCCTACGATGAGTTAGTAACGCTTATGATCTCCGGAATTCTATACGACACGAAGAACTTGAGATTAGCTAAGCCTACCACGTTTAAAGCACTTCACTACCTCACTAATCTATGTGTCGAGTGCTACGAGCAAGCCCACTCAATACTGTCAAGCACCGAGACTTCTAGGAGCGAGGTGATTGCAGTTCTCAAAGGCATTTCGCGGGCAGGACTCTATGAGCTGAACAAGGAATTCCTATTAGCCATAACTTGCGTGGGGGCCTACGAAGCCTCTGTGATGAAGTCGTTAATCAATTCAGGGGCTGATGTTGCTCTGGCCCTCTCCAGAAGATCTGGTGAGACCAGGGTCTATGTAAGAGCCTCGCAGAGGGTGTTAAACGCGCTTAAGGTTCCGCTGGCTTCGGATCTCACCACCTACTTAGCGAGGCACTTCGGAGGGTCTGGCGGGGGACATAAGGGTGCGGCTGGTGTTACGATACCCTCCGAAATCCGTGCTGAGGAGCTGATGAAATCTTTAAGAGAGTACTTCATGGAGCGCGGCTTAAGGCTAGATGTCTTGGAGGAGGGTAGGTGGGTGAGAAGCATTGATGAATGAAGACCGTGTCTCTAGGGCTGAGCGCGATTTTAAACGCTTGAATCGAAAGTACGTTGGTGGTGATTCATAGAACGCATGGCTCTATGCTCAGATAACTTGACCGTTTCTCGAGGCGTTCCCGTGCATGAGCCTTCCCGACGGACTTACCGCCTGAATCTCGAGGACGGGTACACGTTAACTCTGAGCGGAGGGGTCGTCAATGGTTAAGATCTACGTGGACGAGCGTGAGAAGTCTTCGGACGTACCACTTAACTTATCAAGCATGGGGGTCTCCCTAGTTTTTAAAGTTCTTGATGTTGGCGATTACGCGATTGACGACGTATTCATAGAACGAAAAAGAATCGATGATTTAGTCAGGTCCGTTTATGAGGGCAGGTTTTTCGATCAGTTGAAGAGGCTGAAGAGTCTTGAGAAGGGCAAACCCGTCCTCATAGTAGAGGGTGATGTGTTTAACCTGGGTAGATATGTTGAGAATCCTAGGCCCATTGAAGCAGCGCTCATATCCGCTGTCCTATCCTTCAATATACCAGTCCTCTATACGAGAGATTCCAAGCATACGGCTGAGCTTTTGAGATACGTGGCTGAAAGAATTCAGAGAGCGAGGAAAGAGAGCGCAAGTAAGAAAAAAGCTATGTTGCTACCCACCTACAGAAAGAGTAAGAAACCTAAGACGGAGGACGTGAGGTCGTGGCAGGTCTACATTCTCTCGTCCTTCCCTAAGGTAGGGCCTACCTTAGCCGAGAGGCTTCTGCACAAGTTCGGCAGCTTAAAGGCGGTCATAAACGCTCACGCTACAGAACTACTGAGAGTGGAGGGGATGACCGAGGATAGGGTTAAGTTGTTTAAGAGAGTAGTTGATGAAGGCTCCTCAGGCCCTTCAAGCACTACCCTCGAGAGGTTCCTTAGGAAGGGGGATAAGCCGGACCAGTGAGGAATAACCACCATCTCTTGCAGTCGGGTTCAAAGACTGTATCGACAGACTACATATGGTAAAAGATCCATCATTTCCCCTGCGTTAACTAGTCTACAACGATGGATGACAATGAGGAGCTGACCCCCATTCAACCAGTTCCAAGTCGCCTGGAGTACGTGACAATAACGGCTTCCTATGAGGGTGGAGAGCCCTCGGACGCGGGGAGCGGGTTCGCTCCTAAAACCCTCTACGAATGAAGAAAGCAAGGACTACAAGACTACATAGCTCAAGAACCCTAAAGAAACGTTGTATAAAACCGTTGATAGAGCCTCGTATAAGTTAAGTTATCTGGAAATGTGGGTGCGTTATGAGGGAAAGCGATACGTGCCGTACTACGAGGGGCGAGTAACAAAGACGTGATACCAAGCACTAAGTTAAGCTTATAACTTCCTTAAAATTAGTTCTGTAGGTAGTGAGCATGCCTAGGTACAAGACGGTGGATCAGATACAGAGGATAATGAGTAATTTAGAGCATGTGAGGAACATAGGCATAATAGCTCATGTAGATCACGGTAAAACAACAACATCCGATGTCCTGCTAGCAGCTGCAGGTATAATATCTGCTAAAATGGCTGGAGAGGCACTAGCTCTTGACTACCTCGACGTCGAGCAGAAAAGAGGCGTTACCGTTAAAGCAGCGAATATAAGCCTATATCACGAGTTGGGGGGTAGGAGCTACGTCGTAAACCTCATTGACACACCCGGTCACGTTGATTTCTCGGGCAAGGTCACGAGATCCCTACGCGTTCTTGACGGTGCGATAGTGGTCGTCGACGCTGTAGAAGGGGTGATGACGCAAACGGAGACCGTACTCAGACAATCCCTTGAGGAGAGGGTGAGACCGCTTCTCTTCATAAATAAAATAGACAGGCTCATAAAAGAGCTGAAGCTATCACCCCAGGAGATACAGAAGAGGTTCGTGGACATTATAAAGGAGGTCAACAGACTTATAATGGAGAATGCTGATCCCGAATTCAGGGAGAAGTGGGTTCTGGACGTTTCGAAGGGTCAGGTGATTTTCGGGTCTGCGAAGGACAAGATAGGGTTAACAGTCCCCCACGCTCAGAAGAAGGGCGTTAACGTGATGGACTTGATTAAGGCTTACGAGGATGGTAGGGAGGCAGTGGAGGAGTTCCAGAAGATAGCGCCGTTGCATGAGACCCTCCTAGAATCGGTGATCGCTAACGTGCCTAATCCCATGGAGGCGCAGAGGTACAGGATACCGAAGATATGGAAGGGCGATATAAATACGGAGCTAGGCAGAGCCATGATAGAAGTCAACGCAAAGGGACCCATAGTCTTTATGATAAACGACATGAGGCTGGATCCCCATGCAGGCTTTGTGGCTACTGGAAGGGTTATGTCCGGTACTCTAAGGTCTGGTGAAGAGGTCTGGTTGGTTAATTCAAGAACGCCACAGAAAGTGCTTCAAGTCTCGCTCTACATGGGCCCGTTCAGAGAGCAGGTAGAATTCGTCTCAGCAGGTAATATAGGCGCTGTGCTAGGACTGGATAGAGCTAGAGCCGGTGAGACCGCGGTTGATTTGAGGTTCAAAGAAGTGGCGGCACCCTTCGAAAGACTTAGGTACGTGACCGAACCTGTTGTGACTATGGCGGTGGAGCCTAAGAAGACTCAGGATCTAACGAAACTCATAGACTCCCTGAGGAAGATGGCTATAGAGGATCCAAATCTAATAGTCAAGATAAATGAAGAGACAGGTGAATATCTTTTGGCTGGTATGGGACCCCTACACTTGGAGATCACTTTAACGTTACTTAAAGAGAATTACGGAGTGGAAGTTGACACAACACCGCCCGTGATAGTGTACAGAGAGGCTATAAGGGCCCCGTCCCAGGTCCTCGAGGGCAAGTCACCGAACAAGCACAACAAGTTCTACATAAGTGTCGAGCCTCTTAACGACGAGACCGTTTCACTCATTCAGCAAGGAGCGATAACTGAGAATATGGATTCAAGAGAGATGGCAAGGGTTCTAAGGGATCAGGCTGGATGGGATTACGATGAGGGTAAGAGAATATGGGCGATTGACGAGGGGATCAACGTCTTCGTTGACATGACTACCGGTATCCAATACTTAAGGGAGATCAAAGACACCGTGATACAGGGTTTCAGACTAGCCATGAATGAAGGTCCAATTGCTATGGAGAAGGTGAGAGGTGTGAAAGTGGTTCTTCACGACGCTGTTGTTCACGAGGATCCAGCGCACAGAGGACCAGCCCAGATATTCCCAGCCGTCAGAAACCCCATCTACGCCGGCATGTTGCTATCTAAGCCGACCCTGCTAGAACCGATACAAAAGATGGATGTTAGAGTCCCCGTGGATTTAATGAGCTCGGCGGTCTCGGTCATCGCTAAGAAGAGAGGTAGGGTCCTAGACATGATAACCTCCAGTGGCAACGTAGCAAGAGTTATAGCTGAAATACCGGTGGCGGAGTCTCTGGATCTAGCCAATGACCTGAGATCAGCTACTGCCGGCAGAGCTTTCTGGGGCACTGAATTCAGCAGGTGGGCACCAGTTCCTGAGTCCTTACTACCTGACATAATCGCTCGTATAAGACAGAGAAAGGGACTGAAGCCAGAGCCGCCGAGACCTGAGGACTTTATATCCCCCTACTAAACAAGGCTTCCTAAGTTTACCTCAACGTTCACAGCGCATCCGCGTGTATATTAAGAGTTCCTCCTAGCAACCACCTTATAGCCTCTCTTAACGCCTCCCTAGACGTTAAGGTGGGATGCCATCCTAAGCTCATCAACTTCCTAACGTCAAGCAACATGAACTTGACATCCCCTACCCAACCCCTGCCATCAGGGGTTGCTGGTGTGTATACGTAAGTTACTTTATCTAATCTCATCTCCTCAACCACTAAATCGGCTATCTCCTTGACTGACACCCAGTCAACATTACCTATGTTGTAAACCTCGTAATACCTTCCTGCGTTTCTAATATGTCTAAGGGCCTTATCCATTCCGGTGATGAGATCTTTAACGTGTAGGTAGGATTTCCTCTGGGTTCCGTCGCCCAGGATCTCAAGTCTCTCTGAGTTGCTCTTCAGCTTCTCAATGAAATCTATCACAACCCCGTGAGTCTGCCTAGGACCCACTATATTCGCGAACCTTAAGATCAACGACCTAACACCGTATACGGTACTGTAGGTCGCCACCAGGTTCTCCGACATGAGCTTAGAGACTCCATAAATAGATATAGGTTTCGTTGGGTGATCCTCTGGTGTTGGAAGAACGTCTGCATCACCGTAAACGGTTGATGAGCTGGCGAAGACCAACTCCTTCACATCCCCGATCCTACAACCCTCAAGCACGTTGAAAGTGACTACGACGTTCTCCTCGAAATGTATTCGTGGTTCGGTCGTAGATATCCTGACTTCAGGGTTTGCCGCGAAATGGTAAACAACATCAACATCTCTGAAAACGGATTTAAACCCCTCATCAAACACTTTTAAATCCTTAACTAAGAGCTTAGCTTTACCGCTCTCCAACGCGGGCTTGATGTTCCCCAACCTACCTGAGCTTAGATTATCCACGACTAATACTTCATAGCCTTCATTCACCAGGCTTTCAACTACGTGAGAGCCTATGAAGCCAGCCCCGCCAGTGACTATGGCCTTCATCAACACATCCTATCAAGTTCTCGAGGACCTGATTAATAAGGGTGCTATGTTCGAGGCAATCACGTCAACTACGTTCAAGACAGCGTCTAAGGAGCTCCTCGAAGGATCCTTGAACTTAATCATCACGTGATTACCCTTCAGCATTACGTTAAGCTCGCTGGAGAGCTCCCTAGGCAAGGACGATATTACGTTGACGAAGCTGATGTCCTTGATCCCGAGGCATATCCTCAACGTGTGTCCTAACTCCGTCTCTAGGACCACCATCCCAACGCCGTCCTCCCTACATAATCTGGTCAACAGGTCGTAAGTCAGGGGCTTCAACAACCAGTAATTATTCTTAATGAGCTGCTTATCAAAGCTGCGTGATATTACTGCAACTCTTAAGGGTCCGTAGGGAATCAGGTTCTCGCTCCTCAGCAATTCGTCAATGAGCTTCAATGCCTCATCGTGCTTGGCGGCTTCTCTCTCTATTTCAGCGCTCAACTTGTACAGCTTCGTGCGTATCACGTTTGTGAAGTAGATGTAGAGGGTGTTTGAGAAGTCGGTTGAGTTGTAGTTCATCTTAACGGCTTTGGTCAGCGCCTTACCAACCTTACTCATTTCACTCACTCGCCCGGTTACGTAAAAGACGACGTCCTTAAGCAGTTGATCAGGGATCTCTACTACAGTGTTTAGCGTCTCAACGTACTCTAGGACTGTCTGGGTTAGTGTGCTCGTCTCTGAGAGACTCATAAGAACCTCCCCCCTACCTGATTCATCGTACTTAGTCACTACGCTAAGTTTCTTCTCAGGGACTACATGAAACCCTATCGTATTGGTTAGACTTACGACTTGAGAAGGCGTTAGTCCGACAGCATAGCTCTTGATTATTTTTATGGGGTTTCTCAATGGCTGAGGCACGAACTCTATAAAGACCCTGGCCCCCTTGGTGGTCAGGACATTTGAAAGTATTGCTGTAGCTAGGACTTCGTCAAGCCCTGCTCTAGTGTATATCGACGTGCTCTGACTCGTCAAATCCTCAACTTCACCTCTACGACTTCACAGTCACTATCTGAGTAACACAGACCCACTTATAAACCTGAACAAAGCTTTTTTAAGTCTTCCTCCTCGAACACTACAGGGGTAATGTATGGGGTATGTAGAGGGTTTCATTTTAGCGGTTGCGTTAATCGCCATAGTTTACGCGTTGATAACTTCTTACAGGGTGCTTAAGGAACCTAAAGGGTCTGGCAGAATGATCGAGATCCACGAGTTTATTAAGGAGGGAGCTAGGGCGTACCTTAAGAAGCAATACACGGTGATATTCAGCATAGCGGTGGTGCTGGCGATTCTCCTAGCGGTATTCGGAACCCTTAGGATGTCCCTGAGTTACGTTTTAGGAGCTCTTTCCTCGATAATCGCCGGCTACGTAGGTATGAGAATAGCCGTGAACGCAAACGTACGAACAACCAACGTGGCCGCGGAGAAGGGTCTCAATAAGGCACTCAGACTAGCGTTTAACGGAGGTCTTGTAATGGGCTTAATGACCGTTGGCGTGGGGTTGTTATTAGTAGCTCTTCAATACGTGGTATACGGTGAAAGCGTCGAGGCCATAAACGATATAATAGGATACAGTTTCGGCGCTTCTTCAGTCGCTCTCTTCGCGAGAGTCGGCGGTGGTATTTACACTAAGGCAGCTGACATAGGATCTGACTTGGTCGGTAAAGTCGAGGTCGGGATACCTGAGGACGACCCCAGAAACCCGGGCGTCATAGCTGATAACGTCGGCGATAACGTCGGCGATGTGGCTGGGATGGGGGCCGATCTCTTCGAGTCTTACGTAGGTGCGATAATCTCTACCATGGTTATCGCCTCCACTCAATTAAGGGGACTCGGCACTTACTCCTGGGTTAGCTTCGCTTTGATTCCCATGCTGGTCGCTGCGGCCGGGGTGATAGCTTCTATACTATCCTCGTTTGTTGTACGTACTAGGGAGGGCGGCGACCCCTCAAGACCGTTGACGTTAGCCACAATAACCGCCTCAATCCTCATAGCAGTCATGTCGGTGTTCACGGTAACGCAACTGATCGGCGGAGAGCTGGGGTTTAGGGTTTGGACAGTCGTCATCGCGGGGTTAATAGCAGGCGTTGCGATAGGTCTAACAAGCGATTATTTCACTAACGCGAGGTACTCTCCGGTCAGGAGAGTCGCTAAGATGTCCGAGGCAGGACCGGCGCTAACGATACTCACGGGCTTCGCTTACGGGCTTCTAAGCGCTTTCATCCCAGCGCTCATGATCTCTATAGCGTCACTACTGTCCTTCCTCGTGCTGTGGTTACCCACACGGGAGTTCTGGCTCGGTATCTACGGGGTTGCCCTATCAGCTGTTGGCATGTTATCGCTAACGGGAGTCGTCGTCAGCGCTGACGCTTACGGGCCTATAACTGACAACGCAGCCGGCATAGCCGAGCAGGCAGGCTTAGGCGATGAAGTGCGCACGGTAACTGATAAGCTCGACGCAGCCGGTAACACTATGAAATCCGTTAGCAAGGGGTTTGCAATAGGGTCTGCGGCCTTGACGGCCCTAGCTTTCATAGGGGCTTACGCCTCTATACTTCAGCACTACACCGGTGTAGAGCTGACTAAGTTGTTCCAGAATCTAACAGTGCTGGATGCCAAGCTTGTCTCAGGCATGTTCATCGGTGTGGTGATGCCGGCGGTGTTCACCGCTGTGGTGGTCCTAGCCGTAAGCGACGCGGCCTTCGTCCTTATCGAGGAGATAAGGAGGCAGTTCAGGGAGAGACCTGGGATACTTGAATTCAGGGAGAGACCTGATTACGGGAGAGCCGTAGCCATAGTAACGACTTACGCGATAAAGAGGCTCATCCTACCCGGGTTGATAGCGATTGCAACACCGCTTATAGTCGGTTTTACTCTAGGGCCTCACGGGTTAGCCGGTATGTTGCTCGCTGCAACTATCTCTGGATTACTACTAGGACTCTTTCAAGGCAACGTCGGGAACACGTGGGATAACGCGAAGAAATACATAGAGGGAGGGCACCACGGCGGTAAAGGTAGTGAAGCCCATAAAGCGACGGTAATAGGAGATACTGTGGGCGATCCTATGAAGGACGCAGCGGGGCCCTCAATAAACATATTAATAAAGCTAATGAGTATAGTCTCGCTAGTCTTCGCCTATTACATAGTGACGTACAATATGTATGAGTTCTTCATCCCTTAGACCAGAGGCTTCAATGTCGTGAGGAATTTAAAGTAAAAGCCTTCGTGGAACGCGTGAATTTAACCGCCCCTAAGAACTTAGCAGGATGGCTTGAACGCTCCACGTGACGGTCACACGTCCAGTCCTTCAACGTTCACACAGCCTTTCCTGAAGTAATGTTTGACTTCCCTGAACTCCGTAACTAAGTCAGCAAGCTCCCTCAGACTCTTTGGCGTGTAACGACCGGTGAGTATGGCGTGCCTCTCTTGATTGCCTGCAAAACCTCTTAGTATCTTAAGAGCTAGGCCTTCATCGACCAACCCGATGTGAACAGCTAACCCCAGTTCATCAAGGATCACCAACTTAGGCCGTAGCTCACGCATCATCAAGGGATAAACGTGTGTGAGAAACCCGTAACTTAGCGCCATACTTAGCGAGGCATTGTAATCGCCTAGGTCATCTGGGTTGACGAAAGCCTCGCCCCCCAGACTCACGAGGGAGATTCGATTTTTGAATAATCGAGATAACTCGCTAATAAATACGAACTCCCCACTTGTGTTCCCCTTCATGAAACGAACTATAAGAATCCTCCAACCCCTACCTAACGCCCGTAACGCGGTTCCAAGAGCGGCCGTCGTCTTACCCTTACCTTTACCGTAGTAGACCAGTAACATGAGGCGGACCTCATGAAGAGATGCCTAGGATCTCCATGCACTTAGTTATAAGTAGGTAGTCGTCCTCTCTCATTTTAAAACCTAACTCCGCGGTAAGAACCCTCATCAGGTCTTTAGAATTAACCCCACATAATGAGTACAACGTCGCTGTAATGAGGGCTGTTGAGACCCAAGATGCTCTGCTGAGCAGTTTCTTTATCCTCGCGTGTAAATCAACATCCTCAGCATTTCTTAGTAGGTACTGGCTTGACGGGAGTCCGGACCTCCGAGGTAAATCCCAGCACCTCAGGGAACCACTCAACCTTGCGTAGACCCTTCCACGTAGCGTGGTTAAAGCACTTGATTTAGCCCTAAAGCAGTCAAGGCCCTGCACAAAGCCTGAATACCGCCTCAGCGTAGATTCATCGCCTGGGGTGTAAGTTAACGCGGTCTTAAGCGCCATGAAGCCTACCTTCAATGCGTTGATAGGGCTGAGTTTGTCTATGGTGTCAAGGCTTGTATGGTAAAACCTATCAGGCCAGTTAGTTAGTGAGATCGCAGGAATACCAAAGACTATGTACGAGTCATGATCACTGCCCGCCACGTACGGTCTGATGTCGAATCTCATAGAGGGCTTAACGCTGTTTAGGACTGGCAACCCCCACCCTCTATTTATTCCTGAGTAGAAGTTCCTGAACGCATGTGCCTCGAAATTGCTCAGCAACGCAATTGGAGGTCTTATGAAGTTCAGTATAGAGCCAGTCATCCACTGCTTCTCACCTATCATATCTAGGTTCAACACCCCCGATACCTCGAAACCCTCGCCGAGGATCTTCCTAATTAAAGCCACAGACCCGTAGTGTTCAGGAAACCATACAAACCTGAGCTTCCTCCCCCCTAAACCACACCTAGTCTTTTTGAGAGACTCGTTGAGGACCCTTGCCATGAATAGCAATGTGGCGGCACCACTTACGTTGTCGTTGACCATCCCCCTGGGGTGACAGTAATGTGCTGTCAAGTGTACTTCATTTGAGCCGTCCCCGAACTCAGCAGACAAGACCTTAACGTCTCTTGGGTCGCTGTAGCTTGATTTAACAAACCCCTCGACCTTAACCCTCTCCCCCCTTGCAATGTGCCATCTAATCCTGTCAGCTTCTCTGCGTGACACGCTTAACGCTGGAACCTTCATTTTAGGGAGCTCTGAGGGGGGTGGGAAGAGCCCTACGTAAGGGATGCCCTCAGGCACTGCGTCCCTCCTATATACGAGGATAGCTCTAGCCCCTTTCTCGGCAAGCCTTAGATACATGTCAAGACTTCTGTTGCTCGTTAAGGCAACCTCAACGTCGTCCGGTATTGCCTCGTCACTCTCCACGTAACTTACGTCACCTGAAAACTCTCCTGGTGGTGAATGAGCTACGACAGCGGTCCACGTCATCCTCACCGACGTTATCGTCTTCTGGTACGGGTTGGTAATATATGCAGCACCGTCATGTAAGTCCCAGCCGGTGAGAGGCGTTAGCCATTTCGGGGGGTCCCCGTAGTTGAACGTGTGAACTGAAGTCTCGACGCCTGACTCCTCCAGAGACGCTCTTATGTAGTCACTGGCCTCCAGCATTTCTCTCGAGCCCTGTATTCGATGATACGATGAAAGGCCTAACACGAGCTTTGCTAGTCCAAGAGGCTCCAGCCTACTCTTCACTTCCTTAACTAGAGGGGCAACGCTCATAACTCGAGACCCAGTCTCTTCATGAAATCGAAAGCAGTTAGAGAGACCACCTTGCCGTTCTTAATCCTCACCACTACGTTGCTCTCCGTAAGTAAGGCTTCGTCAGCGTCTTCAATATCGTAACCAAAATTTATGTAGAGGATGTCCGTCTGTCTATCGTACTCAAACCACACGTGATCCACGTCACCTATTAGTAAACCTCCTCTCTCAGACCCTGCGTCGTCCATCGCAACACCCATAATCTTAACAAGCAGAACTTATATAAGATCATCTCTCACAATCCCTTGTGGAGGATAATGTATGGATAGGACGGGGTCCCCCATAATGAAGTGTGAGGAGCTCTGCATGGATTTCTGCAATATGAAGAAAGACGAGGAGCTTGAGCTCTGCATGAATTCTTGTATGAAGTACTGCCTCTCATATAGGACTGATTAATTAATGCGTCTCGCGTCAGAGCAACGCGACTTTATCTACCCAGAGCCCCACCAACTAGCGTGTTGAAGGATTAGGTCCCATGTCTCCAGGCGGCGAGGTAGTGGATTTGTTCCTCGGTCAGCTCATCTATCTCGATATTCATCGACAACAATTTATACTTAGCTATTAAGTTATCTATATCTCTCGGCAGGGTGTATATGCGCCTCTCTAGCGTGTCTTTATTGGTGACTATGTACTTAACTGCCAGAGCCTGGTTTGCAAAACTCATGTCCATCACCTCGCTGGGGTGTCCTTCAGCCGCCACTAAATTAACTAACCTACCCTCGCCTATGAGGTATAGTCTCTTACCGTCGGGTAACGTGTACTCGTCCAGGTTGGGTCTCACACCTCTTTTACCTACTGCAATCCTCTCTAGAGCGTCAACACTCACTTCAACGTTGAAATGACCCGCGTTTGCCAGTAACGCGCCATCCCTCATCGTCTTAAGGTGCTCCTCCCTGATAACTCCCTTATTCCCGGTGGCGGTCACGAAGACGTCTCCTATAACACATGCCTTACTCATAGGCATCACCTCAAATCCATCCATAACCGCTTCCAACGCCTTCACCGGATCTACCTCTGTGACGATAACTCTCGCCCCCATGCCACGCGCTCTCATAGCTATGCCTCTACCCACCCACCCGTACCCAGCAACCACAAACACCTTGCCGGCTAAGAGGATGTTCGTGGCTCTCAAGATGCCATCGATAGTGGATTGCCCGGTGCCGTACCTGTTATCGAACATGTACTTAGTCAGCGAATCATTAACGGCTATTACAGGGTATAGGAGGCCCGTGCCCCTCTCGATGGACCTCAACCTATTAACGCCTGTCGTGGTCTCTTCAGTACCTCCCCACACACTAGAACCTACCTCTCTAAGCACGTCATGCAGATACGCGTGTAGGTCGGCGCCGTCATCGATAACTATGTTGGGTTTTGACACAGCTACTTGAGTTATGCATTCATAGTACTCACGCGAGGTCTGCCCCCTCCACGCGAACACGTGAACTCCCTCACCAGCTAACGCCGCCGCCACTGCATCCTGCGTCGAGAGCGGGTTACTCCCGGCTAACCAGACGTCAGCACCGCCCGAAATTAAGGTTCTGACCAAGACTGCCGTCTCCTTAGTAACGTGGAGAACCGCTGCGATCCTAACCCCCGCTAGAGGCTTATCTCTTGAGAACTCGCTTCTGATCCTCATCAAGACAGGCATGTGTCTCTCAGCCCACTCAACGTCCTTAAATCCGGAGTCCCTTAAGTCAGGGTTAGCAATTCTATACATGAATCATCCATCTCGAGAGTTATAGGAAATTATAACTTAAAAAATACTTGATTACGTAACCTTCATCACTTGACCACTTACAGAAGTAATTGTCCCCCGTATGAAGCGTACTAGCCCCTGTGATCCCTTCGCAGTGTCTCTGGAGGCTTCCTTGCTATCATTCGCTACATAGCAATTTTAATCACGCTGGAATGATAAACTTGGAGCTTGAATTGGGCTGGGGATGAATCGAATGAGCATGAGTAGGATGCGGGGGTACGTGTCCAAGATCCTCTCTCACAAGCTTATAGTCATGCTGGTCGTAGCGTCGTTACCGCTGACGTACGCTTACTTAACATACGCTTATTCCTCAGGGATGACGGACTACATCTCAGATGAGTGCTGGTACGTCAGCGCGGCTAGGAACACGTTAATCAAGTACCTGGGCCTTGCCCCCGCCCAAACGTCACGGGGGTATGTAGTTGTTACCGCGGAGTTGATTAAACCCGCGACGGAGAGCGAATACCTGAGGGTAGTTAATAGCGTTAGGGATTTCATAGAGAACAGCTTAAACGGGAAAGTGATTAAGGACGAGAGTTACTACACGTTCAAGTCAGGTGGTAAGTTCCTATCCGCACTATGCGCGGAGATCGACCCCTTACTCATCGATAACTTGTCAAGTCACCCTAGCGTTAGGCAAGTGGTCAAGGGATATTGCTATCCAAACGCTGAAGGCATACTCAGCTACATGAATCTCGAACACCCACCGTTAGTGAAGTATCTCATAGCCCTCACGATGTCGTCGTTGGGCGATTACCCAGCGTTATGGAGGGTACCCTCCATTATCGCAGGATCCTTAACCCTCTTCCTCATACCCTTAATATTCAGGGAGGTTGTCAAGGATAGGTCCTGGCTACTACTAGGCTTTACAGCCGCGTTAATAACGGCGTTTGACAAGACTTTCAGATCCATGACGATGGTGGCAATGCTGGACATCTTCGTGGCGTTCTTCACTGTGCTCACACTCTACTTCACGATCTCAAATAGGCTTAAGTCATCGTCGCTCTCAGTCGGGCTAGGTTTCGCCAGCAAGTTCAGCGGCGTGTTCCCGGCAATCCCGGCAACTCTCTACTGGGTTAATAGAGAGAAACCGGCTAGAGTGCTCCTCTTAATGATCTACGTCCCCATAGTAACGCTGTTGATCCTCGGAATCCCATACATAGCGAGGGACGGATTCAATCAATGGTGGAGTGCGTCAGTTGAGGGTGCCTTCAGATGGCACTTAAGCGTTAAGACCACTGACGGTCCGCCGCAAGCAATGCCTTGGGATTGGCTGGTAGGGAGGAATCCTTTTCCTCTACACTACGTATGGGACCCAAATAGCGGGCGATTCATCGCAGACCTACTCGCCTCCGGCAATCCCATACTATACCTCCTCACAGTCGCTCTTTCCATATTCATCATTCCTTCGATGCGTGAGTTACCGGATAGGGGGATGAGTTACGCGTTCACGTGGCTTACCTACTTAATGTACGTCGTGATGTGGTTCCTGGGAGGGAAGACCCAATACAGTTTCTACGCCGTTCAGGTAGTCCCTCTATTCTACATAACTCTAGTGATGATCATCTACTACCTAGTAACCCCGCTGGATAACGCGCGCGAGTTACTTAGGAGATGGCGTAATGCCTTGAATGCGGTCAGCATGTGGTTGGCCGGGGAGGCGTCGATCACTATAAAGCTAGTTGTCTCAAGAAGATAGTCCTTGTTACTTACCCTCACGCCAAGCTCTAGACGTATTAACCATTTAAAAACCCCGTTAATAGTTACTCTTGAGTGAGATAATGGGTGTTAAGTACGTCTTTAGTTTCGAGGAGGCCGAGTGGAGTGATAAGAAAGGGCTTGGAGGTAAGGGATCATCACTAGCGCAGATGACTCAGTTAGGCTTGCCAGTGCCTCCAGGATTCATAATAACCACCCAAACCTGCAGGGAGTTCTACGTACCTCGACGTAGGGAGATAGACGAGATAGTCAAGGGGCTCGAGAGGAATCCGCCACCTCAAGTTAGGGATCAGTTGATCAGGAGGATCTGGGACATAATAAGAAGTATGGATCTACCTAGCGACTTAATGCCTCAGGTCAGGGACTACATGAGGCTGCTTGAGGAGAGGACGGGCAAGGTCTTCGGGTCGCCTGAGAACCCCTTACTCGTCTCCGTGAGATCAGGTGCTGCGGTTTCGATGCCTGGGATGATGGATACCGTTCTGAACCTAGGTATCAACGACGAGGTTGTGAAGGGTCTGGCAAGACTTACCAATAATGAGTGGTTTGCCTACGATGCTTACAGGAGATTCCTTGCCATGTTCGGGAGGATAGTCCTTGAGATAGACGAGGGGTTATTTAATAAAGTCTTTGAGAGATTTGAGGAGGAGTTTAAGCAGCAGGTAGAGAAACACTACCTAGAGGAGTTAGAGAGGGTTAAATCCAAGTACCCCAAATACACGTTAAGGCTTGATACTCAGCCCCCGATGGATGTGGCTCCTAACTTGTGGAGGCTCTCGGTCGAGTATTTAAAGAAGACCGTTGAGGAGTATAAGAACGTCATCAAGGAGAACTGGGGTGAGTTCCCGCAAGACCCGTGGAAGCAGCTAGAACTATCTGTTAAGGCCGTCTTCAGATCGTGGATGAACCCACGCGCGATATTCTACAGGATGGCCAACAACATAACCCCGGAGATAGCTGACTGCACTGCAGTCAACGTAGTCACTATGGTCTTCGGAAACATGGGCTGGGACTCAGGAACCGGCGTCTACTTCACTAGAGACGTCGCTACGGGCGATAACAAGCCCTACGGGGAGTTCCTACCTAACGCTCAGGGTGAGGACGTGGTTGCGGGGATCAGAACTCCATTAAGTCTTGATGAACTGAAGGAGAGGATGCCTGGGATCTACGATGATTTAATAAGGGCAGGTAAGTTGCTCGAGAAACTTAACAGAGACGTAATGGACATAGAGTTCACTATCGAGAGAGGGAAGCTCTACTTCCTCCAGAACCGAGTAGCTAAGATGACGCCCGTAGCTAGGGTTAAGACCGCGGTTGAGATGGCTGAGGAAGGGATAATATCTAGGGAGGAGGCAATTATGAAGGTCTCTCCGGACACCGTTCTGAAGCTCCTCTACCCTCGAGTAGATCCCAAAGCTAAGGCAGAGGTTATGGCTAAGGGATTGCCCGCGTCGCCAGGAGCTGTAAGTGGTGAGGTAGTGTTTGATCCAGATGCAGCAGTCCTTAAGGCAAGGGAGGGCAAGAAAGTCATTCTCGTCAGGGTCGAGACCAAACCCGATGACGTGCATGGCTTCTACGCTGCGGTGGGCATCCTGACCTCTAAAGGCGGGATGACGTCACACGCTGCAGTGGTGGCTAGGGGTATAGGGAAGCCTGCAGTCGTTGGCGCTGAGGCCATTAAGATAGACTACGAGAGAAAAGTGTTTGAGGTTAATGGAAGGCTCGTTAGAGAGGGTGATTGGATAACGATTGACGGCAACACTGGCAACGTGTACATGGGTATGATACCTACCGTAGAGCCTGAGATAATTCCGGAGCTCGACAGACTGCTTAAATGGGCTGATGAATTCAGGAAGCTTGGTGTTAGAGCTAACGCCGACGTCCCTGAGGACGCCTTCATCGCTAAGAAGTTCGGTTCTGAGGGGATAGGACTGCTTAGGATAGAGAGGATGTTCAGAAAGCCTGAAAGGCTTGAGGCGTTAAGGAACGTAATACTATCTGATAGTAGGGAGGTTAGGGAGGAGCATCTGAAGAAGCTGGTGGAGATGATAAAACCCGACTTTAAGGAAATGCTTAAGGTAATGGACGGGTTGCCGGTTGTCATAAGATTGATAGACCCACCGCTTCACGAGTTCCTACCGGCTCCTGAGGAGGTCCTTAAGGACCTCTACGAGGTCAAGACAGCGTATCTCGAGCTTAGTAACTCTCAAATCGCTAAGGACCTAACTCCCAACGTGCTTAAGGAGCTGGAGGAGAGGGCTAAGAATCTCGAGTCACTGTACAAGAGGGTCTCAGTTCTCAAGGAGCATAACCCGATGATGGGTCACAGAGGAGTGAGGGTAGGCGTCACGTTTACTGAGATATACTACTACTTGTCTAGAGCGATGCTTGAGGCAGCAGCCGAGCTAAAGAAGGAGGGATATAACCCTGTGCTAGAGATAATGATACCGCAGGTTGCTCACGTGAATGAGGTGACTTTCGTTAAACAGAAAGCCATAGCGCCTGCCATAAGAGATGTCGAGAAGGACTACGGCATCGATCTAAGCGACGTTAAGATAGGTACCATGATAGAGACAGTCAGAGCTTGCTTAACCGCGGATGAGATAGCTCGTGAAGTCGATTTCTTCAGCTTCGGAACTAACGATCTAACTCAGGCGACGTTTAGCTTCAGCAGAGATGACGCTGAGAATAAATTCATGCCTCAATACCTTGAGTATGAGATACTGCCAGAAAACCCATTCCAGACCATAGACCTTAAAGGGGTTGGTGAACTAGTCGAGCTAGGTACTAGGGATGGTAAGAAGGCTAACCCGAAGCTTGAGGTCGGTATATGTGGAGAGCACGGAGGAGACCCAGCATCTATAATGTTCCTGCATAAAGCAGGTCTAGACTATGTGAGCGCCTCGCCATTCAGGATAATCGTGGCCAGGCTTGCCGCCGCTCAAGCCTCAGTCTCTGAGAAGATTGGTAGGAAGGGAGTAGCAGAGTAAATAAAAATTGCGTATTTTTAACCTAGCAGATTCTAGTACCTGGTTTAACGGGTTTTTCTACGGTCAGAATGATCGGTATCTCCCCCTCACTACATCCTGCTGCCAGTAACATCCCCTGAGATTCGAAGCCCATCATCCTCCTCGGCTTAAGGTTAACTACGACTATTATGTGCTTACCTATCAGGTCTTCAGGTCTATACCATTCCGCGAGGCCGGCGATTAACTGCCTTCTGCCCTTCTCGCCTAAGTCAACTATTAGCCGGATCAACTTCTTAGCACCCGGAACCCTCTCAGCACTCTCAACAAGCCCGACTCTCAAATCCAGTTTCTGGAAGTCTGAGATGTCTACGTACTCGTAGGAACTCATTATTTCACCTCACTTAAGAATTGGTAGTGCGTTTATAACCGAGAGCCTCGCTCTTCACTAATGAATCGTCGTCAAGAGCATAGCTACAACTCTACTGTTTCAAGGCAATTACATGGTTTGAGAAGCGTGATTACTTTAGGATGGGAAGGAGTCAGGTTGGTTGCTACCTACTTCCGAGCCGCTTTCAAGGGGCTTGAACTTAACGACGTACGGAAGCCCGCCGTCAATAGTCCTAGCGGTTCTCCTTATAGTGGCAACGACTTTCATGCCTACCTTCATTTCCTCCGGGTTGACTTCCACAACCTCAGAGAGTATCCTAGCCTCGCCCAACCTAATCAAGGCTATTATGAGGGGGGTGAACTCTTCAAAACCCTTCGCAGGCGCTCGAACGACTGTGTACGATAATACCTCACCTTCCCGCGGCAGATTCACATACACTATCTCCCCTGAGCCACATCTTATACACCTCATTTTAGGGGGATATACCGTGTAGCCGCATCTCAGACATTTACTCGCGCTTATGTTGAGAAGTACGTTCTTCATCCTCCAGATCCTTTGTAGGGTGGTCATGGGCCTTCATCTCTTTAAGACAACAGTTGTTGCGTTGGATCCGACGCCGCCGATATTCTGGGTTAAACCGATCTCAGCAGGCACTTTAACCCCTGGGAAATCACCCCTCAACTGCATCACGACCTCAGCTAGTTGATAGACCCCCGTTGCACCGACAGGGTGCCCTCTTGCTTTAAGACCGCCTGACGGGTTAACCGTCGGTTTATCACCAGGGCTGAACCTGCCCTCACACCACATCCTTGGTGCTCTGCCTCTCTCCGCAAACCCGATTGACTCTATGCTTAAGGCGGCCGTAATGGTGTATGCGTCATGAATTTCAGCCACATCTATGTCCTCAACCCTTACCTTAGCCATTCTCAGCGCCTTATCCGCTGAGACTCTTGAAGCTAGTAGGTCGTCTAGCTCTGGTCTAGATGTGAGGTCTGTGCTGTCTAAAGCGTTACCGATACCAACTATCGTTACAGGTGTATCGTTCACCCTCCTTAACTTCTCGCTAACTAAGTAAACTGCAGCCGCCCCGTCGCTGAGGGGACATGAGTCGTAGAGTCTTATCGGGTCGGCTATGAGCGGGGATCTCACGACGTCCTCTAAGGTTATCTCGTTCCTTAACTGAGCGAAGGGGTTCCTGGACCCGTTTCTATGCATGAGTACGGACCACTCAGCTATCTCCTCATAATCAATACCGTGTTTCCCCATGTAATACCTCATAACTAGTGCGTTGAGTCCTGAGAAAGTGACTCCATGCACTAATTCGTAGTCAGCATCAGCTGCGTAGGCCAGCCCCCTGATCACGTCGCTTGGAGGTCTCTCTAGGAGTTTCTCCACGCCTACTACAAGTACCTTATTGAAAAGGCCTGAGGCTATCAGAGAGTAGCCGGTCATGATCGCAACGCCTCCAGACCCGCAAGCGCCCTCAACCTTAAAACCGCTAACCCCTCTCAACCCTATATGATCCCCTATGAGGGAGGCGAGGTTCTCCTGCTCTATAAGGCTGCTGAGCATATTGCCAATTACTAGGGCTTCAGGCCTCTCATTTCCTGCCTCCTCTATAGCCTTCAGAGCTGCTATCCCACCTAAGTCCCTTAAAGAGGTATTTGTATGTCTTCCCACGTTCGTCATGCCTACCCCGGCTACGTAGACGCCTCTCAACTCAACCACCAGAGCACTTCATATATAAGATGATGAGACCTTCGGGAACGGAGCCGCTGACGAAAACCAGCCTCTCGCCATTATGACACTTCTCAGCCACTCTAGTTAGGGCTAGGGCTGCTCCTAGATTGCCTTTATACCCTAATCTCTTAAGTTCCTCAACTATCGTGGAATCAGCGTTCTTTAGTTTCAGAGACGTCAGGATTCTATCAAGTATTCTTGGGTTGTGGATGAATCCGTTCACCACCTTAACCCCTCCGCTCTTTATTCCCTTAGACCTAGAGAGTTTTGACAATATTCGGTATGTAAGGGAGGTCGACGCCTCTATTATTAACTCGTTTAGAGCTCTCTCATCGGTGATCTCGGTCTTTAAGAAACCTGTTGACTCCCTCCTTAACTCATACCTCGTTATGGTTACCTTCCCTAAGCTATCGAAAACTAACGTTACCGCGCCTGCCGGGGGATCTGTACTGACGACCGTGAGCGTTGAGGGAGTGTTCCTAAGACTGTAGGTCAGTCCTTCGCTGAAGGATTTAAACGTCACTATTGATGCATCGCTCTTACCTATTAAATCGAGGACCGCGTGGAAATCGGCATCCCTCCTGCTGTCGTGGACGAAAACAAAGGTGCCCTCCCCCAGAGACTTCAGCTTGTTAAGCGTTTCATAAGACATGGTTACCTCATCCTCATCCCTGTAGGGGGAAGGTAGCTTCACACCACTAACGCTGACAAACGCCCGAGGGACGTAATGCCTCCACTCCTTTAACGCAGGCGTTGACACCACCCTAGATAGAAATAAAACTGGTTCTTTTATTGTTTAAGTCGCGATTAGGCGATTGTCTAATTTTTCACCTCTCATATCTACATGTAATTGAGATCAACTTAGCCCATGCTTATATTTCCTGCGTGCCCTAATCTACCTTAGTAAGGGTTGCCAGATGGCTGTGAGGAGCAGGTTATTGCTGTTAACGCTGGTCGTTGCTGTTGCTTCTTACGTAGTCCTGTTCCTGTTCATGTACGCCAGTGATTTAAGCGTAATTACCAGCGTTTTGTGGAGGGCTGAGAGCATTAGGTATGTGTCACTAGCTCTAGCTACGAGGATGGCCTCCATAACCCTACACGCGTTAACTTTCTACGTCTTAGTGAGGGCCCTCGGACAGGTTAGTTTAATTGATGTGGTGAAGATCACTTACGTATCCGTCTTCACGGAACTGGTGCTTCCTGTGGGCGGGGTCACCGAGGTTGTTAAGTTCGCTCTGCTTGGCAGGCATGCCTCACTCCCGTCAAGTAAGGCCGTCTTAGGCATAACCCTCCATAGGATTATAACCACCCTAACTATGTTCTCCCTCCTAGCCGTCTCTCTCTTGAGTCTAGGTTTGGCCCTGCCTAACACCTTAATACTCATACTACCTGCCGTAGTTCTGTTGTTCCTTAATCTAGGTCTTTTAGCACTTCCAAGGAGTAAGAGGCTTGAGGACTTCTTGAATGGACTCCTCAGCAGGGTGGGGAGGAGTAGTAAGTTAAGGTTTTATAAGGAATACAACAGCGGACTCTCTGAAGTCATGAGGCGTTGGGATTTAATCTTGCTCTCTGTTTTCCTCTCCCTGCTGGAGAGACTCGCTAACGTAGCCCATGGCTATGCACTCTCATTGCTTACTGGAGCTACTCTGAATGTCTGGCAACTCACCCTAGGGTTTGACTCAATCTACATGATCATGTGGCTTCTCCCAATAGTCACGCCAGGAAACATGGGGGTCTACGAGCTGACGCAGGCTGGTGTGTTGAGTCTGGTTGGCGTTAGTAAGGGTGTAGCGGCCCTGCTAAGCGTACTCACCAGGATATTCATAGTGCTGGGTGAGTACCCCTTGTTCTTGCTGGCGGCAATAAGCCTAGGGATAAGCCTTAAAGGGGTAATGGAATACGTAAAGGAGTCTCAGAGGGACTAGCGGTTCTAACCCAGCATTATGGAAGTTAACGGTGGGTCTTCCCCTCGTTTCATGGGAAGGCCTTCGGAGCGAACGGCGAAGTCCTCTACATCTTAGTCATAGGCTCCAACCAACGCCAGATAGAAACGGGGTTCAAAGTTCCTGCTTAATAAGGTGGGATCACTATTAACAAGGTCGTCACGGTGAAAGAGTTACTGAGAGATAGAGCGATTGAAGTGTTGAAGAGCGTGGGGGCCCTGAGGCGGGCATCTATATATGGAACCCCCGGCTTGATTCACGAGGTCTCGGTGAACGATAAGGGTGTGATCAGGATTATGACGTTCACCGCTCCAGCATGTCCCATCGCTAAACACACGTTCTTTGAGATATGTAGTGAGATCTCATTGATTGAAGGCTTTAAAGACCTGGAAGTCGATGTTGTCTTCGATCCTAGGCGGACGCCGTTAAACATGACTCCAGGGGGAGAAAGAAATTTAAATTGAGATACGGGTATGACTTAGTAGATAAGTGCCTGGAGTCCGTTAAGAGGGGTCACCCTTAAGGAGGGTTTACGTACATGCCGATTAAGGAACACAGGAGGGAGGCCTCACAGCTCGAGGTGAAGCTATGCCTCTTAATAACTAGCGACTCAATCTTTAAAGGTATTAAGGAGGATGAAATCACCCCTATCGTCAAGGAACTAACTATGAATCACGGGATCCTCCTTGCCGAGAGGGCCGTAGTCCCTAACGTAGAGCAGGAGATAAAGGGCGCGTTAAGCGATTTACTCAACACGTGTAAAGTCATCATAGTGACCGGGGGGACTGGAATAAGTCCTAGGGACATAACCGTGGAGAGCTTGGAGAGCTACTGTACGAAAGAGCTGCCGGGCTTCGGGGAGCTCTTCAGGTACTTGACCTTCTTAAGGCATGGGTCGGCCGCTATAATCTCGAGGAGTTTCGCTTGCGTTATGAGTGGAACTCTTACGTTCGTTGTACCGGGGTCTCCTGAGGCTGTTAAGCTTGCTTTAAATGAACTCATATTGCCTGAGGCACGTCACCTAGTATACGAGTTGAGTAAGGAGTAGAGGATACGTTGATGTGCCTGCGTGATCTCGATTCACAACCCTACTAAAGTTCTTAGTATCTCATCACGCATTATTAGCCTTGAGTATGTATTAGAGGGCTCTTCCCTGTCTCTCTCTAACACGCCAACATAGCCTGTCTTCACATCCACCCTTAGCAGGACGTATGCAGGAGTCCAAGAGGAGGGCTTTACGCGTTTGTCTAGGCAGAGGTTCTTAAGTATCTCCTTAACTATAGCTATATTGCTCTTCAGCAACGCCTCTCTCATGTTCACTCTAGGGGGTTTAAATATCTCAAGAGGACGCAACCTCCCCGGCGGCTTTTGCCCTAAGTCTTTCGACGGGCTCATTAAGTCCTCAAGAAATGCTCTTACCTCCTCCTCATCGTTCAAGATCTCTTCAACCCTCTCAGCGTCCTTAAGCAATTCGTACTCGCTACACCCCTCATGCTCAAGCTTCTTCGCCCCGATCGTCGGGTACGGGAGTACTCTCGTGTTCTTGTCAAGCCTCCTTATGGTGAGGAACCTAAGTAACGGGTTCTTGAGGACGCGGCTTAAGCAACACTCAAACGTCAGCCTCCCGCTACGGGGTCTGCATTCATGGAATTCAGCTATGGCGACTGGAAACCACACTAGCACTCCTTCACGCTGTTTGGGATATGCCTCGACAAACGCCACCATAACACCTCTAAACTACCTGTTAAAATAAATTATTAATTTAATAATCTACTGCTATACTCAAGTAACGGTGTTGAGGAGTGACCGGGAGTGTAGTGTTGCCCTCAAGACAGTTCAAAATACTTCAACGTTTAATCAAGGCCGGGAAAGGCTTGACAATCACCGACCTAGGCAGTACGCTTGGGGTGAGGGAGTCCGACCTAATGAGGGATCTAGCAGAACTTGAGAGCAAGTCCCTCGTCAGGTTAGAGAGGACTGTCAGCTACTCAGTTAAGCTAAGCGAGTTAGGGTTTAAGTACCTGGAGGTTGGTCTGCCTGAAGAGAGGCTCTTGAAATACATACAGGCAAGGAACGGCGCTGTCCCGCTGTCGTCTGTTTTAACAGAGCTAGACTTCAACGACGATGAAGTTAAGGCGGCATTAGGTCAATTAAGGAAGCACGGATTAGTAGTGCTCGAGAGCGGCTTAATTAAGTTAGTTAAGGAGGATCTAGGCGGTTTTCCCTCAGAAGTCCTTGAGACCAAGGAACTCATGAAGAAGCATGAGCTTCCAGTGATTTACAAAGACGTGCCTAAACAGGTAATGCTGTTAAAGCGTAGGAGGATTGTGGATCTTAGCGAGGTTAAAGAGATCAAGGTCTACCCAACGCAACAACTTCCCCGTCTAATTGATGAAGGCAGGATTGTTGAAGGGGAGTTGATAACCAACCTCACCTCAGAGGTTTTGATCTCAGGTTCGTGGAAGACCGCTACGATAAAGGAGTTTGATTTGAATGTTGACGTGCCCACACGAACTCCAAGGCTGAGGCATCCGTACGTTCAGTTCATGAAATATGTGGAGGAGATACTGATTGAAATGGGGTTCGAGGAAGTTAAGGGACCATATCTTGAGAGTTCCCTATGGAATTTCGACGCCCTCTTCGTCCCTCAATATCATCCAGCGAGGAAGGAGACAGACGTGTACTTCGTCGAGAACGTCAACCTAACCGTAAATGAGGTAGATGTTCTCGAGAGAGCTGGGAGAATTCATGAGGATGTTTGGGGCTATCACTGGAGAGTTGAAACGGCAAGACTTCCTGTGCTGAGGACGCATACAACCCCGGTCTCCATGCGAACCATATACGAGCGTGGGGCTGGCGAGTATAGGGTCTTCTCGTTTGACAGAGTCTTCAGACCAGACACGCCTGATCCCACGCATTTAATGGAGTTCCATCAATTAGAGGGCATAATCGTTGGAAGGGGGGTGACGTTCAAAGAATTACTCGGCTTCTTTAAGGAGCTTGCCAGCCGCTTAGGCATGAAGGAAGTGAGGTTTAAACCAGCGTACTTCCCCTTCACGGAACCCAGCGTTGAGGGCTTCGTGAAGCATCCTAGGCTAGGATGGATTGAGGTCTTCCCCGGGGGGATGTTTAGACCTGAGGTCACCTCCAGCGTCGCCTTACCAGCAATGTATAAAGTGGCTGCATGGGGGATAGGTATAGACAGGCTGGCGATGATAGTTCTCGGGGTGGATGATATAAGGGATCTTTATTCAAATGACCTGGAAGTCATAGAGTCGATTAGAATACCTGAGGTGATGGTTAGGAATGCCCAAGATTGAGGTAAAAATATGGGATGTAGAGAGGATAGCCGGCATCCCGCTAACAGTGGAGGACTTGAAGAAATCTCTTGAGCTCCTAAAAGCTGAGGTTGAGGAGGTCAGGGGGGATTCAATAGTGTACGAGGCGAGCCATGACAGACCCGATCTCTTCTCAGCCGAGGGTTTAGGAAGGGCTATAGGCTTTCTTAAAGGAGCTAGGAAGCCCGTTAAGTACGTGGTTGGGGATTCAGGCGCTTACCTAGATATTAGCAATGCGCCTTCCTACAGGCCTTACGCATTTTTCTCCATCATAGAGAATTTGGAGCTTGATGAAGAGTCAGTAAGGCAGATCTTCCAGTTACAGGAGAAGCTGCACCTTACCCACTGCGGGGATCGAGAGTTGGCCGCTATAGGACTTTACGATCTCGATAAAATAAAGTTACCAGTTAGGTATGTTAAGGTAGAGACCGCTAAGTACAGACCCTTAGGGTACGAGAATATGATGAGTCTCGAAGAGGTTCTGGCTAAGACGGACAAAGGAGTTAAATACGCGCACTTAGTACGTAAGGGTCAGTACCCTCTTCTAGTGGATTCTGAGGGGCAGGTGATGGGTTTCCCACCTATACTTAATCCCGAGGACAACAAGGTGACTGAGGACACTCGAAGGATTGTGATAGACATCACGGGTACGGAGCCACGCCTAATGATGAAAGTGCTGAATCTCATCACCACGTCTGTTAGTGAAAGGTCTAGAAACCCAGTAATCAAGAGCGTAGTCATCAGGGGTGGATCTACCTACCCAGTAAGTCCTTCACTGGAAAGCAGGCAGGTAAAGGTTGAGAGGGGCTCAGTAAAGTCACTGCTAGGTCTCGACCCTCTCGCTAAGGGGGATTCGAATCTCCTGGAGCTGATGGGGTATAATGTACAACGCTTTGATTCCAAAGAGCTTGTCGTTGAGGTCCCCTCGTTCAGGATAGACGTTCTCTCATACGTTGACGTCATAGAGGACATAGCTATCGCTTACGGATACAACGAGTTAGGCAGTGAAATCAGTCCTTCCCCTCATTTCGGTCGACTTGACACTCTAGATAGGTTTGCTGATTACTTAAGGGAGGTCCTACTAGGTTTGGGCCTTCAAGAAGTCCTGAACTTCATGTTAACGGACCCAGACGTACTGACTTTAGTCAGCGATGAGAACTTCGTTAAGGTGAGAAACCCTAAAATGAAAATGTACTCAGCCGTTAGGAACTCTCTAGTGCCTACTTTGCTTATATCCGTCCTAGTTAATAGCGCCAAGAGGAGGTTCTTCGAGATTTTTGAGATAGGCGATGTGGTTAAGCTGAGTGATGATGCCTATCCAACCTACGCTAAGATGCTCGCTTACGGGCTGGTCGGAGACAAGTACACGTTAACTGACGGCCTAATAGTGCTTAAGTCGCTTATGAAGGTCTTTGGAGTTAAATATGATTTGAGAAGGGTATCGAAGAAGGCTCTCATAGCGGGTAGATCGGCTGAAGTCCTGGTGAAGGAGGAAGTCATCGGCTTGGTAGGCGAGGTTGATCCAGCAATTCTGACGAATCTAGGCATCTACGTACCAACTACTATAGCTGAAATAAACGTGAGTAAGTTATTCTCTACGTCGAGTCCTTGATGAAGGCAAGTTTCTTCGCCTCCTTTACAACTTCGTGAGCTACCTTGAGTCCGAAGCCTCTTAGGTTAGCTATCCTGGCAGGATCTACCGAGGCTAAATCCTCAACGGACTTGATGCCGGTCTCGTAAAGCGCTCTAGCCCTCACCCTACCAACGCCTTTAACCCTGACCAAATCAGTTAGTTCCTCTTTAACACCGTTACTTACCCTCATGCTCAGCAGGGCAAGCCTCTTAGAGTGCTCCTTGAGCCCGACGACGTCGCATATCTTCGATGCAGCGTACGTCAACCACTCACCCGTCTCGACTAACACCCTTAAATCACCTGATCCGACGCCGTAGTTTCTGATTATGTCGTCTTCAGGCACTTCCTCGATCCATGCGTTAAGTATTCTCCCCACCTTATACGCCCTTAACCACTCGTAATAGCTGATCTCCTCAACCTCTTTAGGCGGCTCTGGAACCAACCCTGTCCTGAGCGACGCGCGAGCCTCCTCCGAGAGCGTTCTATAGTTGGTTATCCTCACCTTCCTGAAGTCCGGGGTCAACGCTATTAACGTTAGGTAATAGAGGGGCTTAGCGGCTACGGTCTTCTTTAAGTCGTTGATTATTACGACTGCTGAGAGAGGGTCTATGTACAGTCTCGAGACAGCGGCCCCCAGTTTAGTGGCTCTTAGAGGCCCACCGCTCTCCTGGATCATCTCCTTCTCTCTCAGTATTTTCAGGCCGTAGTTTACTATGTACGTACTTATTTTACCCCCTATTAAGAACCCTGCAAGCGTTCTACCGAATATATCGCTCAGGTCCTCAGGGGTTCTCACGTCGCCTGACGCTATCAACGCTAACGTGTTGATCCTGATAGCCCTTTCCTGCAGTAAAGTTGATTTAACAGGTTCAGGCTCTCCTAACACGTAACCCCACCCCTCATCCTCTGAGGTCACGTCCGCCGCGATAGCTTCACCGTAGGGATCGTACTGCGGTCTACCAGCTCTGCCAGCCATCTGCTTGAATTCAGCGACCGATATAGGTTTAATGAAACCCTCGAATCTCCGTGTATATACTACAACCCTTCTGGCGGGGAGGTTTATGCCTGCTGAGAGGGTTGGAGTAGCTACGACAGCCCTGAGCGTTCTATCCCTAAACCCTCTCTCCACAATCCTTCTCGAAGCTAGTGAGAGTCCGGCGTGATGGTAGGCAAGACCCTTATTAACCACCCTAGTGAGGGATTCGATCTCGGATTTAGGCGCGCTTGAGGACTCTAGCTCCGACGCTAGTTCCACTGCCCTGGACGCGTCCTCTAGATTAAGCATCGCTAATTTCAGGGAGAGCTCCTCAGCCCTTCTCCGCGCCTGCACGAAGACCAGTAATTGGTAGTCCTCGTCGATTGCCTTCCTGTAGCAGTGTTGAGGTAGTGTTAGCTTCTTAGGTACTTCCTCCAGACGTCCGTCCGAAAAGACTATCACCTCCTTCCTGGGCAAGTAGAAACCCTCGATCAACTTAACGGGACGCCAATCGCTCACGACGAGTTCTGAGTCTAGCCAATCACTAAGTATTTGAGGCCTTCCTACCGTGGCGGAAAGCCCTACTAATTGCACCTCTTTAAGGAGTGACCTAACGGCAAGCAATTCGACCACGGAACCCCTCTCTTCATCACCTATCATGTGCAGCTCGTCGATGACAATGACCTTAACGTCGCTTAACCACGAAGGCTTCAGCCTGAAAATCGAGTCCATCCTCTCATACGTAGCTACTATCCAATCGTAGCGCCTTAAGTCCTCACCAGGCTCATCGTAATCGCCGGTGGTTATGCCTACCTTAACCCCCAGACGTTCCCAAAACCTAAACTCCTCCAACTTCTCCTCGGCTAAGGCCTTCAGCGGAGTTACGTAGACGCCTTTACCACCGTTAATCCAAGAGTTGATAAGCGAGAGCTCCCCTATCAAAGTCTTACCACTAGCTGTGGGTGCTACGACAACTAAAGAAGTCCCCTTAAGTAAGCCCTTCCTGAGGGCCTCGACTTGAGGCGGCGTAAGTTCATTTATGCCTCTCTCCCTCAGGGCCTTCACAACGTCAACGGGGAGTCCTATCATCTCCACGTTCAATAGTCCTCCTCCCCGCCTGCTGACGTGCAGGTTTCCCAACATCATTTAAACAAGCGTTTCTCGGCGGTAAGGCTGTTGGAACCGCCGGGAATCCCTTGATCTCAACTAATGCTCTCTCGCTAAGGGGCTCAGGGCTAACCCTCATTCCAATACTCAGGGCTAGCAAGCCCTCATCACCCACCAGACACACGCCACATCATCAAGAAACACTAAAGAACATGAACCTATAAATTTTCATCGTTCATCGCGGGGGATAGGACCTCCGCAGTTGAGGGTTCAAACCCCTAAAATTAAAGATGACGTAAAAACTAACGGGGTCGGAGGAACGTCAAGACGTGGTGGGAACCGCTTGAGGAACAATGCCGTCGTGATGGGGTACTGGAGGAACATCAAGTACAGCGTGCATTCTCTCATAGGCGCTGCCGAGGCTCACGAACTCCTTAAGGAGGTTGAATTCTACCTAGTTAGTCTTGACGACGTTCTCAACGTGGTCAAGGAACTAAGGAGTAAGTATTCAAGGCTTGCGTACATGCAGACGCTCCTCACCACCGAGTTGCCTTCAATTCATGAGAGGCTCATACAGATAAACAAGGAACTCTCCAGGCTAGGTGTCACAAGTATCGCAGGAGGACCTCACCCGACAGGAGATCCGTTCGGCACGGTGCTTTCCTTAGGATTCAACTACGCCTTCATAGGTGAGGTGGAGGATGTACTGCCATACGTAATTAGACTGGGGCTAAACGAGCTGGATCCCTCAAACGTTACCGGCATCTTCTACTTCGACTCCGGCAAGTTCGTCTTCAACGGCAAAGGGTTCACGCGGGATTTAAACAAATACCCTCCGTTCTCCCCTGCTTTGGGTTTATTCAACCCTGTGGAACTAAGTAGGGGTTGCTTCAACTCTTGTAAGTACTGTCAAGTCCCCTACGCCTACACGTCTAGAGTCAGACACAGGAGCGTGGAGAGCGTCTTACGGTGGTGTGACCTACTCCTCAGGAGAGGCGTTAGAGACCTCAGATTCGTAACGCCTGACGCACTCTCTTACGGGTGCGAGACTCCTGGCAGGGTGTGTGAGAGTACCTTCGAGCTCCTTGAAAGGTTAAATACCTTGAAAGGGAGGGAAAGCGGCAGGCTTTACTTCGGGACCTTCCCCTCTGAGATGAGGCCTGAACACGTCGACAAAGAAACGGCTAGGTTTCTGAAGGAACATGTCGATAACGAGAGGATTAACGTAGGCGCTCAAACAGGATCTGATGCGTTGCTGAAGAAGATTAATAGGGGACATACTTCAGATGACGTAATTAAGGCCGTTGAAGCCCTCTCTGAAGCAGGGTTTAAGGTCGACGTTGACTACATCCTCGGCTTGCCTGACGATACTCCTGAGGACCTCGAGCAGACCCTCCTCCATATGAAGGAGGTGGTGAGCAGGGGTGGTAGGGCTCATATACATTTCTTCGTGCCCCTGCCGGGAACCCCGTACGCGTTAAGCAACCCGTCTAGGGTTCCCGCCTCAGTTAGGGATGAGGTGCTTAAGTTAGTCGGTCGGGGGAAGGCCTACGGGAACTGGCTGAACCAAGAGAGAATCGCTAGGGAGGTCCTTAGATTGAGGAGTGAAGGAGTGATTCTTGCAACGTCTGAAAGAGCTCACGACGCGATTTCAAGGTCTTTGAGAATGACCTAAGTCTAAGACTCCACCTAAGCTTATAGAGCAGCGAGTAAATTGAGTATCCCGGTAAAGCCTCTATTAGACCCTTCCGTATGGCTTCCAGCGCGTCGTCTGTGTTCATTTCATCGACTTCGATGATATTTCTTGAGACCCCTATACCTTCTAGAGTGTGTGCGTCAGAGTTTGAAAGCAGGGACTTCCCTAGATCCTTAAGGTATATGAAGGAGATGAGGTTCGCAAGCGGGTCTGAAGTCGAATTAAAAACCTCGTAGCCGTCCCAAAGAGTTTTGTACTTGACTCTGGAACCAATCCCTAGTCTCAATAAATCGAATGGATGGGCCGGTATTAACACGCACGAGTTCCTCCGCGCCTCCTCACGTAACTCTATAGGATCCCGTAGCACCTTAATCGGATCCCTACATTGAACTAACACGTCACCCCAGAGGGTCCTAACCTCAGCTCCAGGGATCACTAATATCTTGCCAAGGTCTTTAGCCGCGTTAAGTGCTAAGAGGGATCCTAAGAAGGTGTCGTGATCAGTCACCGATATCATACTAAGGCCTTTCTTCAGGGAGTATTTCACTATCTCAACAGGAGAAGGCTCACCATCGCTTACGTAGGAATGGATGTGCAGGTCGGCGTGGACCTTCACCAGCTAAACCCCCCCGTCACGCGTTTCCCTTAAACGTTGGTAGTTTCTATGCCAAGACACTAGGAAGTAAAGCGACTTAGCAGCTTCCTCAGGGGTCTTGAAAGTTGGTATCTTCGACTCTAGTTCTATCTTCTTTAAGTTCTCCACCGTATACGCTCCTCCAGGAGCTACGAAGACTATAGGCTTCCTGTAAGTCTCTGAGAGTTTCTTCACACTTTCAAGGACTTCAGGAGGTCTGAAGGCGGGCGACTGCATAATGCCTATAACGATAACCATGTCAGCGTTCTCATCCCTTAGAACCGCCTCCATAGCTGTCTCATATCTTTCAGGCGGTGCATCGCCCAACACGTCAACGGGATTCCCCACTGAGGCGGCGGCAGGCAGTGCGCTTCTCAAATATTTCCTTGTCTCCTCAGACAGCTCGCTTGGAGTCAGGCCGAGGAGCTCGACGGCGTCTGTTGTGAGGACGCCCGCTCCACCGCCGTTCGTAACTATGATCACCCTCTCACCGCGGGGTGTTGGTAGCCAGCTAAGCGATTTAGCTGCCAGTATGAAGTCGTTCAACTCGTTGACGGTCAGTGCACCGCTTTGCCTCAACGCCGCCTCGTAGACCTGATAAGAACCTGCTAAGGACCCTGTGTGAGATGCCACGGCTTTCATACCCTTCTCGGACTTGCCCGCCTTCAGCACTATAACAGGCTTACCAGCTCTCGTGGCTTTCCTTATTGAATTAACCAAGTTCCTCCCGTCCTCAACCCCTTCAATGTACATCATAATAACTCTAGTGCGTTGATCCTCGACCAGGTACTCCAGCAACTCCCACTCCTTCACGTCGGCGGCGTTCCCGTAACTCACGAACTTGCTCATCCCTATATTCGACTCTGCGAGCCAGTCAAGGATAGCTGCGCCGAGCGCCCCGGACTGTGAAAGAAACGCCACGTTGCCGGGCGGGGGCACCTTCTGTCTGTCCGGCGGGTTGAATATCGTGTTAAGGCCTGAGTACGCGTCATACACGCCCAAGCAGTTAGGGCCTATGACCCTTACTCCATGTTCCTTAGCGCTGCTCAGCAAGCGCCTCTCAAGCTCCTCACCTTCAGGACCGGTCTCTTTGAAACCAGCGCTTATCACTACTGCCGACTTAACCCCCTTCCTGCCACACTCTTCAATCACTTGAGGAACTGCCTTAGCCGGTACAGCAATTACTACGAGGTCAGGCGTCTCCGGTAGATCTAAACATGATTTATACGTCTTGAGGCCGAATAACTCGTCGTATTTGACGTTCACCGGATATATAATACCCTTGAATCTCTCAAGGAGGTTAACCGTTATAGCTCTGCCGATAGTGCCCTCTGTTTGAGAGGCCCCTATCACGGCGATGTGTCTAGGATTGAAGAATGAGTCAAACCTGCTTGAGTTCACCGTCGTTCATACCACCCACTAGTCTTTACATAATGTTAAAATATTTTTTAACTTAGCTGGATCTATTATTGGTTGATGATAGTGAATCCCGACTTGAGGATATATACACACCCGATTCTCGAGTTCAAGCGGGGCGGTGAAGTGACCGTATTCTTCGAGGGGAAGCCTTTTAGGGCTTTCGAGGGCGAGGCATTGGCGGCAGCCATCTACGCATCCGGGGTAAACGTCTTCAGAATCTCTCCAGTACGGGGGAGGCCAAGGGGGGTGTTCTGTATGGTCGGTAAATGCGGTTCGTGCATGGTTCGTGTTGACGGTGTGCCGATGCGTTCGTGCGTAACTTCTGTTAGGCACGACATGAAGGTAGAGAGGGTAAGTGGTTTGCCGGATTTAAGCAGGTATGGGAGGGACGTGGCTAGGGAGGAGCTCGACGTAGACGTGCTCATTATCGGTGGAGGGCCTGCTGGAATGGCCTCAGCAGAGGTTCTGTGTGGCACCGACCTAGAGACGGTGTTAATCGACGACCAGATTAGACTCGGGGGACAACTCATTAAGCAGACCCACATATTCTTCGGGTCGAGAGAGCTCTTCGCGGGGAGGAGGGGCTTCGAAATAGCTGATGATTATAACAAGAGATTGAGTAAGTGTTCTAACCTCAAGATAATAACGGGGACAACCGTCGTAGGGGTGTTCAAGGAAGGCGTTTTGGCTGTAGGTGACAACGTACTCTACCTAGTGAGGCCTAAATACGTTGTCGTTGCTGCAGGGGCTTTCGAGAATCACTTAGTGTTCGACAATAATGACCTGCCCGGGGTCATGGGTGCTGGCGGAGCTCAAACACTCATGAATGTGTGGGGCGTTAAACCTGGCAGTGAAGTACTTGTCATAGGCTCAGGGAACGTAGGTTTAATAATATCTTACCAATTACTCCAGGCGGGCGTCAACGTTAAGGCGGTTGTTGAGGCATTACCTAGGATAGGCGGCTGGTTCGTTCACGCAGCTAAAATACGAAGGTACGGTATACCTATACTCACCCGTCACACGATACTGAGCGTTAAAGGGAGTGAGAGGGTGGAGGAGGCTGTCATAGCCAGCGTGGATGAAAACTGGAACGTAGTGCCTGGAACTGAGAAAGCCATTAAGACAGACACAGTGCTTTTAGCAGTGGGGTTAACGCCGAACACCGAATTGTTGAGGCAGTTCGGAGTTGCGATGAAGTACATACCGGACTTAGGCGGGCTAGTTCCTCTAAGGACTCGATATATGGAGACGTCGGTGGAGAACGTCTTTATAGCCGGTGACATAGCCGCCATCGAGGAGGCAACTACAGCGTTCATAGAGGGGTGGATTGCCGGGTATTCAATACTAATTAAGGCTTACGGTGAGAGGGAGGATTTCATCGAGAGTAGAGAGAAGTATTTAAGGATGCTTCAAGAGTACAGGTCAGCACCGGTGAGCGAGAAAGTCAGGAGGGGGTGGCAACTCTCCCTTATTTCGTGAGGCGATCCTAGGATGACGGACTTCAAGGAGACCGGAGTAGTTGACTTAAAAACCCTAGTTAAGATGGGGTACGTTCCAAGCGACGTGAGGTTACACAGAGGGCCTGTGGCTATATATGAATGCGTTGAGGAGATCCCATGCGACGTGTGTGTGTTCTCATGCCCGTTCAATGCGGTTTCTAAGAATAAGATGACTGACATACCTAAAGTGGATTTCGAGAGATGTACTGGTTGTGGCGTGTGTGTTGGTCGGTGTCCGGGTCTAGCAGTATTCGTCGTGGACGTGTCTAGGGAGGGGGATGAAGGGTACGTGACGCTCCCACACGAGTTACTCCCCCCACCATCTCAAGGAGACGCTGTAGTGGTGTTGGATCGTGAGGGTGGTGAGGCGGGGACGGGGAGGGTGGTGAAGACCTACAGAGATAGGCTTACAGGATCCTGGGTGACTACGGTAGCAGTGCCTAAGAACCTGGTCATGAACGTGAGGGCCATAAGGGTGATTAAACGATGACGAAGATCCTCTGTATATGTGAGGAAGTCACTCTGGAGGAGGTTGAGAGGGTAGTTAAGGAGGAGGGAATCAAAGATATGGAGACCCTCAAGAGAAGACTCAGGCTAGGGATGGGGCCCTGTGGTGGACGTTACTGCATAAATACGTTGCTGAGGCTGTATCCACAGCTTTTCGGGGAGCCTGCAAGGAACAGGTCAGACGTCGAGTTAAAGGTGCCTCCCTCAAGACCTCCCACTAAACCCGTGTACCTCTACATCTTCAAGGAGGGGTGAGTTAATCCGTGGAGCAGGTTAACGTAGCTATAGTGGGTGGCGGGTCCACAGGGTTGATGGCAGCATACTATCTAGCTAAGGAGGGTGTTAGGGGGATTCACGTCTTCGAAAGTAAGTACCTAGGCTTCGGCAGTACTGGTAGATGTGCCGGGGGTGTTAGGTCGTCATTCGCGTCAAACGTTCACGTAACCCTCATGAGGGAGTCGATAAGGAACTGGCTTAGACTTAAGGAGGAGGTCGAAGGCCTGGAGTTCATCCAGGACGGGTACCTATGGTTATTGACCACCGAGGAGCTTGTTGAGCTTCACAGGAGGCTGGCCGCGTACCAGAACAGCTTGGGCGTGCCAACTCGTATGCTCTCAGCTGAGGAGGTGGGTGAGCTGGTGCCTCTCGCGCGAAGCGATGTATTAGCTGCGTTATACGATCCGACTGCTGGTAAGGCCTCGCCGATTAAGTTCGTGTGGGCGATGAGAAAGAAGTTAATGGAGTTAGGGGTTAACATACACGAATACACTTTCGTGAGAGGGATTAGAGCAAGCGGTGGCAAGGCACGTTCTTTGGTTGTTGATGAGTCTAATGAGGTTAGGGTGGATGACCACGTCTTAATAGCTGCCGGGGTCTGGAGCAAGGAGCTCTCAAGAGATTTAGGGGTTGAGATACCTATAAAGAAGGACCCGCATCACCTCTTAGTAACCGATAAATACAGCCCCTTCCTGAGACCTTTAGTGATACATAAGGAGTCAGGTTCGTATGTAGTTCAACATGAGACAGGAAGTATCCTAGTAGGAGCGGAGTTCCCGGTTCCTGAGGACGACACCTCACTGAGGTACGGCTACCTGAGGAAGGCCGTAACCATAATGTCAAGGTACTTTCCTCAAATACTCAGCGCCGAGTTACTAAGGGTGTGGGTAGGTTATTATGAGGTGACGCCTGATCACCACCCCATAGTTGATGTTCTCCCAGGCTATGAGAACGTCTTAATAGCAACCGGGTTCAGCGGCCACGGCTATATGATGGCTCCAATCGTAGGTGAGGAGATCACCTCTATGATGCTCGACGGCAGACCTAAACTAGCCGAGACCAACGAGCTCAGGCTCGAGAGGTTTGATGAAGGTAAGTTACTTAAAGAAAGCGCTATATTCGGTTAAGGAGTATTTCAGTAAGTGCCAGGGGTTGGAATTGAGGAAGCGTTACGACGCATTGATACTGGACATAGACGGCACGATGGTAAGGACAGGTATCGACTGGGGTTTAATTAGAAAGAAATTAAGAGAGGTTCTAGGTTTAGACTTGCCTCCTTACCCGATAGCGGAGTACCTAAGTCAACATGGCAATGCGTTGCCCCAGGATAGAGTGCGTTTAGCTGAGAAGCTAGTTAAAGAGGAGGAGTTGGGGTCGGCGTTAAGCGTTGAACGCGATCCCCGATTAACGACTCTAATGAAAGATCTTAAAAACGCAGGCTACCTAATAGCGATTGTTACGTTAAGGGATGAGGAGACTGCTCGACCATTGTTGGAGAGACTTGGTTGTCTCTGTTACGTAGATCTAGTCGTCACTAGGGAAGTCTCAACTTCTCGCGTGGAGCAATTAAAGGAAGCTATTAGACTCCTGAGAACTGACCCTAAAGCGGTCTTGTTCTTCGGCGATCACTTCACCGATCGCGAGGCCGCTAACAAGCTTAACATAGATTACGTTCTGATGCCCAAGAGAGATGACGTTAAAGGAGTACCCCCCGAGTTGGCTTCCTTTCTCTACAATCTTCTCTAGAACCTACCCTCCTTCGAGTGCATTAACTATTCGAGAAAAGCAGGTCTCTCATCGTATATTGGACCAATTAAGATCGCGTTCACGTATTCACCTTCATCATAACCCTCAACGTTCTCATCAACCACCAGTATCGCGTTGCCTTTCAGGAGGGTTGATATAATGCCAGAGCCTGTCAGTCTCAGAGGCTCGAGTAGTAACTCACCGTCCTCGTAGTAAACCACTACCCTGAAGAAAGACTTAAACCCAGTCACGTTGGAGATCCGTCTACGAACTCTGGCTCTTATAGTGGGTTCAGGAAGCGATTCAACCCCTGTCAAGCGTTTAAATAACGGCCTTACGAAGGCTTCGAGACATACCAGAGCTGCTACAGGGAGTCCTGAAAACATGAAGATAGGCTTGCCGGCAACTACATAGGCTCCTGCAGTCCTGCCTGGTCTTAAGTTGACGCCGTGGAAGACTAACTTCGCTCCAGGAATTTTGGCAATCGCCTCTGGAACTAGATCCCCGCCACCGACTGAGGTCCCCCCAGTAGTTATGATGATATCGTCCCCTTCAAGCGCTTTCTTTACGGCGTTGATTATCTCTTCCTCATCGTCAGGAACTACGTCCCTCAAGATAGGTTCGCATCCTAACTCCTTAAGATACGCGTAAATCAACGGTCCCGTTGAATTCGGTATGCGATAACCGATTCCGGGCAGGTGGTCTCTTCCTAATAACTCGCTACCCACGTTGATAATGCCTACTCTAGGTTTACTGAACACCTCAATACGCGTGATCCCCACCTCGGTTAAAGCCGCGACGTGCCAAGGCTTAATTACAGAGCCCCTCCTCACTATTAGATCGCCTGATTTGAGGTCCTCACCAGCCCTGCTGACGTTCCTATATTGATATAAAGGTCTTAACGCATATACGTACTTGCCGTTCCTCATAGACTCCTCAAAAGGCATCACGGCGTCTGAGCCCTTGGGCATTACGGCGCCTGTAAACACCATGACGGCCTCGCCAGGGTTCACGGTGAGTTGGGGGGCCTCACCGACCTCAACGCTGCCGATGAGCTTAAGAGGTATTGGATTACTTGGCGATGCACCAGAGACGTCTAGGCTTCTCACAGCATATCCGTCCACCGCCGCCCTGTCAACCGGCGGGTAGTCCCTCGGGCTGGTTATGCTTTCTGCTGCAATCCTTCCGACGGCTTCTATAACTGGGATCGCTTCTTTATCGATGCGTGTCTCTACAGAGTTTAAGAGTCTAGAGAGGGTTTTCTCATACTTCTCGAAGGAGGTGAATCCCTCTAGCCTCTTCCTGGTCATTTTCGGCGACCCCCATTAATCAGCAACACGTGGGTTAAGTGTCTTGCCACCGTGTGTAGGTGGTCGACTAACTTGCCCAGGCGTGGGTCTAACTCATTACACTCGCTTAACGCTGGATGGGTTAGATCAACCCTCAAAGGAGTTACGACGATATATCCTTCACTAAGGTAATATGAATCAGTGCCTTCCTCAACAAGCCTGTCCCCGACAAGCCAATAATACCTCCTCCCCCTAGGATCCACTCTACTCTCAAACCTCTGTTTAAATCTTAATCTCTGGGTCCTCGGCATCACAGCTCCTTTAAAACCTGATTTAGGCATGTTGATGGAAAGAGCGTCGATGCCGGTAAACCAACCGCCAGCCCTTATAAACTCCATTACAGCCTCTATAACCTTCCTGACCTTGAATGAATACTCTGGATTTGTGAAGTCTTCGTCGCTCTCCACGTCCGCCGAGAAAGCAACTGCGGGGTAGCCTAGTAAACCTGCCTCTAGGGCTGCGCCAATAGTGCCTGAGTAGAGAACGTTCTGAGCCGACGTGTTCTCACCGACGTTAACGCCTGAAATAACTAGCGTGGGTTTGTAATCTAGTATTTGAAGTGCGGCGTGGACAGCGTCCACGGGCGTGCCGTTTATCACGTAGACCTTAATGTCGTATATCAGTAGTTCTCTCAGGAAGAGTGGTTTGTGGAGGGTGAGGGAGTGCGCCCCACCTGACTTAGGCATCTCAGGCACTACAGCAACTACCTCGCCGAAAGAAGCGAGTGAGTTGTATGTGAGCGGCAGTGCCTTCGTGACGAAGCCGTCATCGTTAACCAGTAGCAATCTAATACAACACCACCTCATCAACGTTATTAATATTAGCCTTAATCAGGGAAATAAGTGTGAGGCTGTTATAGAGTGGTTTGCGGGATAATAGGGATCACAGCTAACGAAGACTCCTTGGCTAAACCCTTAGGAGGGCTCATTAAAGAAGCTTTGAAGAGGCTTGAGTACAGGGGCTATGACTCCGTCGGCTTCGCCGTAATAACTCGCGGGGGCGTTCTCGAGGTCAGGAAGTCTAAAGGCATGATAGACGCCGTTGCTCAGAGACTCGGATTCGATTCATTTACAGGCTCCACAGGGATCGGGCATACTAGGTGGGCTACTCACGGGGGGCCTGATGATAGGAACGCGCATCCCCACACGGATTGTGGTGGTCGCGTCGCGGTCGTGCATAACGGAATCATTGAGAATCATAGGGAGCTTAAAGAGCTTCTAGTTGCTCAGGGACATGAAATCCGTTCAGAGACTGACACTGAGGTAGTACCGCACTTAATTGAACTCTTTAAGGCGAGGGGATATAGCCCATACGACGCCTTCAAAAAGACTGTGGAGGCGTTGAGGGGGGCCTACGCTATCGTAGCTATAGACGTGGACGAACCTAATAGGTTATTCTTTGCTAGAAACACGTCGCCTCTCGTCATTGGGATAGGCGCTCAAGGGAGATTCATAGCTAGTGATGTAGTCGCTTTCATCAACTACGCTAGAAAGGTCATAGTATTACGAGATGGTGAGGCTGGCTACGTAACCCTTAACGACCTCCTCGTAGAGGAAATGACTCGCGATGGTGACACCATTACGTGGAGACCAGTTGATGTTAGCTCGAGGCTTAGAACCGTCGAGTGGTCCCCTGAAATGGCTACTAAGGAGGGCTACAGCCACTTCATGATCAAGGAGATTCACGAGCAACCCTACGCTTTGGCCTCAACGCTTGCTGCAGCCAGGGAGTCCGTGGAGAGCCTGGCGAGACTGCTCGCTAAGTCTGAGAGGGTTCTGCTGCTCGGTGCCGGGACTTCCTACCACGCTGCCTTGACCTCAGCCCTATTACTGAGGAAGTACGCCGGTCTATGGGCTGAGGCGCTCATATCGTCCGAGAGTTCCTGGTACCTTAAAACGTTAAGGAGCGGTGATGTCGTGATAGGGGTTAGTCAGTCAGGCGAGACCATAGACACTCTAAAGGGTATTAAGGAAGCCAGAGTGAGGGGGGCGTTAACAGCGGCAGTAACTAACGTGATCGAGTCGACCATAGCTAGGGAGGTCGACCTAACAGCTTACATCAGGGCAGGTCCTGAGATAGGGGTTGCCGCAACAAAGACATTCACTTCTCAGGTGGCGTTGCTCTCCTACCTCGCCGTAAGAACAGGTGAACTCAGGGGGGTCTTAAAACAGTCAAACACCTCGCCCGTTTACAAGGCCTTGGAGGAGATCCCGGGGGTTGCTTCAGCAATAATATCTAGCGTTGAGCGTCATGCAAGCTGGTTGGCTGACGCGATGTGTACAAAGAGTAGCGCGTATTACCTGGGGAGGGGGTTAGGATTGCCGATAGCCATGGAGGGGGCTCTTAAATTAAAAGAGATAGCGTACGTACACGCTGAAGCCTACCCTGCTGGTGAATCAAAGCACGGCCCCATAGCCCTAGTTGAAGAAGGCTTCCCCGTCTTATTCGTCGTGGTGGGCAGTGATGACGAGGATCTTATAAAGAGCAATATGGAGGAGATGAGAGCTAGGGGGGCGCGGATAATCGTTGTGTCACCTAAAAACGCTGAGGAGATATCGTCACTGGCGGATTTTCAGTTTGAAATGCCAGTACTACATGAGATAGCCTCGGTAATAACATATGTAATACCGCTCCAGATACTTGCCTACTACACTGCGGTGAGAAAAGGGTTAGACCCTGATAGGCCTAGGAATCTGGCCAAGACGGTCACAGTGTTTTAGGCGCTTGGTTCAAAGATCCTTGAGTTCTACTTACATGAATAATTAATTCTCTTAGGAAGCTATCTGGGAGAGGAAAGTTGAGTTCTTTAAGTCTTTGGAACAACTTCTCGCGGTCGTCAATACGTTCGCGAGCCATAATATCTCTAATGAATTCACCCCACTCCCAAGGGAAAACGATCCATTCAACAGTCTCATGCACGAAGTAGTCTGGTTTGATTATCGACCTCGGTTTGTAATAGAGAACAGCCGACTTAACGTTCTTCGCCCCCCTCAACCTGACTTGCTCCGTGACTATCTCTAAAGTCCTGCCTGAGTCGACTACGTCATCCACTATGAGGATGTTCTTCCCTCTAACGTCAGCTGTGAGTGGTTGCGTGATTATCGGTCTCTCCGCTCTCTCTTCAACGCCCCTATAGAACTTAACCTCCACAACACCTATGTCGTTGGCTTTAAGCAGGTCGCATAATATCCTTGCCACTATATATCCCCCTCTTAAGATCCCTACGATAAGATCTATTCTATATCCATTGACAAGAATCTCATTAACCAACCTTAACACTGATTCGTGTATCTCCTCCCAACTAGGGATTAGAAATCTTAGCATCACCGCATCATCCAAGAACAACGTGGAGACGGCCTTAAATTCCTTTAAGACTTTATAACGTAGGAGGCGTGTATGCCATGAAGCCTTCCCTGCAGGATTTATTAGAGGAACTGAACTCAGTGGCGGTGGTCGGTGGGTCTCCTGTTAGGGGTAAGGTAGGAAACACTGTGCTTGATAATATAATTAGGTTTAACTTCCGTGGGAGGGTCTATGTGGTTAACCCCAAATATAGTGAGGTTCTGGGTTTCAAGTCTTACCAGCGTTTAAGGGAACTTCCTGAAAAGCCTGATGTAGTGGTCATCGCAGTGCCCGCGAACGCTGCTGTTGACGTTATTAGAGAGGCTGCGGAGCTTAAGGTTAAACTAGCTGTCGTCATGTCATCGGGATTCGGCGAGGTCGGTAGGCTTGATCTCCAGGCGTCGCTCGAGGACATAGTTAAGAACGCGGACGTCCGGGTCATAGGACCCAACTCGGCAGGGATTACCCTCAGCAAGCATTCTTTACATGCAAGTATAGAAGTCATTCCCACTGAAGGGAGTATCGGTGTTATAGCACAGAGCGGTGCTGTAGGTGGAGTCGTGATCAGTGAGTTGAGGAAATACTCTTCAGGAGTCTCGTTCTTCATAAGCCTGGGTAACTGTCTCGATATATCTGTTGAGGAGGCCCTGGAGTACGGGAGCGAGGACTACGGAACGAGCGCCGTTGTGCTCTACCTTGAATGGCTACGTAATGGTAGGGAGTTCGTCAGGAACTCTCTTAAGTTGTTGAAGGCTGGTAAGCCTTTATGCGTCTTGAAGGGAGGGGTAGGCGAGTGTAGTTCTGAAGCTGTTAGATCGCATACTGGTGGATTAGCACCCAACTTCGAGGTGTTTAAGACAGCCGTCTCCAAGGTTGGCGGGTACCTCGCGACCGACATCCTTGAGGCTGTGGAGGTGTGTGAGCTTTCAAGACGTCTAAAGCGATTGATCCCATCTAGAGTGTTGATAGTGACGAACTCAGGTGGTCTTGGAGTGTTAACGGCCTCCAGCCTCGAATTGCATGGACTTAAGTTACCTAAACCGCCTTACGAGTTGATCAATTCCTCGCGCGATCTTGATCCAAAGGTCTCGTTGTCTAACCCGATAGACTTGGGAGGTGATTCCAACATAGAGGACTTAACGACCTTGCTAACGCTTGATACGTTGAGGAAATACTATGACGTGGCTGTATTAGCTTACGTCCCCACGGCAGCGGAACCTCCTGAGAAGATAGCCAGGGTCGTTGGGAGTCGATCAAAAGAATTCAGTTTACCTGTGATAGGCTACTTCGCTGGCGAAGGCGCTGTCGATATAATTACTAAGGTCTCGAGAGATCTGCCTGTAAGCTCATCGTCATGGTTTTTAGGCAAGGCTTTGTCGTTTATTAGGGGGTTCAGCTTGAGGAGGGAGTCGCATGAGTCATTATAACCCGCTGAAACTACCGGCCGGTGTGAGAGTCGCTTTAATGGGTAATGAGGCAATAGCTAGGGGGGTTGTTGAGTCAGGGGTTTACGTAGTGACTGGTTATCCAGGCACGCCGTCCAGCGAGGTTTTAATGACCCTCCATGAGTACGGCGACGATCTTGATATGTATGCTGAGTGGGCTGTTAACGAGAGAGTGGCGTTTGAGGTGGCGTTAGGAGCGTCTTTAGGCGGCGCCAGGTCATTGGTTACTATGAAAGGCCCTGGCTTGAACGTAGCTTCAGACCCTATCTTATCAGCAGCTTACTCAGGGGTTAACGGTGGCTTGACAGTCCTAGTCGCTGATGACCCAGGTCCAATAACCACACAGACCGAGCAGGATAGTAGGTGGTACGCTAAGCTATCTAAATTACCCATGATATCCCCATCAACGCCTCAGGAAGCAAAGGATCTAACAGTGATTTCACAATTGTTAAGTGAGGAGTTACAATTACCAATTATACTTAGAACGACGACGAGGGTGAATCACGCGGTGGGCGAGGTGCTTACAGGGGACATGCAAACCCCTAGGAAGTTTCACGAATTCCATAGAGACCAGCCCAGATACGTTAGGGCTGGTATGGCCTGGAATCTAGAGAGGCATAGGTGGCTTAACAATCAGCTTAAGTTGGTCGAGAGTGCTGCTGAGCGATACGGGCTCAACACGGTCGTGGGCGAGGGCAATAAATGCATAGTCACTGAAGGTGTGAGCTATAATTACGTCAAGGAGGCTCTGAGCAGGTACAGTCCTGACGGCAGTAACGCTAGGGTCGTGAAAATGGGTTTGCTCCACCCCATCCCCAGGAACTTCTTGATAGGCACGCTATTCGATTGCGAGGAGGTCCTGGTGGTTGAGGAGCTCGATCCCTATCTAGAGGAGTGTGTGAAGGCGGTGCTTCACGATGAAGGAATTAAAGCTAAGGTGTATGGTAAGGGAGACGGACATTTGCCGTTAGAGGGTGAGCTCAGCACACGTGCCGTGTCCAGAGCTCTAGCGAAGTTGCTAGGATTGGAAGTACGTGAGACTCAGCCCTCGGTGGGGAGCCTGGAAGTTCCCGCCCGTCCACCGCCATTATGTCCCGGCTGCCCTCACAGGAACTCGTATATCGCCATATTGTTCGGTATAGTTAAGGCCGGCTATAGACGTGAGGACATGCCCATATTCGGCGATATCGGGTGTTATGCATTGAGCGTTAACCCGCCGCTTAACGCTATATGGACTGAACACAGCATGGGCGCGAGCGTCTCGATGGCCATGGGTCTTAAGGTAAGCGGGTATGATAAACCAGTAATAGCTACGATAGGCGATTCTACGTTCTTCCACGCCGGACTGCAGCCGTTGATCGAGGCGGTTAATAAGAGGGTGAACCTCCTTGTCGTAGTGCTTGATAATTCTGTGGTCGCTATGACCGGTCATCAGTCAACACCGGCGTGGGGCATCACTGAATCAGGTAGGTACGCGAAATCCGTGGAGCTCGCGGAGATAATTAAATCCATAGGCGTTGATAATATAGCGATTGTAGATCCCTTCGACGTTGATGAGATGACGGAGAAAGTGAGTGAGCTCCTGAGGAAACCAGGTGTTAATGTGCTAGTGGCTAGGGCGCCCTGCGCGATTCTTAAAACACGCAGGGAAGGGGTGAAGAAGAGGTACGAGGTGTTGAGTGATAGGTGTGTTAAGTGTCTAGCGTGTGTGAGGGTTACAGGATGTCCCGCCCTTTATATAGGGGATGACGGTAAAGTCGGCATATTCTCGGAAGACTGCGTTGGATGTGGTCTCTGCGCTAGATATTGCCCCTATAAAGCTATTGTTGAGGTGTCGCGGGGTTGAGTAGAGCCCGGATTGTGAACATCCTTGTGTCTTCTGTTGGTGGCCAGGGAGGTTTAACCCTATCAAGGGTTCTAGCCACGGCTTCCGCCCTCTCAGGGTATTCAGTAAGGACTGGTGAGACGCTCGGCATGGCTCAAAGGTTCGGCAGTGTTGTGAGTTACGTGAGGATAGGCGTTACCGAGGAGGTTTACTCACCCCTCTTCGACGTCGGAGAAGCACATTATATGGTATGTATGGAGATTATCGAGTGCGCGAGGTCGTTAAAATACCTGAGTGGTGAGGGACTATTAATACTTGATAAAGAGATAAAGCCACCTACATCAATGACCGTCGCTGGGAGTGGTCCTGGCGTTAGAGAAGAGTTGCTTAAGCGAATTAGGGAGGCTGTTGGTTCTGATAGACTCCTCCTAGTTCCGGCTAAAGAAATAGCCTTAAGACTCGGCGCTTCTAGAGCAGCCAACATGGTCCTACTGGGGGCTTTAAATAATGTCTCAAAACTCTTCAAAGACGAGGTCGTAGCGGAGGCTATCGCGTACTCACTCAGCAGTAAGGCGGTGAAATCCTCCCTGCTTGCGTACAATGAAGGCGTTAATTACGTGAAGGCTTTGAGTTAAAACAATACGTTGAGAGGGTTTAAAGAATGGGTTGCGAAATAAAAGTCGCCGCTTTCGATATGGACGGCGTCTTGATCAAGTGGAGATCGTCTTGGAGGGCTCTGCACGAGTACTTCGGGTCTGTGAAATTAATTGATGAAAGCCGCGACACTGAGAGATTCTTAAAGGGGGAGATATCTTACGAGGAGTGGATGAGGAGAGATCTCGAAGCAATAGTTAAGGCCCTAGGCGCCCCTCCTAGTAAACGCGACGTGGTTAAAGCTTTCAGTAGGCATGAGTTGATGGATGGTGCGGGAGACCTACTGAATCTCCTGAGAACCGCGGGCGTGATAACAACTATCGTAAGTGGCGGGATAGACATACTGGCTGAGATGGTTGGTAATGAACTAGGTATAGATATAGTTCTTGCTAATAAACTCCTTTTTAACAAGGACGGATACTTAATTCCGCGGGGGGTGGAGGTAGTTAATCCGCTTAGAAAGGGAGGCGTCCTAAGGGATCTCTCAAGACTCCTTGGCGTCCCCCTCGAGAAATTCATGTACGTCGGTGACACTGAATGGGATTTCGAGGCCATGGACCTGGTTGGGTATCCGGTGCTCCTTAAGTACGATGAAACTAAACTCCCTACGAAAGGTCGATACATAGTAGTCAATACTTTGTATGAATTAAAAGACCTGTTAAGTGAGTGCTTATACTTGTAAATAGCGCATTACGTAGGCTGTGTGACGTACCTCAATAGCTCCTCATGCAGGGATTCTAAGAGTCTCTGCGGTATTTCTTCAGGGCTTCTCGACGACTCCAGTATTAATTCGTACGACGTCATCACTCTATCTATGAACACCTTATCAGTTATGTACGTCTTTAAAACCAGCTCATTCGTCAGGTGCTTGAATTCATTACGGGCCCTCTCTGCTTGGAGGGGTAGTCTAAGCTCTCTTGAGTAGTAATATGTAAATGCAACTAAGGTCAGGTCTATTAAATACGTTAGGTCAATAGGTATAGGCACCTTCATTATCACTTCGCTAAAGTAGCCTGTGACGTACTTTACATAGTTCCTGGAGACGTTTATTAGTGCTGTTACGTTCCTCCTCTCCATGGAATTGTTCAACACTTTCAGGTAACCAGCTACATTCTTGCCGAAGTCCCTAAGGCTGGTCAACGACCCGATGGCCTCTACGAGATCCTGCAGCCTTCTTGACGTTTCAGTCAAAAGAGCCCACTCAGGAATATAACCCTTTGTCAGAACGCTTAGAATCCTAAAGACGGGGGAGATCAGACAGACATAGTTATGTAAGGCCTCCTCCAGAACCCCCATCAGGTCTTGCCGCTCTTTTATAAATTTGTGCAGGAAGGTGAGTAGTTCAACGTCCTTCTTGATTAAATCGTTGACGATGATTCCGAAGAAGGCGTTGTCTAGCGTCGTAATTTCAAGCGAGGTTTCCGAGCGCCATACTAACTCTTTAATATCATGAATCGGGATCTTCTTAACTTCACCCACTATTTCTTGCCTCTCTAAAACTAACGTCACGTCACTTAGCCATACTCTGCACTTGTATTCATGCTCATTCTCGAAGCATCTGGTTGACATCTTAGACGCTCCTCCCTTTAAGATATATTGAACCCTCACGAACCTCTATATCGTTTCTGCTCATCAGCAGGATCCACACTAACTGCACCGAGACCTCTGTAGTGAAAGGCAGCTCATTGACGCTCAGAGCGCCCTTCCGCATAAGCTCATACATCACGTAGTCGCTAAAGAGAGGTAGGTGCTCAGCTAAATTATTTAGGATGATGAGTCTTTCTAAAACCACAGACGTGTTCTCGAGTATGCTCGGCAGTTCTTTGAGAATCTCGTTAAAGCCTTCTATGAGGTTGGGTGGTGACTTGATGCTCTCCTTACCCACCTTCGCCTTAACTAAATCTATGTATCTCTTCAGACGACCTAAAAACAAGTCCTCTATATCGACGTTTTCTCCGTATATGGACTTGATCTTCAGAACCACCCCCCTTAAGTCCGTCGTCAGGGCGTCGCTTAACTCGCTTAGGAGGCTAACCAAGTTATTGTAGGTAGTCGTATACCTCTTTAAAAAGAGCATCATCTCAGACTCGCTGAACACCTCCGGAGTCTCAGTTAGTTCGTGATATATTTTATCAACAACTGCTGGAGAGTCCAGTCCTTTCAAAGGTTTCTTACTCAGCTTCCTTAACAAGCCATCCACTAAACCCTTACTGCTTAGCAACCCGCTATGTATGCTTCTCAGTCTAGGGATTGCTAAGTCCATTAGATCGGCGTAGGTGCTCAGTATTAAATCCAGGTCCTTAACCACCGTTGTACTTGTTGAGCACTCTATATCTGTTACCTTACCTATCCTCACTGAGGTGATATTGAGTTGTTCTGCGAGCGCTACGTACGTGTTAAGGACTAAGTCCTTAAGTCTTAGGCAGTTATTTCTCAACAAATCCTCTACGAGCCCTATGTAGGTTGGAATATCCTTAACAGTATCCACCTCATGTAGTCTCGATAATCTCTCCTTCGAGGACTCGCTGTACGGCGTTGCCGACACCACCGCGACGGCCTTCGATAAGGTGTTCAGAGACTTGTTATACATTGATACTAGGGTTCCCGATATGTCGCGTGTCTCACGCTCCATGAACTCGATCGTTTCCCTGAACGTTTGAAGCCTCGCGGTACTTAACAATTTCTTCGTGAGCTCTACTCTCGAAGCCTCAATTATTTTTGCTAGGCTGAGCAACCTATCCTCAGCGGACTTAAGCTCGCCTTCATCCCATAAACCTCTCCTCATCATCTCCTGTAGGACTAGCCTCAAGGACTCAATTTCACGGGATTGCTTTTCCAAAGCAGAGGCCAGGTCTCTCCTAACTTCCGAGAGTGTTCTCGTGTAGTACATTGATGTAGCTAGGGAGGACATTATGATGCCTGTGAGGATAGCTGATGCCATATTGAACTCTATGTAGCTGTAGAATACCTCGAATCTTAACGCTGACATAGACAAGTAGAAGAGTCCCACGAACGTGATGAGCGGTATTAAGTAGCTCAGCATCACCACCACTATGTTAGCTTCCCTCTTCAATCCCGCACGTGTGAGCAGTGATGTGAACGAGGTTATCGTGAAGCTTATGAGTACAGACAGGTAAAAGTACGTGAGTTCAGCAGGTGCCATGAGGTGCACGTGAGGCACTGCAGATATTTCAGGCACTAGGTAATGAACGCCTAGGAATACGAGCAGAGAAAGTGAGAGACTCATGAGGCCTGATATGAATGCCTTAGAGCTCCTGACCGCTAGGGTGGCTAGAGCAAGTATCCAGACAAACATGTATGCATTGAGTCCGAGGCCCTCCACCTCCAACAGGGTTAGAGTCAGGAAGTAGAAGATCGGTAAATGTGTTGCAAGCTCCCAAACGCTCAGCTTAGTGACTAGGTTCCACGTGATGACGACGCTGAGCAGTAGTGTGGAGAATATAACGTAAAGACTCCCGACTAAAGACATCTCAACTGCAGGGAGTGAGAAAGCTACGTTGATAAGCAATATGTAACTCACGAATAAAGGCGTGAATATTATCGCGTCGTAGTTGGGGACGTTTTTAGAGTAAATCAACGGCGCGATTAACGTCAGGACTACTAAAGAACCTGTTATAGGTATACCCACGGGCTCTTTCAAGAGACCTAACGCGTAACTTGTTAGTACTATCCAAAGAGAGATCAGGAGAGAAGCCCAGACCCTCCTTAACCTCCAGTACTTAACTAGCGTGGGTTCACTCAACCTGGTCCCCTCATAATCTCTGATACAAACTCCCTAGTCAATTTCATGAAGGGTAGGAGCACCTTGAGGCTCCTCTCCTCCTCACTTAAGAGGCTGGTCACGTTCCATATATCGCTTGAAAGGGTCCTCAGCAGTTCCTCACTACTCTCCGCAAGGAACAGTTGCACGTGATCTGTAGCAGTGAACACGGGGTTAACAATTTTATGGACCATCCAACCGCAAGCCTTCACTAAATCCGATATGTTCACTTGATTGAGGAGCTCCTCATTGCCCTTCAGATGCGCGTACCCCATACTACTCGTGAACACAATGCCCCAGGTGAGGAACTTAGCTAGTTGTGAAGCCCCCGCCAGGTTTTTAATCAGCAGGGAGGCGTCACTGATATCAAGCAATGACACGAAGTAGATGTGCCTCACCTCCCTAGTATCCGTTAACAGGATGTCTTTACCTATATACTCAGAGTAGATCCTTAAGCCCCATTTGAGCAAGTCATCCAAGACATTGGGGTGTAGGTATCTACGTAATCTATCTAACCTGAAGATATGCACCCTAGTGATAAGCCTCTCCGTCAATGCCCTTGCCAGGAAGGTAACTAGGTTAAACCTATCTATCAGGCTCAGGTCATCCTCTATTAGTATTAATGCCTCAACCCTTCCTCCACCCCCCCTAAAGCCTCTGAACTCCTCAAGCACCCTGTAAGCCAGGAAGAAATCCTCTGCGCGTACTTTAAATAGGAGGAAGAGCTCGCTGACCTCCTCCGTAATTAACGATGAAAAGAGCGTGATCTCGCGCATTAAGACATCACCCCTATCTAGATAGCTCATCCAGGCACTGTAAGGTTGGACCAGACTATAAGACCTAGAAATTAAGTAGGTGTTCGGCCTGATGAATTTAAGGAGGTCCTTAGAATCCTCCTTCACTCTAACCATAGTATAGCCCTTATTTATAAGGGAATCCACTAGGAGGTCAGTGTACGGAGTCTCCGTAATTACAGCTAGCTTATTGTAGTCTAGGAGATCCAGGGAGCTTAAAAAGCTCTCAAATATATGTAGCGCCTCTAAGCTCACCAAAACTTACCAGCCTCCTAATATATAAGGATTACGAATCTATAAATCCTTATCTTTCGCGGGTTCTTTAAGGTTTAAGTCCCATCCTTCATGGGTGGTTAAAAATAAACCCCGCTTTATTTAAGCGTCTCCGCGAGGAATCGGCCGTTTTCGTATATTAGCTCACCGTCGGCGAAGACCTTCCCCCTCTTCATGTCCTTTATTAGATCCCAGTGTATTGACGACTTATTGGTTCCTCCCGTCTTTAAGTATGATGCTCCTAAGGCCACGTGTACGGTGCCTCCTATCTTTTCATCGAAGAGTATTTCCTTGGTGAACCTAGTTATGTCGTAGTTAAGTCCGAAGGCTAATTCACCTAACCTCCTTGCTCCTTCATCAGTTTCGAGCATCTTTTTAAGGAATTCGCCGCCCACCTCAGCCTCGGCTTCCACTACCTCGCCTCTCTTGAAGATTAACTTGACATTCCTTACTTCAACCCCTCTCCATATGGCTGGGAAGTCGAACTTGATGACCCCCTCGGTGGAGTCTTCGTGAGGACCTGTGAAGACCTCTCCTCCAGGCATGTTATTCTTACCGTCATCACTGATCCAAGTCCTCCCCTCAACCTTAAGGGTTATGTCAGTGTCGTCACTGACAATCCTTACCTCGGAGGTCTTGCTGAGGCTGTCCGCTATTTTCCGTTGCGTGTCCGCCTGCAAGACCCAGGCCTTAACAGGGTCTTCAGCGTGTAGCTTAAGTGATTTGAAGACGAAGTCCTCATACTCTAGTGGGGACATACCGGCTTCCTGAGCCATGGATCTAGTTGGGTATGCGGTGACAACCCACCTAAGGGAGCCCTCACTATCCCTCCTCATGAATATCTCACTTAACTTACGCGTGGCTTGAGCCCTTAGTTTGATTCTCTCGGGCTCCACGCTCACCAGATACTTTGAGTGGGTTGAGGAGAGTATTGAGATTCTCACGTTAACGTTCTCACTCATGAACTCATCTATCTTGGATTGATGCCTCAAGAGATCCTCTGAGGCATACCTGTAGAATATCTCGCCAAGAACCTCGTCACTTAAATTCCACCTAGGGTAACCACCTCTCATCACAGTCTCCCTCCATAACTCACGCACTAACGGATACGCTTCGTAGGTTGAAGTGATCACAACCTCGTCATTCGGTTTAACGCCGGTGCAGTATTCAGCAACTAATTTAGCGAATCTATCCAGCACGTGAATACCACCAAGAAGTATGTGACTGCAGCCTTATAGGCTTACAAGCCATACGTGCTTAAGAATGTCTCAAAAACCTTAAACCCTGGTAGACATGTATATGTGTTAAGTAATGGCCTAAAATATCCTGAACACAGCTTATACCTAGGTTAAGTATATAAGTCGTGTTTATAATATTAATGTGTGGTGACTTAAATGTCCTACCTGGAATGGATGTTAAGGGTTTTGAAGGGCTCAATCGAGTTAGCTGGCTTGCCTCATGAGGCCTACGAATATATGAGTAAGCCTGACAGAGTCTTAATGATCAAGATACCTGTTAGGATGGATAACGGTAACCTAGCGTTATTTGAGGGGTATAGGGTTCAACACAACAACGCGTTAGGACCTTATAAGGGCGGCATTAGGTTTCACCCGGAGGTCACTCTGGAGAGCGACACTGCATTAGCCCTAGGCATGACTCTAAAGAACTCACTAGCAGGCATACCTTACGGTGGGGGTAAGGGCGCCGTCAGGTGTGATCCGAAGAAAATGAGCGCTAGAGAACTCGAACAGCTGAGCAGAGGCTATGCTAGGGCTATTGCCCCGATAATAGGTCCTGAGATGGATATACCGGCCCCCGACGTTAACACGAACCCGCAGATAATGGCGTGGATGGTTGATGAGTATAGTAAACTGAAGGGCTATAACGTTCCAGGCGTGTTCACAGCTAAACCGCCAGAGTTATGGGGCAATCCAGTAAGGATTTATTCAACAGGTTTCGGAACCGTTATAGCCGCTAGAGCCGCGGCCGAGAAGTGGTTAGGCGGGTTTGAGGGTAAAGTAATAGCCGTTCATGGTTTTGGTAATGTAGCTCAGTATGCTGCGTACTGGGCGAGTAAGTACGGTGCCAAAGTAGTCGCTGTAAGTGATACTTCAGGAACGGTTTATGATCCCAACGGTTTAGATGTTGAGCTAGCTATGAAGGTTAAGAACGAGACCGGCAAGATAGTGAACTACCCCAAAGGCGAGAAGATCAGTGATCCTGACGCGTCCTTATATGTAGATGCAGATATCCTGATACCCTCCGCCATCGAGAACGTGATAACGCATGAAAACGCTGGCAAGGTCAAGGCGAGGTTGATAGTTGAAGGCGCTAACGGTCCTACAACACCTGAAGCCGAGGGTATTCTCTACAGCAGGGAAGACTTCATAGCTGTAGTGCCAGACATACTGGCCAACGCTGGTGGAGTGATAATGTCATACCTAGAGTGGGTTGAGAACCTCCAGTGGTACTTCTGGGACGAGGAGGAGACTAGGAATAGGCTAGCGTTAATCATGGAGAAGAACTTTAAGAGGACCGCTGAGAGATGGGAGAGGCTGAAGGATGAAAGGAGGGATAAGAAAGTAACTATGCGTGATGCCGCCTTCGTACTAGCTGTTGAGAGAGTATATAAGGCCATGAAGCTTCGTGGCTGGCTCTAGCTAAACATAGCTGAATCACTTGAAGTTTTTCTGAACTAAAATAACTAGACTAAGGGTTCTGAGCTACGTAGTTCTTAATGGACTTATACAGTCCTTCGCCTCAGGATCATCAGGGCTTTCAGGAGGACCCCACATCTGAGGGCTCTCCACCCTCGCAGGAAGCCATACGCCCTACCATATATCGTTTCTCATTTAAGTCCTTCTATTCTGAAACCGCTAAAACCTCCTCAAGGCGTGGAGGAGGTCAGGGAATTAAGGAGACCTATTATAAGTAAAGTCACTATGGATAATGAGGTCGCGCCTTGCACCAAGAAATTAGCTTTTGTGCTGACCCTACTTAGCACTTCAGTGGTTATCCTACCGCCGTCAGTTATGAAGAGAGGCGCCGCGTTTATGAGGGCCAGCGATAGGTTCACTATGAAGAACCAGTTCATGTATATTAGCGTGTCTACTGCGTAGGTCGGTGTCGTTGACGATATTAACTCGTTTAGGTACACGCCTAGCTTAGACCCTGCAGGCTTATGTAGTACATAGACGTCCGTAACGTCTGTCTCCACCGCCCTGTATCCCTCTATGACGCATCTACGTGTCTTCAGAACGAGGACTGAACTCTCGTTACTCAAGTCGCTGAGGAGTGAGATGAAGTCGCTTAGTTTTGTTATCTTCGACCCGTTAACCTCAAGGATTATCGACGGGGTTGATATGTTTGCTTGAACTGCAGGCAATGAGGCGTTGCTCCTGTCTAGATCTATTATGACTGGCACTACAGCCACTTGCTGAGACAGTAAACTAATTATGGTGAGGGCGAGGAGCGCTACTAGCGAGTTCCCCAGTATCCCAGCGCTAAGTATGGAGAGCCTTGATCTCCTAGAAGCCCCGTTAAATGAAGACTCAGAAGGCTTGACGTAAGCCAGCGGGAATATTGCGAACACGCCGATCCCCCATGAATCCACCTTCACACCCTCGATGATGGCAACTACAGCGTGCATTAACTCGTGAACAGCTATAGCAATACCTATGAATACTAGCAAGGGAGGTAGAACGTTAAGCCCTACGGTAACGCCGGGTATTATCGGTATGAAAGGGGATGTCGGGGTTCCCCCTGTTGAGACCGCGACGAACACGCTTCTTAAGGAACTGACAAGAATGAAGTACAGGTAAGCCACTAAGAACGCCATATTAGATATTCCGGCGATGAAGATGACACGCCTCACCGAACCCCCACTAAGGGATGATGCTCTACGCAACCTGGAGGCGTTACCTAAATCCACTGTGATAGATAGAAACCCCACCTCAACACCGTGCTTCTCAAGGGTTTCACGGAATTTCACTCCCTTCTTAACTAGGACGTAGAGGAGCGCTTCAATCAGCAACAGACTGGCTATGTAGATGTAGGGATCATTCATTCCACGCGACCTAATAAACAATAGCTGCCCGAATATATTAGCCTTTAAGAAGGACCACTAGATAATATTGGGTATGATATATGTATGTGGGGATGTCGCGTAAGGCGAGACAAAACATATTAGGCGGGTTGCTTGTCTTTGCGTTACTTATAATGGTTGCAATGGTGTTGGGTATTTACGGACTTTATGTAGAGAGAGCTTCGACGACAACCCCCGCGAATACTCTCACTAAAACCACGCCGACCACGATGTTTAACCAAACACAGACTAACTCAGCCACTGCCACGACAACGCCAGCTACAGCGTCCAGCGAGACGACCACGTCAACCAACACAACAACTCGGGAGTGACTAATAACCGTTGATTAATTAACCGTTACCCCAGCATTTATTACGTAATTTCAGGCGGGGTTCCCTCATCAAATCTACATAGTACTCAAGGTTTACTATGAAGTCTCTGAAAAACCTCACGGGAACTACTAGAACCCCCTCGATAGGCCCCCTGAGAGGCTCTGATAGGGTCACCAACACTGGGATGAACCACTTAACCCTGGCTATTAACTTGCGGTTTTCCTTGAGGGACTCGCACGTATCAACTAGGTGCTCGCACTTAAGCCTGTGTTTACTAGCAACTTGTTTAAGCCTCCCTCTCTTACTGTAACTAGGTGACCAGTGCTTGCAGTCGATGATTAAACCGATCCCAGAGATAGGGCTAACCGACACTACATCGTACTCATACCTCCTCACCCTGCTTCTTAAACCCCTAACACCCTCTAGGCCGGAAAGCCTAAGGTACTCAAGAACTAGCTCCTCGAAGTCCTTCCAGTCAAGCAGGTTTGAGACGTCATATATATCAGCTCCTGCCTCAATCGCTTTAAAAGCAAGCGGGATAAGCGATTTGAAGCATCGATGACCGTCAACGCTAACGTAGGTAGCTTCCAGTTCAGACAGATCTACGTTGCCCACGTAGTCAACAGAGCCTTCGCTGCTGAGACACCTGTTGGACGATACCTCACGCAATAACGCAAGCCATAACTGAGTCTCCCGACCCCTCAAATAAGTTACCTCCTAACCCGCTCAGAAATTTCATCAGCTTTTAAGCCGTTCTTCACCCCTCAGAGTTCACCTCCTACATCATCCAAACCTATATTTTGCTTAGATAGAACTTAAACCTTGTTAATAGTCCGGCGTCACTCATTACGGAAGTCTATGGGGTCTCCCTCAGCCCTGAAGAACGAGGCTTTTATACCCTGAAATTATAATTTTGTTAGGGAGTAAGTGCAGGTATTCAAGGAAGCGTATGGGACTATCTCAAAGTTCCTGACGTACTCGTTTAGCGAGCTCTCTCTGGGGGAGGTGGAGAAGTTCATAAGCAAGCTAGTCAGTGCTTATTATGACTCCCGGAAGATCTTAGTTCTAGGCGCCGGTAGGTCTGGGCTCGTAGGTAGGGCTTTCGCCATGCGGCTCTCGCATTTAGGTTTCAACGTGTACGTGTTTGGGGAGACCATAAATCCTCCTCTTAATCCTGGAGATATGTTGATAGCGATATCAGGTTCTGGGAGGACTAAGCTGGTCGTTACCGCGGCGGAGGCTGCTAAGTCTCTAGGAGCCGTGGTTGTGAGCATAACGACGTACCCTGACTCCCCGTTAGGGAGTATATCCGATATAACGGTTAGGGTTCCCGGGAGGACTAAGGTCAGCGGTGAAGATGATTACAACGTCAGGCAGTTGAAGGGGTTGTACGAGCCGCTAGCCCCTCTAGGAACTCTATTCGAGGTAACCACGCTCGTCATGCTGGACTCAGTGACGGCTGAGTTAATGGCCAGGTTGGGAAAGACTGAGGAAGATTTGAAACTGAGACATGCTAATATAGAGTAGGGGGTATGTGTGTCCATCCTCTGCTACTCCGAGGCGTTGCGCCTAATTAACGAGGCGGTAAACTCTTACGACAGGTTTAAGAAGGATGGGAAGACCAGCGATCTACGGGAAGCCCTAGCACTCCTCCTCAGGAGTTACGTGTTGCTTCTGAGGGGGATCTATTTACCTGAGCTAGACATCACTAACCTGGCGTCGATAGCTCTTGATAAAGGGCTCATAGATAGGGAGTTATACGCAGACATAGTTACCTCCAACCTAATTCTCAACGGATACACGTCTACGGACCTGAAAATAGTTGAGAAGACCATTGAGAGGATGCTAAATGAACTCTCCAAACACGACCCCTACATAGACCAACAGATGAGTTTATTCAGGTATTAAGGCGTCAGGGTATGGTTAAGAGGATGACGGAAATAACCGAGAGATGGACTATCTCAGTAGCTCAAACTTACTATGTAGAGAGTGGTGTTTACGAGCTAGTAGAGGACTACGGATGCACTGATCCACGAGTGACTATTGAGAGGGGATTTAAGGGTGATTTGATCAGGTATTGTTGCGACGGACTTAAGGAACTCCCTTGCAAACTCCTGACTCTGGAGGAGGCCAAGGAGAACGAAGTCATAGACGATTACAGAGTTGAAGCGTGCAGGAACGGTAGGACCTTATCCGAACTCCTCATCAATACAGGCGCTTTAGCGACCAGGGAGACGATTGACATACTGCTTCCTTATTCTGCGTGGACCCACCAGTCTGGGGTAGAGTATCTCTTCGTCCTACGAAGTAACGGTAAGGGATATTTGATAGAGGGTGAGGAGAGCAGAGTCTACACACCCCTGAACGACATATTAGTCAGTGCACACACGCATCCAGATAACTGTATCTTATCTCCGCATGATGTGAGGTTGCTGAAAAACATATTGATGAACAGAGGTTTCGGCGGTGGCGTCATAGCTCAGGACTGCTACTTTACGGTGTTGAGAGTCGGACCCTTCCTGGAGGAGGACATGATGGAGCTCATCGGATTCGGGAACGCGTTGAGGAAGTTGCGAGTGGATGAGATTAACAATTACCTCCGCCAGGGATACATAGGCACTAACCTACGCATCCACACGAACTACTCAAGCATTTCGATGAAATAGCCTTGATTAACTCCATGAACAGATGGCTAGAGTTGGTTTTCTTATACTCCCTCAATATTTCTAGGAGGGCCTGCATAGGAGGGGAACCTAGGTCGCAGCACGTCTTGACGTGGACGTCCTTCATGAATAATGCGGAGAAGACCCTGCACACGTTACACGTGAATCCCATGAACCCTGACTCGAAATCCACCACCCTGACCTTAAGCGTTTCCTCAACGAGGACGTGCTTTTTAAGCACGTTCAGTTCCTTATGCGTCACTTCCCTCATATCTAGGTACCGCGAAGCTGCTAAGACCTTAATGTAGAGCGGTATCAGAGTCCCGCATCCAATAGTTTTCTTAACTAGATCACCTAACTTAACGCCCCTAACGAGCTCCATGACTATAAATTCATCGTCACAAGAATACACTTCAGGCGCCACTGGGTACGCCCTCCTGATCAACTCACACTCCTGAAGCAGTGAATCGCGCTTGGAATCCGTTCTAAGCATCTTAACAGCGACCACGCCTAGATCCTTGAATTCAGCCGCGAAAACGATTGAGGAATGGCCTCTACCTAAGACCCTCAACCCTCCTACTTTATAATCCCCTAAGCCAACACACCTTTCAAAACCTAAACCCCTTAACTTAACGAGCCTCCTGCTGAGGACTTCCGGCTTCAGTGCCGGGAAACTTAGCAAACCATAGCACCATTGATACATACGTAACACCTGAAAGACTACACGACCACGACGTTCAAGCCTCTTATTAATGCGACCACGTAAAGATACACCGAGACATTTAAACCTTTATGGCGTGGCCCCCTCTGTAGCGTGGTTTCCCTAACAACCCGAGCTCAAGGTCGTCCTCCACTCGGTGACCTGTGAACGTCAGCGCCAGGAGTTAGGTTGCTCCCTTCCGGGCCTGGCCGGTTCCCCCTGTAAAGACGGTTGACATCCCCCCTCCAGGGGATGCTCCGTCATCGCTGACCCCACAGGGCGAGCTTCATCGCAAACCTTGAGGAGGTTGCTAGGGTCCCTCACGCTGCAGAGGGTTACTAGCCCCGCTTTACGCCCTCGGCTCAGAGGAGGCGGCGACCCTCCCGGCCCTACCCACGCCAACTAGTATTCTTATCAAGGCTTTTATTCTTATTGTGGTTCGTTTAATGAGATCCCGTGTGTTTGTTTTACTGATTACGGAGCGCTAGAAACCTCTTCTGCCTATAAAGGCCGGAACCCCTTTACGAAAGCTTACTCTCGCCACGCCGTTCTTTATCTGCACTTCATAACTGTTTAACACGATAGTGTCTGGAAGTATTAATCGTTTTCGCATATTACGTCCTTTGTACTTAAAGAGTAACTCTATCTTGGTTGTGCCTATAGGCTTTACAGTTAGGGTATGAGGACTGTTGTCTGATACCTCAAACAGTATTTTGATGTGATCTGGGTATTCTCTAATCTCGATCAGGGGTTTTTGAGTTAAGTATTTCCCAGGGTACTCAAGCGACTTGAGATCTCTATCTTCACCCGGCCTATCTCCCTTAACCAATTCCCCCATCCCTCACCAACTTCACCTAATCAAGCCTCATAACTGGTTACGTTTAATCTCAGCGGGGTGCAGTCTTACGTAATCGGATTTCATAGACTATTTGATACAGCTCCTCATACTGCACCCCGCTATCACCGACTCATAGTTAGAGAAGAAGCTTATAAGTACGCTGTGAATCCCAAACGATTTATTGATGACTTGCGAGCTGGGTAGAGATAATGGGCTGGAGACCTGGTCCGGGGTCTAACTTTGGATGAGTGAGTCTCTAGTCCAGCGGCAATGAAGACTGTAAACCAAGCTAGTGAACAGCCCGCGAAGAAGAACTCACGCTTTTCACCTTGTTTTTAAGCGCTCATTCTAAATGTGCTTTAGTACGTGGAACACTGCGGGGTTTAAGGCGGTCCCTATGATGGTGCGTCTCCAAGGGATTCCAGGATTTAATGGAACACATCAGTTAGAGAGGGTCTTGAACTAATGCCCAGGCATAAGGTGATAAGGGTCCCCGAATTCAGGGAGGTAGTATACGATAGTAGGACGTGGGAGTTGCTCTCAAGCCTGAGAGCGAAAGCTGTAGGAGTGCTCAGGGCTCTGAGCAACTGTGGACTTAACGCCGTGGTGCACGGTTCCCTAGCTAGGGGTGATGTCACGCAGTCAAGCGACGTAGATGTTGTGGTATCGTATTTAATTCAGCCCTACAGGGTCGTACTTTGCTTGGAGGAAGCTGGATTCATTGCACACAAGCAATACATTGTTAAGGCCACTCCAGCGGCGACGCCTAAAGCATACATAGAACTAGATGCTGAGGGTAGGGAGGTGGTTTCATTCCCTCTTCAAGAATTAACGCCTACTGAGTGGGAGTTCTACAGGTTCGGCGGCGTGATTACGTTACGGGAGCTAGAGAGCGGGGTTAGAGTGCCTGGCGTGAACAAGAACCTAACTCTTATAATCCCCACCGATAGAGGTCACCTAGAATCACCTGTTGTTAATTATGAAGGCTATGTAGCGTTCCTGCTCGGCGTGTCCATCAACGTGGTTCATGAGAGAGTCAGGTTGTTGTTAAGGAGGGATAGGATAGGCAGGACTGGGACGTACCTGACGTACGTCCTTAACGCTAGTGAGAGCTTCGAGGAGGCACTCTCGAAATTAATGAAAGGAGGTAGACTCAGCTTATAATATAGTGTAAGATGGAAGGGGAGCAGGATAAGCGGGGAGTCAGAAAGCTTATTATGCATTGATTGTTAGTTTTTGAGGCTCCTCTAAATGTACGTGAGTGTAACGCCGGAGGTAGCTGTTGAAGGACTGACAAGATTCGCGGGTGGTTTAGGGGTTCTTGAGGGTGATAAACTTATTGAGGCAAGGTCCCTAGGCATTAACTACGTGGTCACCACCCTATATCATCCTAGTGGGTATGCATCATACAGCGTAAGTGACGCGGATTTAATTGAGGTCAGTGATGACTGGGTCCTTCCAGAGGGGCTTGAGTTAGACCCGATAATCATCAGGGTCAGGGGGGAGACGATCGCTGTGAAGCCCTTCATGTATGAGGTTGCCGGCTCAAAGCTAGTCCTACTCAAGGTGGTCGAACCCCAGTGGGCTGTCGAGCTCACGAAGAAGCTTTACATCGAGAAAAACGCTGAGGAAGTGTTCTATAAATACGTTATCTTAAGTAAGAGTGCCGCAACGCTTATAGAGTCAGGGGCCTTCAATCCTGTTGAGGAGGTACATCTACAGGAGAGCTTCGCCGGTATGACGGCTTTCGCATTAAATGACTTGACTAACGTTAAGTTCGTGACTCACTCGCCAGGTCCTTGGGCTCATCCACTACTTCATAGAGATTGGCTTGCCTCAGAGTTCGGCGAGGAGAGACTTGACACGTGTAGAGGTAACTATGTAAACCTGACGGAGTGTGTGATTAGGTTGGTTCCTAGAAGCTACGTCGTCTCAAGAAAGCAGCTTAAGGTCATGGGGGATATCATGCAAGGTGTTGCAACTAGACTTCTTGACGCAACTAATGGGGTTAGTCTACGTAGGTGGTGCGACAGGGAGGTGCTTGATTTCGTCTTGAGCGAGAGTGATGACGTGGAGGGGTTCCTGCGGATTAGATCCAGGCTTAAAGAGGAACTCATCAAGTACTTGAAGGGATTAGGGGTTAGGAGGCTGCCTGATCTCAGCACGCCTATAATCACTTGGGCCAGAAGGGTCGTGAAGTACAAGCGTCCCCACTTCATAACCAGGTTCATCGAAGAGAATAAGGACCTAAACGCATTTTACGTTCTGGGTGGGAGGCCACACCCACAGGATACTTACGGGAGGATGTACGCTAAGGAATTCCTCAGGCTATCTAGGAAGTACGATAACGTAGTATACGTGATTAATTACGGGCTTGAAGATGCCAAGACAATACTCAGGGGTTCAGACCTACTTTTGTTCACGCCGTTCCCTGGTTGGGAGGCTTCAGGCACTAGCTTCATGAAGGCCGGCGTCAACGGGACCCCTACGCTCTCCTCAAGAGACGGAGCTGCTCTGGAGATGATTAAGGATTATTATAACGGTTGGTTATTCGGGAGAGACATCTCTGAGTTTATAGACATATACACGAGCGTTAAGGCTAGCGAAGTGGATGAAGAGGAGTACGAGGAATTCACCAGGAAATTGATCAGCATTATTAAGGCGTATGTAGAGAACCCTAACGACCACACCAAGGTATCGCTCAACGCCGCTAAGTCATTCATTAGATTAGCTGATGTGAGAAACACTTTACTTAGGTTAATACGTTAAGTGATGTACGGGCGGAAGCCCGCGCGCAGGCTAAGTAGGATCGGCATTAATCACGCCATTGCACACCACAAGATAGACTCGATAAGTTTAACTCCTCTGAAGCGAGTACCTTACTGGGTGTGCTAACTGGATTGCTTCGTGAACGTCGGTGTTAAGGAGGTTAGGAGGTCTGAGGGTTTATATGAAGTCGTTCTCTCGATCAGTTATGGAGACAGGAACTACGAGTTATGTCTTCGTAAAATAACCCAGAACGTAGTTGACGTTAAAGCCTATCTAAGTGGTGAGTACCTGCTTGTGGAGCTAATTAATGAAAGAAACGAGGGGTTCGCAACTTGCTGCATACATGTGAAGCGTCTGGAGAGCGGCTGTATGGAATGCCCCTCACTCCTACTCCCTCCCGCCAAGTCAGACCATGAGGGTTTTTGAAACCTCTTCTGTCTAGCGTTAAGTTGTTGATTCTTTCGTCGAGGGGTGGGTGGTGAGGCCTATGTCAAACATGTGGGGTTAGGTGAGCTCGAATGGGTGTAGGCGATGAAAGCGAAGGCCTCCCCACGATGCGAGGAGGAAGGCCTGGCCCCACAGGAGTCAACGCTAGGTCAGGACGGTAGGGAAGCCCGTCGTACCCGTTGTATTTAAATCTCTATTCAGTCTAGTGATTTTAGTAGGGAGGGATTTGCTACCTCATGAGTTAGTAGCTAAACACGTGGTCCCTGAGTTAAGAGGTCTACTAGTACATAGACTCAACGATAAAGGCTTCGGCCAGTTAAGGATTGCCAGGTTGTTGAGCATCTCACAGCCTATGGTTAGTAAGTACCTGAGCGTCAGCCCTAGTGAGTACCTAGACAGGTTAAGTAGTCTAGGTCTTGATGCTGGTGAGGTTCTTAGAACCGTGGACGTCCTCGTGGAATGTTTATTGAGCGGTAAATATTACGATTACTTCAAGTTGTTGAACGCTTACTTGAACTCGATCCTGAAGGATGGATCACTTTGTAATTACCATAGGAGGCTGAGTTCGTTAGTCCCTAAGAGCTGTGATCTGTGTTTCAGGGCTTTTGAGAGGGCTGAGGATCCTTATGTAGAGGAGGTTAGAACCGCATACGAATTGCTGAGCCTGCATCCAAGAGGTTCCGATATTATCCCCGAGGTGGGTATGAACATAGTTGCTGCACCTCCCAATGCAAGTAATTTCAAGGATATAGTAGGATATTCTGGGAGGATAGTGAAGGTTAGCAACAAAGTCTTTGCGGTTGGCGATCCTATTAGGGGGGGTAGTAAACACACTGCAAGCGTCCTCCTCGCAGTCATGAGGAGGTTCCATGGTGTGAGGTCTACAGTAGTGGTTAAGTACGATAGACTTTGCATCGAAAAATTACTTAACTCGGGGTTAAACGTGGTGAATATAGGGCCTTACTCGTCAGTGAAGGACTTCTTCACCTCGTTAGAGGACGTACTGTATAAGCTAAGTAAAGAGCCTGATGTGATTGCTGATGCTGGTGGTCTAGGGATAGAGCCGGTGATCTACGTGTTCTCCGGAAGCGCGATCAATGCCGTCAAGAAAGCTCTTAAATGCGTCGAGTAGCCACTGAGCTACTTCCTGACCGAGACCCCGGCTGAGGAGGCGATCGCCCCATATATTGCCCCACTAATGCAAGCGGCCAGAACCCAGAGACACATCTCCGCTACGCCCCCTATCTCGCCGAAGAGGAGTGCGTCTAAAGCGACACATGGCGGGCCTGCTAGAGCACCGGCAACGGCTCCCTGGACGATGCCCCAACGCTTGTACCTAAACATCAAGTAACCTAGTTCGGAAGCCAGTCCTTGTGCAAAACCGTAGATCACGTTAGTTATACCGCCTAAAGGGGCTATCAAGGTCTCGACGAGAGCGCCTATAAGCTCGCCGAGGAGCGCTGAGATAGGTTTTCTCACTAGCGAAGCCGCTAGAGGAGCTCCTATAAACCACAAACCATAGCTAATTACCCTAGCACCAATAGGACCTACAAGGGCTTCTGAAGTGTAATACACAGTCCAAGTAGCTGTGAAGATAACTCCGCTCACCACACTAGCCACAGCAAGCAACGCCAGATCCACACCAGTAAACTTGATCACGTGACCCACGACCCATCCCCATAGATATATATAACAGAGGAATAAAAACATTGATTAACAGGTTATTTTGCAGCGTACCCGAGCCGTTTATTATAGATTTCAGACTAGGAGAGGCACTAAGTAGGAAATCAGCCATTGAACAGTCAGCGCCAACATTATAATTAGATCACCAGGTCCTAATGGCCTTCCTTTAAGGCTCTTCCTGAAGCTAAGGCCTCTGAGTTCTGCTGAGATGCCTCCCCACACAGCTCTTTCATAGCTTAGGTTGAGTATAGGTAGTAAAACGCTTCTTAGGTTCTTAGGGTTTATTACATTAGTGCCTACCCTTCGCTCTCTCCTAGCTATGAGGACCTCGCTCAAGTCCCTACTTAATAAAGGGAATAGCCTGAACGCGTAGGCTATGGAGAATGCCAAGCCCGATGGCATTCTTAAGTCCCTCTCTAGCGATTTTATTAAATCCCTAATATTTACTAGGCCTAACATGGTTAGCGTAGCTCCCACTATTAAAAAGAACCTAAGGTTAACAGTGAGGAAAGACTCTATAGCGCCACTTCTAATAGTGAGTACGCGAGTTGATACCACTATTTCACCGGTGTTGTGGAAATAAAGCCCGTTGAGGAATGCCCCCCATGTACTGAAGACTAGAAGTGTTAAGAGTAGCTTCATAGGTAATCTCTTACTGCCTAACATTAGGCCTAAAGCCCCGTTAATTAACGAGGGAATTAGCAGAGCCCCCACCGAGTTGCTTACAAAAGCTATAACTGAGACCCCTAGAGCGTATATGAACAGCGATGACTCCCTATACTTAAGGAGCATCAGTAAACACCTGCTATGCTCTCGAGCATCAAGGCCGCTTTAAACGGATCTACCTCTCTGGCTTTACCCTCTTCCAGGAGGATTGCTCTGTCCGCTAGCTCTGAGAGGACTCTGGGGTCGTGAGTCGATATTATGAAGGAGGTCCCCCTCTCGCTCACGGTCTTTATGAAGCTAAACAAGTCTTTGAGTAAGTGTAGATCCAACCCCGCGGTTGGTTCATCCAGTAAAATCAGCTCAGGACTATAGGCCCAGGCAATGGCGAGAGTTAGCCACCTACGTTGACCCAGGCTCAGTCTATAGGGTGGGAGTTCTTTCTTCAGCGTGAAGAAGGGCAGCCTCTCGCTCAATACCTCAACTGAAACCCCTGTTCTCAGAGCTACGTGTCTTAATTCCTTCGCGAGAGTGTTCTCCAGGAACATGTAGTCCGGTGTTTGATGTACGTAGAACGCCCTCTTATCGGTTGCCACTCTTACCTCGCCAGAGCATTTTTTATGAAAGCCCGCTATGGATTTCAGAAGCGTTGTTTTTCCTGAACCGTTCGGACCTACTAAAGCCAGGATCTCACCCCTCATCAGCTCAAACGATATCCCCCTCATGATGGGTCTCCCCTCCTCATACCAGCACTCCAGACTATCAACCCTAAGGACAACACCGTCACGAGCCCTCCTCCCTCCATACGTCTTCTCAGCAGGTTCGTGAACAGGCTCCACGTCGACGCCGGAGTGCCTGAGTCCCCGTAGCAAATCTCTAGAGCGAAGCTCATCGCCGGAGAACTCCGCTACTTTCCTCCCAGAGTCTATTAGGATGAATTTCTCTGCTAAGTCTATGAAGTACTTGATCTTGTGCTCAACTATCAGAACGACGTGGCCTTCCTTAATCAACTCCGCAACGTATCTCCTCACCTCCCTTACACCCCAAGGATCTATAGAAGCAGTTGGCTCATCGAGCATTACTAAGTAGGGGTTATGAGGAGTTGCTGAGGCCAGCGTCAACCTTCTCTTCTCACCGCCTGATAAGCTCTCAACATGCGTCAACTCCTTACCAGTTAAGCCGAACCTCCCTAGAACGCTCACGGCAGTCTTCACAGCGTCCTTCTCCTCATACCCTAAGTTCTCTAACGTGAATAGAACCTCGTCTAAGGGGGTCGGCATTAAAACCTGTTTCTCAGGATCCTGCAGGACTAAACCCACTAACTTAGTGGTCACGGCATTCTCAGGCATCTTAACAGTGTTGACGCCGTTAACCGTAACAACGCCATCGACCCACCCGCCCAACAGGGACGTGAGGACTCCTGAGACCGTGAGCAACAACGTGGTCTTCCCGGAACCTGACGAACCCCCTACTAGAATAAGCTCCCCGTCCAAGCCTCTGAAATCAATGCCCTTAATAATCTCCTCATTCATTCTATAGCCGGCTGCGTTCACCGTTGCCTCGATCATCCCCCTTCCCGTTATAACTATATTATTAACACAATAATAAACATATTATCTTTAAGGCAACGATAAGAACTATAAGAGAAGACAATCATAGTATAGTAGGTGATGGGATGAGGATTAAGTTTTTCGGCATGCTTAAGGACTTCGCAGGGGTTGAGTCAGTTAACGTAGAGCTGCCAAGCCCTGTCAGTGTTGGTGAGTTGCTCGACATTCTACCCAAGAAGATCAGCTGGTTTGATGAGTTCTTGAGGATGGTTAAGAAGGCTGATGTGAATGTAATCGTCCTGGTTAACGACAGGGTGGTTAGTAATGACTACTTAGTTAAGGACAGCGACGAGATCACGTTATTGCCACCCGCGGCTGGGGGGTAGGCGTGGTCATCGAGACCCTAATAACCAGGGAACGCGTTAAAATTGAGGATTACCTGAGCAGGCTTCTCAGGGAGTCGTCGATGGAGGGGTGCGGCGCTTTAGTGATGTTTATGGGATTCGTTAAAGGCGTCGTTGATAAGGAGGAAGTCTCCGAGCTGATCTACGAGGCTTACGAAAGCTTCGCTTCAAGTAAGATGCGTGAGATAGGCGAGGGCGCCGCCAAGGAATTCAGTATCAGGGACGTGGTCATAATACATAGAATCGGGGCATTGGGCCCTGGAGATCCAACGATCTACATATTAGTAACTTCTGTGAGCAGGGGTGAAGCGTTTAGAGCCGCGGAATACATACTTGAGAGGGTCAAACACGAGGTCCCTATCTCAAAGCTTGAGGTTAGGGGTGACGGGGAGTACTGGGTTTTGGGTGATGGACGCAGAATTCCTAGAGGGAGGACTTAAACGCATTTCCTAAGCTTCCTCCTTAGATTTCCGTACAACTCGGATTTCACTTATCACGGTTTCCGGATATTGGCCTTTCTCATCCTTCTCGTATTTCTTCACCATATCCCATATATTAAGGAGCGCTAAGGCTACACCAGTGAGCGCTTCCATCTCAACGCCTGTCCTGGCCGTAGTCTTCACGACCACTGTTACTTTGATGCCTTCTTCAAGCACTTCGTAGGAGGTTGACACGTGTGTTATAGGTATGTTATGGGTTAGAGGGAGCAATTCGGAAGTCTTCTTGACCGCCTGTATTGCGGCTATAGTTGAGGTCGTTAATACGTCCCCCTTCTCTACAAGCCCCTTCTTAACAAGCGCTAACGTCTCTTTCCTGAGTTTAATGAAGCCCTCAGCAACTGCCTCTCTAGACACTTCAGGTTTAACCGTCACGTCAACCATTTTCACGTCCATTAAACCACCCCTTAAACGAAGTAAGGCTCTCTTAACGAAGTTACCTTCCTTAACACCTCGCCTAGCAAGGTCTCATCCCTATTCTTTATGGCTTCACTGGCGTCAATATATAAATCCTCTCTGTAAATGCACACCTTGAATTTACCGCTTGGCGTCAACCTTAAGCGAGTGCATCCAGCACATAGATAGGGGTTGCCATACCCCCTAATCAGAGTCACCTCTGTACCATTGCTTAACACGTACGTGGGCCTATTTTGGAAGTCCTTCAAGTACTTAGCTACGGCTCTACGCTCAACGAGACTCTCCACCTCCTTGAGGTCCACGTGTTCCTTCAAGTAAACAGGTGCGGGAACCCCCACAGGTATCAACTCGATGAGGTTAATGGGAACTTCCTTCGATAACGCGTAATCAAGAACATCGCTAACTTCACTCAGGTTAGCCCTCATGACAACGAAGTTTATCTTGACCTTAAGGCCGACGTGAAGGGCTTCTTCAAGTCCTTCTAGCGCCGGTTTTAAAGGGGCTTTAGTCACGTACCTGAACACGTCCTCCCTGAAGGAGTGAAGACTAACGTTGGCTCTATCGAGACCTGCGTCTAGAAGTGCACGAGCCTTAAGCTTGAGAAGCGATCCGTTAGTCGAGAGAGTTACTTCGTCCGACGCGCTCCTTAACTCTCGAACTATGTCAACTATGTCCTCTCTTATCAGAGGCTCACCTCCGGTGAGTTTGTGTTTCTTCACCCCGAGCTTACCCGCTACCCTGGCCAGGAACCCGTAATCCTCGGGGTTCAGGGATTCCTCCTCAGGTCTCTGCACCCCTTCTCTATGGCAGAAAATACAAGCATGGTTACACCTTTGCGTGACGCTTATCCTAAATCTATCCACTATCCTCCCGTGCCTATCTACGAGTCTCGACGCGTTCATCAGCACCATCCTCTATCCTTAATGAACTGGTCGCTTAACCCACCCTCGCCTAAGCTGATTAAGTATTCCCTGTTAATCCTTTCGCCGGCCATAATCCAAGGCAGTAGGACGTCGAGGATATTCCATTTCCTAAAGTATATTATGGACGAAGAAACCCCTATTAAAGCCTTCCCTCGAGCGTACGCCACCATACTCATGGTGTTCGGCTTAACAGGTATCCCGTACATGACGATGTCCTCTGCCACCTCAGCTATTGATTTAGGTGTTAGATCCGTTGGATCCACACTCATGCCTCCAGTCAATATTAAGGCTTCGTTACGATCTAGTAGCCTTACTGAGGCTTCTTTAATCAAGTCTGAATCGTCTGGGACCTTAACGACATCTCCCACTAAACCCCCGTACTCACGCACTTTCTCCTCGACGACTGGAAGCGCCTTATCCTCGACTAGACCCTCAAAGACCTCTGTGCCGGTTATGATGATCCCTATCCTCAGCCTCCTGAACGGCTTAACCTCTACAACAGGTAAGTGATCCTTTAACTCGTCTTTCAAGTTCTCTAGGTAATCTCCCGGTATTGTTGCTGGTATTAGATCTACGATGCCAACTATGCCTCCTTCTTTGACAGCGCTGCCTCCTCGTTTAGTGGTGACGACGTAAACCCCGGTAGAGTTTATCTTTCTTAAACCCTCGCCGTTCACTTTAAGTAGGCCGTTAACTGAGGACTTAAGTATTGCCTTACCCTCCTCACCCTCAGTAACTACAACGCCCTCACCTGAGACGTACTTACCCAGCTCTAAGACCGCCTGTACCTCATGCAACTCACTTGAGGAGTGCTCAGGCTCGTCGTACACGTACACGTAGCCATGCCCAGTCCTCTTGAGGACCTCGATGTCTGAGGCGCTCAAGACATGTCCGTGTTTAAGGATGGCCCCCTTAAAAGACTCGTCAATCATTGAGACGTCACAGGCCAACGCCTTGCCGACAGCTTCCTCAGCCCTCACGACCCTCATAATCGTCCCGTACCACCGTGTAAGTTGACGCAAGAATCCTTATTAAAGTCGTCGGAGGTCATACATGGTCACTCTTATATTAGGGATCGTGATATTATTTGGTGTGGCGTGTTGGTTGATTGCTGTAAGTGCTCCGTGACTAAGTATACATGCTATGGCGGGTTGCTTTCATTCGCGGTCTCTTATATCTTCATAGCCTGGTCCGTCTCGGTTAATCCCTGGTTCAGTTTATTTAGGAATGCCCTGAGCGATTTAGGCAGGGTTGGTCTAGACACTGCGTATATCTTTAACACGGGTTTAGTGTTAGCGGCTTTGATCTCCCTTACTTATTTACCATGCCTTTTAGCGTTCTTCAACTCTAGAATAGGTCACATGACCGTTGGAGTGTTCCTAGTTGCTGTGTTTCACTTACTGCTGATAGGCGTGTTCCCCGAAGGAACAAGTCCACACGGTTTCGTCTCCTACGAGTTCTTCGTTTTAATGACTGTGACCATGTTCTTAGCCGGCGTGTCCCTGATTGTCGAGGGCGTGCCGAAATACGGCTTCTTACTGGTTCTTATCTTCGTCCTCAGCTTACTTGGCTCTATAATAGTTAAGTGGCCTTCAATAGCCCTCCTCGAACTCTATAACATATTTCTCTACAACATCGGCGTGGCAGTACTGACGTACCTTCAAATAACTCGTCATAGGTATGCCAAGCAAGACTAAGTCCTCAGGCTTAACGCCTTTTGCTGCTCGATGAGATCCTCTCACGAGAGCGACCACGACCTCAAGATGTGGGCCTTAGGACGCCCCTGAAAGCCCCTAAGACCGATGAGGATCTCAAGACCAACACAGGAGAAGAGAAATGAGGCGATGAACCAACGTAAGAGCTGAACCCCTCACTCAGTTATTTCGGATTTCTTGGAGTCATTCATTCTAGAGGACAGGCCGCTGGAAGATGAAAGGTAAGGATTTAACATCGTTGATAACTGATGAAGCTGGAGTTCATGAGTTCTATTAAGGTTAGTTTAACGGGAAAACAACTCCCTCCCATCCCTACTTCCTCCTTACGAGGAGGATAAGCGCTAAAACAGCGACCACTGTAAACGCCAGAACCAGTAATGTCTCCGTGCTTAGTGGTGGTTGAGCGACTGTGGTTAGCGTCGGTGATGTGGTAGGGGTTGTAGGAGTGGTTACAGGAGTTGTGGGGGTTGTTGCAGGGGTTGTGGGAGTTGTTGGGGTTGTTGGGGTTGTGGGCGTCGTTGGCGTTGTAGGGGTAGTTACGGGAGTGGTTGACGTAGTAGGAGTTGTTGCAGGGGTTGTCGGCGTAGTGACAGGCGTGGTAGCGGGTTCCACGTAATTTATAACTGTCTCAACAGTCTCGCTCATATAACCGGCTATGTCGGTAGCTATCGCCTTTATAATAACCTGGCCTGTCGTTAAGGGCGGTATTTGGGCTATATAACCTCCTTGGATCTCTTGAATCGTTGCTTCCTTCCACTTAGTCTCATTGGGAATCCTGTAGAATAGCTTGACGGTATCGATCCCCCATCCGACGTCGGAAGCCGTTATATATACAGTCACAGTGCTCTTGCCTGAGATAGGCTTGGTTGGTGTGTAGTATTGGATCCTTACTGAAGGCGGGCTTTCGTCAGGGGATGAGGAAAGCACTAGATATAGTTTCGTGTTTGGCCGCAAGCTTACACGAGACACTGCAAGCCATAAATCCCCGTACTCTGTATGGTCGTAGTCTACGGAGCTGGTGTTAAACCTTGCATAGAGCTTGTACTGGGCTATGTTGAGAGATCTGTTAACGAAGAAGTATATCGGGAAATCTTCCTTAATAAAAGGCAATAAAGTGCCTGTATCTATTAAGTTAGCGTATAAGGTCAAGTTGTTGTTAGTTATTACCCTAACGTTAAGTCCATCAGTAGGGTATGAGGCGTTCTCCGAGTACGTGGTTCCCCCGTAGCTTACAACCCTCACGGTGCCGTTCACGTAGACTTGGTAAAGCCTATAACCCCTGTACTGTGAGGTGCCGCCGTCAGCAGTCGTTGTCGTCATAAACCACACCCTGCCCGTATATAATCTAGTCGCGTCAGTGTGTATGTGTCCCGAAAAGAACGCTATGACATTGCTGTGTCGATCCACTATCTTGAGGAGGGTGAGTGCCTTGTCTAAATTCTCCCTCCAACTCGAATACATAGAGCCTATTAGCGGTTGATAATTTGATGAGTCCCCTGTCAAAGGCCCGAAGCCCGTGAAGAGAGGATGATGCGTCATTATCAAGACCTTCTTCTCGGCGTTCACGTAGGTGTTTAGAGTGTCGTTAAGCCAAAGCAACTGTGCTGAATCCAGCACGCCTCCGTAGCCGGTGTCAAGCCCTATTACTACGAAGTCCCCAAGCTCTCTAACCCAGTATTGGGGACCTACGTACGTGCCGTACAGCTTATAGAAGCCGCTTAAGCTACTCACCTGAGACCAGTCATGGTTGCCAGGCACGCAGAAGGTCGGTTGAAGGAATTTGTTCGTGATGCCCATGAAGGTCTTGTAGAGGCTGATGTCACTACCTACATCAGCTATGTCGCCCGTGATGAAGACCACGTCAGGCTCCAGCGCGTTGGCCACGATCGCATACCTCTCATACCTGTCAGCAGCCCGCCAGTTATCTATGGAGATCCCGATGTGTATGTCGCTTACATGCATTATCTTAAGGGATGTGGGATACTCATCAACAACCCAGAGACTCCTGGGGCTCACGACCTCGTACTCGGCGTTATCAACTCTAACTACAGCCACTATGGCGTAGAGTCCTGGAGCTATCTCAGGAGGTGTAAGGGCTTTAATCAGCAGGGTGCCGGTCTCTGAAGACACGCCGGCCCATCTAATAACAGAGTACTCGCTTCCCGCGCCATATAGCTTCACCGACGAAACCTCAATGCTAGTGCCAGAGTAGATGAAAGTGACGTTGAAGGACTCGCCACCCCTAACCATCTCTGGGAGACAGTACGTGGGATCGCTGATCCTGACAACATTAAACGCCGTCCCTACACTAAGGTATGCCTCGCTCAAGCGTGTCTGAGGAGCCGCTAGCTGTGAAAACACTGCCAGGGTAAGTAAGCACACCAATAATAAGGAGTGCCTCACATTAAGCACCTCGATTTAGAAGGCACTAAGCAAGGTAATAAGTGTTTTCCGTTCTTCCTTCATCGTCAAGGGCTTAGAGAGCCTCAGCACCGGCCCTCTCTAAGCCCTCTCTAGGGAACACGAGGACGTCGTCCACCTTGACGTAAATGACTGTTTTGGCGCCTGGCTTTATAGTCTTCCTCGGATCTACGAAGACCTTCAAGCTCTGTCTACCGACAGAGATCCTGAGTTGCGTGAACGAACCTAGGAACATGGAGAACTCAACGACCCCCTCAATCGCGTTATGCGGCTCTGTAGGGGGCTCTATGTTGAAGTCCTCCGGTTTGACAACGACCACTACCTCGTCTCCCTCCCTAAGCCTTAAGTCCCCCACATTAATGCCCGTCACCCTGACGCCACCACCTACGTCGACAACCACTCTATCGGCGTCAGCCTTGAGAACGCTGCCGTCCAGGAGTGATGACCTACCTATGAATGTAGCCACGAAAAGATCTCTAGGTCTGAAGTAGATGTCTTGAGGCGTACCGACCTGTAGTATCATTCCGTAATTCATGACCGCAACTCTGTCTGAGATGCTCATCGCTTCCTCCTGGTCGTGTGTCACGTACACGGTGGTTATGTTTAGCGACTTCTGAATCCTCTTTATCTCCTCCCTCATCCTCATCCTGAGTTTAGCGTCGAGGTTGCTGAGGGGCTCATCTAGGAGGAGTACTTTAGGTTCAACTACTAGGGCTCTCGCCAGCGCAACCCTCTGTTGCTGACCGCCCGACAGCTGGAGGGGGTACCTACTTTCCAGGCCCTTCAATCCAACCAGGTCTAGAACCTCAAACACCTTCCTCTCGATGTCATTTCTTGAGAGCTTCTTTATCTTGAGTCCGTAAGCTATGTTGTCGAAGACGCTCATGTGGGGCCATAACGCGTAATTCTGGAAAACCATCGCAGTGCCTCTCTCGTATGGCCTGAGATACGTGACGACCTCGTCGTCAAAGAACACGTCTCCTGAGTCAGGGTATTCGAAACCCGCGACTATCCTCAGCGTCGTTGTCTTGCCGCATCCTGAAGGCCCTAACAACGTGAAGAGCTCCCCGTCACGGACCTCAACTTTAATTCCTTGCGCAGCATAGACAGTCCCAAACCTCTTCGTCACGTCCCTTAGACTCACTCTAGTCATGGTCACACACCTATGAACGCGTACCTCTGCTTCAAGAATACGTTAGTTACAACTATTATTAAGAGCTGGGTGAGGACTATTAGAACTGTCATGGCGGCGGCTAGCTGAAGACCTATGGCGCGCCCCCCAGTGAGGTAGTCAAGGATCACAGCCGTTAACGGCTTCTGACCAGCAGCTACAGCTCCTATGGTGACTGAGACGCTGGTCTCAGCGACTGAATAGACGAACGCGAGTAACGCGCCGCTAAGGACGTTGAGTCCTATTAGCGGTATAACTATTGTTGCCAGGGTTCTCGCTCTTGAAGCGCCTAGATTCATTGCCGCCTCCTCGTAGGTTACGTGCATCTGTTGTAGCCCAGCGTATATGGTCCTCGTCGTGAAGGGTGATCTTCTAATCACGTAGGCTAGAATCACTAGCATCCACGGGCCGTAGCTCGATAGAGGGTCTAGCAAAGTGTCCTTGAAGGGCCATGAAGTGAACATAATCACGTAGCCCGACGCTATAGCCAGACCTGGTATGGCTAGAGGTGACGTGCTTAACACGTCAATTAGATCGCTTAGGGGGCGGTTTCTGCTTCTGGCGGCTAAGTAGGCTGCTGAGAGACTCAGGATGATTATTATTAAAGTGGCTGCGGTTGCGTACTTAACGCTGTTGGTTAGGCCTGAGAGTATGTCTGGGTTTGTAGCAACCTCGGTGAAGTGGCTTAAGGTGAAGCCCTCTGGATAGGCTTTAGACCACCTCTCGCTGAACGCCACGATGAAAACCCCTATCTGAGGCATCGCCGTGAATATCATTATAGGCAGTACGACAAAGTAAATAATTAAAGACAGTAGGCCGGGCTTCCTAAGCCTCGGCACCCACCTACCGCCCCTGCTTAACATCGCGTATTGTTTGAGAGAGACGTATTTCTTAATGCTGAAGAAGATGACCAACGCCAGAGTCAGTAGGGTTAATGAGAGCGCGCCGACGTACGCGCCGACCTCCCCTATGTTCTGTGCAGCCTTTATGTTGCTGTAGATACTGTATGAAAGCACGTCGTAAAAACTATAAGCTATCGGACCTCCTAGATCTTCCATGGAGAATATGAAGACGACCGCGGCACCTGCGGCAAGTCCTGGGAGTGAGAGGGGGAACGTCACAGTCCTGAACAGCTTGAAACCCCTAGCCCCAAGGTTCTCAGCCTGCTCCTCTAGACTGGGATCTATCATCATCATGCTCGAGTACATGTTTAGGTAAGCTATGGGCCAGAAAGCCATGGACTGAGTCAACACAACCCCGAACATCCCGTCAACGTTGATCTTCAGGGGAAGGCCTAAAACCGTGTTTAAGAGGTAGGAGAACAGTCCGTCGAAGGAGAACAGTTTCCTTATAATGTACGCGTTAACGAAGGGGGTCATGAGTAGGGGTACGTACGCGACAACGCGCATGAGCGATTTCCCCCTAAACTCGTAGCGAGCCATGATAAACGCGACGACTAAGCCAAAAACGGTGGTGAACACCGTTACTAGAGAAGCTATTATTAGGGTGTTAGGTATGACCCCGAAATTCCACCCCCTGAAGTTAACCCACGTAACGTCACCTAGCTCAGCAATCATTAAGGGCTGTGTGGTTGAGTAAGTTCTGAAGAGCCTGGGATCAGTGAATAACTCGATGAGCGAGTACCCCGTCTTAACATCACTTACAACCCTCTCTACAGTGAACATTACGGGCAGCGATATCATGTCAAGTAGCGGTAGAACCAGGAAGAGTGTGAAGAGGGCCAAGGGAATTGTGATCATGACAATTAAGGTGAGGTCTAAGTACCTAAACCCAACCCTGATTCTCAAAGCTCCTAACATCTCGAACCCACGGTATTCTCGCATTAAAACTTAAAACCTTAAGAGATTGAGGGAATCCGCCAATAATGCGATAGAAGCGTTACCGCCATAAATCAACAGGCTTCAAGAAAAGGTGCTCTGTCCTAAGACCAAGTTAACAACGTGCTCTACGGTTCTCGACCACCTGATATGAAGGTAAGGGGTTTAAAGAAAAACGATATGGTTATTTCCTCTTCATAAAGGCCATGATCACCGAAACTAGTGAGAGAACCAGGGCCACGCCGCCCAAAGCTAATGCCGTGGTTATATTCCCTGCAGCACCCTCTAGACCTGTGACTCGCGATTCAAGACTGCCTGCTTTAGTGTTGAGCGTGCTGACCGAGCCCTCCACGCTTGAGACACGTGACTCGAGGCCGTTTAGCTTGCTGTTGAGCGAGCTAAGCTGCGTGCTCTGAGCATTAACAGTGCCCTCTAAAGCGCTTAACCGACCGCTTACGTCCCTTATCTGTGTGGTGTGTGAATCAACCGTTGATTTCACGGTGTTTAGGGATCCTGATAAACTATTGACTTGTGACGCGAGCGCGGTTAGATGCGAACTCAGTTCCTCAGCTTTATTCACTAAATCCAGCAACACGTTCTTGCCCTCCAGTAGTTCTTTGTAGGCCAGCAACTCGCCGTAGTACTTAGCACCCCATAGAACGAGGTTTCTGAAGAGCCTCGATCCCTGCATCACTACGCCATAGTATACGTACGTTAGTCCTGATTGATATCCTCCGTAGGGTGATTCGCCGCTTACTATGAATCTGTTGCCGTTGGGCAGTATCTCGACAGCTAGTAGTGGGTAGACCCCTATATCCCCTGGTGAGTAGAGCTGATGAATCATGCCTGGAGCCCCAGGCGCTGAGGGCTGATACTCCGATATCTTCCCTCCCTCAGTGGTTCTGGCCACTACGTAGACGTTAGGTATTTTCACCTCTATTGGGTTTACCCACGTCCCGTCGTCTAGGACGGCCGCCAGCGGTCCTGGACCGTGGAAGAGCGATACGTTAACACCGTACTTCAGTTCCGCGACCTCGGGGTCCGGGTCGACAGTGCCTACAACCCTGTACGTCGCCTTAGCGTTGGATAAGGTATCGTCTACGGCCACGTAATCTATCCTTAGATGCGCGCCTATCGCTTCAGCGACCATGTTAACGACTTGCTGAGCTATCTCATTGCCTTGAGCCGGGTAGTCGCTATCCCCTGCAACCCATATGGCCCTTGGCGTTCCTCCGTTGAACCACCCGACCAGAGCGTAGAGCTCTTCAGGGGATAGTAGGCTCAGCGCCTGACCGATAATAACTACCTCAACATCCCTCAGGGTCGTGGCGGTAAAGCCGCCGTACCTAACCTCAGCATTACTCCTGACATAGTCTGGTAGAATTCCTGGATCACCTCCACTAGGTAACAAGACAACCCAGTTCCCCTCGGGAACCATCTTCATCATTTCAACTAAACCACCAACAGTCTGTCCATGGGACATGTCAACCAATATACCTATACCTACCTTAGCTGCCTCCACCGGAGAGTTCATTAAACCAGCAAGAGGTATTATCATCAATGTGATTAAGGCTATAACAGCTAATCTGCGCATTAGGAGACACCTCAATTAAAACTTAATATCGAAGGTTAATAAGTTATCATAGTGCCGGCCTTCTTCCACAATGAAGGAGGAGCTTCCAGCGTAAACTTATTAGTTACCTTAGCGTTCCTAGGTTAGGTGATTCAAAACGGGTAGATACGATGCAGCACTGTCAAGAACCATGACCGTATTATTGCTTACGCTTGTAGTTGTTGCTGCCGTACTTGTGATCGTGTCCACGATTCCTCAAGCGCCTGTGCCTACAACGCCGACAACGACTCCCACGACGCCAACGACTCCTGTAACCACACCAACCCCTGCAACAACTCCTACTACGCCAACCACTCCCGTAACTACCCCTACAACTCCTACAACGCCAACGACGCCCACAACCCCAACAACCCCAACAACTCCTACCACCCCGGTAACGCCGCCTGCAGAGAGTATAGTTTTGTACATACTCACTAGACACTCGGGCGACATTCAGGAGGTGGCCAGGAGGGCATTCCTTCAATCTGATACAGCTAAAAGGTACAATATCAAGGACATCGTGTTCATTTACATAGAGGCGGGATGGTGGGTTCAGACTATACAGAAGAAGAACTATGACGTGGCGTGGGGGGGCGGTCCCACGCTTTTTGATACTGTGTATCAAGCAGGGTTGTTGGCCCCTCTGACTTCCCCGGAGGCTCTTGATGCAGTTAACCAGATCCCCGATTACATTGCAGGGGCACCTATGAAGAGAGTAGGCTCCGACGGTAAGGTATATTGGGTCGCCGCGGCCATGTCGTCTTTCGGCTTCACCATCAACACGAGAACTCTAGCTAGTTTTGGCTTGCCTCAACCCAGTAGCTGGAGAGATTTAGGTGACGTAGCATACGCTCGGAAGCTGGTGAGTCTAGGGATCCCGGCAGTGGGCATAGCTGACCCGACCCAATCAACCAGCAACACGAGGATGTACGAGATCATCCTCCAGGCTTACGGATGGGACGAGGGTTGGAGAGTGCTGACTAGTATGGCCGCTAACGCTAAGGTCTACCAAGGCTCTGCTGACGTACGCGACGGCGTCGCTATAGGGGACATTGACGTAGGCATTACAATCGACTTCTACGGTTATATAGCTCACTACCAGAACCCGGAGTGTAGGTACGTCATACCGACTGGGGAGACGATAGTTAACGGCGATCCGATAGCGTTGCTGTCGACCTCACGCTACCCAAGCGCCGCGCAAGCCTTCATAGCGTGGGTCCTCACGGAGGGTCAGTGGAGGGTTTGGTTCAACCCCGACATAAACAGGCTCCCCGTTAACCCAAGCGCGTTCAACACTCCTGAAGGACAGCAGAGGCAGGATCTATATCAAGCGTTCCTGGAGATAAACAGAACGGCGGGAATACCCTTTGACGACAACTTAGCTCTCTCCTACGAGAAGGCGGTCATATATTACTTCAAGGCAGTTCTGGTCGATTTAAACAGCGATTTAAAGAGGGTCTGGACTTCGCTGGTTAGCAAGTATATTGGTGGTCAGATTACGCAAGATCAATTCAACAATTACGTGCGTAGACTCGGCGAGCCCCTTACGTACATCGACCCCAAGACTTCTCAAACAGCTACGTTCACACAAGGGGACGCTGTGAGAGTGACTAGCGTGATGGCCGCTGATCCTCAATCAATAGATCTCTACATGCTGGCCTGGAGGCAGGCAGCAACACAAAGATATCAACAGATCTTCAACGAGCTTAGAACTTGAACGCCTAGCGAATCTCTAGGACTTCCATACGTGTACGTAACGTAAACGGGGCGAGAACCCGATCGGGCGGTATACGACAGCTATTTACGCGTTTAAATCCCGAAGATTTAAGCGCCTCGAACAAGATTTATGCTTAGGAACGACGAATGATTAAGACTAAGGTCGCTAAAGTTGATCCGCTGAGGCCGGAGCACTCGATAATAGCCGAAGCCGCTGAAGTCCTCAGGAAGGGGGGTTTAGTCGCCTTTCCCACGGAGACCGTATACGGGTTGGGAGCCGATGCCTTCAACAAGGTCGCCGTGAGGAAGATATTCTCCGTTAAGGGCAGGCCCGCGGACAACCCGCTAATAATACATATCGGGAATCTGGATGACCTGAACGTAGTTGCCAAGGACGTAAGCCCGCGTACGTATGACCTTGCCCGCAAGGTTTGGCCAGGCCCCGTAACTTTAGTGCTTAAGAGGAGTGAGTCAGTCCCGCCTGAGGTAACTGCCGGGTTAACCACAGTTGCCGTCAGGTGCCCAGCCCATCCTACAGCACTATCCCTCATTAGGGCTTTAGGGAGCCCTATAGCGGCTCCAAGCGCAAATCTATCAGGCAGACCCTCCCCGACCTCAGCGAGACACGTAATTAAGGATCTATCGGGCAAGATCGAGTTCATCATAGACGGCGACGACACTTTCTTCGGTGTCGAGTCGACCATAGTTAACTTAACGACTGATCCCCCGACTTTATTAAGGCCGGGTCCCGTGAGCGTCGAAGATTTAGAGAGGTTGTTAGAGGCTAAGATAGCCGTGCCGTCATTCGCCAGGGGGCTGGAGGAGTCCGAGAAAGCCTTGAGCCCTGGGACTAGGTATAGGCACTACTCCCCTGAGACCCCTGTAACCCTCACGGAGTTCGGTCAATGCACCGAGTTGAGTTGTATGGTCGAGTGCGTTAGAGCGGTTATAGAGGAATACGTAAATGAGGGCCTTAAGGTAGCGCTCATATGCAGCAGTGAAACGTGCAGGCACTACGCTGGAGTTAAGACCCTTGAAATCGGCTCCAGACTCAACCCCTACGAGATAGCTAAGAACTTGTTTAAGACTCTTAGAGAGGTCGATGATCTAGGAGTTGACGTCGCGATCGCAGAAGGGTTTGAGGAGCAGGGCATTGGACTCGCCATAATGAACAGACTAAGGAAAGCCTCAAGCGATTTACGGAGTTGCTCACAGATCTAACGTTTAAAGCGTTTTGAAGGAACTGCTTCGAGAGGTCCCATCTATTTGAGGGTGGTTAACGACGCTTTCAGGGTCAAATGTATTCCGGGAGCGTCTCTAGCAACATCCCCTCAATCACTATCGGTTTAAGGCTGTTTACCAGCTTCAACGCTTCGTCCAGGAGCGTCTCTGAGTTGCTGTAGATCTCCAACAACACTTGTCCTTCCTTAACCCTGTGCCCTCCCTTCACGTGGAGCCTCACACCAGCTCCTTTATCGAACGGTGCCCCAGCTGCCATGGCTATCTGCGTCAACGGTTTGTTGTGAACGCCCGTCACGTAGCCGTCTATCGGCGCTTTAACCTCCGCTTTATACCTGCCGAGAGGTATTTCGTCGGGTCTCACGTCAGGGGAGCCGCCCATAGCCTCCACAATGGCTTTAAAGGCCTGATAAGCCTTGCCCGACTCAAGTATCTCGGACGCCACTTTACGACCGCCTCCCTTAGGAGCTACTCCAGCCATCTCAAGCGTTAAACCCGCCAGGGCCACAGCCTTCTCCTTAACGGACATAGGACCCTTATTCATGAACGTCTCTAGCGCCTCCTGAGCCTCTAGCGCAGGGCCTATTGTGTAGCCTATCGGTTGCCCTCCGTACGTTATCGCGCACCTCAGGTTAATCCCTAACCTGCCCCCCACTTGAGTGAATATCGACGACAGATTCCGTGCCTCCTCAACGCTCCCAACCTTCGCATCCCTCCCCGTAGGTATGTCCACGATCAAGTTACTTATGCCCATGCTCAACTTCTTGGAGAGTATCGAAGCTATCATCTGAGAGGTCGGGTCTAGCTTGAGTTGGTGCTCAACGCGTATGAGTATGTCATCGGCCGGAGCTAGGTTGAGAGTCCCTCCCCATATGATGAATCCCCTAACCTTCTTAGCCAGCTCGATGACCTCCTCCGTAGTGAACGTCACGGGCGCGAAGACCTCCATGGTGTCGGCAGTCCCCGCGGGGGACGTTATAGCTCTTGAAGAGGTCTTAGGTATGAAGACGCCTGCCGAAGCCGCTATGGGGACAGCAACTATGGAGACTTTCGAGTTCCCTGGAACGCCGCCGATGGAGTGTATGTCGTATGCAGGTTCCTCGAACTTGAGTACGTTTCCCGTCTCAACCATGGCTCTCGTTAGGGAAGTCATCTCGTCAACGTCCATCCCGACGCTGGTCTGGGCAGCCACGAACGCGGATATCTCCGCGTCGCTCAGGACCCCTGCAACGACTTCTCTAATCACCGTGTATATCTCGTCCTGACTTAACTTAAGGCCGTTGAGCTTCTTCTTGATGTAATCGACGGCTGGGGTTGGCGAGTGAATACAGACGTCGACCCTCTTAGGATTTCCTAAAAGCTCTGAGACTTGCTTGCTCAGAAACACAGCGTCGCCCTCCAGCTCATCAACCATGACCCAAGCAGTGGTTGACCTCTCACCGTTCCTTAACCTAACTCTCAACCCTCCTGAGACCCCAACGGCCGCAGCGATGCTTCTGGGCATCAAAACAACCCTTAAATCCCCTACATCAGCCTCAAGAACCTTAACGTTAACGAGCATTGAGACCGCCTACCTAGCGAGTAATTCTACCTAACCCAGTATTTAAGGTTTACGTGATCCGTGAGAACGGGGTGACGACTTAGAAGGGGACGTGACGCCAGTAGGCAGGGCTAAACGAGCCTCCTTCCCTTCCCTCTTCGCAGCGAGATCCTGAACTGCATCAGGAATATCCTCTCCGAGCTGATTATCTTAGACGCCAAGTATATGAAGAGGGATATGAACACAACCCCGAACACTATCGACGCGTACGCTAACCACTCAAAGCCCTCCAGGAACGCCTTAAGGACTATAAGCGGGGTTATGAAGGGGGATATGAGGAGGCTCATAACCAGGCCTCCAACCCCCAGTGACCCTAAATCCATGTAAGCCAGGAGCAGTGAGGGAACTATGAAGATCATTGTGAGAGGTCCTGAGTACGTTCCTGCAGTCCTGACGTCGGGCGATATGGAGCCTATTAAGAGTCCTAGACCCGCTGCGTTGAGCAACGTCACCAACACTGAAACAGCTGTTAGAGCTATGGTGGTAGGGCTTATCAAAGTCATAATGGTCTCCAGCTGTATCGTTACACTGGTCTCGCTAGCTAACGATTCTGACACCGCCGTGAAGATGGACGTTATGTAGAACACGAAGCCCGCGAAGAAGGAGATTGCCGAAAGGATTATGAGGAATAAGACCCCGACGACCTTAGACATCAGTATGGTTCTCCTCTTAACAGGCAGTGAGAGGAGTATCTCAAGGGTTTTCTCCTCGTTCTCGTAGGCCATGAGAGTTGTCGCGTAACTGAGCCCGCTTGTGACGAGGATCAGAGGCACGAAGAACAGAACGTAACTGGACATCGACAACGCGCTTAACGTCCCGGCATCTACGATCTCGTCCCTGAAGAGGAGCTGCGTTGACGCCTGGACGGGCATTAGCGTGAAGTTGGGGTTCATGCCTCCTGAGGCGACTAAATACGCTCTCAGAGCCTCGGTGAGCACGTTCACGAAGGTGTTGGCAACTGCAGTAGCGCCTAACGAGGTGAAAGAGATGCCGGAGACCCTGCCGTAGACTAGCAGTTTAACAGGCAACGAGTTTCTGAAGACCTCCGTGGCGTTGGAAGGCACCAAGACAGCTAGGGAGTACTTACCTTGACTCAGAGCCTCCCTTAAACCGCTTTCGTCGCATTCGTGAGCCAACGTGAAGTTCTTTAACAGACTCCTTAATGAGGAGAACATTAACTGAGTGAAGAACCCTTTATCCAGATCACATACGTAGAGGTTCATCTTAGTTACCTCCCTCTCAACCCCCTGTATGGCGGAAGTCATGGCAAACCTCATGACGCCTCCCAACGCGACGAATATTATTAACGGGAGGACTATAGTCGGGATTAGGATCTTCTTGTCTCTCAACATCACTTTAATCTCCTTAATCGCTAACTCCTCGATCATTTACCTCACCAAACGCGTGAAGAGCTCCTCAAGGTTCTCCGCATTATATATATCGAGCAGTTCCCTAACACGTCCCTCAGCCACGATAACTCCCTTGTCAATCAAGGCCAACTCATCACACAGGTACTCCACTTCAAGCATGTTGTGCGACGATACTATGAAAGTCACGCCAAGCCTTCGTGCATATTCCCTTATAACCCCCCTTATATATACTGCGTGTATTACGTCAAGCCCCGACGTCGGTTCGTCAAGTATAGCTACCTTAGGCTTGACCATCAAGGCTCTAGCCACTTGAAGCCTCCTCTTCATGCCTTTACTGTAGGTGCCAGTGTACTTGTCTATGTCCCCTCCTAAGCCGCTTATCTCAATCCCCTCATTAACTACTTCCTCACCGAGCCCGTATACCTTAGCTATTAGCCTTAGGTACTCCCTCCCGGTCAAGTGTCTATAGGAACCTGCCTCCTCAGGCAAGTAAGTTATGAGCTTCCTCACGCTCTCAGGCTCTCTGACGACGTCTATCCCGTGGACGAAGGCGCTCCCTTCCGTAGGCTTGATCAGGGTTGCGAGTATTCTCAAGGTGGTCGTCTTCCCAGCGCCGTTAGGACCTACGAGACCGTAGACCTCCCCTGGATACACTTTAAACGTTATCCCCTTAAGCGCTGTGAAGTTCCCGTAATCCTTCCTAAGGTCCCTGACATCAACCGCGGTCAACTGCCTTAACCCCTATATAGTAGTTTTTAGACTTAAAATGCCGCTAGCACGTTAGGTGAATCAGGAGGAGAACTCTCCTGCCCTTGCTCACCTCATCATTGTACCTCCTCACGGCTTGCCTAGATCTAGCCACGTGTACTTCTAGACCCGACCTCCTGAAAGACTCGACCACTTCGTCGTCAACCCTCATCATCCCTTCATAACCAGTCCCTATGACAACTAAGTCTGCTCTCACGTTGAGGAGATCCCTCACATCCGCTAGCTGGACTCTGTGTCCCTCGACACGCCACCAATCCTTTAAAAGGCCGTCAGGAGTCACCACGAGATCGTGATCGTACTCAACTCCTTTGATGATGATCCCGCCGAACTCGTAGTGATCTATCAAAGGCTGCCTAGGCATGAAGACCCTCAACTCTAATACAGTTCAGGGGTTAATAACCTTCGACCAGCGTAATCTCGTGGAGAACTCCCTGGGTGAGGTTACACGTGCAATCCTAGAATCGCCTTACTAAATCCCTCCTCCGTCTTGCCTTCCCCCTCACCCAAGGCTTTTACCGAGGAATGGTCCAACAACGTCTATTACGAACTTGATAGAGCTCCCGAATCCGTCATATAGCGCAGCTGACTGGGTCAACGGTTGCTTTGGAATGCACGGGTCCTTGAGGAGTAAGCAACTTTTACTATCTCAAGCCAACTATCGTTGGAGTCCTAAGCGCGGCGTGAGGAAAGAGTAAAAAATATAAACTTTGAAACTCCAAAATAAATGAACAAAACTTAGGTGAATCATATGGCCAGCAAGCTACACTCTTATGCTGGTAAGATCCTTAGGATAGACTTAACTCATAAGACCGCGACCAAGGTCGACACTCCCTACGAGTTAGCTAGGGACTTCGTAGGGGCTAGGGGGTTCGGTGCCAAAATACTGTGGGACGAGCTTAAGCCCGGAGCCGACCCCTTGGGCCCCGAGAACAAGATGGTCCTCTCATTCAGCCCGCTTACCGGAACCTCTGCCCAGAGCTTCCACAAAATATACGCCATGTTCAAGTCCCCCCTAACTGGCGGATACTTCAGGTCTACTGGCGGCGGATTCTTCGCTGCCGAAGTCAAGTTCGCGGGATACGACGCCATAGTTATCGAGGGCAGAGCCGAGAAGCCGACGTATGTGTGGATATACGACAATACAGTTGAGTTGAGGGATGCGAGCCACGTGTGGGGGTCCACGGTTGACGCGACCGTGGAGATGCTTAAGGAGGAAACGGACAGAGACGCAAGGATGCTGACCATAGGGCCAGCCGGCGAGAGGCTCGTTAGGATAGCGTGCCTCGTGACTGACGACTATAGGACTCCGGGGAGGGGCGGTGGAGGGGCGGTCTTGGGCTCTAAGAACCTCAAGGCAGTAGTTGTGCGCGGTACTAAGAGGCCCGAGCTCTTCAACCCAGAGTTCTTCAACGAGCTCGTTAAGGAGCAAGTCGAGGTATATAAGAAGAGTCCCCTATTCGAGGCGTTCCACAGTCTTGGCACGAACTCCATAGTCTACCAGTTCTACACCTTAGGCCATCACCCAACCTACAACTTCAAGAACACCGAGTTGGAGAACGTTGAGGTTTGGAGGCCTGAAGTGCTCGAGAAGTACGTAGTTAAACACGTGGGCTGCTTCGGCTGCATGATAAAGTGCGGTAAGAGGTGGAAGCTGACTAAGGGACCGTACGCGGGACTGATTCACGACTTCCCAGAGTACGAGAGCCATTGGAGCTTCGGGTCAACTACGGGCGTTACGAACCTCGAGGCAATAGCCTACGCTAACATGCTCGCGGACAAGTACGGCGTCGACACCATATCCGCTGGAGCTACGATAGCGTTCGCTATGGAGCTCTACGAGAAGGGCATAATAACGGAGAAGGAAACAGATGGCCTAAGGCTCAGGTGGGGTGATGGAGACGTAATGGTCGAGCTCATAAGGAAGATAGCTCTCAGGGAAGGCATAGGCAACGTGCTGGCTGAGGGCACTGTTAGGGCTGCCGAGGTAATCGGTAGGGGTGCTGAGAAGTTCGCCATGCATAGCAAGCGTCTCGAGCTGCCGGCCTATGACCCGAGGGCTGCGAAGGCCCATGGACTCAGCTACGCGACGTCGAACATAGGAGGCAGTCACATGATAGGATGGAATAAGTACGAGATACTCGGCATGCCGGAGAGGGTAGATCCCCTGGCAGTTGAGGGCAAGGGACTCCTGAACAAGAAAGTACAGGACCAGATAGCGGCCTTCGAGGCGGCTGGCTGGTGTGCGTTCGCGGAGCTCGTTCAGACCGCGGGCTACGAGAGCGTTGAGAAGACCATGGAGTGGCTTGGAAAGATCCTCTACGCAGCCACGGGCGTTGAGGAGTTCAAGGACTCGAACTACCTCTGGCTCGTAGGCGAGAGGGTGTACAACCTCGAGAGGGCGTTCAACGTCAGGGAGGGCTTCACGAGGAAGGAGGACTGGCTGCCGGAGAGGATACAGAAGGTGCCGTTCCCAAGAACTCCGGCGAAGGGGCAGGTGTTTGAGCTAGACAAGCTCTTGGACGACTACTACACTGTGAGAGGATGGGACGTCAAGACGGGCATACCGACTAGGAAGAGGCTGGAGGACCTCGGGCTCAGCTACGTTGCGGACGAGTTACAAGAGGCGGGGAAACTCGCTTAACTTAAACTTAAATACATTTTTATAACAAATACAACCCTATTACCTTTAGGTGAATAACGTGAAGGTTTTGATCGAATTCATAGGCTATGCAGCTAGGAAGATAGGGAGGGAATGGCTTTGGGCGGAGCTCGCGGAGGGAGGAACCCTTCGTGACTTGATCTCAAGTTTAGCCTCGACAGCGAACGCGAGCACCGTGGAGGAATTAAAGGTCGCGATTACGAGGGGGGAGCTTTTAATAGCGGTCAACGGCAGAATGGTTAGCGACCTTGACTCAAGACTCAACGATGGGGATAAAATACTGCTCTTCCCAATAGCCGCTGGTGGATGAACTCCTTCAACTCACTTTTTATTGATATCAATCGTTCCTAAAAACATGTTAAGGCGCTGATAAACTAGCGGTCTTTCAATTCATTCTTTCTCTGATACTTTGATTTATTTTTTGTTGGTGTATTTTTGTTGGTGGTTGTTTTGATTGTTGTGGTTAAGTTTGTGTTGAGGGCTGTGTCTGGTGGTGGGTTGCCTTGGTTTGTTGGTCATGAGTGTAGGGCTGGTTTTGTTGGTTTGGTTTCGAGGTTTGATTCTGATTTTGGTTTGGTTCTTCATGAGGGGGTTGAGGTTGGTGGTAGGAGGAAGGCTGTTTTCTCGCTTAGGCCTCTGATGTTTGATTCTGGGTATGAGGTTGTTTTTCCTGGGGGGTCTTCTTCTAGGTTTTTGGTTGATGGTAATGTTGTTTTTGAGCCTGGTGCTCGCGGTTCGATGAGTGTTGTTTTTCTTGTGGAGGATTTGGGTGTTAGGTTTCTGCATGTGTTGCTTTCGAGTGCTGGTGAGTTGAGGTTTAGTGTTAAGGGGTATGAGTTCGTGATTGAGAGAGTGGGGCTTGAGTTTATTGACCCCATCAGTATCGTCAGGTCTGGCGAGCTTCTGGACGAGATAGATATTGAGTTCTTAACACCAACTTACTTCAACCCGATGCAGGGGGACACTAAGTATTGCGGTGCTGTACCTGTAGTACTCGTCGATGCTCTACACTCTCTCTTCTCTTACCTCAGGCGGGAAACTAACTCCCTCGAGCTTCATCTCCACGACGGCATTTATCAACTGTCTTCTGAATCTGTTTGGTAGTTCTTCAGCTCTTAGGGTGAGGAGTAAAGTATACATACGCTTATCCGCCTTATCCTCACCATATATCTTCTCAAGCTGCTCCAACATCTTCATACCAGCGTAGAATGCCCAACTATATAGTGTTGCTCTCGACTCAGAAACACTCTTAACTCATAATAATAATCACCAAACTATATTACTATGACCTAATATATAAATCTTTCTTCAACACATCACAAACAACCCCCTAACAAAACTTAAATTGTCGCTATTTCGTAAAGAGGTTAAAGAAAAACACACAAAAACTATCCACAAAACAATATCAAACAAGAATGAATTGAAACAAGTCCTTATAGGTATTCTATTGACTATAAAACACCCAACCGACATATAACGATAAGCTTATGTTTCAAGTCCTTATAGGTATTCTATTGACAGGAATATGCGAGATATCGGGATTTCACCAGCCTTGTTTCAAGTCCTTATAGGTATTCTATTGAC
>CALIKV010000009.1 GCA_938017505.1 uncultured Sulfolobales archaeon | reverse complement strand
CGCGAGGGGTTTCGAGGACGCGGTGAAGAACGGCGCGTCAGGGTTTTAAGGAGTGCCCGTTCAGCCCGCCTAACCCGCCACGCGTCGAGCACGCCATAAATCGATGACGATAACATAGCGTTAACAGTCTGGGAGGTGCCGACGGATCCTGAACGCTCATGAAATGTAAGACCAATTATCCAGGGTTTACGTGGCCTCAGTAACACGAGCCATCATCATTCACTCAGTCGGTGACCGCTCTTCATTGACCTACGGCTCGAGAACAGCCTTAAGGCTGTTCTTGACATCACTAAATCTCCTTGTTCTACGGGGCTTAAAAGCCCTTGTTAAGTGGTTATGTCTTGGGTTGTAAGCTTATAAATGCGGACCCCTTACTTCAAAACATCGCATACAAAGTAACAACGTATATAATCTCAGTTATACTTTATTATATGGGGAATCTCAAATGTTTGAAATCAGATGGCACGGTCGCGGAGGTATGGGTGCGGTCACAGCAGCTGACCTGACGGCCTCCGCCGCCATTAAAGCGGGTTTCTACGCTCTGGCGTTCCCCGAGTTCGGTGCTGAGAGGAGAGGGGCTCCGGTGACAGCTTACACGAGGATTGACAAGAAGGTTATCTATGACAGAACCCCGATAACTAACCCTGACGCCGTAGTTGTTCTGGACCCCTTCATGATAACGTCGCCTAGAATCCTTGCAGGCATTAAGGAGGGCGGTTACTTGATAGTGAACACTTCTAAGGACCCGGCGGAGGTCTTGGATCAACTAGGCCTCAGGCAGTTGAAAGTCACTACCGCCACCGTAGATGCGACGGAGATAACTATGCAGGTCTTCAAGCAACCTATAGTCAACACAGCCATGATAGGCGCTCTCATCGGGGTGACTAATATAGTGCCTCTGGAGGAAGTGCTCAGCGTGGTGAGGGAGAGATTCCCTGAGAGGCTGGCCGAGCCTAACGTACGCTTAATTAACGAGTCATACAGGTCTGTTAAGGTGGTGAGACCTTGAGCGCTAAACTACCTTCATGGAAGGAAGTACCGGTAGGGGCGGTGATTCTGGAGCCTGGCTCCACAAGGAGGTACAAGACGCATGAGTGGAGGACGCTGAGGCCGGTCATAAAGCAGGATAAGTGTATTAGATGCAGGATTTGCTGGATGTACTGCCCTGACTCAGCGATACTGGAGCTCGATAAACCATACGTGACCGCGGCGAGCAGGAAGTATGAGGTGACCTATGACGTGGACTACGACTACTGTAAGGGTTGCGGGATTTGCGCGCAGGAGTGCCCGGTGAAGGCTATAGACATGGTTCTGGAGGTGAGGTGATTGGGTAAGGTAGTTCCTCTCTCAGGTAACACGGCAGTGGCCTACGCTGTCAAGAGCGCTGATGTGGACGTGATCTCAGCCTACCCGATAACCCCGCAGACGACCATAGTTGAGAAGCTGGCTGAATTCATAGCTAACGGTGAGCTGGACGCGGAGATGATACACGTGGAGTCAGAGCACTCGGCTCTCTCAGCAGCTGTTGGCGCTTCAGCAGCCGGCGCTAGAGTTTACACTGCCTCCTCATCGCAGGGGATAGCCCTGATGTACGAGATAATGTTCATATCATCGTCGTTAAGGTTGCCCATAGTGATGACGATAGCTGCTAGAGCGCTCTCAGCCCCGATAAACATATGGAACGACCACAGCGACTTCATGGCGGTGTCGGACACTGGCTGGGTCATGATGATGGCTGAGAACAACCAGGAAGCACATGACGACGTGATAATCGCTTACAGAATAGCTGAGGACCCTGAGGTCCTCCTACCAGTGGTCACAGCTCTTGACGGGTACTTCATGACGCACACGATAGAGCCTATAACGGTTGTCGAGAGGGAGGAGGCCCTTGACTACATCCCCAAGAAGAGGACGTGGTATAGTCTAGATCCAGCGAGGCCTATCACGATGGGCGCGTTAGGGGATCCTCAATGGTATTTCGAATTCAAGAGGCAGCAGTATGAAGCCATGAAGAAATCCAGGGAGGCCTTCAACACCTCCGTGGAGGAGTTCTCAAGGAGGTTTGGAAGGCGGTATGACGCGGTTGAGTTATACGGGGATGACAACCCTGACATCTTGATTGTGGCGATGGGTCACGTGGTAGGCAACTTGAGGGCCTACCTAGATAGAGTCAGGGGTAGGGGGGTTAAGGCAGGAGTCCTGAAGGTGAAGCTCTATAGGCCGTTCCCAGAGGATCTAATACTCAAGCACCTGCAGGGCGTTGAGATGATCGGGGTCATTGACAGGGCTTTAGTACCTGGATCAACTTCAGCAGGTCCTCTATACGGGGACATAGTCACGACGTTGGCTAAGCACGGCTTCGAGGCGAGGGCTGTGAGCTTCATCACAGGCCTCGGCGGGAGGCCTGTAACGCACAGCCACATAGAGACCGTCCTAAGTAAGTTGGTGGACCTTAAAGGCAAGCCTGTTCGCGAGCTACCTAAGGAACCGTTATTCATTGGGGTGAGAGAATGAGCAGGACCTTAACCATAAAGGACATACCTCGTGAGGAGAGGTTCGCTCCAGGCCACAGGATGTGTCAAGGGTGTGGGGCTGCCATATTGATGCGCCACATAACTAAGGCGATGCCTAAGGACGCTATCATAGTTCAAGCCACGGGGTGCGTTGAAGTCACCACGACCCTGTACCCTGAGACGTCGTGGATGCATCCATGGCTTCACATAGCGTTCGAAAACGCGGCCGCCGGCGCCTCTGGTGTTGAGGCAGCTCTCAAAGTGCTTAAGAGGAAGGGTGTGTTACCCCCTGAGAAGGACGTTAGGGTGGTAGCTATAGGCGGGGATGGAGGGACGTTCGACATAGGCATTCAGGCCCTCTCAGGGTTGCTTGAGCGAGGGCACGACGTGCTTTATATAGTGTACGATAACGAGGCGTACATGAACACGGGCATACAGAGGAGCGGCGCGACTCCCTTCGGCGCTTGGACAACAACCACGCCGGTCGGTAGGGTGTGGCACGGTGAGTGGAGGAACAAGAAAGACATAATCGGCATAGCGCTGGCTCACAGAGTGCCCTACGTAGCCACGATAAACCCGGCTTACATCCCAGATCTCTATATGAAGATAAACAAAGCGATGGAGATTAAGGGGCCTAAACTGATACACGCCTATTCACCATGCGTCCCCGGCTGGAGGTATGAACCAGCACTAACAGTGACGGTGGCTAGGATGGCGGTGCAGACGGGCATATGGATAAACTACGAGGTGGAGAATAACACGCTGAACGTTACAACGCCGGTTCCTAAGAGGAAGCCTGTGAGGGAGTACCTGAGATTACATGGGAGATTCAGACACTTAACGGACGAGGAGATAGAGAAAATACAGGAGTTCGTAGATAAACAGGTTGCCTACGTAAATAAGCTGGCTGGTAAGGAAGTGATAGGACCCGTAGAGAAGTGAGATCGCGTAAGGCGACTAACGTCGAAACCTTAAACCATTTTTAAAACACACGCCCTTACCAGCCTACGGGTGGGGGCCCTGTCCTAAAGGTGGAGAGGTCAGCTCCCTGATTAGCTTTAGGTATTTCCTTATCAGGTCTAAGCGAGCTGCGCGTTCAAGCCTCTCCACCTCAACCTCAAAGACGGCTGGCTCGTAATCGTTGTAGAAGTCGACCACCTCGCCGGAACTGTTAATCAGGAACGTGGGTTGTTGTATTCTCCCGTCAGTTAGGTAACCGCCTAGGCCTATGATCGGTATGTTGTTCTCGACGGCCCTAACGACGCCCAGCTTGAGCGTTAGCTCTGGGTCTCGCTCCGACAGCAAGGGCGGGTTAACCGTCACGACTGCGTCCCCCCCGAGGAATTTACAGATCCTAGCCACTTCAGGCATTTCCAGCTCCTCAAGATAGGTGAAGCAGAGTTTAACCCCACCCATTGACAGGATCTCAGGACTTTTGTTGAACGAGACCTTATTGTTTATGGGCACTATGTTGCCGGCCTTGAAGAGGGGTTGTCCGAGAGGGGGCATGACGCTCGTTGAGAGAAAGACCTTGTCCCCTCCCTTCCTGATTACCGGCGTCACAACTATTGATGCGCCTCTCCTCCTAGCAACGTTCATCAACTTCTTGTTAACGCTTTTCACGAAGTTCCTGTAGTTCGGGTAAGTCCTACGATCGTTTAAGAAGTCGTGTAAGGGTCTCACGGGCGATAGCGTCAGCAAGATCGACACATTATTTGAGACTTGATTCAGCACCTCACTCACGGCCTCAGTGTATTTCCTCGAGCTACTTCCCAGGTCAAGCCTGATCACTGCCACCGAACTCCTCCTATGGCTCATACCCTCACACCTAAGGACTCACTAACCCGTAAGGGCTCACGCACCTCCGCTAATAAGCTATTTGAGGAAACGTCATCAGCGTTAACGTTCTCTAGCCAATCGCCCGAGGTTCCAGCCCAACCCCAACGCCTAGCCATACCTCCCTCGTCAGGAGGTGAGGGGTCTTGAAGGTCCTTGGCCGCGTTCATTTCGAAGCCTCAAGCAACTGCTTCACGAGTTTTTCAGGCAGGCAATGAAGCCCTAGAAGACCCTTGCAAGTCCTGAAGCGCTCAGCACCCTCAACGCTAATTAAGCCAACCCTAACTAACTCAACACTAATGAGCATCTTCAACCTCATTATAATCTGTGACGACCATTATTTATACTTTGAACCCTCCTGAGGGGCGCGTAACGCTGACTTAAGTTAACTGTCCTGTGTCAGTGAAGAGAAGAGTCGTCATCGACTCGGGAGAGCGTCGTTACATCATCCACGAAGTGTAACTTTATTAGCAAGCTATTAAATCCAATAGTGGTGATGAGGAGAAGACAACTGAGCTGTGATTAGAGCTGTCTCAGCTGACTTCAGACCTGAAACAGAGTTTAAAAACAACCGTTGTTCTAGCCCTCCTCAAGAGGATGTGCAACGTTTATAAATGTGGGTGCGCTAGGTAATAGTAGTGTGGTGCTGGCGTGAGTTATAGTAAGTCAGCTCTTGCCGGGGTTCTTGCCGGTCTGCTAAGCGGCATAGTGATCGGGTTGCTCTACGTTGTGGCGTTATCCGGTTTCGTCGCTGAGCTGACGGTTGAACTTGCTAAACTAATATCATCGGCCTACGACGTGCCGTACGAGATCGTATATGACCAACTCTCCGGAACTCTTTCAATCGTTAACGTCATAGCCCCGCTTGCTTACCCGCTTCAGTACGCCTTGATAGGCGCGGTCTTCGGACTCCTGCAACACTACCTAATGACGAGGCTTAGGATGAAATTAATCGCTTCAACACTGCTGACTGGAGTCTTATTTACGCTGCTCCTCGGCCTCATCCCGTTAATAACCATACATTATTTCGGAGGGCCTTTACTGGCGGTAGTGATCGAGAAGATGAGCCCCTCAATATACCTGTACTCGAGTCTCCCAGGGATCCTCTACACGTTATTCCTAGGCATCGTCCGCTGTGTTAGGGGTCCTTGGAGTAAAGTGCTTGAGGCTAGACCCTCAACATATTAACCGTTCTTAAGGGCGGCTACGCATGCTTGCAGGCTCGGCGGCCGTGATCCTTATATCGGTGGTTCCAGGGATCATCGCCCTGACATACGTCCTCCACTACAGGAGGGTAGGGTGGCTCCTCCCAGTGCTGGGGGGTGGTGGGTGGTTGATCGCGTTGCTGGTCAGAACCCCATTACTGTACGTGAGTGCCAGCGTCCTCGAGAGGAGTACGTACCTGGTAATAGCTTCTTACATGGCCGGCGTCTTCGAGGAGCCTGTGAGATACGTCATACTCAGGAGCTCCGCAGCTAAGGGGGACAGGTTAGGCAGCGCCATAGCTCTAGGCTTGGGGTGGGGACTCGCTGAGGCATTGCTGTTGTACGTGATACCCGTTCTCGCCTACAGTCAAACACAGTACAGCTACCTAGACTTAATGCCGGGGGCTGTAGAGAGGAACGTAGCCATCACCGCGCACGTTATTTTCTCCGTGCTCGTGATGAGATCACTGAGTGACTTGAAGTACCTCCTTCTAGCGGTGATTGCTCACGGGACGCTGAACGTAGTGGGGGTGGCGGCGCTGGAGCTGACCGGTAACGTGTGGTTGACTGAGGCGCTCCTGGCGTTGATCGTTGCGTCGTTAGCTACGTTCATGGCGATACGACGTAACCAACTACTCCCTTAAGTGACTATAGCTTTAAGAGCCTACCTATGGACTCCTCGTACGGTTGCGTGGCTACGCCCTTCTCAGTTATTATCCCACTTACTAGGTTAGGAGGCGTTACGTCGAAGGCGGGGTTCATGACCTTGACCCCCGGAACGGTTATTAAGAGCCTTCCCAGAACCTTGCGTACCTCATCAGGATCGCGTTCCTCGATAACCACTTCCTCAACCCTCCCCACAGGATCTATGGTCGAGGTTGGGGCGGCGGAGTAGAAAGGTATCCCGTGGTGGTGTGCTAAAACGGCTATTGTGTACGTTCCTATCTTGTTTATTACGTGTCCTGACTTAAGTATCCTGTCAGCCCCGACAATCACCTTGTCCACGAGCTTCTTGCTCATGACGTAGCCCACCATGCTGTCGCTGGTCAGGGTCACTGGTATGCCCTCCTTCACAAGTTCCCACACCGTGAGGCGTGCCCCCTGAAGCATAGGCCTTGTCTCAGTCGCTATTACCCTAACCCTCTTCCCGGAGTACCACGCCGATCTGATGACGCCGAGCGCGGTTCCGTAACCGGCTGTCGCCAGGGAGCCTGCGTTACAGTGAGTCAGCACGGTGTCCCCGTCCTCAACCAGCTTACTGCCGACCTCGCCTATAGCTACGTTGACCTTAACATCCTCCTCGTATATTCTGAGGGCCTCCTTGATAACGCTCTCACGCAGTTCCTCGGCGTTGGCGTACTCCCCGCTTACTACCTCCCTCATCCTCTCGAGAGCCCAGAAGAGGTTCACCGCTGTAGGCCTCGTTCTCGAGAACCTGTCAATGGCCCTGAGCAACCGCGACCTAAGCTCATCTAAACCGCCGCTGAAGTCGCTAGCAGCTAAAGCCACGCCAAGGGCCGCTGCAACGCCTATAGCTGGGGCGCCTCTGATCTCCATAGACTCTATAGCCACAGCCAACCTCTCGTAATCGCTCGTCTCAACGTATTCCTCCTCCCAAGGCACCTTCAACGTGTTCAACCACCTAACCCTACCCCCCACCCACTCAAGAGACCTAACGCCTGCCGCCATACTGAAACCCGACTACATATAACGAGGAACTAATTAAAACGCGTAAGGCCCCCGCCCTAGATGCTGCAAACGTTAATTACTCCCCTGATAACTCATTAGTTAGGTGTGAGGCGTGGACGCGTCGGTCGAGGTGATTGACGTTAAGGAGGGGAAGCTACTTGTTAAAGGGCCTCCGGGGGTCTTCGCTGAAGCAAGGATTGGTGCGAGAATGGCTGAACACGACGTGTTCACGGTTGACTTAGTGGAGCTGGCATATCTCATATACGCTAAGGACTGCGGGGTGGTGGACAGGGACGGGCAGAGACTTGACCTGGAGGACGTCTTCTCAAGGTACTCGCAGAGCAGGTACGACTGGATTAAGTTCACGACTTTCCTTGATTTAAGGAGTAGGGGCAGGGTCGTCACCCCTGGTTACGGGGAGAACGTCCTGCTCTTCGAGATGAAGGGCCAGAAATACGTGGTCTACGTGGTCGAGGAGAACTCGCCGCTGGATACTAAGGAGTTGCTGTCGTGGATTGAGAGCGCGTTGCTCAAGAACTTAGAGCCGTTGCTAGCCCTCGTAGACGCTAACGGCGACGTGACCTACTACACCTTAAGAACCTACAAGGTAGAGGATCTACTGGTGTGAGGGATGAGGCTCCCTCTAGAGCCGATCAGGGGGATGAGGGATCTCATACCCCCTGAGTCAGACGGGCTGGAGTACGTTGGGAATGCTTTCGCTGACGTAGCTAGCAGGTACGGCTACGAGCTTATCATACTGCCCACGATAGAGCTCTTCGACCTCTTCGCAATTAAATCAGGACCTGAGATAAAGAGGAGCATGTACGTGTTCACCGATAAGGGAGGTCGTCAGGTGTGTTTAAGGCCTGAATTCACGGCTGGCGTGGCTAGAGCATACCTCAGGTTAATGCGTGATAGGCCGAAGCCTGTTAAGCTATTCTACGTTGGACCGGCGTTCAGGTACGAGGAACCGCAGGCGGGGAGGTACAGGGAGTTCTTTCAAGCAGGGGTTGAATTCCTCGGGGATCCCTCCATATACGCTGATGTGGAGTTGCTGCTCCTAATAAGGGATTACTACAGGTCTGTAGGGCTTAGTGACTACAAGATAAAGATGAGCACGATGGCCGTCTACAGGAGCCTCTTCAGGGAGTGGGGAATGCCTGAAGAGACTCAAGACCTAATAATACATTATATAGATAAGAAGCAATTGGACGACGCGCTTAAGTTGGTGAGGCAGTATAACCCGTCAGGCATCCCCCTGATCGAGGAGTTACTCGACGTGAATTCCCCGGAGCCTGATGAGATCAGAAGCCGCGTCAGTGGTCTGGAGCTAAATCCTGAGTCAGTTAAGGAGATCGGCAGGCTGCTCAGGATACTTGAGCTGGCTAGGAACCTCAACGTAGGCGATCCATACGTTGACCTAGGATTTGCCAGGGGCTTAGCGTACTACACGGGCTTCATCTTCGAGGTTGTGGTGCCTGACGCGGGCTTCAGCATTGGAGGCGGTGGCAGGTACGATAGGCTTGTCTCCGTATATGGGGGTGAGGATCTTCCGGCGACCGGCTTCGCCTTAGGGCTGGATAGGCTGCTTTTAGTTCTTAGTGGGAAGGGCTGGAACCCGCCTAAGAGGCATGCCAGGTCGGCTTTGATAGCTCTCGCCGAGGACTACGTCCTCATAGACGATGTAGCGTCCAAGCTCAGGGGGCTCGGGCTCTCGGTGGATGTCAGGGTGACCAGCAGGAAGAAGCTGGACGACGTCTTAAGCGATATAGCGGGTAGGGGGTACGAGTACGCCGTGTTCTTAGGCGGGAGGGAGGTCAAGGAGGGGGCTGTGACCGTCAAGAATTTGGTGAGGAGGACTCAGAAAACGCTCAGCCTGGAGAGGCTCGGCCTGGAGGATCTGCCGTGAGCCACTACGAGAGCGTGAAGGACGTGAGGGTGTGGAGAGGGATGCTCGTCAAGGATCTGGTGAGGCTCTACGGAGATATACACGGCTTCACAGCAGCCGACGTTCAGAGGGCCTCCGAGGTGCTGAGTGAAGGGATTAAGGAGGCTGACCTGAGGTTCCTCTCATTTACCGGCAACCTAATAGCCACTGGCCTCAGAGGTGTGATAGCACAACTCATAGAGGAGGGGTTCTTCAACGTCGTGGTCACGACGTGTGGCGCTCTCGATCACGACATAGCTAGGTCCGCAGGCGGCGCCTATCTGAAGGGTTTTTTCGACGTGGATGACGTGATGCTTGAGGGAAGAGGAATCCACAGGTTGGGCAACGTCTTCATACCTAGGGACTCCTACGGACCGCTTGTGGAGGCCTTCGCTAAGGATCTAGCGCGCAGAGCATCCTCACTTAAGGAGGAGTGGGGGGTTAGGGAGCTCATCGCGTTAGCTGGGGAGTCGCTGAGGAACGATCCGAACTCCGTGGTGGGGGCGGCTAGCAGGAAGGGAGTCCCCGTGTACGTGCCGGGGATCGTCGACGGAGCCCTCGGAACCCATCTCTTCATACACTCTCAATTCACTGGTCTTAAGCTGAACCCCCTCAAGGATATGAAGGAGCTATCCGATATGGTTTTCCAGTCCAGGGTTAGCCTAGCCCTGGTTCTCGGGGGAGGCATAAGCAAGCACCACACGATATGGTGGAACCAATTTAAGGAGGGACTGGACTATGCGGTGTACGTGACCACGGCTGTCGAGTGGGACGGCAGCCTAAGCGGGGCTCGGAGTAAGGAAGCCATAAGCTGGGGGAAGATAAAGCCCAACGCCAAGCACGTCACGGTCTACGGGGATGCAACACTCATACTCCCGATCCTGGCCACGTATATGATCGAGATAACGTGAGGACTTACTCCCTGACCCATACGGAGGGGGCGCTCAGCGATTCGTGCGAGGCCCTCACGTTCTTCAACCCTGCTTTAACGTTCCTCTCCCTACGCTCTCAGGCACGTGCTTGACCTAGCAGGTAAGCCCAGCCTCCGCCGATGTGCGTGATGAGCCTATATTTCAATCAGCCCGCTCTCGCCAATGAACCTCCTGCACCATCTCTCGAACTCCTCGCGTGAGATCATGCGAAGCTCTATAGGATGGTCTATTACTTCATCTTCACGTGTGCCTTGATGACGTCTTTGTCAACCCCCTCCAACCTATCGCTTACCACCAAGACTTCCATGTCACTTGAGAGCGTGTACTTGCCTTGAGCCACGACCCGAATAGGTGGACCTTTCCGTCTTGCATATGCTCCAAAACCTCGTTTTTACGTCTGCTAATAGCTCTGAGGGGTTTCTGAGCACTTCTCTAACCCTCCTCGAGTACTTGATGTAGATCTCAAACCCTCTCGACAACGTCTTTAAACACCTCTTCAACGAACCTGTAGAGGGCCTGAGCCTTGATCCCCATGTACCTGTGGAGGGTCTGGTACCTATTTAGGCGTCCTCAAGTTCTGTTGGCATCAGGAGATACCCCTCTTTCTCCGCAAGAACTCTCACCCCGGGGTCCATCCTGGATACGTAATCTATTAACCTGGTCAGCGAGCTTGTCCGCAGGTAGCTTCCCTTCTTCACAAGCAACTTGTACTTAAGGATCAGTTGGCAGCGTTGCTCTATCTTGAAAACCGCCAGGTCGCAGAGGCTCCCCCCAATAGGTACTTGGCATTCTCCAGGAACATGCCGGCACGATCACGTAGGACTTCCGCCTCCTCGAAAGACGTTCAAGACACTTATCACTGTAATAAACGCCAACATAAAACCGAGTTTTCATTCGCGGAGAACGCGGTACCTCCCGGGGCTTCTGCTTCGTTGCTTGCTACGAATTACTCTCGCCTTTCTCACGCTTCTCACGAGCCCTCATCACCACCCCGTTCTCTAGCGTTACGGTCTTGTTGACGCTTAGCTTACCTAGATATCCTACCTGATGGGACGAGATCACTATGCTGACGCCCTGCCTTTGCCTTCCAATCAGCGTGTTTACCAGTATTTCCCTCTTCTCGCTGTCCAGATGCGCGAAGGGTTCATCAAGGAATAACGCCTCAGGGTCTAGGACTAGCGCGCGAGCCACAGCCATTAACTGCGCCTGACCTGCTGAGAGCTTATGTGGGCTTGAGCGGTGGAGTTCCCATATCCCCAGCTCCTCCAGAACCTCCCTACACTTCTTCACCGCCTCGCCGCTGCTCACCCCCCTGATCGCCAGCCCGTAGGCAACGTTGCTGAGCACTGAGCCCCTCAGAAGGACTGGCTTCTCGTGCACGTAGACTATCGATCTCCTAACGCTCGTTCTCTCGGACTCCCTCAGCACCCAGAAGTCTTTGCCGTCCACGAGGACCGCCCCGGAGGAGGGTCTGTAGATCAACGAAGCTATCTTGAGCATGGTCGTCTTCCCGCTGCCGTTGTGCCCGGTCACTAAGACCGTTTCCCCGTTCTGGATGATGATTGACACGCCCTTCAAGGACCAGCTGCTAGAGCCTGTGTACCTATACCAAACGTCCTTAAGTCCTATGTTCACCATTTCACGTAGACCCTGCTCAAACTCTTTAACGCGACAGCCACGACTAACATTATCGCTAAGAGCATTAGACCTAGTACGAGAGCTTCCTCGAACTCCCCTCTCGAGACCCCTAGGGCTATCGCCGTCGTCGCCACGCGTGTGTAGCCGCTTATGTTCCCCCCTACCATCATGGCTATCCCAAGCTCACCCACGGCTCTTGAGAAACCCATTACGGCTGATGCGATGATCCCCGGCGAGGTCTCCCTCAGAATGAGGGTCATTGCTTGATCCCTGCCGGCGCCGAGGCTGAGGGCTAATTCCGAGTACGTGGTTATGGCGTTCCTGAGCAGCCTGTGGCTCGTCGATATTATTAAGGGAGTAACCAGAATCGCCTCGCCCACGATCATCGCCTGCGGAGTGTACAGCAGCCTCAGGGGGGCTAGAGGCCCGGAGGAGCTGAAGAGGAAGTAAAGCAGGAGCCCTAGGAGGACGGTCGGCATGCCCACCAAGGTCTCCAGTAAGGCCTCAACGAGACCCGTCCTTTGCCTAAGCGCCAGGATATACGAGGCTGGGACGCTCCAAGTGAGCGATAGCATGGTCGCCACGCCAGACACGTACAGGGATCTCAAGACGGTGTCGATCACCTCACCGCTCAACACACGCATCACCTCTGCTCAGAGGCTAACGAGCTCCATAAGCCCTGAACCTCCGACTCCCTACCCCTCACATGGCGGAGCAGGGGCTCGCCGTACTCGCCGACGCCGAAGGCCTCCACGAGTTCCTGATTAGCATATATGAAGTCCACGAGCAGCTCGGCGTACCTCCTTTCATCACCTCCACAACCACTCACCACGTACGCGCTGTAGACGTTGACAGTTAGCGAGTCGTTCTCGTTCACGTAGAGGGCCTCAAGTCCTCGAACCCTCCCAGACTTCCTAAGCGTTAAGTACGTCCCCGGGTCGCTCAACGTATAGGAATTCAACTCGCTAGCCATGATTAAAGCCTCGCTCATCCCGCAACCGCAATCCCTATACCACGCCACGCCCCTGGGATCCAGACCTGCCTCCCTCCAAACCCTTAACTCCCTGACGTGCGTCCCGGAATCATCGCCCCTGCTCACGAAAGATAAACGGCCTGACTCGCCAGCGTCGTAGATCCTTCTGAAGGCGTCCACGAGGTCGGCGGCTCTGGAGACGTTGGCGGGGTCGCTAGACGGACCTACTAGGACGAAGTGGTCGTACGCGAATATCCTCCCTCCCTCGACAACCCCCCTCTCCAGGTATCGCTTCTCCAGACTCGGTGCGTGAACGAGCACGACACAAACTTCACCCCGCTCCGCTATCTTGAGGGCAGCGCCGGTCCCCCCAGCAATGAACTCCACCCTAACGTCTGGGTACTCCTTGCTGAAGGCGCTGGCCAGGTGGTCAAGCAATCCCGTGGCGTAGAGGGAGGTGGTGGTGGATACCCTGACCCTAACGACCTGGTGCTGTGGGAGGAACACGTAGTATGTGGTGAGCGAAACGAGAGCCGCGATCGCGAACACTAAGACCGCCTCGCCGGCGTTCCTAATCACCTGAGCAACACCGTGGTAGTGTGGTCGGTCTTGACTTAAAAATATTTCGTTATTGAATTACCGATAACGCTTATAACCCACCGTGACGTTATCCTCGTGGTGATCTTAACGAGCACTGATAACCTGGTCGTTCGTTACGAGGTCGTCGTGGAGTTTCGCGGGGAGCGCGTGATTGACGACTACGTAGCCGTGCTCCTCAAGACCTTGAGGGACACGGGCTCCATACTGGCAGCTTCCAAGAGCTTAGGGGTCCCCTACTCTAGATTCTGGGAGACAGTGACCAGGGTTGAACGCATCACAGGCAGGAGGGTTGTTGAAGGTAGGCGGGGTGGTAGGGGTGGGGGCGGCGCCAGACTAACGGACTTCGGCGAAGAACTCTTAACACTCCACAGCCTGGCTAGGTCTAGGCTTGAGAGCCTCGGCTTGATCGGCGTTTCCCATCACGTCTCCGTCAAGCCCGACTTAACTATAGCTCACAGTCACGATCCGGTGCTAGCGTCGTTGCTCTCAACTCTATCTAAGAGTGGCGTAGGCGTGAACAGCCTCTGTCTGGGCTCGGGCCTGTCGCTTGCGATGCTTTCCTTGAAAGCCGCTGACGTAGCCTGCATCCACCTATACGACCCCGAGTCAAAGACCTACAATAAGCCGTACATGGAGAGGTTCTGGTTAGGGGACGATGTCGTGTTAGTTGGGGGTTTCATGAGGGAGGTGGTCCTAGTTCACAGGAGGGATCTCAAGCTGGCGAGTCTGGAGGAGGGTATAAGTGAAATACTTCGCGGCAGGCTCAAGGTAGCGTTCAGGAACAAGGGATCCGGCACTAGAGCCTACCTCGAACACCTACTTAAAGAGCACTCCAAGAGACTCGGCCTCAACCTAAGCAACGTCAAGGGAATGGGAAGGGAGCTACGGACTCACGAGGAGGTAGCTAAGTACATAGTGGCAAACAAGGCGGACGTAGGGCTTACGCTGAGGCACGTGGCCGAGAAGCACGAGCTGAGGTGGATTCACGTGACGTGGGAGCCCTACGAATGCTATGCCTTGAAGGACAGGGCATCGAGCAGTGGAGTAGCTAAGTTAAGAGAGCACATGAACTCGGAAACTTCCAGGAGCGTACTCATCGCCACACCCGGGTATAAACCGCTTTGGACGCCACAATCAAGGAAAACGTGAGACCTCTTCAGGACTGTGGTAAGGCCGGAGAGCTGGTGATGAGGTGGGGTCGTTACTGCCCCTGAATCACTGGTTTGAAGCCCAAAGATACCTTGCACAGGCTTGAACCATACGAGATCCAAGCACATGGGATCAAGCCGGATGCAGCTTAGTTTAAAAGTTGTGTAGAGTTATTACATTGAGGCGACCTAACAATGGACATTGTGTCGCTGTTAATTCAGATCGTGGCTGGCATTATAATAGTGGCTCCGACCCTATGGGTTTCTGGCAGGCTGCTTGTCGGCGGGGAGAAGGCGAGGTTCACGGACGCTGTCTGGATAGTTGCTCTAGGCGTTATCGTTGGGACTGTTGTTGACTCCTTGGTCGGCGGCTTAGTGGCATCGCTGATCACGATAGTGGTTTGGCTGGCGCTGATTAAGCACTTCTTCGACTGCGGTTGGTTGAAAGCCCTAGCAATAGCTATCATCGCTGCACTGATTTTCGTAGTGGTTGTAATAGTACTGGCCCTGATCGGGATCGGGGTGTTAAGCCTCACGCTGTGAGGACCACCCCGTTCACCGCTTTTTTAATCGGCCCGCGGGAATGTCCTCTGTTATTGGGCGGGAGTCGCTCACGCGTCTAGTTGTGCATGTGTAGCATTTAAAAATCGCGTCTCTCTAGATAACGTGAGTGGTTGGTGTGAACAGACGTTTAACACTTGCGTTAGTCGTTTTGGCGTTGGTCGTCGGACTCACAGTCTTCACTTGGATGAGGCAACTCGGTGAGCCGGGGGAGAGGCTGAGGGTTGTTGTTTACGCTTACAACGACGTCATAACGGGCATAGATCCAAGCCTGGAGGACGACACGGGTCTAGTCGTGTTGGGGGTGGTTTATGAGCCGTTGCTCTACTACAACCCGGTGACCGGCATCTTCAAACCCGCGTTGGCTTTGAGTTGGAGTAGTAATGGAGACGGCACTGAGTGGGTCTTTAAGCTACGAGAGAACGTCGTGTTCCACGACGGGACCAAGTTCAACGCAACCGCTGTTAAAGTGAGCGTTGAGAGGGCGATGAACATCTACCGTGAGACGGGGAGGGGGCTGGGGTACGTGTGGGATTCCGTGGAGGAGGTGGTGGTCGTCGACGAGTACACGGTTAAGTTCAAGTTGTTCTATCCTCAGAGGCTCGACATAATGGCGTCCGCCTGCTACGCAGGCTACGTGTTCTCGCCGAGCGTCCTTGAGAGGAGCGGGGCTAATTCCTACACCGACAGGAAGTTGGAGGAGTGGTTTAACTTGGGGAACGCCGCCGGGACAGGGCCCTACATGCTGGAGTCCTACAGCTCGGAGTCGGAGGTCAGGCTCAGGAAGTTCGAGAGGTGGTGGGGCTGGAGCGAGGTCAATAACCCCAGAGCGCCGGACGTCGTGATCGTAAAGATCTTGACCGAGCCGCAGGCCCAATACAATAGTCTGTTGTCTGGGGTGATAGACATAGCCACAAGCGTCCCGAGGGCAAACATACCTAACCTGATATCACGAGGGTTCAGGACGTACAACCTCACTACGTACCACAACTACCTGCTGTTCTTCAACGTGAAGCGCCACCCGACGAGCCTCGAGGACTTCAGGAAGGCCGTCCTCCACACGATAGACCTTGACGAGGCTGTGAGCGTAGCTATGGGTGGGTACGCGCTTAAGGGAAGCGGCGTATTGCCCCATGGCTTCCCAGGGTTCGTGGAGGGACTCACGTACAAGCCTAACTTGACGTGGGCGAGGGAGTACTTGATGAGCTCAGGCGTTGAGACCCCTGTCAGGATACAGCTGCTCTACCAGGTGGATTACGAGGAGACGCGTAAGTTCGCTGAGCTGGTTCAGTCAAGGCTCAGGAGCCTTGGCGTGGAGGTCGAGCTTTACCCAGCCACGTGGACCCAGCTCAAGGACATAGCCAGATCTGTTTGGGAGGATCCTGAGGACACTCCCCACATAATAATCGCTGATTGGTGGCCGACCATGGCTTCCCCATACGACTACCTCTACGCTATGTTCCACAGCGAGTCGAAGGAGTGGAACTTCGCAGGCTACGAGAACCCAGCGTTCGACGAGCTGATTGAGGAGGCTTACGAGCTGGAGGGCTCCGACTACGAGCACGCCATGCAGCTCTATAGGGAGGCACAACAGGAGATATTCGATAAGGCGGTGGCCATTAATCTGTGGGATGAGGTGAAGCCGTTCATATACAGCAAGCGGATCTACATACCGCCGGAGGCGATGAACCCGCTTTACATGTACGTCATAAGGTTTGAGGTTGTCTCGGTAGAGGGGACGTAGTGAGTTGCCCCTCAGCCTGAATTACCTGGCTAAGAGGCTTCTCTGGAGTATGCTGGTTGTAGTAGGGGTCGCAGTCCTCTCCTACCTCATAATCGTCCTCTCCCCAGGGGATCCAGCCGTCAAGTGGGCCGGCAACCCTAGAGGGGCGAACGCCTCCCTGGCCATAGAGCTGGCCAGAAAGGAGCTAGGCCTTCAGGACCCGATATACGTCCAGGTCCCACGCTTCGTCGTCAACGTCTTGACGGGTAATCTGGGCTTAAGCATTTTCTACAAACAACCTGTCTTCCCCGTGATAACCTCGAACCTCACCTCAACCCTCGAGCTACTCCTGATCACGTACCTCATAGCCATACCGACCGGCGTCCTTCTGGGTTACTTCTCAGCCGTGCGCAGGGGCTCCAGAGTCGATGACTTTATTCAGCAGCTCGGCGTGTTGCTCGCTAACACCCCGACCTTCTGGCTCGGCTCCGCCTTATTCCTAGTCCTCGTGACGCATGAGATACCTTCTTCAGGACGTGTGGACTACGTGCTGGCCATCGAGACAGGGTTTCAATCGATCACCGGTTTCTACCTGTTGGATAGCCTGGTGCAGGGGAACCTGCGTGTCTTCCTAGACGTGCTCGTGAGGTTGCTGCCACCTGCGCTTGCGATCTCCGTCTACCCGATGGGCTTGATGATAAGGGTTGTGAGGACTTTAGTCACTGAGGTCCTCCTGGAGGACTATATAAGGGTGAGCGTCGCGTTAGGGGTTAAGAAGAGACGTATCCTGTGGACGTTCACTTTGAGAGCCGTCATGCCAGGCGTGATACAGCTCTCAGGCATCGCGTTCGCTTACAGTCTAGTGGACGCCATGGTCGTGGAGAGCGTTGTCTTCGGGAGGCCCGGTCTCGGCAGGTTGCTCATCGACGCGTTGAACAGCAGCGACTTCAGGATAGCTATAGGACTGATAGTCGTTGTGACGGTCTTCTACTTAGTTGTGAACACGTTGGCCGACGTGGTGCAGGCGCTGACGGACCCGAGGGTGAGGCTATAAGATGGGCGCGGGGGTCAACGCTCAGCAAACCGGGGGCTCGCCGAGGGGGGCTGGCTTGCTGAGCTCCCTACTCAGGAGGCAGGTGAGAGGCCTTAAGTTCGGGGCCGGGTTAACTGTAGTTTTGGTGATGCTGGCCTTATCACTTACGTGCGACTTCATAGCCCCCTACCCCGAGGAGGGTAGGGGGATCGCCCCGCCTGACGCCAGGGACAGGATCTTACTCCCTCCGTCCACGGACCACTTGTTCGGCACTGACAGCATGGGTAGGGACCTGTTCTCAAGGGTTGTGATGGGGACACGGTCAGCGTTGATGCAGATACTCATCGTCATCTCAGCCAGCCTAGCGGTCGGGCTGTTCGTCGCGGTCTTATCAGCCTACTTCAGAGGCGTTGTGGAGATGGTCGTGAGCTACTTGACGGAGCTCTTCATGAGCGTCCCTGCTATAGTCCTTGCCCTAGCGTTCGCGATAGCTGTCGGCAGGGGCTTGATTACTGTGATCTCGAGCCTGGTTATCACGTGGTGGTCTTGGTACGCGCGCATAACCCATATCTACGCACGAGGTGTTGTGGAGATGGATTACGTGACGCTGTCCAGGCTGAGTGGGCTAAGCCCTCTGAAGATCGTTTGGAGGCACGTGCTGAGGAACGTGTACCCGCCCGTGTTGGTTCAGGCAATAACTGACATGGGCAGCGTCCTCCTGGAGGCCACGGCGATAAACTTCCTGAGCTTGGGCGTCCCCATTAACTCCCCTGAGTGGGGAGTTATAATGTATGAGGGTAAGGACGTGCTCGTCACCGCCCCCTGGGTCACTATCTTCCCCGGACTCTTCCTGCTGGTGACGGCGTTGGGTTTCAGCCTCCTCGGGGACTCGCTCAGGGAGTCGCTGGATCCAAGGCTGAGGAGGAAGTGGAGGCTATGGTTCTAGCGGTTAAGGCTGTGGGCTTGAGGGTAGGGTACCTGGACAGCGAGGAGAACGTCCTGTGGGCCGTCAGGGAGGCGTCTTTCGAGGTCTCTGAGGGGGAGATCTTCTGCTTGGTTGGGGAGAGCGGCTGCGGTAAGTCTACCGTCGGGAATGCCATCGCCGGGATACTCCCTCCCCACGCCGTGACTGAAGGCGAACTGCACATATTCGACCGCCCGGTTATACAAGGCGGTAGGATGAACTACAACGGAGTGAGGGGCAGGATTGTATCCTACGTCCCTCAGAACCCAGGGACAGGACTTAACCCGTACTACACCGTGGAGGATCAGTTCTACTACGTCCTGAACAGCCTCTACGGTTTGGGCAGGAGGAAGGCTGTCGAGGTCTCCAGGAACTACCTCTCGCTCGTCGGGCTTGACCCTGATCGAGTGCTTGATTACTACCCCCACGAATTAAGCGGTGGGATGCAGCAGAGAGCCGCCATAGCTCTAGCCCTATCCACAGGCGCTAGGGTGGTGGTCGCTGACGAGCCTACTTCATCAATAGACGCGAACCTGAGGCTCCAGCTGATAAAGCTCCTGCTGGATTTAAGGGACTCCCAGAGGATCTCGCTGTTCCTCATAACTCACGATATAATGAGCGCGGGTAAGATATGCGACACTATAGCTGTTATGTACGCCGGCAGACTCCTGGAGGTCGGGAGGGGGTCTGAAGTGGTGACTGAGCCCCTGCATCAGTACACCAGGATGCTCGTTGACGCAGCTCCTACACTGGGCTTTAAGAAAGCGCTCAGGTCTATCCCTGGTGAACCCCCTAGACCCGGCGTCGTGGTCGAGGGCTGTGCCTTCCGTCCAAGGTGCCCCTGGGCTTTCGAGAAGTGTGTTGAGGCGCCGCCCCGCGTAGGGGTCTTCGGAAGGGAGGTGGAGTGCTGGAGGTATGTTGGTTGAGTGTGGGGAGCAAGGTCGCAATCAAGTTGGAGAGGGTTACCGCCGGGTACTTGACCGCGGCTAGGGGTTGGAGGTCGCTACGGAGGAGGTTGGAGGTCGTGCTTAACAACGTCAGCCTGGAGGTTTACAACGGGGAGAGGGTGGTGATAATTGGGGAGAGCGGGTCTGGTAAGTCAACGCTCCTCAGGGTGGTCTTGGGCTTGCTTAAGCCCTTGAGGGGCAGGGTCGTGGTCCTCGGGAAGGAGGTATACTCGCTTCCCTGGAGCGAGAGGGTTAGGGTTCTCAGGGCTGTTGGCTATGTCCCGCAGGACCCCTACAAGGCGTTGAATCCCTCCCTGAAGATCAGGTACTCCCTGATGGAGCCCCTTGAGGCCTTGGGGATCGGCGATCCGGAGGGTAGGATGGCTAGGGTGCTAAGGCTTGTCCAGCTGTCTGAGGAGGTTATGAATTACTACCCCACAGACCTGAGCGGTGGGATGAGGCAGAGAGTGCTGATAGCCAGGGCAGTGATCCACGACCCCGAGATACTCGTGCTTGACGAGCCGACGTCAGCGCTGGACGTCTCCATTCAGGCGCAGATAATCAACCTGATCAACGACCTCTACGAGAAGCTCAACCTAACAGTGCTGGTAGTCACGCATGACCTGGGAGTTGCACAATACCTAGCTGACAGGGCGGTCATCCTATACAAAGGAGAGATAGTTGAGGAAGGCTTCTTCGAAGACGTGCTACACAGCCCAAGAAACAACTACACGAAACTCCTAATCAAGAGCTATAGGGCAAGCATATAGCCTAGGAAGCTGTGTCAAGATGGGGTGTGACACCGGCCAGTCTTCCCAACTCCATACCTCCTGGTAAGTCTGTGGTAATATGCTTCGAAGCACGCACGCTTCATATGGTAAAGGGGATTAAGTATGAGGGCGTGTGGTTTGAGCGTGGAACACGCTACTGCTGAGTAGGGCTAAGAGGTACTTAAAGTCTGCGGAAGACAACCTAGCTGCTAGCGGGCCCGACGTAGCCGCTGTTAAGTCAGAGATAACTGCTCAGATAGCCTTAAAAGCACTCATAGTTAAGCTAGGGTCTCAGGACCATAGAGGTTTCTAGAGAGATGGTTACATCACGGCCCCTAAGGTTGACGGTCTCGTTTGAATCTACCCAACTCCCAAGGTGTTTGCCATGGCAGCTTCATTCAACTATGTTGCCGTACTTTCAGCTATATCGCTATTCGGTCTGTATTGGCTAGTATCGTGCGTGTTCCGTCGATCATTGGGTCGCAGGCGAGGAGCTCCTTAGGTGTTGTGGGTGGGGGTTGTCTAGCCTGACTACCTAACGAAGGGCAGTTTTATAAAATAAATTGTTTTATAAAATAAATTTATAAGTTGAGTTGTCGATTGTTATGTTGAGGTGGTAATTTAGTTATGCCTCCACCGTGTTCTCCTGGTAGGATACTACACGTCGATTTATCGGCTGAGAGGGTCTGGGAGGAGCCTGTCCCTGAAGACTGGTATAGACTATATGTGGGTGGTGAGGGTTTCGGCGCGAGGTACCTCTACGACAACTTAAGACCTCATGTTGACCCCATGTCTGACGAGAATAAGCTCCTCTTCATAACAGGCCCCCTGACTGATACCGGCGCCCCTACAGGCGGTAGAACCGTGGTCATGTTTAAGTCCCCCCTAACTAGGACTATATTCGCCTCTAATGTGGGAGGTCATTTAGCCCCTCAAATCAAGAGGAGCGGCTACGACATGATTGTGATTCACGGTAGGGCTGGGAGACCCACGTATCTCTACGTACACGACGATAGTGTTGAGTTCCTCAGTGCCGGGGACTTGATGGGACGCTCGCCTAGGGAGGTCCAGGAGGAAATAAGGAGGCGTCACAACAACAGAGAGATTCAGGTGGCCGCGATAGGGGTTGCTGGAGAGAAGCTGGTTAAGTTTGCGGCGATCATGGTAGATGGCCATAGGGCTGCAGGTAGAGGCGGTGGCGGAGCTGTGATGGGTTCCAAGAACCTGAAAGCGCTTGCTGTGTACGGCACGCGCTTCAAGGCCAGACTAGCTGACGAACCGAACTTCAGGGAGGCCGTCAGGAAGGCGTTGAGCGAGTTGCTTGAGGAGCCCTTCGTTAGGGACGAGCTGAGGAAGTATGGAACGCCGTCATTCTTCGACGCCATGAACGCTACAGCCCTAGTGCCTTTCTATAACTGGAGAAGGAGTAAGATGCCTGAGTTTAACGACTACCTAGGTCATAAGCCTTACCATGAGAGGCTCTCGGTGAAGCCCTACGCGTGCTTCAACTGCCCTGTAGCGTGCGGGAGGCACACAGTAGTGCCTGAGGGCGCCTTCAAGGGTGTTGAGAGCGGGGGTCCTGAATACGAGTCGCTCGCAGCCCTTGGGGCTAAGACAGGGGTTAAGGACCTCTACTACGTTGCTGCCGCGAACTACCTCGTCAACGAGCTTGGTCTAGATGTGATATCTACCGGTCAGGTAATAGCCACCGCCATGGAGTGGTATGAGACGGGGGTAATAGATAAGAGCAAGACGGAGGGGCTGGAGCTCAGATTCGGCAACGGCGAGGCCGTGGTCGAGCTCGTGAAGAGGATTGGGAGGAGGGAGGGGGAATTCGCGACTCTGCTTGGCGAAGGCTCCTTCAAGGCCGCTCAAACACTGGGTGGGAACGCGACGTACTACGTCATGCACGTGAAAGGTCTGGAGATGGCCGCTGACGAGGTCAGGACGAGCAAAGGCGAGGCTTGGTCCCACATGGTTTCCCCGAGAGGAGCTGACCATCTGAGGCCCTGGGCATCGATAGTGGACGCTTTCGGGTATCTGAGTGAGGAGTTCGGCATCACTGAGAGGCCTGACCCGTTCAAGGAGGAGTTTAAGTCCTGGGTTAAGCCGCTGGAGGAGTACTCGATGGCAACTAACCTGCTCGGCGTATGCCTCTTCACAGTCATAACACTCGCCGTCAGAGCCGAGACATGGACTAAGCTCCTCAACCACGCTACCGGCCACGGCTTCACTATGAGGGACCTACTGAAGGTGAGCGAGAGGGTCATAAACCTTGAGAGGCTATTCAACGTCAGGGAGGGGTTCAGCAGGAAGGACGACTATCTGCCTGAGAGGTTCAGCAGAGAGCCGGGTGACGGCACTGTAGTGGATCAGGACAAACTCCTAGACATAGTCTACGAGATAAAGGGATGGGACAGGGACGGGGTGCCGACTAAGGAGAAGCTGAGAGAACTGGGTCTGGAATGAGGACTGTTGACTGGATCGTAGTACTGAGTAATGACTCCCGTCCCAGGGAGCTGATGGTAGAGGTTACTACAGCCTGCAACTACGCGTGCCCACACTGCTTCAGGTTTTCCATCAGAGACTTCAGAACATGCTACATGGACTCAAGGCTCTATAGTCAAGTGATTAACTCAGCTCTTGAGGCAGGCGTTAGGAGACTCGTGTTTTCCGGGTGGGGCGAGCCCACAGTACACCCTAACGTCCTTGAGATGATAGATGAGGCGAAACACAAGGAGATGTCCGTAGTGCTGAACACCAACGGTTCCAGGCTGAACGAACTCTCTGAGGAGTTGGTGAGACTGGGGGTGGATGAGGTTTTCGTAAGTATCAATTCGCTCGATCTAAGTCAGGACGTGCTGAAGGGCATTAGAAGTCTCAGGACACAGAGGCTCCTCAGGGGGGCTGAGAAGCCCTTAGTTAAGGCCATCTACACCATCACGAAGTCCAGCGTTAAGAACGTGAGGGAGGTCATCAAGCATGTTAATGAGTTAGGTGTGAGGGAACTGTACTTCAACTACTACATACCGTACTCTGGAGGGTCGGAGGGGCTTGACTGTCTTAACGATAGCAAGTGTAGGGAGGAATTCAACGAGTTACTGAGTGACGCTACTCCGAAGATCTTAGGGGCTGGAGTTCGCTTCACTCACGCTGGGACGGCCCCGAAGTTCGCTAGGAGTTGTCCTTTTGCAAGCAACAGAGCCCTCTTCGTGAGGTGCGATGGGTGGGCAACGCCCTGCCTCTACTACTCGAGGACATGGACAACTACCGTCTTCGGGGTTGCCAGGAAGTTAAAGGAAGTATTACTCGGCAGGCTTGGGGAAGTAAGCCTCCTAAAAATCTGGAGAGACGTGTACCCAGAGATGTTCTTCAAACTATACTTCAACCACCTCCCCTCATGCCTGGAATGTCCCTTCATGGAGGGATGCAACTTCACATCAACCAACGAAAGTGACTGCTGGGGGAACACACCTAACTGTGCTCACTGCCCGTACCTGCACAAACTCTCATACTGCCCACTCTAGGGCAAGCACTTGAGAAAGCTAGGTGCTCTCAAGCCCTATCTCTGATACTTTTTGAGGGAGTTCTCAAACCTTCTGGAAGCTGGATCACATCAACAATTAACGTGTACGGTAGTGGATGAAAATAGTTTTAATAGTAAATAAAAAGAGTTTACCTTAAAGCTTAAGGTCTTATTATCGGAAATTCCTGCACCCTTCTTTCTATGGGCACATACTCCACGTCAAATCCGAAGTGGCTGGGGCCTAAGACCTCTAAGCCCTTAGGAGTCTTAAACGGTTCACGTCCCTTAAGTCCAACCACAGAAACTACGCTGCCTTCCTTTATGTCAGTATTAGTTATCGGCTCTCCGGTACTAGCGTTTATAACCGCTATTATGTCGGGGCTCGTGGCGATGACCTTATCATCAAACCACATCATGTGATTCTCATTCTTGAACCATATCTTAGCCCTATGGTTCTCGAAGTTCTCAATCCCCTTCAGGTGAGTCGTTCCCCACATATAGCCCTCCCTATCTTCCCACTCCTTCCTCTCAACTACGCCCTTGAATAGGACATATCCGTTCATCTTCTTCGCGACCTCTATGGCTGGATCCTTACCGGCCTCGACGGCTTCACGTAGAGTTTTACCTATAGTGTAAGCCTCCGTTAAAGTTCCAGGGATTATGATCTTCTTCATCTCCTTACCCGTTAAAGCGAAGTTAGCCCCACCTACAAGCCCGAAGGATGCAACGCTAACTAGCTTTCCTATTCTTTCAGCCATCGCGTAGTTGATGGACTTAGCTACCACGGTCTTGTTCCCGTACTCGTCAACGTAGACTGCTGGATATGGCGGTATGTCGTGGATGTAGGGAGTTATCTGGTCTATCTCAGGTATAGCCCTCCCAGCATAATCACCGTCTACGATCTTCTTACCTAAAACCACGGCGACGTCTACAGGTCCTGGAGTGTTCCCGCCCCCTAGCTCTACTGCGACCACGCCATCGAACTCTACGCCTAAGTACTTCTCCAGCTCCATTACCGCGTAAACTAAGATCCTTTCAGCCAATCCTATCTTCCTAGTCATCCCTAGGGAGGCCATCTTAGCGATTAACTCCGGTGTCTTAGGAGCTATAGAGCCCATGAGGTAGGGTGTGACCACGTAGGCATCGTCCCTAATATCCTCTACACCATGTATGATGATATCCCCGTACTTCTCCAGGTCCTCGAGAAGTATCTTTAACCCGGTATGGGGAGACCCGCCGCCGCCAGTTCCTAGGAACGTACACCCTCTAACGAAATCCTCTACTTCCTTTCTATCGTGAAGTCTCAACAATTATGTTCACCACACAAAAATCACGAAAAAGCTTATATATCTTTCCTTGCTAATACTTTTGAAGGTGTCCAAAATGTCTTCTCAGGAAGAGAAGAGCACCTATGAGTGGGAGGACGTTATGGGCGATTATGCCCTAGTCCCAGTAGCTCCTCAGGCTCTTAGATCAACCATGGCAATGTTCGTCATATTCACAGGAGTGCTCGCATGCATAGCGGCTCTATGGGGAGGAGGGGTTCTGGGCCTTCAGTTTAACTTTAGGGATATGATAATCGTTGCTACAGTTGGCACCTTAATCCAGGGAGTGATCGGGGCTCTCACAGCCTACATAGGAGGTTCTAGCAGGCTCTCGACCTATGCCTTCATGTCCTGGCCTTACGGCAGGTATGGGGCGCTCCTGTGGGGGCTTGCTCTAGCCGGTATAACTTGCGGTATCGGATGGTTTGCTGTGGAGACCTGGCTCTTCGGCATAATGATGCATGATTTGATGCCTGGCAATCCATTGATGGGCGTAGGTGTCGCCTCCATATGGGGAGGTCTGCTAATGATGACCACTGCTGCCATAGGGATTAAAGGGATAGCCTTCCTAAGCTATCTAACCGTTCCCTTCTGGGTAGTAATAGCCGCGATCTCGTTCTCTTCCGGGATAATGGTAAGTGGAGGCTGGGAGAAAGTGATAATGCTTCAACCCGTAAGCCCTACCCCGCTCGGTTTAGGCATAGCCCAAGTAGTCGGCCTATACATTGCAGGTGCTACCATAACTTCTGACGTCTCTAGGTTCTCTAAAGACCCTAAGGGCGGAGCCTTAGCGTGGCTCGTCCAGGTGCTGGTGGTCGAGAACTTCTTCCTCATAGGTGCAGGCCTATTAACGCTCGGCATGGGCGGCACTAGGATAACTGAGGCGTTGCTAGCGGTAGGCGTCGGCTTGGGAGCATACCTCTTAGCCATTTTAGGTCAGTGGACCACAAACGATAACAACCTTTATAGCGGTGCCCTAAACTTCACGCTCCTCTCGCCTGTAAGCAGAAGGACCCTAGTCATAATACTCGGCTTAATAGGAACAGCTGCGGCTGCCTATGTAGGCTTCGTGGCCGGAGCTAGCTTCGACCCCTTCATAGCTTTCCTGACAATCCTCGGGAGCTTCGTTCCAGCGGTTGGCGGGACTATAATAGCCGACTTCTACGTATATAGAGGACTTTATAAGAAGCTTCCGCCCGCCGAGAGATATAAACTCAAAATAGGGGACAAAATGCCTGAGGTCAACTTGACCGGCTGGATCTCGACCGCCATAGGCGGCGCCCTCGGAACGTGGGTCATTACCGCGGGCATACCCTCAATCAATAGCCTCCTAATAGCGTTTGTCATCTATATCATACTGGCCATCGCGCTAGATAAAGCTGGTGTGCAACTAGCTTTCGGCAAGTTCGAAATAACCAAACGCGGTCTAGTTCCTAAGTGGTTCATAAGGAGGAGAGGTGAGTGATGAGTGGTTGAAGTAAGGAAGCTGACCAGCTGGTACATGTCCTTCGGCGCTGTGACGTGTTTAATAGGGCTGATAATGACCGCCGAGTTAACCCTTAAGAATCCATACATAGCCTTCCCATGGCACATAGCGACTATAATGGCCTTCTTATTTGCAGTGACGGGCTTGATTAGATGTAAGAGCGTAAAGGATCCCTTCACGTATGGGGTCATAGCAATCCAACACTCGTGGTGGATAGCTTCGGTAGGCCTTGCAGGCGTACTGCTGGGTCCTGCGGACTTCTTCCAGAAGGTCGCGTCAGTAGAGTCAACAGTATTGACCGTATTTAGTGCTGTGTGGCTATTTTGGGGAATATACATTCTCTACCTATTACATAAGGAGACCAAAGCCCCAATAGCACCGTAGCCGTTAGCCTCCTCTTTCAACGACTTTTTCTTTAACTTCTCCAACCTCTAGCTCTCTAGAGGACCGTTAACGCTCGCCTCGAACACGCTCTCATGTCACATTAACTTTTTACGCCCTACGATAAAAACCTTTTAAGATTGTAGTGACTAGCTCTCGGTAGCCCTCCTTACATCTTCGGCTCCCATGATCGCCGATATTATCGCCTCCCTCCGATAGCCATCATGGAGACCTTGACAGACGAGACTTCCCTACAACCTTTGAGACGCTAAGGTTATAGGAGTCGAGGATCTCAGGGTCGCATAGCGAGCTGGCGCCTAGGAAGTGAACGTCCTAACCCTCGGCCTCCTTAGCCTCGTAAGGTTTGTAAACTCTTTCGTCGAGGAATGAATGATGAGGAACTGCGTCCCTAACGAATGAAAGTAACTACCTAAATCTAGGTTTGCGCATGTAAAAACAAGAATGTTCGGACTTAGAGATCAGGGATGAGGAATCTTCCCTCTTGCATTATTACCTTGCCATCGAATATTGCTGTAGGTCTCGGGATTACGAAGTCCAAATGTATGTCAGCTGAAGCCTTCCCTCCTATATGCGAGTTGTCCCCGATCGCCAAGTGCACGGTGCCTCTGATCTTCTCTGCCTCGAGTACGTTGTCTGGGCGCTTCGCGTACGGGTTTGTGCCTATGCCAAGTTCTGCCAAGTTCCTCCGGGAGATGAAGGGCTCGACATTTTTGCTGAAGTCTAGCAGGCTTCTCAAGTAATCACCAACGGCTCCACCTCCACGGACTTCGACGACGTAACCGTCCTTGAAAACTAACGTCATCTCCTCTTTTAGGTCTGGATACCAGTTTGGCTCAACTACGAGCTTCCCGTTCGCCGTTCCTTCAACTGGGGCGCAGAAGGCCTCTCCTGCGGGAAGGTTTCCGAAAGACCCTCTTTCAGTGAGAATCCCAACATCAGCCATCGCCTTCCTGCCTTCTTTGCCAAAATTTATGTCCGTCCCTCCGGGAGATGTCACTCTTACCTCTCTTGCCTCCGTCATTAGGTCGGCGATCCTCCTGGTTACCCTCTCCATTTCACGGTAATCCGCTGCCATGGGCCCTCCTGGATAGAACATTTCAGGTAAGATCATCGGCATGCTCGCGACTCGCGCGCCAGCCTTACAGGCATTAACCCTAGCGTCTGTATGCGTTAAAGAATACGTTGTAATGGCGGCAACCACGTTCGCGGCCTTCATCTTCTCCTCCACATCTTTTCCAGGATACGCTCCATGCCTGCCCACAGAGGGGTACGCGAAGAACTCCACTTTACACTCCGGTAAACGCTCGGCAGCTATCTCGCTTACAACTTTAGCCAGAAGCGCCCTCTCCACCGCGTCAGCAAGCTTATTGCTGTCCTTTAGCCTCCACTCTTCGGGAGTCGGGACGTCTGTAACTACGAGAATCTTCTCATCCGCCCTAACGCCCAAGTTCACTTTGAACATGTTCACAACGCTGTCAATTATCTTCTCCCTTATAATCACTATGATTACCTCCATTGAATAATGCTAGGGTTGCTTATAAGAGTTACGCGGCTTTGATGAAGAAAATGATTTTCTCATAGAAAAATAGGGTAGGGAAAATAGGAGATAAAAGTAGTTAAGGTCTTTAAGTATTGTAAAGAATCCTTTGCTTCTCGGGCGGTTTTGGATATTCACGTTTACTTTGCGAGAGCTTCATGTCTACTAGTATTTCGGCCATCTTTAGCGAGGCTACGGCCGGGTCGATCACAGGAACCCTCAGGGACTCCTGTAACTCCCTCGCCATTCCTACCATCCCAGTGCAGCCGAGGATTATTCCGCCGGCCCCGTCCTCCTCAACGGCCTTCTCAGACTCACGGAGCAAAAGCTCCTTTACCTCCTTCCTCCTCGCTTCCAGCTCTAAAACGGGCACCCCGACGAACCTAACCGAGGCCAACTTGCTCCCGTACCCGTACTCCGTTACCTTCCTGAGGAAGAGGGGCTTCACCCTATCTAGAACCACTACGATAGAAAACCTATCACATACTGTGGACGCTATAGCTAGGGACGCTTGACACGGCCCTATGACCGGGATGTTCACTACCTCCCTTGCGGCCCGCAATGCCGGATCCCCCATGCAGTCTACTATAACGGCATCGAAGCCCTTCTCTTCCGCCTCCCTTACCCTTTCTAGGATCCACGGAGCGGCTAGTTCTTCGTCGTAGGCAGACTCTATGGATGCAGGACCCTTACTGAGGCTCACGACGCTTATTTCGACGTCCTCCCGCTTCACGGCTTCAAACTCCTTACGTGTGATTTCCTCGAACACTTCGTGCCTTAGTATTGGTAGTATGACACGGATCTTCACTGGACGATCCCTTAAATCTTTGTCCCAATCGGCCTATAGGGTTCTGATCGGCATGTAAGGGCCTGTGTACTCCATCTTCTCCAGTATGTGTCTCCACACCTCAAAGCCTTTTGGAACGGCCTTCCACTTATCGGGAGCAGGCACGGCGATAACGGCTATCTCCATACCGACCGCTGTATCAGCGTTAGTCAGAGGCTCGCCCTTTATGGTCATGAGGCTTATCAGGTCCGGTACCATCGCAACGGGCCCGCCATTCACATCCCAAGCGATTATGTTCTCGTTCTTAAAGTCTATTGCGAGCTTCTTCCCAGAGTACGAGCCGGCGCCCTCGATTACTGTCCTACCGAAGTCGAAGCCCGCGACCGTCTTCGTGGATATGTCTGCAATCTTACCCCTGATGAGCTCGTAGCCGTTGGCCGCTTCAGCAGCTGCCCTTACAGGGTCTTTACCCGTGCTGACTGCCTCCCTTATCGCCCTGCCGATGCTCTCACTTTTGCTAACGGTATTGAGAGCGAGGTATTCTCTGATCTGCCTCCCAGATGCAACCCACGATCCAAAGCCGGCGATCATGCCGAAAGCCACTGTGGCTCCCCGAGCAATGTTCTCAGCGGCATCGGCGTCCAAGGGGTCTTTCGGATAGCCTACAACTACGTTCCCGTTCTTGTCAGCCACGACCACGGGGCACGTGGGAATACCATAAACGGCGTAGAGCGATGTCCCCAGTTCAGGAACTGCTCTCCCGCATCCATCGGCGTCTACTACTAGAAGCTTCTTGTGCGCGGCTACGTACATCGGAGTTATGGTGTTGAAGCCGCCTATCTCACCTGGCATTATGTGCGCGAACCTGACTCCAATTGTCGAGTACAGACGCTCCAGCGCTTCGTAGGCATAAATAGCTTCGATGTCAAAGCCCTTCTCCCTCAGAACCTTCGGAGCCCCCATACCTGCGATCATGGCAACGTGCTCGTTGTCCTTCACATCGTCCGGACTAACGAGTTCGACCCTGCCGCTAATGCTGATGATCTTCTCGACGAGTGCGAGTCCGTCCTTAGGCGAACCGCCACCCCCAGCCCCGAGGAACGTCGCGCCCGTAACTATATCCAATAGGTTCTGCTTCTCCAAAATTTTTCTCATTAAGACACCTCATATTTATTATTGAAATGGACTATATAAGTCTTGCCTACGTAGAGTTTATAAAAAACCTCCCCAGCCTCTCCTCAGTCTTAACGCTCAACTAGGTGGTTTTCCCATTCTCAGCTGCTAAATCGCCTATAACTGATATAGTTGACATAGCTACCGTAACTGCTATAACAGATTTTTTGTTGCAAGGCTTTTCGAAAGCTGTAAACTTGGGAGATGAAAGGTTGGGTTAACTAAACAAAACCGGGAGAGCGGGCCCGCCGGGATTTGAACCCGGGACCTCCGGCTCCGAAGGCCGGCGCCTTATCCTGGCTAGGCCACGGGCCCTAAGAGTATGGCGTTGTGTGTCTTAAGTATTTTCTGTTCTCATTAATTTGTATGGAATTATTGCGGTATCATGTTATTTAGTGTTACTCACCTTGAATTTCTAGGGTTGGGTGTGGTTAGGAGCGGGAGGGATCGCGGTAAGGACGAGGCCTCCGTGAAGGGTAGTTCTAGGAAGCTTACTGAGTTTGTTAAGCGTAGCCCGCCTGCAGGCGCTGAGCCTGCTGGCGTTTCCTCCGATTCGAGGGGTCTCAGGGCTGCTAAGGCGAGTGAAGCGCCTGTCAGGAGGCCTAACTTCAGCGTCACCGTTAACGGGGTTGAGTTCGACGTCTTCCTCAGGGGTGTGGGGACTTCCTCCTACGTCTCCTCCCTTAGCAGCCTCGAGCTCTTCGACGAGGTCCCGGAGTCCTACTTGCTCGGCTCCTACTACAGCGGCGAGCTCAGGAGGGCTTACTTGAAGTTCTACGACGATGTCAGTGGGAAGACCTACGTCTGGGTTGACAAGACGGGTCACATGCCCTACTTCCTGACTGACACCCCTCCAGGGGAGCTCGATCAGAAGATCGTCAGGGATAAGTCGTTCGAGAAGGTCGAGGTCATCAAGAAGTACGACTTGTTGAGGGGGAGGGAGGTCGCGGTAACTAAGGTCGTGGCCAAGGACCCCCTGGCCATCCCGCGAATGCGCGATTTAGTCACTAACGCGTGGGAGGCCAACATAAAGTACCACGACTGCTACGTGTTCGACAACGGGCTGATCCCGGGAATGCGTTACAGGGTGAACGGAAAGGGTCTCACTTTAATCCAGCCTAAGCTGAGCGAAGACTTGTTGAGCCTATACAGAAGCGTCGTCAGAGGTGAGGAGGATCTCCTGGAGCTCGCCCTGAGGATGGCCCCTCTCTTCGAGGAGAGGCCGCCGGAGATGAGGAGGCTCGCCCTTGACATAGAGGTGTACACGCCCACGAGACTCAGGATCCCGGACCCCTCTGACGCTCAATACCCCGTCATAAGCGTCGCCTTAGTGGGGACGGACGGCCTCAAGAGGGTCCTGGTAACGTATAGGGAGGGCCTCAGCGTCGAGAACGTTGAGAGACTGGAGGGCCTCAAAGCAGAGGTCGAGGTCTTCGACAGCGAGAGGGCGCTGCTCATGGAGGTCTTCAGAGCTATGAACAGCTATCCACTAATAATAACCTTCAACGGGGATAACTTCGACCTCCCATACTTACATAACAGGGCAGTGATCCTCGGCGTCGACCCGCTCTACATACCAATAGAGGACGTGAGGGACTTTGTCGGCGTTAGACACGGCTTCCACGTAGACCTCTACAAGTTCTTCAGCATCGAGGCGATTCAGAACTACGCCTTCAGCCAGGCCTACAAGGAGAAGACCCTTGACGCGATAGCTCAGGCTCTCCTCGGCGAGGCGAAGGTGGCTGTGGAGATGAGCGTCAGCGACCTAATGCTGGACAGGCTTGCTGAGTACAACCTGAAGGATGCTGAGCTCTCGCTCAACCTAACAACCTACAACAGAGAACTCGTGTGGAAACTCATAATCCAGATAATGCGCTTAGCCAAGATGTCCTTAGAGGACGTAACAAGGCGTAAGGTCTCGGCATGGGTTAAGAACTTAATGTTCTGGGAGCACAGGAGGAACAACTACCTAATACCTGAGAGGGATGAGTTGAGGAGACTGAAAGGAGAGGTGAAGACAACTGCTAAGATTGGTGGCAAGAGGTATGCAGGCGCTATAGTGATTGAGCCCACGCCGGGCGTATACTTCAACGTGATAGTGCTCGACTTCGCCTCCCTGTATCCAAGCATAATTAAGGTGTGGAACCTGAGCTACGAGACCATAGACCCTCCTCAAGGGTGGTGTTCGGACGGCGCTCTGCTCAACATAACGGACGAGAGAGGGGGAGTACTCCACACCGTATGCACCTCCAGGAGAGGCATAACCTCCTCCCTAGTGGGTCTCCTACGCGACTTCAGGGTCAGGGTGTATAAGAAGCTTGCCAAGCAGACAGGCGAGGAGGAGCTGAGGAACTGGTATGAAGTGGTCCAGAGGGCTCTTAAAGTATACGTAAACGCCAGCTACGGCGTCTTCGGCCATGAGTCCTTCCCGTTCTACACGCCATCGCTCGCCGAATCCGTCACGGCGTTGGGCAGGTACGTCATAACCAGAACGCTCTCTAGGGCTGGGGAACTGGGCCTTAGGGTCCTCTACGGGGACACTGACTCGCTGTTTGTGTGGAGTCCCGACCCTCATGCGTTAAGCGCGCTCATGAAGTGGGTTGAGGAGGACCTGTCGCTCGAGATAGAGCTGGATAAGGCGTATAAGTACGTTGCATTCGCCCTGAAGAAGAACTACGTCGGGGTCCTTGAAGGCAATGAGGTGGACGTTAAGGGATTGGTCGGGAAGAAGAAGAACGTGCCCAAGATACTTCAGGACTCCTTCACGAGGATCCTCGAGATGATCAGCGGGGTGGAGAGCACTGTGGACTCGCTTGAAGGGGTTAAGAACGAGATAAGGCGTGAGGTCAGGGAGCTCTACGTTAAGCTGAAGAACAAGGACTTCACCCTAGAAGACGTCGTGTTCAGGACCACTCTCAGCAAGGATCTCGAGTCATACGTGAAGACAACGCCGATACACGTCAAGGCAGCTCTTCATCTCAAGAGGCACGGCGTGCCTGTTGAGAGAGGGATGACCATACTCTACGTTAAAGTCAGGGGGTCGAGCGGCGTCAAGCCCGTCCAGCTGGCTAAGGTGGATGACGTGGACGTCTCCGAGTACTTGAGGACGGCTAAGTCCGTTCTTCAGCAGCTGCTCATGCCGTTCAGCATATCGTGGGAGGAGGTTGCGGGCGGCATTGGACTCTCCCACTTCACCTCAAGTAATAACACCGCCCACACTCTCTAAGCCGTCCTTAAGGATCTTCAGAACCTCGTCAGCCACTCTCTCACACTCCCCTAGCTCATCGCCAAACACCTGGACGTAGACCTCGAGGACGGGAGCCCTTATCTCATGACCCTTAGGATGCGTCTTTACGTAGACGTTGCCGTACCTGCGCAGGACCTCCTTAACGATCGCCGCCGCCGAGGACTCAGGGACGTTAGTCACTGTGAAGCTCCTCTCAACCACGACCCTCCTGGCGCTGAGCTCCCTCAGCCTCGGTTCAACGAAGGATTCCCACATACGTTCAAGCTCTCTGGGCACCCCGGGCAGGGAGGCTATTAGGGTCTCCCCAGATTTAATCAGGCAACCTGGAGCGGTTCCCACGTCATTCGGTATAACCACACCTCCCTCAGGGAGGTAAGCCATCTTGACCCTCTCAGGCGTTAGAGGCAGCTTGAGCTCCTCGTACTTCTTCTTAATCATCTCGAGAGCGAGTTCGTTGACGGCCAACCTCCTCCCAACAGCCCTGGCGACGGCCTCTAAAGTCACGTCATCGTAGGTAGGTCCTAAACCACCCGTGGTCACTATCAGATCCGGCCCCGTGCGTAACACAAGGGAGAGGGCTGCGGAGATGAGCTCCACGTCGTCGATCAAGGACACGACGCCTAACACCTCGAAGCCGAGTAGTGTTAGCCTTCTCCCAAGGTAGGCGGCGTTCGTGTTGACGACTCTGCCGCACACGACCTCAGTACCGAGTGTGAAAATCCAGGACTTGCGAGACATAATGAACACACCCAAGGTTAACACGTGTGTTAACTAACACCACGTCATCTCACCGACTCATCAATCAACATACAAACACGTAAGGGCCTTATAAATTCTTCCCATTCCAAGCACTGGAACGACTATTCCCCTGGCTGTAGACCAAGCCAGACCTTAGAGTTTTCGCGTCTTCCTCAAAGTTCTTTAATAACTTGATTGACTAATCTTTAGAGGAAGCAGATAGCCGGAAATTGTTGGGAACGGTGAATATGTTGATGAGGGGTGAAGCTTTAAGGTGGTTTAGCGAAGCTCTGTGGGATTTTGAAACGGCTGAAATCTTGTATAGAGAGGGAAGGTTTAACGCAGCCGCGTTTTACTCGCATCAAGCCGCTGAGAAGGCTTGTAAAGCCCTCCTCTATCACGTTAATGAAGCCTCCTGGGGTCATAGCGTTAGAGAGTTGCTTGTCCGCTACTTTAATAGGAGGGGTGAGAGCCCTCAGCAGGACCTCGTGAGTTGTGCAAGAGAATTAGATAGACACTACATACCGTCTAGATACCCTAATGCCCACCCGTCAGGAACCCCCCACGAGGCCTATGATGAAGAGGTCTCGAAAAGAGCTCTAAGCGCCGCTGAGAAGGTGCTTCGCTTTGCCAGAGAAGTCCTTGGAGTGTGAGGAGCTTCTGAAAGCTGTTAAGAGGATCGTGGATAGCTGTAGAGTTGATGCCTTAATACTCTTTGGATCTCGTGCTAGGGGGGACTATAAACCGTGGAGCGACTACGATATCCTGGTAATAGCGGATTTCAGGGAGAAGTACTTAGACAGGATAGGGAGGATTCTAGAGGTATTGGGCGATCTAAACATTCATGTGGAGCCTCACCCATACACGCTTAACGAGGCCATTGAAATGCTTAGAAAGGGGAACCCAATTATAGTCGACGCTCTTTCAGAAGGCTTAGTGCTCTACAGTGGAGAGAAGCTTAAGGAGCTCTTCAAGCACTACGAAGAACTCTTGAGGAGAGGACTTAGAAAAACGGAGACCTCTGTGATTATTCCATCCCCTGTTTAATGGAGAAACCGGCCCTAACCCGCAGGGCGTGTCCCTCACGGGTTCTGCACTACTCGAGCTCTATGGTTGCTGGGGGTTTGTCAGTGACGTCGTACAGCACTCTTGTCACCTCCGGTATTTCCGAGAGGATTCTGTCCCTAACTCTCTCGAGTCTACTCCAGTCGAGCCTCACGTACTTGGCGGTCAGGGCGTTTCGTGACTCAACAACCCTTAGCGCTATCATGTAACCGTACTTCCTCGCGCCCTCAGCGCTGATCCCAGTAGCCCTCCCCTCCAGCAACGCTGGGAAGGCCTGGAAGCACTCAACGTCTGCGAGCTCCTCATCAACTATCGCCGTGGCTCTCTTTATTATCGCGAGTTTCTCCCTAGTGACTTCGCCTAAGACCCTCGCTGAGAGGCCGGGACCGGGGAACGGCCTGCGCCTCACTACCTCGTCCGGCAGGCCTAGAGCCCTGGCCACTAGCCTGACTTGATCCTTGTATAAGTCCTTAAGGGGCTCTAGAACTCTGAAGCCGTAGCTCGTGAGCGGGTCTATGCCGACCTGTTCAAGAACGTTGTGCTGGGTCTTAACACCCCCTCTCGTCTCCACGATGTCGGCGGCTATAGTGCCCTGTAACACAACGCTAACCCCGAACTCCTTCGCAATCCTTGAGAACGTTCTGTAGAAGGTTTCACGGAAGCGTTTCCTCTTCTCCTCAGCGTCTCTAACGCCCCTTAAAGCTTCTATGAACTCCTCCGAGACGTCGAACACGTGAACCTCTAATCCAAGACCTCTGAAGTCCTCCCTAACTCTCTCCGCCTCACCCAACCTCATAAACCCGTCATCAAGGAAGACAGCCTTCAACCTGCTGCCAACGGACCTAAAACCCAGCATGGCAGTCACGGAACTGTCCACACCGCCGGAGAGAGCTACTATGGCCTCCTCCTCGCCTATCTCCCTTCTAAGCCACTCAACCTTATCCTCTATGAAGGATTCCGGACTGAAATCACTTGACACGTGAGGCACCTGGAAGATAAACACGAATAACAATATAAATATATCAAAAACCCGACACGACAACTGATTATTAAGCCTTGTTGCCAACGCAATCCCATCTAACTGTCTCGCGGATTTTATTAGCTGGTATAAGTACCAGTTACTGGTGGTAACTCATTGCTCTTCGATTTAGCTCCTAAGACCTCTAGGAAGGATTTGTATGACTTTAGTGAGGAGTTAGAGAGTCTCTACAGGAGCTACGGGAGTGCCAGACTCGTGACCGTTGTGGGGCCTCGTAGAGCTGGGAATACAAGCCTGATTCTCACGTTTCTAAGCGAGTATAACATTCCTGAATCTGGACTTCTCTAAGCTGCTTGCCTATACGTACGACCACCTGAGGAACTTGGTCGTGATCGTGTCTAGTTCCCAGGTCGGACTTCTCTACGACGTATTAGGAATTGAGAACCCTGAGAACTCTCTTTACGGGAGACTTGTGTCTGAAGTGAGGGTTAGGAAGCTGTCCAGGGATGAGTCTGCGGACTTCCTTGAGAGAGGGTTCACCGAAGCGGGCGTCACAGTCAGCAAGCACGTGATCGAGGAGGTTGTTAAGGAGCTTGACGGCCTCACTGGCTGGTTAACCTTCTTCGGGTGGAGTTACGTAAACGGCGTGAGGGACCTCGAGGGCGTTGTGGACGCTGCTTCCAGGCAGGAGGCTGAGGAAGTGAGGAGATTCCTAACGAGAACCAGGTCTGAGAAGAGGTTCAAGACCATGCTCAAGCTAGTCTCTCAGAGACCTATGAGGTGGAGTGAGTTAAAGAAAGCGCTCGAATTCGATGAGGGGATAGAAATAGACGACCATAACTTCAACGCCCTACTCCAGAGACTCACTAAGGCAGGCCTGATAGAGAAGCGAGACGAACACTACACGGTGCCAGACCCAGTACTCGCTATAGCAGTCCGGAAGTACGTTTAGCGATAGCTCAGACCCCGCCCTTCAGCGTGTTGAGTTCTATCTCGACGTATAGGTTAAGGCAACTCAAGAAATCAAGGATGGACTTCCCCTTGTCATGGTAATGTAAGTTAAGCGATCTTAACTCTCTTCACTTCCTCGTGCAAGTCTCTCCTGTTAAGCCTTAGCTTGAGCTCTCTCCTAAAGAACTCCCTTAAAGCCTCCCTTATTGCCTCAGAGCGACTTCCATACCTCCCCAGCTTAATTAGCTCGTCAAGAACTTCCACGTAGACCTCAGGAAGCTTAACAGTAACCACGCGCATGTCCTCACCACAGATACTCTGCAGCTGGGAATTCTTTTAAGGCTTCACCATGATATACCTGATCTAGCACGATAACTTATAATATTGGTGTCGGTATTAACTTAGGTGGTTGATTTGGGCGGCGGCAAGAAGAAGAAAACGATATCCGCGGCGGAGAAGGCTCAGAAGAAGGAGGAGGCGAAGGAGGTCAAGAAGTCTGAGAAGAAAGGAGTCGCAACGACGTCGCTCGAGATCGATGAGTCCCTCCTGAAGAGAGCTCTCTCGACTATCAAATCGTCCGACGTGATTACGACGTATCAGTTAGCAACGGCGCTGGGCGTTAAGATGTCCGTGGCTAGGAGGCTCGTGAGAGAGCTAAGCAATAGTGGAGAAGTTAGAATAGTGGACAAGTTCAGATCCCTCTACATACTAACAGTTTCTCAATAGATAGAGTTTCACAGACTTTCGTACCACATACCTGCTTCTCAACGGCTTTCTACATTCCAACATATACGATAAGATCGAACCCCTTCACAGCTTCAGTGGGATTTAGATCAACGGTTTAAGTATCTCCTCGTCGTTTCTGATCGTGAGTAGGTGAAGAATTACGGGCTCGTCGACAGTTCCTAAATCGTTAGCTTTTCTCACGATTCCCGCCCAATATGTGGCGAGTTAGGAAAGCCAAAGGACACGCTTTAAAGTCCGAAGGCTGCCGAAAGGCGGGACAGATAGTAAACGTTAGCTGTTTGGCAACGGTTGGTTGGAACTCCCTTTTGAATTCTTAGGGAGACAACTCTTAACTCAGGTCGTATGGCAGGGAGGAGTCAATCATTCCTTAGTTAGTCTTGACGTAATTATATACCCGGTGTGAGTAACTCCCACGGACTTAGGTCTGAGGGCGTCTGGACATGTCTGAAACTCCCTGAGTATAATCTCAGAAACGTTGACATTGACTAACCTCCTGAATTCCTTGACATGCTCCAGAACCCTCAGGACTTGATTAACTGAGGGAACGAACATGATTACAGGAGACGAGGGCTTCAGGGAGCTTCCTAGATGCGGGAAAACATCCCACGGGTTAGGCATGTCGAGGAAGACGGCGTCCAGGTCTGACTCGTCAATGCCCTGAGTTATGTCCTTATTTTTTATCAGAACTCTGTCGGATAAACCAACGCTCTCGAGATTAACTGAAGCCACTTTAACGTACTCGTCGTTTATTTCATACCCGTAGACACGCCCACTGCGACCCACGAACCAGGCCAGCACCGCGGTCAGGAAGCCAGTGCCTACACCGGCCTCCACAACCCTTGAACCCTCCCCTACGTTGGACTGAAGGATCATGTAGGCTATGTCTTTAGGGTAGATGACTTGAGTAGCCCTCCTGAAGAGCCTCAGCATGAGGTCTGTGAGCGTAGGCTTTAAAACGTAGGCCGCTACACCAGTGCTCAGCCTGACCTTAGCACCCCACTCAAGACCTACTAACTCGCCCAACCTCAAGTAACCCCTGTCAGTGTGAAGGGTCTTGTCCTTCACGACCCTGACCACTCTAGACCTCCTCTCGTCAACGTATACCAGAACTAGGTCACCCTCGCTAATCAAAGCCAACCCTCAAGTTAATCTAACTGCAGGGGCTTAAAACGAACCAGCTCACGCACCTAGTTGAGTCACTCTAGAAGGGCTAACGCAGCCATCACCTTAGCGTCCTCAACCAGGTTCTCCACCTTAGCGTACTCGTCCGGCTGGTGAGCCGTCTCATCAACCGTAGACCAGACTACGGCCGGGATGCCAAGCCTCCTGAGGTAAGCCGTGAAAGTGCCCCGCCAATACCGCCTACCCTGACCTCCCTACTCCTCAACTCCCTCACAGCCCTCTCGAGCAACCTGACTATCAAGCTATCCGGCGGGGTTGGAGGGGGTGAGTCAAGCCTCTCCAGGACCTCAAGCCTTATCTCCGGCAGGACATCACCCTCTACAACCCTTGAGCGTCTCTCCTAAACCCTTCTGGCCAGCTCCTCAGCATCCTTCATCACGTCGTCCAGCCTGTATTGAGGGAGAACCCTGCAGTCGAAAACCACCTCGCACTCGCCAGGTATTATGTAGGTCCATCATCGCTTTAACTGCGTAGAGCGAGGACGCTATTCCCTGTCCGTTGTCCTCGCTCCCCCTCCCGTAGACCCTTCCCTCCTTGAGGAGTGGTTTGAAGGGTTGTGTTACGCTCCACTGGTTCAGGTCTCCGGG
>CALIKV010000008.1 GCA_938017505.1 uncultured Sulfolobales archaeon | reverse complement strand
GATGACGCTAGGTTTCTTGGCTTTGCAACAGCCATAGATAAAGATGGGCGCTGGATTCCATACAAGTACCCCGAGAACCCGTACTACCAGTTCTTCCACCTCATACCCTTCCTCGAGCATGTTTTAGCGTTAATACTCGGGATAGGCCTGGAGAACGTCACAGCCTGCTACCTAATCCTGAAGCTGAGCTTCTACCTTCTGTACTTCGTCTTTGTTTACTTGCTTGCGGAAAGACTTACCCGTGATGAAACCACCTCTCTGGTCGCTGTCCTCCTCCTCTCGATAACTCCACCTCTTGCTCTATCTCAGGTCGTACACCAGGCATATGCTATAATCGCCTTCCTAGTCACTGCGCTCCTAGTGTTAAAGAGGCTTGAAGGTGAGCGACCAGCAGCAAGCATTCTAGCTCTTCTTCCACTGCTGATATCCGGAGTAGTGGCTCACGCAACCTACGTCGTCATGCTCGCGGCGTTCATTATTCCTACTGCAATATTTAATGGAGAGGTGAAGTATCCCACTAGAGGCGTTTTGAGATTCCTTATGTTGCCTGTCTCTGTAAGTTTAGCCTACCGGATCTACACTTACGTGCTTGACATAATCGTAAGGCCGACCGTTAGCGCTATAGATAGGCTATTGGATCTGCTAACGGGCCGCGTGCCTCCCTTTTATGGAACAGCAGAGCCATGGTATACCCAGGAAATGTCGGCTTTCTTCATCGCGTGGGCTTTGCTCCCCTCGGTCGTGGGATCCCACCCGATATTCTCAGCACTGCGTATAGCTTTTCATAAAAAAGTAAGTGCTCGGTTGCCTGCTTTAAGGACAGCAAGGTCGTCCTAGGTCTACTAGGTCTTGGAGGAACAGCTCTTAATTATTCACTAAGGACTGTGCCTACTTTCGGGGGACGATATTTCTACTGGTTGTACCTGTTGATGCTTCCTCTAGCAGCATTCGAGGTGAAGAGGTTTCTATCGAAAGGGATTCTATGCTCGATTCTATCCATGGCAACAATCTCCTTCGCTTCATTTTACGGAGTGCAAGACCCCACCCTTGCTGCAAACACCTACGGAAATTACGTAGGATGGGCCGATAGGACGAGCTGGTATATAGGGCTATCCTTTGCTCCACGCCTCAATTTTGATATTTTAAGCTGGATCGATCCAAGGGTGGGTGCGCCGATATCTGCCCTAGCACCTCCTACGGACACGCCCTCCAGTTCTCAACAGCTCCTGGTAATCATAGGGACAGATAGCGTGGGTCTGCGTGCTACGTACAAGGATCCGCGGAATGAGGACTTCTTTAGGAGGCACCTTAATATAGACCCAAGGAACCTGCTTTACTATCTGGACAGGTTCGATGTTGTATACAGCGGTGGATCCTACCGTGGGATACTGAAGCCATGAAAATACTTTTTCAAACGATAGGAGTCTTAGTTCAGTATAACTGGGCATTACCCTATCATATGGTAAAAGGGGGGGAAGCCAAGGTGGTCTGCCTAGCCAACGCCTTCTCCTACGCAATGGGTGGGCACTACTACCACCTTAAGGCACCACGGGGGTTAAACCCCCTTCTCATCACTACTGGAGCGGCCCAGGGCCAGCGCTTCGACAAAATTGTCGAAAAGTCCTTCCCCATCGCTCAGCTCAGCGCGAAATTCGATGTAGTTCATCTCAATAGCCCGGGAAGCCCCCTCACGAGGAGAGCGCTAAGGGGGGGCGCACCTAAGGTGTTCGTACTTCACAGCTCATTGGACGTAATGGATGAAGAGAGGGCCCGGCCGGCACTCCGAGAGCTGGAGGAGATATACGCCGGTGTTAATGCCTTCGTAGTTGCGAGCAACCATGCAGCGAAGACTGTGGAGAAGTGGCTGAACTTTAAGCCCTTAGTAATACATCACGGTATCGATACATCGATATTCAACCCTTACAACGTATCCAAGCAAGAAGCTAGGAAGAAACTGTCGATCCCCTGCGAAAGAAAAATCGTGCTGTGGGTGGGGAGGATAAGCCCTGAGAAGAACCTCCTGATGGCAGTCAAGGCGTTAGAGCATATTGTCAGGGAGGATCAAAACGCCCTGCTTCTAGTGAAAGGCAGAGCGGTGAGCGAGCCTTACCTGAAGCGCGTCCTTGACCTAGCAAGGAAGCTGAATGTTGCTAAGCACCTTGTCCTCGATGTTAAATGGAGTACTAACATGATGATGTACTATTATTACCGCGCTGCGGACGTGTATGTGCATACATCACTTACGGAGGCGTTCGGCTCTTTAACGCTCCTAGAGGCTATGGCTTCGGGGACGCCAGTAATTGCTAACAACGCGTCGAGCATACCCGAGGCTGTAGGAGACGCTGGTTTTCTGGCGAACTCTGAGGAGGAGCTAGCCGAGAGGGTCCTAGAAGTACTCCATAACGATAGACTGAGGAAGGAGCTTTCTGAAAGGGGCTCGAGAAGGGTGCTCAAGAACTTTACATTAGAAATCGCCGCCGAAAAGTACCTGCGGCTATATAGAGAGGTCATAAGCTCTGGGCATTCGAAGTAGTCGTATGCCTTTAGGAAAAATGGAAGCGTTACCGTCGCCGAGGAGACTTTGCGGAATAGCAGGCAGATGCCATGCTTCCATCAAGCTTCGCGCAAGGTATTTAAAAAAGAAGGAAGTGATGTTGGTTCGGACTCCGTTCTCACCAAGGCTCACGATCTTGGTTCCCAGGATCGGCTTTTACGCGTATGCCCTGCTAGGTGAGATCTCGACTGTGGAGTTCGTTAAACGCTATCTTGGTCGAGGTGTGAAGTTCGTTGACGTGGGAGCAGGGGTAGGGACCTACTCCATCCTTGCCGCAAAGCTTGGATGTGAGGCCTTAGCTTTCGATCCCTCGGATATATGCCACATCCTTACCCTGGTCAACTGTAGGTTGAATGGAGTCTCAGTAAGGGCTGAAAGGGTAGCCGTTGGTGAGTACTCCTCCGCCAAGCACGTTCGCTTAGACGACTTAGAGGTCACTCCAGACGTAATTAAAATCGATGTCGACGGCGACGAACTTCTAGTGATAGAAAGCGGGAAAAAGGTGCTACGTAATGCGAGGATAATTATCATAGAGCTTAGACCTTCGACTTTTCACAGGGTCCATATGACCTTGAAGTCCTTGGGTTTCAAACCCGTTTTTGTTGAAAGACTCTTGTCGCAGACGACACTACTAAGGCTTTCTATACGACCGGAGGATTTTAACGTAGTCTACTGCCGTAAGTCTGGACATCGAGGTTCCGCGTGCGCGGGGGTGACCGCGTCGACGTGAAAATCGATGTGGTAATGCCTACGTGGAACTCCAACTCTCCATATTTTCGCCAGATCGTCGAGAGGGTGCGCCGGTTTGTCGAATTGAATCGCTTAATTGTAGTGGACAGATTCAGCACTGACGGTACCATCGAAACAGTGAAGAGTGTAATAGAGCCAGGAAAGCTCCTCATAGTGCAGACAGACCGTGAGCTGGCCTGCGCTAGAGCCTTGGGAATAAAGCAAGTCACGACCCCCGTCTTCATGTTCATAGACTCCGACGTTCTGATGCCGAGGGGTTGGGAGGTCGCTCTGCGCTTCTTACTGCGGCGTAGAAATGTGGGAGCGGTCTCGCTGCCCTTGTGCGGACCGAGGAGGGGGAGAGTTCGGGTCCCGAGGCTTTACAGGGCCATTCATAAGGGTGAGATTGTAAAAAGGGGCCTCTTCCAGCTAACCAAGGGAGACCTATTCTTGGCAGTTATGCTAACGGAACTCGTAAGGGACTGGAGGCCTCTCAAACATCTCTCTGCAGGAGAGGTCTTCAGTTTAACTCAGCATATACTGGAGAAAGGCTACCTGTGGGTGGAGCTGCCGAGCCCGTGCTGTCACCACACCAAAGAGCTGAAGATGGGGGCAGGCCCTTCGCGCTACTTTAAGCAGGGTCTATGGGAGGGTGCCGGGGCGCGACTCCTAGGGATTAAGACAAGCGACTTTGTGCTCGAGGTTACTTGCAGGCTCATAGGAGGAGTTATCCGGTCAACAAACTACGGCCCACTTCACCTGATTAATAACGCTGCCATGAGGCTCGGTCAAATGATAGGCTTTCTAAGCCCTTTCAGGTATAGGACCTGGAGAAGGTCTTAGCAGTTTCGGAAGGAGTGGCCGAAGGGCGGTGGCAGCCTCTTAGCTACGCACCTCATCGTGAGGCTGCTGAGAGATTTCGCAGAGGTCACGGTGCTGACTGGTACGAGAGACTCCGCTAGGCACCAAGGCGTTTAGGTATATCTACGACCCTTTGCTTAGCGCTAGGGCCAAACCGCCTACGTGGGCCAACCCGCTCGGGCCCGTGATCTCCTGTAGACTCGTCAAGCTCGTAAAGAAGAGCGCCTTGGTCTACGTTTCGGGGCTCGCCTACCTCGTGATACCCCTGGCCGAGAGACTAAGTAAGAGGTCGTCGTCCACCCGCATGATTACCAGCCGGTATCGTACAGCGCGGTAATCCTCTACGGTTCCAGCAGAGGAGCGCTTTCGGGAGCCTCAGAGAGGTCGTGGAGTTCGAGCTGAGAGAACACGGGAGCGCGGGCAGAACCTTGCTGGGTGCTATGGTTGTAGGGCTTCTGATCGCAGGAAACCTTGATAGAAGAGGCAGGCTAACGGTTGAGGCTTGAACGGATGGCTCGGGTGCCTACAGCCCGCTGGGCCACCTCAGATGCGATAAGGTTTAAGAACTCCACTTTATGAGCCGGGCCCCTCTGCTGGCTGCGGATGCCAGGCCCTGATCGACGCATGCACGGCACTATTAAGCATGGTCTCAGTTGACGGTTATGGATAACGTGGTAGAGAGGCTCCTGAGAAAAATAGACTCCGCGCTCGGATTGGATAGCTTGCCTACGGTGCTCTGGTTAGCTTGCGTTATGGTGCTTTTCTTAATACTTTCGTGCCTCTCGGAGCTTCTCAGGCGGCGTAGCGCCCTATCTCGTGCGGGGAGGGGGCGTGCCGCTCGCTTGGTCCTCCCTCTGCTCGGCTTCTCGAGCTGCTTCTCGCTAGCGGCCTTCGCCGCCTCTTACCTATCCGGGCACTACTACAGCTTCTACGTGGCCGTTGGAGTGGTCGGCCAGATGGTCTGCCTCTTCGCCGCCTCCGCCCTCTGGCACCGCTTAGCGGGGAACGGGAAATCAGAGCTGGTAGGGAGGCTCTTAGTACACTTGAGCGCCGTCACCATCATCTTCCTTATAACCGGTAGGTGGCTGATTAGGGGCGTTGACGCCGAGGAAACCTCAGCCGATACATTAAACATCTACCGCAACGGCGGCTTTCAGTACTCGCTACACGCTGGCTGGTACGACCTGGCTCCCGTGGACTCCATACTCAAGGTTATGCTCCTGAGGCTAACCGGCAACGGTGATCCCTTTAGCCCTGTTGAAACCTTCCTGATCTCATTCCTATCGGGACTCTCTCCCTACCTCCTCGTCTATGCCTACGCTAGGCGCGAGCAGCCTCTTAATGACTTGCTACCGCTGCTACCTGCCG
>CALIKV010000007.1 GCA_938017505.1 uncultured Sulfolobales archaeon | reverse complement strand
GCCATGAGCATCTCCGACAGGATATACGTGCTTGATCAAGGGAGGATAATCCATGAAATAAACAGGGAGGACTACTCAAGGGAGGAAGAGTTCTTCAGGAAGTTCCTAGGACTTTAGAGCTTAGGTCCCTTACATCCTGAGAGGTGATCTCATGAATCCCATGCTTGAAGTGAGTCTGGCGGGGCTTAAACTGAAGAACCCGATAATGCTTGCGTCTGGGCCTTTAGGTACCTCGCCAGCAGTGCTGAAGAGGATCGCCAGAGCTGGTGCTGGCGCCGTCGTGACTAAGACCCTTACACTGGAGCCCAGAGGAGGATACAAACCGCCGGTAACCTATTTCTCGAGGTGTTACATTCTAAATGCCGTGGGATTAGCTAATCCAGGGATAAAGAACTTCAGGAGCATCATACAGGACTTCAAAGAGGAGTACGTTGACGTCCCTATAGTGGTTAGCTTAGCGGCCTCAAGCACGGAGGAGTACGTTCAGATAGCCGAGCTCGCGCAGGACTACGGCGCCGACGGAGTTGAGTTGAACCTCTCATGCCCTCACGTCAAGGGCCTTGGAGCCGACATAGCCGATGACCCCGCGTTAGTTAAGGAGATAGTCTCGGCCATAAAGAAAAGGATTAAAATCCCCGTGTTCGCTAAGTTGACGCCTAACACATCGGACATCCTCATGCAGGGGAGGCCTGCAGTGGAGGGAGGGGCTGACAGCTTAGTTGCCGTAAACACGGTAAGAGGCATGGCAGTGGATATTGAGCGTAAAACGCCAGTGCTTAGCAATGTGTATGGAGGGGTTTCAGGTAGGGCCTTACATCCCATTGCAGTGTACTCCGTATACACGTTGAGGAAAGCTCTCGAAGTCCCAATAGTAGGGGTCGGGGGTGTGATGACGTGGAGGGATGCTGTGGAGCTCATATTAGCTGGAGCGACTGCCATACAGATATACACAGCCCTCCTGACATCCCGTAAAGGACCTGAGGCTGTGATTGCATCACTAACTAGAGGCATTACCAACTACATGAGGAAGCACAGGTTTACGTGTATTGAGGAAATGAGCGGATACATACTGAGACACGGTCCTAAACATCAGTAATTAATATCAAGCGTCTACAAATTTCATACATTTCCCACGAATAAATGGAAAAGGAAACGTCTCTGTCTTGACTTGTTAACCTTAAGTGTAATCCTTCACGAAACGAACTTTACACAACGTGTTGTCACGATGCTGATGTTAAGCCTTAAGAACGCAGAACCTGACCACATGGGCCGACAAAACTGCCTTAAACGTGTGGTTCTCGTAGATTTTATTAGGGATGTTGAAGGTGATTAAACGAGGACAGATCGGGAGGTGTTTTGACTTGAATACCAGGGAGGGTATTATCAGGGTTGACAGCTCTAGAGTGTTCTACGCTTTCTCGCCAGATCTCGAACCCGTTATTAAGGTACCTCCTAGGTCCATTCTTGAAATAGAGACTAATGACTGTTACTCGAATCAGTTGGTCGACACGGGCCTGTTTGTCACTCAGATTGATTGGAGTAGGATTAACCCCGCTACAGGTCCTGTTTACGTGGAGGGAGCTGAGCCAGGTGACACCCTCGTAGTCAAGATCTTGAAGATTGAGACAGCTGATGAGGGTCTCTTAATAACTGTTCCGGGGACTGGGGCGCTGCCGGACTTAGTTAGAGAGGCCAGAGCTGGGAGGTGTTATGTTGTGGGCGATAAAGTTGTCTTCCGCGGCAAGGTTGTAGAGGCAAGGAAGATGATAGGGGTCATCGGGGTCGCAACCCGTGAGAGAACCTCGACTGGGGTTCCAGGCAGGCATGGAGGCAACCTCGACACGCGTCACGTAACTGAGGGCTCTACACTTTACCTACCGGTAGAGGTTGAGGGTGCTCTATTCGGGTTGGGCGACCTTCACGTGGCGATGGGGGATGGGGAGGTCTGTGTGACGGGTTGTGAGGTGGGTGGGAAGGTCCTATTGGTACTGGACCTGATAAAGAACGCCGCCCCCAAGTGGCCAGTGCTCGAGACCGAGGACAGCATCTACGTGTTGGTCTCTCATGAGGACCTGAGTAAGGCAGTTACCGAGGCCGTAGAGATAGGTGTTAAGGCGATCTCACGCGCTACAGGACTTGACTGGCATGAAGCTTACATGCTAGCCAGCATGGCGATGGACGTCGAAATAAGCCAGGTAGTGGATCCCAGGAAAACCGTAAGGATCAGGCTTCCGAAGTACTTATTCCCTCACGTTACTGATATCATGAAATTCACGTGAGTAAGCCGCGTGTCTGCCGTTAATAGTCACTACGTGTTAGAACAATAGGATATTTAAGGTGGTGTTATTGATTCTAAACCTTAACGTAGAAGGTCTCGAGGTTGTTGGGCATGAGGATATGGTCCGCGACGCTCTTCAAGTGATTGGGAGAGGTTGTAAGGCTGCGGATCCTTACGTCGCCGTGTCCAAGTATGTTGGTGTGGAGGGTTCCTTGATCAGGGTAGGTGAGAGGATCTACAGTCCTAGAGCCGCTCACATTGTGGGTTTCGGCAAGGCTTCCCTACGGATGCTTGAAGCCCTGTGTGATCTCTTAGGCAGTATGGTAGCTGGGGGTGTGGTCATCGGTCCCGTAGGCGACAGGGAAGTGTGCCGTGTGGAGGTCTTGAAGGGGGATCACCCGTTACCCGGTAGAAACACTCTCGAGTCCTCCACACGGTTAATTAAATACCTCGAGTCGTCCGTCTCCAGTGAAGATCTAGTACTTGTCTTGATATCCGGTGGTGGCTCGGCTTTGTTCGAGGTTCCCGAGGAGGGCCTGACCCTAGATGATGTGGCCGAGGTCTCCAGGCTCTTAATGACCAGGGGAGCCGGCATACACGAGCTCAACGCTGTGAGGAAGCACCTATCCCAAGTGAAGGGTGGTAAGCTGCTCAGGTACGTGAGAGGAGATGTTGCCTCACTCATCATAAGCGACGTGGTTGGGGATGACTTAAGCGTTATAGCCTCTGGACCCACACACCCGGATGAATCAACGTTCTTGGACGTCTACAACATCCTGAAGGCTAAGGACATCTACGATGAGGTTCCAGAGGCCGTGAGGAGGTTGATTGGGAACGGGTTGAAGGGCTTGGTTAGAGACACCCCTAAGGCCGGTGATCCTTCCTTCCACAGGACCTATAACATAGTGATAGCGAACAACTACGTATCCCTAAGAGCCATGGAGGATGAAGCTAGGAGTCTTGGTTATAACACTCTACTGCTGACCCCCTACATAACTGGTGAGGCGAGGGATGTTGGGAAGGTTTTAGCCGGGATCATTAAATCCATCACAGCTCTTGAGACCCCTGTAAGGAAGCCGGCGGCGCTGATAGCTGGGGGTGAGACGACGGTTACGGTGGAAGGGGGAGGGGTTGGCGGTAGGAATCAGGAGCTCTGTCTCTCCCTAACCATCGAGATCGGGGGCTCCGGTAATGCAGTAGCGGTGTGTTTTGGCAGTGATGGGATGGACGGTGTAAGCCCCGCCGCAGGTGCTGTCACGGGCTCAAGAGTCCTTAAGAGAGCTATTGAGTTAGGATTAGACCCCCTGACCTACCTCAGGAACAACGACAGCTACACGTTCTTCAACAAGCTAGGACTATCGATATACACTGGGTACACGGGAACAAACGTCAATGACTTCTTCGTCGCTCTAGTTAAGTAAAAATATATCGTTATATTTGTTTAAATCGTTTAGAGCATTACCCATTAAGTGTGGTGAGGTTTAGCGTCAACGCTTACGAAGGTGCGCGTCTCTAACAGAGCACGTGTCATATACCTTAACCTCTACTTCTAGGGACTACAAGGTAGGTTAGGAAGGTCACTAGGAAGCCTACAAGTAGGCCGTACCATACCCCCTCCATAACGTAGATGTAGTAGATCGCTAAACTCCCTAGAGCCCATGAGGCGAAGGCGTACAGGTTCCAACCCCTAACACCTTCACCTAGCTTCATCCTCGACTTAGCGTAGTACTCAGTCCACACCACTATACCGGCTGGCAACGAAATTGACGTCAGTAGGGAGAGCCACTGAATCGCGAAGGCGTGTAGTTTAACGATGGCTAGAATCGAGGTGAGTATAGTTGCAACCATGAGGACCTTTCTCCTGTCAGCGGTTTTGCCAATAGATTTAAGACTTAAAGTCCAGGAGAGGGAAGCTGAGTAGAGCTGGTTATCTGCTGAAGTCCACGCGAGTAGGAATAGCGTCACTAGAGCGAGCAGAGAGAGTCCAAGCGCCCCGTAAGCGCCGTAGAGATCCATGCCTGCGACGGCGGCTGGGATCCCTGAAAGCAATATGATGAAGCTCCAGAACCCGAGGAAGTTCACGAAGGCTGTGAACACTGAGTCCAGAGGTTTCCTGCAGAACCTCTGGTAGTCGAAGGAGAGAACTATAGAGCCGTTGACAAACGTCCCCAGAACCAGTCCAAAGACCACGGGCAAGGCAGCCACGTCAAACCCTCCTATACTTGGCATCCCCCACTTGGTGGCGCTTAAGGCAATCCCGGCAACTATTAACGTCGCTAGGAGAGGTACACCGACGTAAGCAAGCTTGACCATGTGCCTCACGCCTAAGTACGCTGTAATGGAGAAGAGGAAAGTCAGGAAGACCGCGAGAGCGTAGTACGTTAAGTCGGGCAACCCTGACATGTAGACGATCCCCTCAGCAACGACGCCTATTGAGAACGCCAGCCACCCAACACACACGACACCGGCCCAGAGGGATGGCACCACCACCCCTGCTGAACCAAAGACCCTCTCGGCGGTTAACGCGTATGTTAGGCCCTCCCTTGACGCTATGTAACCGGAGAGTGATGAGAAGATGCTTAAAACGAGGTTCGCCAGTAGAACGCCAACTACGAACGTTGTGAAGGGGAATGAAGCACCCCACCAAGAAGCGAGGTAAGGAGCTGATGGGTCCAGTGTGAGGCTGGCCCAGAGCATGACCGTCGCAACTAGTGATAACCTAGCCATGAGAGGTACAGATGAAAAGACGTACTCTCTATCCACTGATCCCGAACCCAAGCATACCACCTCAGCTAATAACACGTTATTCTAGAAGCCGAATTTATAAGCTTTTGTGAACTATTCCATTGAATATTACACAGACTGAAACATAAATTTTATAATAAATAAGTGAAATATTAACAATAACGGAAACAGTGCCATACTACGCCTCAGACAGTAATGAGGAATTGTAATGAAACCTTATTTGAGGCTGATAACATTAATGTTAGGGTTACGTGGGTGATTCCCCTTGCATGAGGGCTGCTCCACTGGTAAGGCGGAGGGGTTAAGAACCTATTTGGAGTCAGTGAACGCGTGGTTCCGTGTGTTTGAATTGCCTGAGCATACCATGACCGTGGATGCAGCGGCCAGGCAGCTGGGCATTAGTCCTGATAAGATAATAAAGACTCTAGTCTTCATAGACGAGAAGGACGAACCTCTCATAGCCATAGTGTGTGGGGATAAGAGGGTTAACCCGGATAAGCTGGCTAAGGTCTCTGGTTGCAGTAAGGTTAGAATGGCTAAGGCCAGGGAAGTGGAGAAGTTCACAGGCTATCCGGTCGGGGCGTTGCCCCCTGTAGGCCACGGCATCAGGACGTTCATAGACAGGGAGGTGTTGAGGCGCGATAAGGTTGTCGGGGGTGGTGGAACTACTCACACATTGATTGAGATGAGATCCGAAGACGTGATTAGGCTCTCTAACGCCACGATATGTGATATATCTGAGTGAAGCCTAAAGTATTAGTTTTGGTTTTATTATTATAGACTCGCTAATCTCTGGGGACTGGGTTTGGGCGGGATCTTCGGTTTAGTCTGCACGTCTAAAGTCCCTGATGGGGTGGTCTACGAGGGCTTGAAGAGGTTGCTCTACAGGGGGTACGACGGGACGGGTGTTGTCTTCATCGATGAGTCCGGCAACCTGGTTGTGCGCAAGCATCCTAAACCCCTTGACGAGGCCGCTAAGCACGTGGATTTAATTAAAGTGCCTTCGAACGTGGTTTTAGGGCATGTCCGTTACGCCAGTAGAGGTAGGCCTGTATATGAGAACACCCACCCTCTCACGGACTGCAGCAATAGCGTAGCTGTTGTTGGCGACGGCGTTATAGAGAACTTCGACGTTATTAAAGAAGAGCTTGAGAGAAAGGACCACGTGTTCGCGTCTAGGACGGACACAGAGGTCTTCGCTCATCTGGTGGAGGAAATCCTGAAGAGCAGTAAAACGGTGTTGCAGGCATTTACTCAAGCGAGTAGGGAGTTGAGGGGGGTCTACGCGATCGCGGGCTTGGTGAGAGGCTCCCGTAAGATATACGTTGTAAGTAACGAGCAACCGGTAGTGATAGGTCTAAGCCGTGAGTGTGCCTACGTGTCCAGCGACGTGCCGAGTCTCTACGGGTTCTCCGATGAGGTGTTGATTCTCGGGGATGATATGCTGGCCGAAGTAGGGGTTGAGGATGTGAGGATATTCGACGTAAAGACCCTCAGTGAGGTTAAGGACGTCGTTACGAAGAAGGTGAAGCACCCTGTAGGGATTGCTGAGAAAGCCGGGTACCCCCACTACATGCTTAAGGAGATATATGAGATCCCCGAGTCGTTAATGAAGACCACCTACACGTTGATGGACAAGTACTTGAGGCTGGCTTCAATGATAATCTACGGTGCTAGGAACGTCTATGTTATTGGTACTGGCACGAGTCTTCACGCTGGGCTTGTTTCCGCGTATTACTTCACTGACATGGCCGGAACCCCCGTCAACGTCATTAGCGCAGCTGAATTCCCTTACTACGCTCTAGACAACGTAAGCACTGGGACTGTAGTACTTGCTATAAGTCAGAGCGGTGAGACGAGCGATGTGTTGAGGAGTGCTAGGATGGCTAAGCAGAGGGGGGCTGTCATAGTGGGGGTCACGAACGTTGTAGGTTCACGGCTCTCGCTCGAGTCGAACATCTACTTACCTATAGGCTCGGGGCCTGAGGTAGCGGTTCCTGCGACGAAGACGTTTGCCTCAACACTTGCTACTCTGGCGATACTCGCAACCTATACAGGCCTCCACACAGGCGTCATAGGTAAGGACGACCTTGAGAAACTCTACAATGAGATACGTGAGTTTGCAAGAGACCTGTCTGGGAAGTTGCCAAGCATAGACTCAAACGTTGATAGGGTGGTGGATAAGCTCCTCAGGCGAGAGAGCCTCTACGTAGCCAGTAGCGGCATAAATTACCCGATAGCCCTTGAAGGGGCTCTCAAGCTGAAGGAAACTGCGTTAATCCACGCTGAGGGGATTCAGTTAGGCGAGACTAGGCACGGACCCATGGTCCTAGTTAGGGATGGCTATCCAGTAATAATCGTAAAGCCTATCGAGGAGGTGGCGATAGAGCTCTACAATAAGGTGGCTAAGGAGGCTCAATCAAGGGAAGCAACCATAATCACAGTGGCATTCGACGCGAAAGGGTACGGCGATGTCGTGGAAACCCTGCCCACAAGCAAGGTCCTATCACCAATAGCCTCAGCGGTTGCTCTCCAACTACTAGCGTATAGGCTAGGCTTCAGACGGGGGATGCCTATAGACACCCCGCCAGGCCTTGTCAAGGCATTAACTACGTGAATCGCATGTTTACAGTCTTTGCCTTCTAGGACATGTCAGCATATATTAGGCCTGTTGCTTCTATAACATAGGTGGTATTATGCCTGATCTGAGACCTATGGTTAAGGAAGTCCTTCTCTCAGCGTACGCCGGCGAATCCATGGCCCAGACCAGGTACAGGGCGTTCGAAGAAGTCGCTGAGAAAGAGGGCTTTAGGAACGTCGCTAGGCTCTTCAGAGCTATAGCGTTCGCCGAACAAGTTCACGCGCGAAACCACCTCAGAAGGATGGCATCGTTAATGTCGGATCAGAAGGCATGTGGGGGTGCGCCCGTCGGTTTGGGAACTACCTCACAGAATCTTAAGCTAGCTGTGGATGGAGAGGAGTTTGAGGTCAATGAGATGTATCCAGCGTACTTAGACGTAGCCAGGTTCCACAACGATAAACAGGCAGAGCAAAGCTTTAAATGGGCCTTAGAGGCTGAGAGAATTCACGTAGAACTCTACAGGAAGGCTAGGCAGCACGTTGAGATGGGTGAAGACGTGCATATAGAGGGTGCCGTGTGGATATGTTCCGTGTGCGGACACACTTACGTAGGCGTCGAAGCCCCTGAGAAATGCCCTATATGTGGGGCTCCTCGCGTCAAGTACGTAAGTTTTTAACGTGAACGATAGCTCTTAAGCAAGAAGCCCCGGTTTATTAGCGTTATAGAGACTCGTTTAAGGGCTAGAGGTAATGATGCTGGCTAACTGGAGGCTAGTTAAGGAACTCCTACAAATGGTTGACGTTGCCGTAGAGGTGGTGGACAGTAGGGATCCTATATCGACTAGGAGTACGAAGTTCGAGGAGCTATGTAAGGAGCTAGGGGTCAAGTACCTCCTGGCCCTGAATAAGGCTGACCTCATACCTCGCGACGTGGGTGAAGCGTGGGTTAGGCATCTCAGGGAGGTCGATGGCGTTAACGCAATCCTCATCTCAGCTCGGAAGAGGCTGGGAACATTAAGACTGAGAAAACTCGTTAAAGCGCTCAGTCAAAAGAAGCCGTTGACCGTTGGCATCTTTGGCGTTCCTAAAGTAGGGAAGTCAACTCTAATCAACACTTGGGCCGGGAGGCACGCCGCTGGAACTTCACCGTTCCCAGGAACCCAAGGGTATACTAGGAAAGCACAGCTCTTCAACGTAGGAAGTAATATATACTTACTTGACACGCCGGGAATACTGCCTGTTGAAAGTGATGAAATAGAGACGCTCATTAGAATGAGCCCGATAGATACTTCGAGGAACCCAGTTGCTGTAGCCACACGTTTAATAAGGAGGGTTACGGCGCACAACCCCAGGGCCTTCACTGAGGCTTACGGGATAGAGAGCACGGACCCAGACACCATCCTCAGAGAGCTAGCCGTCAGGAGGGGGTGGATCTACAGAAGTGATAAGGAGCCGGTTCTCAGCGAGTCAGCTAAATTAATCGTGAAGGACTATCTCGAGGGCAAGATAAAGTTCTACGTGGCACCACCTAAATCCAGGAATAACCGCATAGTAGAGGAGTATTCTAAGCCTCGACGACCTTAAGTATTGAGTTCTTGTCAAGCGTGTTAATTACTAGGTACCTACTACTAATGAGCTTCAGATCCTTATTATCCCCCTGAATCATCACTGAAACCAGTTTGGCGTTAGCTTGCTTAAGCTTCCGCCTTAGCGTGGTTACGGCAAGCGTGTCCTCACCGTCTGTTATCACAACTATGTCGGAGTCCCTCTTCACGAGGCCGCTGTTAATGATATCGTCGCAAGCCGTGATTATAGCTTTAGTTATATCCGTACCTCCACCATTCCTAACCCTCGCTATGTTCTTAAGCAGGTCTAGGAACTCAGAGGAACTCGTTCGTCTGGATACCTTGATTAAATCGTGTGGTGAACTGTCGAAAAACCTCAGGTAGAACTCACGAATCTCCCTCTTGGATTTGATCATAAGCGCTATGGCCGTAGCCTTAGCCCAGTCAATCTTCTCGCCCTCCATACTCCCTGACTTATCGGTGAGGAGGTAGAGAGGTCCAAGAGATTTACTTATTTTCTTGTCGTAGAGTAGGAGCTTAGACTCAATGAAGTTCAGTGACAGGTATCTAGGCGGTAAGGCGAGCTGGGCAGGAACGAGCCTCTCTAGATCATCGCCTAAGTCATAACCGTCGAACTCCCCTCTGTTGAACCTCTCGTACTTCCTCCTACTCCTCCTGACGACATCAGGTACTAAAGAGAGTACCTCAAGCACCTTACTAACGTCAACGTTCCTTGAAAGCTTGAGGATCCTCTCCGAGTCCTCGTCCAGGTCGAACTCACTTCCAACACCGGGCTGAAGTCCTGAGGAGTAAAGCCGTTCAATCTTCTTAATGACCTCAGCCTCTTGAATGCTGTTCTTTAGAGATTCCCTGACGATTGATCTCAGAGCACTGCCTCTCCCCTCGTCGTTTGACTCCTTGAGATTCAGGAGCTCCTTACTCTCCTCAAAGAGCTCCACGAGATACTGAATAACTGAGACCGTGACCAGCGTAGAGGTGAAGGAATCCATTATAGTGTACTGTTTAAGCTTAGTTAACTCCTCGGACTCGTTGACGACTTTAACCAAACTATAATGAATACCGCCCTCGCCTGGATCCTCAACCATCACTGCGTGAGGTAGGTAGAGAGTGTAGAAGAGGTCCGTGGCTAGACCCGCTGTCAGTATATCGTGTTTCAACCCTAACCTGGCTGAAATACTAACTATCTTCTCCCCTCTATAGCGGACTACAGGGTCTTCGTAATCAATGCTCTTCAGGAAGCCCTTGCTCAAACTCGGTCAACCTTCTTGTTGACTACCTCCATAACGTTGTTTATTAAGTTAAGGACATCCTCACCGACCCTAAGGACTTGAGGGTCTTGAGACTCCCTCATAACGCTAATGACCCTCGCCCTAGTTATCTCAAGCTCCCTCCCTATAGCCTCGAACTTCGCTGACACGAAGGAACTCTCAACCCCTTCAAGAGATCTCACGTACTGAAGCAACTCCCTCAAGTTATTCTTTATCTCGCTCAACTCTCTCAAGTACTTGAACGACGTCTTCAATTCCTCAGCTAATACTGCGTTGACCTTCTCAAGCTCGTCCCACTCACGTACGGCTACGTACTTAACAGCGAGCAGGTCCTCCTCCATAGCGTACTTCCTCCCGTTCATCAGGGCGCTGGCGGCAATCACCTTCATTGACTTGCCTTTACGCCTGTCAGTCAGGTGAATCCCCCTGCTCTCCAGCGCGGCGAATAACCTCAGTAGCTTCCCTTCTACACCGCTTAAATCCACTTCATAGAGGCTCTCGTTCACCCTCCTTAAATCATCGATACATAGTATCTTGCCGCCGTCGTCTATCACGCGTCCTAAAACACTTCTCTTCTCCAGCTCCCATGAAGCTTTAAGGAGGTTCCTCCACAGGTCCTCCTGAACGGGACTCACGAAATGCCTTAAAAGAAACCTATCATAGACTGACTGTATCTCAGGGTCTTCAGGGGCCTCATTACTTGCTCCGAAGAGAGTCCGTAAGTCAACCCTCAACTCGGTGAACCCGTCGTAAAGTATCCTCTCCTGGAGTAAGGTGTTCAACGCGTTGAGGATTGCTGAGTTAGCCTTGAAGATCTCGTCCAGGAACGCTATCTGAGCATCTGGTAACTTGCCCGTGGTCAGTCTCACGTACCTGCCCTCCTCCAAGGCTTTAATGTCTAGAGGGCCGAAGAGCTCTGAGGGCTCCGTGTACTTAGTCAGCAAGTACTTAAAGAACTTAGCGTTGAGGAGCTCGGCCGCTCTCCTAACCAGGGCTGATTTAGCGGTGTTGTGGGAGAGGATCCCGTTCGTGAAGAACGAATGGGTTTCGGGGACGTGGAAGTCGTAAACCCTAACCCATCCCTCCAGACGTCTCACCCCCCTCACGACATCCCACATGAGGCTCCTCGCGTGGCTCCGTCTCCTGCCACGCAGTATAGTTCTCGCTAACCCCACGCCCTTCTGCTCCGAGATAAAGCCTATCTCATCGTTAAACCTCCTGAGGTTATCTAGACCTCTTATAGAGAGGACACACAACCCGTGTACGTTCCGACGGATCCTCGAGAATATCCCGTGGCGTAGTAGAAGCATCTGAACACCGGTCAGTAGCCCTTCCTCCCCACTCCTCAAACGAATCCTTAACTCGAGTCGCTCACCTATGACACCGCAACCCTCGAAGAGCCCTCTTAAGAAAGCTGCTGAAACTCGTTTAGGCGAAAGAAGAATCCATGGAGACACACGCTTCTCACCATGCACGTGATTAAGACTCTTGAACAACTCAGCAACGTATCCTGAGCTGTACTTCAGGACCACCGGGTTCCTCAACCTTGGAATTCGTGACCGCTTAAGCCTGCTGATACTGGGTTCCACCCCGAATAGATCCTTCATGAGGCTCAACACTCGTCTGTGAAGCTGGATCTCAGAATCATCGATCTCGAAGCTGATTGCACGTGTAGCGTGGAAACGCCCTCTCGCAACGAATACGCCCAGCAACTCAGCTAACCTCTCGTCCAGAATATTAACTTCCTTCACACTCACCCCTCCAGACCTAGGTGTTCTGGCGGACGGTCTGCCGTTCGGAACTGAGATGTACTGTGTAGGGGAGGGGAGTTGCGTCATGATCCTCACTTTATCGCCTTTTCTAATGTCTTTTAAAGCTACCCACCCTCTATTAGTTAGAACGGGGTGGTTCGGGGTGCCTCGCACTCTGAAGCCGTGTGCTGTGACAGCCTCGTAGGTCTCCCATACGTCATACACGTGAAGTTCTGTAGCCCTCCCAGGCGGGAAGACGGGGAAATCCGCTATATATATCCCAGGCACGAGACCTCTTGCAATATCTTCAATGTAGAATAGCTTACCATCCTCTGAAGCTATGATGGTATCCCCGGTCACGCAACCAGGCTCACCGATTAGCACCGCATGCTCGCCTGTAAGCAGGGCAAGAACCACCACACGGGATTCCTCGTCCCTGCCAACGAAAGGCTTCTTAAGCTCTTCCTCAAACCTCTGTATTCTGCCGGCTATGCTCTGTACGTTCAAGACGTCTCCCTTACCTATTTTCTAATAGGACTTCAACACAAATAAAATTTTCATTGGGGTTGGGGGGATAACAGTGTGTATGGTGATGTAACTGAGTGTTTTATCTTTCACACCTGCATAGTTCGTAGTTTAAGGTCTTTATGACTTGATTCATTAAGTTTCTCCTCCTTAAGACCACGCATAGATCGCACACCAGATTACTTGTGCTGTACTCCCTCCTGGCTAGGTCCTCGGCCGTCTCATCTAAGACTTTCATCACTTCAGCAATCTCGAGCAGTTTCTCAGCCATCTTAGGTCTTCTCCTCTTATTGACGATGTAGTTGACTAAGGACTGTGAGATTCCAACCGCGCGGGATGCCTCTAATTGAGTGAATCCGTACTTAGTAACTAGTTTCTCAGCTAGGCAGAGCCTCAGCGAAGGCAGCACGTGCTTCACGTACACCTCACAAAAACTCTTCACTCAACCACCAAATAACATAATTATTTAGAGTCCTATATACCTCTTAAGACGTGGCCTAGAGAAGTTAGAGGGTGTCCTCATGAAGCTCAGTAAATAGTTAGGAGACCTATCAATATCGCCTCCGTGAGAGGAGGCAGTAGCGGTGTGTAGTCTACGTTCCTACTGCTTAACTCAGCGTCCAGCTCAAGAGCTCTCTTGAAGTCCTCTTTAGTCCTCTGTTTCAGCTGGGGCTTAAGCTCGCTGCCGATCGAGTTCAACAAGCTTGAGTAGGCCGCGAGGACCGAGGCGTTCAAGTCGTTCTCCTTCTCGTATTCCCTGAGGAACGCGTTCGACGCCTCAATAACTGCGTTATGCCTAGAGGTCGTGAAGTCTATGTACTTATGATGGTTGCTTAAGAGGTTCAGGAATTCCTCTAGCGTGAAGGACTCAACGACAAGTTTATTCGGAGTGATTCCAGACTCGTAGAGAGCTCTCCCTACATCGCCGCCGACGTTCTTGAACGCCTCATAGACCTTGAGCACCCCCTGGGGTTTGGAGTAGGAAAGCAATGACTTCCTGGCGGTGACGTAGACCTGCGTCGTGAAGCGCTCCTTCAGCTTTAGAGCGTACGTTGAAGCAACGCAGGCGGGGATTAAGAAGACGTGCATCTCAGGCAGTTGAACCCTCCTCACGTAAGTAATGTTATCTTGAATAGAGTCCCTCACCAGAGACCCAACATCAACGTCAACAAAACCCAACGCTCCTGTCGCCACCCTCCCACCCAGCTCAATAGCCCTCATGTAGTGCTTTAGAGCGGAGGTCAACGTAGCTACGTATAAATGTAGGTCTTTAAATCGGGCTGAGTATCTATGAGGCGCCCCGGGCTTGACGTAGGAATACACTGCTAAGTCGACAGAGTCTATCAAGCCACGCAGAACTACCGACACCCTCTAAACCCTAAAGCATACTGTAGCTCACAGTAATAAATGTCGGGTCAGGTCTTAAAACATAGTGGACATTAAGAGTTTATGTCTGGTGGGAGGGATTAGGGAAGCTGTATACGTATTAGTGGCTTCTCTAACTTTTTACGAGCTGGGCTTAAGCTTGGGTCTAGATAGTGAGGGTTCTGTTTATCTCTCAGCCCTCCTTGCCTTAACTCTCTACTGCAGCTCTGGTTTGAGATTCTTCGTCTTCAGCAAGACCCTCTCAGGCGACCTGCATAAGGTTATCAACGTTAGACTTGGTAGCGTTGCGATTCTGCAGAGAGTGAAGCTGAAAGCGGTCTTTAAGCCCAGGATTTATGTGAATCTAGCCGGGTTCGTGGCGCCGCTTACGTTAGCCCTCTTGATACTGGCATTGCAGACCCATTGTTTATCGGTAGCCCCCTTCAAATACCTCTCAATCCTCATTTTCCTGACGATAACATACAACAAGCTATCCACAATAGTCTCCGGTAGAGGGATCTTCATATCGGTGACGTCAAGCATGACCCTGACTGTAGTCACAGCACTTGCCCTAGGAACACACCTCAAGTTAGCCCCAGAGACGTTGTTCTCGATCACGTACTCCCTCAGCACGTTAGCTGTGTTGATAGGCATGGACCTAGTCAACCTCAGGCTCTCCGCCCTATTTAAAACTAGGTCAATAGTGATAGGCGGTTACGGCATCGGGGACGCGATCTTTCTCCTGCCAGCCATCTCGTCATTAACGTCGAAGATCATCTACAGCTTCATAGCTACTCCGCTCACACCCTAGACATCCTCACGTGTGGAAGCCTTATCAGGACGGGGGGTCAGTCAACCCTCCTATATTTTAACCCAGTACCTTTAATCAGGGTGGCCACAAGGTCGTTGACCTGGACTAATTCCCCTGGCTTAACGGAAGTGAGGACTACCTTGATTGTTAGTTGATACGACTCGCCTACGACCCGAGGTTCGAGGCCGTGAGGTAATGGGAATATCTTCACTAGGGTCTCTGAAGAGCTACACATGTATAAGTGCTCCTCAGCACTGCACACATACTTCAGTCTAGTTAGGCTCTCCTTCAGTTTAGTGAGCGTCCTAGTCAGCAGCTCGTAAGTCTCCGGCGACGATTCCACGATTAGCGATGTAGTGAAGAGGCAGGGACTACCCAAGAACCTCAACCCCCAACTCTGCAAGTGCCTTGACGACTTTCTCGATTGTCAGTTCGTCAGGGACCTCCATGAGTATTCTAACCTTCGCGTAACCGGGCTTGATGTCTAGGTCGAACCTATCGTGAGTTATGTCCAGTATATTACACCTCAACCCAGCAAGCACTCTCAACACCCCCTCTAAACTGCCTGGCACGTCTTTCAACGATACCGTCACCTTGGCTATCCTTCCCTCACTCATTAACCCCCTCATCAAGATCCTGTAGAGCGTCGTTAGATCCGCGTTCCCCCCACTAATTACCGCCACAACTTTATCGCCAGGTATCTCCGCCGTTCTCGACAGTAACGCCGCTACGGGGAGAGCCCCGGCCCCCTCAGCCAGTAATTTAGTTCTCTCAAGCAAGAGGTAAATAGCCCTAGCGATCTGATCCTCCTCAACCTCGACAACGTAGTCCACGTACTTGCTAATCAACTCGAAAGTCACGTCTCCCAGTCCTTTAGTCAGGACGCCGTCGGCGAGCGTTGGCTGAGGGGAGACGCTGACTGGAGAGCCCGTCTCAAGAGACCTCCTGGTCTTAGCCGCTGTCGAGGGCTCCACCCCGACAACCTTAACCCTCCCTCTACTTAACTCCTTGACTGCTAAGGCAATACCGGATATCAATCCGCCACCGCCGATGGGAACCACGACCGTGTCGACCTCCGGAAGATCCTCCATTATCTCAAGCCCTATAGTGCCTTGACCAGCTATTATGTATGGGTCGTTGAAAGGATGTATGAGTGTCATGCCGGTCCTCTCACTCAACTCCAAGGCTTTCTGATACGCTTCATCATATATTTGGCCGTGCAGTATGACTTCACTACCGTATGATTTAACCGCGTTAACCTTGTAGGGGGGAGCTGACTCAGGCATGACTACGATTGAGGGTATTTTCAACTCTCTAGCTGAGTACGCGACCCCCTGTGCGTGATTGCCTGAAGACGCTGTGAGAACGCCTCTAGCCCTAACCTCCTCAGGCATTGACGAGATCTTGAAGAACGCGCCTCTAACCTTGAAAGAGCCTGTCTTCTGGAGGTTCTCCAGCTTCAAGTAGATGGACTTCCCGGTCGTCAAGGAGAGGAACGCTGAGTGTACTGTCGGGGTCCTGTGGACGGATTTCCTCAAGACATCAGAAGCCCTGAACATCAAGCTGAGAAGGAATTCATACTCCAACTCTATACCCGAGGATAATTATCACAGTGAGATTTAATAAGTCGTTAAAGCTATAGTGCTGTGGAAAATCATGCGGTTAGTCGTGAGGAACGCTAAGGAGGCTAAAGAGCTCTTCACAGGGTTGAGTGAAACCATGGAGTGTGGAGGGAGGGTTAGAGTCGTGATAGGCGACGTGACGAGGATACACGAGTACGTTGAGCTAGTGATTAAAGCGGGGCTCTCGTTGATAGACGTAGAGGAGATAAGCAGTGACTACTATTTAGTCATAGAGAACAGGTTTGGCAGGAGGTGTGAGCAGGACGGTGGGGGCTCGATTTAAAGAGCTGGATAATCTAGATATCGAGATAATAATAAAGCTACTTAACGATTCGAGAACTCCCTTCAGGCAATTGGCGCGTGAGTTAGGGGTGAGCGAGTCCACCGTATACATGAGGGTTAAGAAGCTCAGGGATAGGGGGGTCCTTAAGGGCTTCACAGCGTACATAGATTTAAATCGTTTAGGGCTTGTGCAGCAGGCCTACATAGAGATTAAGGTAACGCCTCAGTACCTGAGGAGTTTCGTGGAGGAACTGATCGCGAACCCGAACGTCCTCGAGATCCACGAGATAAGCGGTGAGTACCCATTACTCGTCAGGGTTGCTGCCATGAGCAGCGATGAATTAACGTTAACCATAGATAAGATAGCCTTAATCAAGGGCGTGACGGAAATAAACGTTAAGTATGTGTTCAAAACCCTTGAGAGTGAGGGGGTAAGGAAGACGCTCGCCAGTCCTGAGCGCTTCAGGTAATTACCTCCTTAACTTGTTCATCACGTATTCGACTATCTTAGGCGTAGGGCTTCTTCCAGTGCCCGCGTGGAAACCCTGCCAGTTAGGCATCGCGTTCACCTCATAGATAATGTAGCCCTCTTCAGTCTCGCCAACGTCAACCCCCGCGTAGTCGAGGTCCAGCGTCCTGACAGCTTTTAGAGATAATTCGCTGAGCTCCTCGTCAACAGGTGCTCTCTCCACCCTGGCCCCCTGTGCCACATTGGTTTTCCAGGTGCCCTCGGACTTATACCTGTATATAGCCCCCAAAACCTCGTCGCCAACCACGAAGACTCGTATATCGCGGTCCGTGCTCCTCCTGTATTTTTGAACGAGGATGGGCTGACTGTAGCTCAGCCAAGTCTTACCCACGATGAACGCTATGTCAGGGTCTGTAACTAGAAGTGATCCATAACCCATACTTCCTATGAGCGGCTTAACGACCGCCTTGCCCCAAGATCTGACGGTCTCGGTTAGCACGTATACGTCCTCAGTCAGCCTGGTTTCAGGGACGCTGATCCCAGCCCTCGATAATAGCTGTAACGCCCTGTACTTATCACGCGCGTTCAGGAAACCCTGAGTACTGTTAACTAGTAAAACACCGCTCAATTCAAACTGCTTCAGCGTGTTTATCCTTTTAAGTAGGGTCTCCATCGTTGTAACCGAACCAACCCCTCTAACGATGCCTGCGTCTATCTCAACAACGTGCTCGCCACCGTAAATAACGCTCAGCCTGCCGTCGCTCGAGACCTCGCTGTTGAGTCTTGAAATCCTTAAGTAAAGGACTGACACGCCCCTCTTCAACAACTCAGCTAGTAACTCCCTAGCCGTCTGAGGCGGGACCGGAGCCTCATGAATAACGGCCACCCTCAAGTCAAGCACCTCAAGTTTAAGTCGTGTCACTAATTATAAAATGGGTTGCATGAATACACTTCTAGAGTGATTCAAGTGATTGAGTGGGTGCTGACGACCTCGATCGTCACTGTAGTGTCGACATATGCCGTCATCGTTTTAGAGAGGACGAAGGGTTTAGAGGCCACGGACATTCACAAACCAGGTAGGCCAAGGATCCCTAAGACCGCTGGACCAGCGTTCATCGCGGTCTTGTTATGCGGTCTCGTGCTCTCGCTTACGGAGAACATGCACTACGTCGCCTATCACATGATCGCCGCGCTGACCGCAGGTCTGATAGGGCTCTACGACGATTTCAAGGGGATCAACGCCGTGGGGAAGGTCTTAATACTGACGATCCCTGCCCTACCCGTTATTATTGGTTCCTCGTACGTGCCCAGGCCCTACGTGCCGCTGGTTGGTCACATGAGAATACACATAGTATACCCGCTCTTACTGCTCCCGGCCTACACGATCGCCATAAACGCGTACAACATGATCGACACGCATAACGGCGTCGCAGTTACTTCGGCGTTAGCTACTTCAGCGGCTTTAGCGATCTCAAGCGTCCTCGGGTGGGGCCCGCCACCGATGAACGGAGGGCTGCAACTCACCGCATTCGTTTTAGCGTTCTTAATAAGCTACTTCGCGTTTAACTCGTACCCGGCCAGGATATTTAACGGCAACAGCGGTTCCTTCGTCCTAGGAGCCCTCGTCGCGTCTGAGGCCGTGCTCCTCAGGAGGGAATATCTCTTGATAATGCTCTCCGCCCCCTTAATAATCAATAGCTTCAGCTTAATCACGAGCGTCAGCGGCCTCAAGAATAAAGAGAGGATAGCCAGACCTGTTGAGCTGAGTCACGACATGAAGATAAAACCGTCTAGAAGTAGGGAGGCTCCAATTACGCTAGTTCAGTTGCTGGTCTTGAGGAGACCTATGGACGAGAAGGAACTCGTTAAATCCTACAGAGTGCTCATAGCGTTGAACGCCGTGATATCCCTCGTCATATACTACGTACTGTCAGTGATCTGAGGGAACGAGTTCTCGATATAGTAACCTCTCCCTGAAACCCTAGTTACCCAGAAGTTAAGCCTTAGGGAACTCCTTAAATCCTTCAGCACGTTAACGGATTTACTAGCTTTCCTCCCGTCTTCAGTGAAGCAATATATCGTTGGACCCCAGCTACTCTGGCCGATGGCCTCTACCCCGCTTTTACGTAGCGTTTCAGCTATCAAGTAGGACTCCTCGCTAGAGTACACACCGCCTTGGTACTTGCTGAAGTACTGACCCGCCAGCATCTGCATCTTGGATAAGGCCTCGCTGAATGATTTGAAGTGATTTAAACGGACTGCGATGATTAAGTTTGCGAGGAGCCTATACAATTCCTCCTGTCTTTGGTGAGGTTCCACGTTACTGAGGATGGATTCCTCGACTCTTCCATGCAGTCCAGCAACACCCTCAGGCACTGCTATCACGATGCTCCACGACGGCGGCTTTAACCTAAGGAGGGGCTCAGGATATCTAACCACCTCCCCGTCCACGATAACCCCGGTGTCCACGAGGAACCCGCCCATGAGGAACGTGCAGATACCTATCCCAGACACGCGTCCTAAACCCAACATATTAGCTGTCTCCTTGAGAGGCGCCCCTGGCCTGAGTAACTTAAGCTCGCTCAACGCTTTAAGGAGCCCCATGACTAACTTAGTTCTCGAGCCTAGTCCAACATGATGCTTCACCAGTCCCTCAACGCTTACCCTAACGCCCTCCCTAACGCCTAACTTAATCAGTGTTTCCTTTATCACCTCCCTAGACTCCTCCGTCGGCGTGTTGACGAGTACAGGACCCTCAACTCTCTCGGCCTTCATCGTGAAGTAAGGCTCCCTCAACGCGACCCCTGTCGACCCGAATAGGTAAGGTGGGTCGTTATACCTGTAGAAACCTAGGTGCAGTCGGTATGGGATCCTTAACTTTACTGCAGGCTTCATGGATCCTGACACCCCAGCTCAACCCCATTAACTCAATTAGGAGACTGCCCCAATAAAACTTTCTCTTCTTCACAGGACTGACAGGGACCTCGCCATTTAAGTAGGGCTTGGAGAACTTGCCTACCGACTCCCCGAAGTCGAAGCCTGTGAGCCCTACCTCACGTGCCTCGTTCTTAAGGGCTAGGTAAACCGCTCTATCGCCATCTGTGAAACCACCGCCGACACTTAAGTTAGAGGTCTTGAGGAGGATTTGAGAAGTCCCCAACAATCTCTTGCCGTATAGGAGGGGGACTAAGGAGACCAGCTTACTTACGTTATCCCCGTGTGCGTGTATGACTATGAATCCGTTAAAGGAAGTGAGGTCGTCTAACTCAACGCCATCCAGGTCAGTGACCACTACCTGAGGTTCAACGCTCACGCTCCGGCAACACCTTAGAGCGCCGTCAGCCGCCACGACTACGTCGTAAAGGGTGTGGATTCCCTCAACCCTGATGCAGCTGGGGCCGGCGCCGACCACCAGTACGCGGGAGTTTTTCAGTAACTCCCTCAACTCTCCTGATATATCCTCCCCTGAAACTCCGTGCTTCTGGAGCAGCATATCCAGGATCTCGGCGGCTTCATAGTCTCTCTCGACTTCAAACCCGAAATCACGTCTTATGAGGTCGTAGAGCGAGGCCCACCAAACCTCATCCATCATATCCCGTCCCTAATGCATGATACCCACTAATTAAGTAATATCCCTTAGAATAATCGGTGTGGGGAGTGCTCGCTGATATCGGCAGATTCCTGAGGTTCAGGCACCACGAGGCGTTAATTGTTACCCTGGATGAGGGTTTAGGACCACACACAGCCCCCATGGGCGTTGAATACGTGGAAGCACGATTGTTAATCAGACCGTACGTGAATACTAAGACCTTCCACAACCTCGGTGTGAATCCGGAGGTATCGCTGAACTTCACGCAAGACTCCAGGTACTTCTTCGAAGCTTTGCTTAAGCCTGATAGACTGAGATATCGCATCGGGCGGTGTGGGAGGGTACCGGTCATCGAGGGCGATTTCGACCTTTACATCGAGGGACGTGTCAATCTCGTGGACCTGAGCGGTGGGAGAGGGGTGTTCGTGGTGCAAGTGAGCGAGGCCTATGAGGGTCCTGGATCAAGGCTCGCGTTCAGCAGAGCTAATAACGCGTTGCTTGAAGCCCTCGTTTACTACACTAAGGTGAAGGCCGTGGTAAGGGAGGGCTTCGAAGGTGAGGTAAGTGATTATTTAGGTTTAATAAAATCGAATCTCAATTTAATGAGGAGGATAGGAGGTAAAGAGCTGGTCAGCATGGCCGATGAGCTTGAGGATGTGGTGAAGGGGTTGGTGGGTGGGGCGTTACGTCGGGGTTAGTGGGTTCTGTCCTGCTGGGATTGGTTGTAGGACTTCTTCAAAGCTTCGTCGACACGTACGGGTACGCGGTAACGGGTTACACCACGGCGGAGATCGCTGGCATCGTCTCTGCAGTTGTTTTCCTGGTTCTCTACAGGGTTATATATAGAAGGACTCCCACAGTCTTCGAGCACTTCATAGGAGTCGTCATCGCGGCCGGGCTCTCGATATCGACCACCATTACCGCAGGGATGTATGTAACTTACACTATGCTCAACGCCTACGGCGATACAGGGGCTCTCAACCTCCCTAGCTGGGCCTACTACTCAGGGGGCTTAAGCGTTGACACTTTACTGTTCTACCTGTACGCTACAGCAGTATCGGTGTCCGGATCGCTCATAGCCTACGTCTTTTACAAGCACTACATCGAGAAGGAGAAGCTTCCCTACCCTATAGGGGCTTCCATAGCTAGGGTTATCCAAGTCGGTAAGGCTTTGAGGAGGGAGTACCTGGCCCTAGCTGTGATCCTAGGTTTTCTTACCCAGTTATGCCTCATGTACTTTGGGGGTCTGACCATCGACGTGACCCCGATCCTCCAGAGAGTTATCCCTGGTGCAGGACTTGCCTTATCAATCGACGTATTTATCCTGATGCTCGCCTTCCTAATACCTCTAAACACGTCAATAGGTATAAGCATAGGTAACTTATCAACCTACTTGATCGTGACTCCTATACTCGCTTCGATTGGTCTGTTGATTTCAACCCCGTCGCTGGATAATCACGTACTGGCTACGGCGGCAGCTCCCTACACGGCTTCCCTGATCAGCGGATTCTTGGCAATAACATCGGCTTACTACATGCTAGTCAGCAGAACCTATCTTAAGGGGTCGTTGAAGTACATATACCTAAGTAAGTATCTAGCACGCTACCTGCTCGCCTCAGCAGTCCTTATAGGTTGTGCTTCCATCCCCGTCGTGACGTTATCGAAGGTCCCGTTCACGCTGCTCTTGGTCATGCCTCTCGTGGTGGCTCTGCAGCTCTTCCTAACGGTTTTTACTCTGAGGGTGGCTGGCGAGGCGGGAACGGTCTCTCAAGCCACCCTACCGATCGCCACGCTGACGTTGTTCCTCTCCGGCGCTAGGGGTACAACCCCCTACATGTTCTTAGACCCATACACCGGCGTGCCGATGCCTCAATTCGTGGCTGCAAACACTCTTAACTACGTTAAGGCGGGGAAGACCCTCGAGATCAGGGCGGAAGTATCAACGTTCCTCCTAGCACTTCTAATGATGGTCGGGGCTCCGGTTACTCTGATCTACGGGCATACGTTAATCAGCTCCTTCGGTCTGGCGTCGCCGAAACTGAACCTGCTCAGATGGGTACCGCTCGTTATGTGGATGAATAACCTGTACAGCGGGAGCATCTCCTCGTTCAACATACACTCAGTGGTCATAGGGGTTGCGCTAGCGCTGGCTCTAATACTCACGCTAAAGCTAACCGGTCTCGGCGGCATCTCGCTCTTCGGCATTCTCTTAGGAGCTACGCTGACCCCGGATCTAGGGCTTCTCTTCTTAATAGCCTCGACCCTAAAGTACGTGGCTTTCAGGGTGGGCGTGGACGTCTACGAGTCTTTAATGACCTACTCATCTCTGGTCCTAGCCGGCGCTGGCTTGGGAGTAGCGGCTTCGGTGATAGCGGGTCTAAGCGGGTTGATGTAGGGTGGCGTTGATACAGCTCTTCTTCTTACTGACATATATAGCGGTTGCGGTAGCCGTTGGTTACGCGGCAACTAAGTACGCGAGTGCTGAGTCAGTCATGACAAGGGAGTTCAAGGTCTCCGTCAAGGCAAGGCTGGCAAGAATCACCAGCATGTACAGGCTGAGTTCCCTAATCCTTAGGAAACCGTTCACGTATTTGGTGCTGGTAGCGGTGGTCACGTCAGTCATCATTTCAGGCCTCAACACCAGGTACGAGAACAACTTAGTGGTTATACATGACCCATCCGTAGCTGGAGGAACGTACGACCTGATGATTCGGTTCAACGGTCCAGTCAGCGTTGACGCGTGCGTCCTCGTGCTGAGACACGTGAACGCCGACAGGCATTGCGTGAAATACTACAGAGCTGTTCTCGACCAGCCTTACACATTAGAGAGAGGCAGGGAGTTGATTTACGTGTTAATAGGTGTTGAGGACCCGGTCTTAAGGAGTCTGGGGTTTAGGGAGGTCCTGCCGGACTTAACGTTCATTTATAGCGGGGTTGTGGAGGGCTTCACCGTGGATCATATTAATACAGGTAGGGGGCTCGCTGAGATACGACTACTCCCCGTGAGTAGCGACCTTCTTAAGAACTACAACATGTTCCACGGCACTCCCCTAGTTCCTGTGCAAGGATACATAGGGACGGAGCCCATCATCATACCGCTCAAACACGTCCTCATATCCTCGCTCACTAACGTGTTAAAGCTACGTGGCGAGGCTAGCGTCCTGGTAACCGATGTCGTGGTGATGGGGATTAACAAGTACGTCAGTCCCACGGAGATATATGGCCTCGTCGACCAGCACTACCCCGTGACCGAGGTAGTTGTAGCCGGTAACGCTTCTATAACGTACCTCTCGCAGGTCCGAGTGCCCACTAAGGACTCAATAATATCAGCCCTCATATCATCCGTGACGGCTTCTGTTGTGATTATCTCGATATTCTCGTCAACGACCCCATACCTGAGGGAATTAAGGAACAGGATATTGTTCATGGGTTTCCCGCCGTGGGCGATAACTGTGATAATAGTTGGATATACTCTCATGTCGATATTGATCCCGGGTCTAGTTACCTTAACATGCGTGTTTATAATCATGGGCGGTGTGGCGACGCTTAACTCTGTAGTGACTTTGACTCTAGCCTGGGTGGTCTCAACAACCTACATAAGCCTGAGGGTCAGGCCTGAGAAGCTGATCACGGAGACCTACGTGCCGCCTATCCCTAGATACGTCCTGATGACGTCGTTAAGAGATGTTAGGGGGTTGGCCGAAGTCATCGTGAATCTCATTAAGACAAACGAGTTCTTCCAGACAGAGGATGTGGAGTTGAAGGTGAATGAGAACGAAGCTTTCATACACGCTAGAATGGACTACGTGGATTCATGGGGTTCCGGGGTTGACATAACGATTTTCATAACTCTGACTGAGGGGGGTACGCATGCAAGTATAAGTAGCACGGTCTTCGGTGTTGAAGAGGTTTCTGAGGCGATGAGCCGAAGCATTAACGCCCTGGCGATATCGAGGATAATAGGGGGTGTTAGGACTTGGGAAGCGGTATACCGTTGATCCTCAGTCGAGTGATTAGCAGGGGTTCGGGGCTTAAGGTATCAGTAGTAACTACGATCAACGTCTCACTTACCCTGATCTTCAGGAGCAACGCTCTCGTGCCGTATGTTGCCCTAGCTCTGAGCACGACAGCCTCGATAGCATCGGTCATAGTTGATTTCGGATTCCACTCCATGATCACGTACGTCCTCCTCATTCACGGCTCAAGACCCAACCATATCAAGACCTACATTGCCCTGCATTCCTTGCTGACGGCAGTGGTGCTCTCACTGCCCTACGTGATGCTTGGGTTTGGATCATTCCTAACGGCTCTAGCCCTAACCTCCATAGCAGCGTCACTCACCCTAGGCCTCACATACAGGGTCGTTAGGAAGTCGGCGTCAGTGCCTCAGATTTAACACTCTCTAAACATACTTTATTAATCGAGGTGTGAGAGTGAGCGTCGTCGTCCTCCTGAAGGACGTGTGGAAAACGTTCGACGAGGGCAACAATAAGGTAGTCATATTGAGGAATATCAACGCCGCGTTCATGAAGGGGGAGATGATAGGGATCCACGGACCCAGTGGCTCTGGGAAGACAACCCTCCTCAAGCTCATAGCAGGTCTCGTGCGACCGGATAGAGGTGAGGTCATCGTAGACGGCTACAACCTGAATATGCTTGACGAGAACGGACTGGCCATGATTAGAAACACGGTAGTTAGTTACATACCTCAAGACTACGGGGTCATCGACGAGTTCACGGTCTTTGAGAACGTTGAGATACCCATGCTCGTAGCCGGGGTTGATAGGGAGGAGAGGCTGAGGAGGGTGAGAGACGTGCTGGAGTACATAGGACTTCAGAACAAGATAGACGCCAGGACGAAGCACTTAAGCGGTGGTGAGAAACAGAGAGTGGCCATCGCGAGGGCTTTAGTGATGACGCCCTCAGTCCTTCTAGCGGACGAGCCCACAGCGAATCTCGACTGGAGCACCGCGTTGAAGGTCGTAGATCTATTTAGAAAGATAAGGGAGGACTTTAAAACCACGGTGGTAATAGTAACGCATGACCCAAGGCTCCTTGATTTAATGGATAGGTCGTTGAATCTAATGGACGGCTACTTAAAAGACGCTACGCTCAGACGCAGGTAGGCGTGTTTTCAGTCACACCCAGATCTGATATACGGAAGTCTTACGATGGCTTTAGAGGGGGTCAACTGATTATTTAAGGGCAGATAGTTAGATATTCTCGGTGTAGTGATGAAGATCTTGATAATCGGCGGGGGGCCTGTGACACAGGAGTTGCTTAAGGCCTTCGATGCCGAAAGAGAGTTGAAGAAGAGTGAGATAGCCATCATCGAGATAGATCCTGAGAGGGCTGAGGAGCTGAGTAAGGAGTTTGACGTCATCGTGATTAGGGGGGATGCGAGGGATATATCGCTTTACGAGACCCAACTTTCATCGATAATCCCGTTTAACGAGTTCGACGCTGTCTTGGCCCTGACCGACCACGATGAGGTTAACGTGTTCGCTCTGACGATAGCTAGGCATTACGGCTCCGCCGTCAGGTTGGCTAGGGTTAAGAATATAAGGGTTGGGGAAGTTCTATCAAAACTTGAGTTAGGAACTCCCTTCATAGTCCCAGCCTTGATAAGCAACTTCATCAAGATATACCTGCAGACACTCCTACAGCCCAAACTCATCGGGGAGACGGACGACCTCAAGGTCTACTGCCTGACGATCTCAGGCACTGATAGGGTCGTCAACAAGAGGATTGACGAGATTCAGCTGCCTGATGACGTCAAGGTGTTGTTCGTCTTTGACGGGACGAAGCTCTACGTCCCCACTAAGGATGAAGTCATTAAGGAGGGTCACTTAATATACGTACTGGCCAGGACCTCGGACGTCAACGTGATATCTGAGGTCTTTAAAGGGTGAATCAATAGGATGGCAAGTAATCTACTCATAGAGCTCCCGTTCGAGTTCCCGTTAACTATTAATGAGTTACTGAGCATAGCGATCCTGGTGGTTGTGTCAACTGCCCTTAGATTCGTCTTCTCGTGGTTGGTCTCGGGCATTGCTAGGAGGGGTGTCATATCAGCCGGTACGAAGGGGTTAGTGATTAGGATATTGGATATAGCGATCGCGGTGACGATCCTCATAGGCGTTGTCGGCATACTGACGGCTTCTCTAGTCCCTTACGTGGTTGTGTTCGTCGTGGGTATTCTCGCTTTGCTCTTGTTCTATAATGAAGTTCGCGAGTTCTCAGCCTACATAAATATCCAGTTAATGAGGTTGAGGAGGAACCCGTGGGTTGAGGTCTACCTTCCAGGCATTGATAGGCCTCTGACATGTAGGATCCTCGAGATATCGCCGTTCAACACTATCCTTGAGGACGTCTTCGGAAACAAGATATACGTCCCCAACACAGTCCTCTCAAACTCCGTCTATAAGGCGAGGCAACCAAACGTAGTGCTCAGGATAGTCCTTAACGTCTTCGACGGGATGATAAACGTAGGCAGTTTTAACTACAGCGATATCACGGCTAAGATAAGCGAGGTGGCGAGGGATGTTCTGTTCAGGGTTGAGTCAGAGGGCGCCTTACTGAAGGTTATGAACTCCAGGAGGACTGAAGTAATAATTAACTTAGTACCCGCTAAATTGCCGATAAGAACAGCGGACATAAGCAGACTGGTCACTAGGCTTTCTGACGAGCTGAAAGACTACAAACCGGAAATAGAAGTGCTTAGGATATCTTGAGAAAGGGTGTAGTGTCCTCACGGGGGGATGGACTTAAGCAGATCCCTCGCCTTGAAGGAATGGACCTGTTTTAGGGACTACATGTCCGGTCGCCCAATCACTTCAGTGTTTTGAGTCTTGAGCCTCGATCTTTATAGCGCCGACAGGACACATATCAACAGCTTGCTTAACGCATTCACACAGCTCCTCTGGAACCACCCCTATTGAGGTTTCCCGCGTTGTCTCAACACTATACCTATCAACCACTCTATTCCTCCCGGTATCCTGTCCTAACACGAAGACGTCGGGACAGATAGATGGTGCCACCCCGCAAGCTATGCAAGCAGTCCTATCGACTACTATCCTGCATCCCATCATATACACCCAACATATTATATCGACACCAAGAATTATATATTGCCTGCTCCAGTGAAGCTCGGTAGCGTTCTTAATGTTGGTTAAGAGCGTTATCGAGTATGCGTTTTTAATTCCGCCTTGTAATTTATTCGGGGTGTTAACTTTGAGGAAGATTTCGTCTAGGTCCTCTAGAATAAAACCCTCTCCCCATAGGAGGCTTGTTGCTAAAGTTGATGAGTTGCTTAAGTCAGGAAGGGTTGTCTACAACTACTCAGCTGGTCAGCCCGGTCTCCCGCCAGACGAGAACCTGATTAAGGACTTCTACGAGAGACTGGTTAAGAATCCTTTCAATCATTTCAGGTACGTCTCAACTAAGGGTCTATACGAGTTACGTGAGGCTATTAAGGAGGATTTGAGGAAGTACGGAGGCTTCGACGTAGATCCTGAGAACGTAGTTGTTACTTCCGGGGGTGTTGAGGGCATGAACCTCTCGCTGATAACGACGACGGACCCCGGTGATGAGGTGGTTCTCCTGGATCCTACCTACAGTGTTTACTGGGATCTAGCAGAGTTCTATGGCCTGCGAGTTAGGAGGTGTAGGCAAGTCTTAGGGAACGGGTTCCAGCCGGAGGAGGAGTGCCTGAAGAACGCAGTGAGCAAGAACACGGCAGCAGTCATAGTTGTGAGCCCTGACAACCCGACTAGCAGAGTCTTAAGAGACGATCTAATGAGACTCATAGCTGATCTCTGCGTGGACAACGACGTTTGGTTCATCTACGATGAGGCGTACAAGCACGTGGTCTACGACGAAGAGCACGTCTGGATTCAGAGGTACTCAAGAACGATGGAGAAGTTGATAAGCATTAACTCATTCTCCAAGGATATAGCGATACCGGGCTTCAGGCTCGGATACACCTACGCGCCTAAGGAGGTGGTCGCTGAAATCGTCAAGATCAAAGGACTTCTAAGCATAACGTCTCCAGTGCCTGGCCAGTGGTTCGCGTACTACGCGTTAACGTCCGGGGTCAAGGAGAAGTACCTCAGCAAGGTGCTCCCTATATATAGGTCCAGGAGGGACGCCCTCTACGACGCAATCAGGGAGCACCTGCCTGAAGCTCGGGTATGGAGACCCCCGGCCTCAATGTACCTGTTCCCCGACATGACGCCCTACATAGAGAGGCTCGGCATGAACGACATCGACTTCACCTACCAGCTGGCAGACAGGAAGGCCGTAGTCATGCTGCCCGGTTCTATTTTCGGCGATTACGGGAACAACCATCTTAGGATAACGTTCGTGACTCAGCCGGAGGAAAAGCTGAAGAGAGGCGTGGAGATGGTTTCTGAATTCCTGGAGGAACTAGAAAAACATTAATTAAATTACATCTTGACACGCTAGTAATTTATTATTTTACGACCCGAAGCAATGATTACTAGGGGGTATGCTATGAGCAAGAAGGAATCAAGGAAGAAAGAAGAGAAGAAACCTGGTTGCAGAGCTAAGTAAGCTCTACTAACCAGCCAGGTAAAACGTTACAGCTTTTTACCCTAAACTAGACTCCATGACTAATTGTGAGTCTCTTAAGGTATTTGAATTAGTTTTGACCTGTAGAACTCTATCTCCTTCTCAGCTATATTTAGGTAGGTCAAAACGCTCTCGCTGTTCGTAGATCCTTTAACAGGTCTTAGCGATACGGCGTCTTCGTGACTTAAACTCACCCGGTACTTAGCTTTAACGCCTTCGTAGAGTTCGACCACGTTTTTTGAGTTCCTCACGAGTTCAGCCATCTCCTCGTAGACCTCTCTGTAAGGCCTCCCTGACTTAATAGCTATTAACTCGGCCAGCTCTGATGTGAGTACCGGGTAGTTCTTCAGGTCTCTTGTTATCGACTCACTATTGACTTCCAACCCCATCACCAAGTCTGTTATGATCCTTATCGTCTCCAGAGAGTCCTGAAGAACTTTGAGCGCGTGTTTGTTTATTTCCTGGAGGTCCAGACTATAGCCTGAGGGGAGTCCTTTCGTGATCGCTAGGGATGTGGTGAGATGCCCTATAGCTTCAGCCGCCCTCGCTCTCGCGACTTCTAACGTTACCGGGTTCCTCTTGTGGGGCATGATGCTGCTCGTGGCTAGATGCTCGTTTGGCAACCTGACGTAGCTTAGCTGAGGTGCGGAGAAGATTATCAGGTCTTCGGCAATCCTTGAGAGGAAGGTCAGCAGAGACGTGTCGAGGGCCATAGTGAACATTATGAAGTCCCTGCCGCCGGAGGCGTTTAGGGTGTTATAAACTATGCCGTTGAGTAGGTTGGAAGCTATTCTCTCCCTGTTAATGGGGGTCATGATCCCCACTGCCGGACCTGACCCAAGCGGTGATTTATCAACTACCTCCAGCACGACAAGCATTACTTTCAGGTACGTGGATATCACCTCGTCTATGTAGGTCAGGTAGTGAGCAAAGGTAGTTACTTGAGCTGGCTGGGTGTGGGTGAAGGCTATCATAAGGGTCTCAAGGTTCTCCCTAGCCTTGTTTACTAAGACCTCCCTAAGGTTCAGGAGGGCTGTGGCCTGAGCCACTAAGGCCCTCTTGACCTTGAGTCTGAGGGCTGCTGCCACATGGTCGTTCCTACTCCTGCCTAGGGGTAAGTAGCCTGCTTCAGGGCCCATCAACGTTCTGAGGTGTATCTCTATCGCTTCATGGACGTCCTCAGCCTGGATCTCAAAAAGTCTTGAAGGATCCTTAAGGAGGTTCTCTAGCTCATTCCTTACCTTGATCGCTACGTGCTCCGGAATTAGGTGGAGGGTCTTGAGCTCCTCCACATGCGCTATTAGCACTTCGATGACCTCCCGCGTTATTTGGCGATCCTCCTCCATCGACGACACGTAGCCTAAGTTAACTGCATCGATAGGCCCTAGCAACTTCCTCCTATACAACCTGCTGGACCCTCCCTCCCTTCAGTCTTTTCCTGTTAGCCCTAACCGCTTGCAGGCCGAAGAGCTCTATGAAACCCGTCGACAGTTTCTGGTCGAACACGCTTCTGAAGTATGATATGGATTCGAAGTCGTAGAGCGAGTTAGGCGAGTCCCTGCCTACAACGCTGAGAGCACCCTTATATAGCTTGACCCTGACATCCCCGGTGACAGCCGACTCCAGGCTCCCTATAAACGTGCTGAGAGCCTCTCTAAGAGGCTCGAACCATAGACCTTGGTACACGAGCCTAGCCCACTCACTGTCAGCAATCTCCTTGAAGTCCAGCGATCTCTTCGTTAGGATGGCTCTCTCGAGGTCCTTATGAGCCGTAATGAGAGTCACGGCTCCAGGCGCCTCGTAGACCTCCCTGCTCTTCAACCCGACTACTCTGTCCTCTATTAAGTCAATCCTCCCAACTCCGTGAGTCCCAGCCACGTGATTTAGGTACTTCACGAGACTTACTGGGTCCATGCTATCCCCATCAACGCCTATAGGGACCCCCTCCCTGAACTCTATAGTGAGGTAGGTGGGGGTGTCCGGAGCTTTACCGGGCGGGGACGTCCACGTGAAGACGTCCTCAGGAGGCTCTGTGAGGGGGTCCTCGAGAACGCCGCCCTCTATAGACCTACCCCATAGATTTTCGTCAATGCTGTACGCCTTAGTCTTTACCGGTATGCCGTGCTTCACAGCGTACTCCATCTCCCAGTCCCTAGTCAGCCCCCACTCCCTCACTGGGGCTATGACCTTAAGTTGCGGAGCTAGCGTCTTGAACGTGAGGTCGAACCTTACCTGATCGTTGCCCTTGCCCGTGCATCCGTGTACAACCGCGTCAGCCCCCTCCTTAAGAGCTACATCAACCACCTTACTGGCTATGAGGGGTCTAGCCAGAGCTGAGGAGAGCGGATACAAACCGTTGTAGAGGGCGTTGGCCTTCACAGCCTCGTAAATGTAGTTCTCCGTGAACTCCATCTTAGCGTCTATTGTGTAGTGCTTCACTGCTCCAAGCCTATACGCTTTCCCCTCGATCTCGGTGAAATCGTCCTGCTGACCCACGTCAACGGTCACTGTGATAACCTCAGCCCCCACCCTTTCCTGAAGCAACTTTAGGATCACCGATGTGTCCAGCCCTCCTGAATACGCTAAGACCGCCTTCATGGACATATCGCCAAGTAATAACCAAATATATCAATATAAGTGTTTTTGTTACATTTATATTATAAATATTAAATATTGATACATTTATAACACTTACGAAGCCCTCATGGACTTGATCAGAGATTCAAGAGCTCTGAAGGCCTCAGAGACCTTGCTTGAGTCAACCAGTATTATGGTATCACTATAGCAGGAGACTATCTGTGTTATGTTTATGTTGGTTTCGTAGAGGGTTGACGTTACAAACGCCACAACGCCAGGGGTCTCAACGATCTCTCTAGGGCTTATGAGTATGACCGCCGCCTGACCCTCCAGAACCTCAACCACGTCGTTCACGCTTATGTGTTTCAAGAGCTCGTTGAGGTTCTCCCTTGATATGATTACTGTGAAAGTGTTGACCCCCTGAAGCAGTTGGAAGAACCTAGAAGTCTCCATGACCTTAGCCACGTCCAGCAGTTTAAGCAGGATTGAGTGCTTCCTCACAGTCACGACGTTGAGGTCTGTCTGTACTTGCAGTACTGATGAACTCAATATGTGTTTGAGCTTGGACCTCACGGATTCCTCTGACTTAAGTAGATCTCTCCTTATCCTGGTCAAAGCTACTTTAACTGCTGAGTGCGAGGCCCTGACTTCCATGGACTCGAGCTCTCGAGCGAGGAGCCTGGCTAACGCGCTGTAGTTAACCACGCCCTCGACCAAGCACTCCTTAAAGAAGGGCCTGGACATGATGAGTTTCCTAACTATGCTGGAGACGTTACTGCTGCTCATCAAGACACCGATAATAGTGTTTCCAACGAATGCTTAAAAACAGAGCCCAGAGCACACGGTTAGGGGAACTCAAGCTACTGTAGGTGTGGTTAACTGGAGAAAAACGAGTGTTGTCCGGCGCTCCCTATATAGGAAGTCCGGCAAGCAATCCAACAAGCGTTGGCGCCGCTACCAAGGTCATGAAGAGGACGCCTAGCGAGACTCCTAGCCTCCACAACGCCCCTGAGACGAGACTTATGACCAGCGTCCCGAATATCCCAGAGAGCCTTGCGTCGTAGTAGGAGAGCATTAAGACTATTGCTATGAAGAGCCCGTAAAGAGCCTCTGCAGGTACTCTCCTGAAGACCGCCAGCGTTATTTTCCTCGAGTACTTGACAAGTATCGGGTACGCCACGAGGAAAGCTATTAGCGAGGCCCCGATCACCGAGAACACTATAGTTGCGTAGTCGTAGTGCATCACCATGTAGTCCCTGGCACTCATCCCCAAGCTCTCCAGCTTCTGGAAGAACGGCAACGCTGGACCAGCGGCCATAGGCCCTGTAGGCTGTCCTATCACTAGTAGAGGTATCAGCGTGCCGCCTATGTACGTGGCATTCTTTATCGCATCCCTAACAGTGTATGCCAGTATGGAACCCTTGACCTTGTCCTTCTTGCCTTCTCTGAGGAGATCTCCTATGAGTATTGTCAGACCTACAGGGGACATCACGGTCGCCATGATTGACGTGATCGCCGACCATACGCCGCTCTGCGCTAGCTCCTCCTTGCTCAACAACTTGAGCGGGTTTAAGGATATGTTGCCGACCCTGGCCAGCCTCACCTCCTTGAAGCCTTTTCTCTCGTAAGCCCTCCTCAACTCCTTGTGAAGCATTGAGAGGAGCTCGAACATCATAGGTCCTATAGTTATGCCTAGGAAGAAGCTTATGAATACTGACTTACCGTAAACGGCCCTGAGCCCTTGAACAGCCAGTGCGAACGACGGTATCGTCATCAACGCTAACCACTTATTCTTCGAAGTGAGGGCCAGTACCAGCAGACCTACTAAGAGGATCCAGAACCACCTGGCCACGTTGACGCCTAGAATTGGGTCAGTTCCCCTGAGCCAGTCACCCAGAGGCATTAAGTAATAGGAGAGGGTCAGCGCAGTTGCTAAAGCGACGAACTGCCCAACGACGCTGGCAGCTATGCCCTTTCTGAGTATGGTGTCAGCTAGGCCGTGCTCCTTAGCCGTCAGGGCGTCAGGGACTTGTGGCACGGCCATCACACCTCCAGGAATCCCTGCCAGGGCCACGGGAATGCTGTCAGCCATCTTGAAGGCAGCTATGCTAGCCACGAACCAGACTAGAGCCAGCAACGGATCTACGCCTGCAAGCAACAGTGTGAGCAATATGGGAGCCATCGTAGCCGTTTCATCAGTGCCCGGCAGTATGCCTATGAATATGTACAGGATTGTTGACAATGTTGAGAGGACAACTACAAGCAATATTGTGAACGGGTCCACGGTCACACCTCCTTAACAACCCGCTTAACCCTGGTCATGAATATGCTCACTGCGAAACCAAGTGACGCCCCGACAGCGCCTAGAGTGATCATTAAGCCCGTTGGCGGCATTCCCACAACGCTAGCCACGTAGGGGGCCAGCGAGTAGGACGTGAGAGCAAGAGCTGTTGACACTACTGTGGCGATGCCGAGCTCCTTCAGAGATATGTACTCGCCGTAGAGCTCGTAATAGGTCTCGTCATCGTGCATGAGAGACACCAACACTAGTGCAAGCTAGAGTTAATAAGTTTTACGACATCAGACTACGTTAAACTTAGACATCTTTATAACGACGAGGACCTCGCTTAAGACTTCAATTCCTCCTTCCCACGCTAACCCCTCGGCTCTATCACTACAATGGCGTACTCGTCCAAGCTATTCAGCTTGACCTCAACGTAGGACCCATCCTTGACTATGTCTAGGTCCTGCCTAGACAGTGCTTCATAAGCCTTGTACTCCCTCCCTACATCCACTTTAGCCCTGACAACTACGTTGTGGATCGGTACGATGGCCCTTGGCGGGTGTACGCTGTAGGGCGGTATGAAAGTTGGCAGTGCTTGCTTGCTCGGCCCTGTAGGGGCTGTTAAGATCCTCTGGTTGTAAGTGTGATTCACCATGTGTACTATTATGTTCTCGCCCTTCGTGTAGTACTCCGTTTGAATGAGCTCGGGACCCTCCACGAGCACTTGAGGCTCAGGCGCGTGTTTAAGTAACGGCCTCAATATGAGTTCAGCGTAATCAGGGTGTCCTATCCTGCTGTAATGCGCTCCTATCCTGCCTGCGTAGTAGATTATCGTGCCTAATTTGTAGGGTGTCAGCGTTATCCCCGCAGCGTTCTCAAGGTTTGAGTCAGGTGGTGGGGTGCTTCTTCCTAACGTGTACTCGTACCCGTAGGGGGCTTTAGCGGTCTTAACCAGGGCCAGGACTTTAGAGGTTATAGGCCTCACCCTGACTAGGTCGCCTAACTCCTTCTCAGCTCTCTCCTTCTTGAACCTCACGCTCTGATCACCCAGCACTACGGATCTGGGGAGTTCGTTCCAGTACTCCTCGTAGAGTGGGATTGAGAAGTCCAGCTGTAGGTATGCGTACCCAGCTTCGAGGAAGCCTTCGAGGGTGAGCCCCATAACCTCCTCGAGAGCTAGAGCGTGTCTGTAAGTGTAGTCAGGCCTCATGACCCCGAACTCTCCAGTGGCGATCAACAAACCCCCGTTCTCCACGTAAGACTTTAAGAACTCCTCGACGTCATCGCTAACAACTGCTGTGCTGGGGGCTATGAGGACGCTGTACTCCCCGGCCTTCTTCTTTAGATCCGCGATCGTAATGAATTCCAGAGGCAGGTTCCTCGACATGAGTATCTGGGTCAACCCCTCGAGTTCGGCAAGGTACATAGCCGGTCTCCTCCAGAAGTATTTATCATGGGTCTCACTATCGAATAACAGGGCTGCGTATCTCACAGGTTTTACACCAACTAACAAATCTTCAACCCTTTCCAGCTCCTCATAAACCTCGGCCAAGTAATCCAGGGCTCTGGGGTCTTCAACGAACTGACTGGAGAACATAGTCGCGACGGGATAACCCCCGGCAGCCACTATAGACCTCACACCCTGCTTCACGGCCAGTCTGGTAGCTGACTGCACGGTCCTGAAGATGTAGAACAGGTTCCTGGTGACGAAGACGGGCTTGCTATCGCCTATCAGCGCCCTAGATATCTTCGTGACCATCGGTATGTACGAGTAATCTACCAAGTCGAACTCACTGGCCTCAGCGAAGACCCCGTCAATCAGATCCCTGGCCTTCCCTACTATGATGTTGCCCCTACCTGCCCACCCTACAGGGTGGCTGTTGTAGAGGAGTAAGGTGTCTGGCTTCTCCTCCTTAACGACGTCTCTGATTCTCTTCATAGCCTCTATGGTGACTTTATGTCTCCAATCCCACGCGGCTCTGAAAGCCGGGTCTTCCTCGTCTTCTACGTCAGGTAGCTCCAGCCCGTGCTCGCTCTTAAACCTGGATTTACAGTAACCACAGTAACAAGCTTTAGGAGGGTCGGGCAAGTATCTGAAGCTGTCCAGGAGAACGCCGTCAGGCTTGATTACTTTAACAGCTTCCTTGGCCTCCGGGATGAGGTACTCCTCCAGCGCCGGGCTGTTGAGACATATCTGAGGCCAATGCGGGTCCACGACTTTCTCCGCCGTAGGCAGGTGCTCCAACACTATAACCTCACCGTCCTTGTTCCTCTGAGCGTATTCAGGGTGCTTCCTGTAGATGTACCTGTTAGCAGTATGGTTAGTCATTATAATGAGTTTCAGCCCCTTCTTCCCAGCTAACTCTCTCAATTCCGCAAGATCCAGTAAGGCGTTTGGGTGCCTAGGGTAGATCTTACTGTCCTCGTAGAAAACCCTACCCCACGGGTCCCTAGCGAAGACCATTAACGTGTTCGCGTGAACTCTCAAAGCTGCGTCAGCGATGACGCTAGCGCTGATCTTGTCAGCGTAGAAACCGTATGGATCCTCTATGTTGAACTGTATAGCTCTGAGGAAACCCTCTCCCCACCGATCGTCTGTCACTTAAACCCCCTATAAGGGCTGTGATGTCAATAACTTAAAAAGCTTAGACACGCAACCAGGTTTCCGAGCTAAAGCTCACGTCAACAATGACTTCCAATTACTCACGTGTCGTGAGAGGCCCTAGCTAGCCCCGAGCCTCACGCCTTGGAAGCCTCTCAAGCTCCTCAACACGTGAGACGCCGCAAGCGTTAAGTCGTTGAGTTCCTCCATATCTAGAACGCTGTGAGAGCGGACGCGCGTGATGCTCGTAAGTCGTGAAGCGCGTCAGTTGATTGCCTGATGTACTAACTGATCTACTTTGTTCGGGACCTTAACGTGGGGATTTCTCACCCTCCTGACTTAGGTCTCACGGTTCTTTGCCACGGCTTCTTCTTGAGGTGTGTGATTTCTTGTTCCGTTTTTCTCTGTATCGGATTCTCGATTAAGTAATAATTAGACAGCGGAGTTGATGGTGTTAATGGTTAACTTCACCGGAGTGTAGTTAAGTGCGTATTAACTTCACCAACGACCACGCGAGAACCAGGACTTCCAGTCCAACCCACCAGAAGTGGGAAGGGATTGAAGTTTTCAACCTCATCTATTAATGGAGAAAAGGGACTAGGTGTGGGAACCGTCCTCACTTAAGCCCTTGTTGAGGGAGCTCAGCTTCTTGAGCAGCAGGATCGCCAGCAGGGTCTTCGCATCCGTGTAACCGGGTTTAAGCAGGGTTTCAAGCGCCTCGTCAGCGCTCAGCTCAACGGTCTTCACGAGTTCGCCTGGCTCCGGCGCCGCTCCAACGAACTTGAGCTTACTGGCCAGGAAAACGTGGAGCACTTCATCGCTGTAGCCAGGGGCGGTGTAGACCGACGCCAGCTTAACCACCTCCTCAGCGTCGTACCCCACCTCCTCCCTCAACTCCCTCCTCACCGCGTCCACGAGGTCCTCACCAGCCTCAACCCTCCCGGCAGGGACCTCAAGAACCCAATCGTTAACTGGCACCCTGAACTGGTTTACCAGGACAACCCTCCCGTCCTCCTTGAGGGGCAGGATCGCCACCGCCTCGCCGAACCTCACTACATCCCTTAAGATAACCCTGCCCTCGTGGAGGTAGGTCCTCTGGATCAACTTAACCCTCCTGCCGACGCAGAGGGTGGACTCGCTGACGAGCACTAACTCACCGCCGCACACAGCCACGCATCACCACGATGTATGTGTGGCGTGACGTTAAATCCGAGCAGGGTTGAGTCAGGGAGCAACGCTCTTGGCCCGCCTTGCCAGTAGCATGTCCGGTTCTCACTAAGTTTTTAATTCCGTGTAACGCTTGGCTAAACACACGCTCCACAGGCTCGGGATTTAGTTGGTGGTGGGCCCGCGGGGACTCGAACCCCGGACCTCCGCCTCGTAAGGGCGGCGTCCTAACCAGGCTAGACGACGGGCCCCCGAATGAATATCGCCCTCACTTTTAAAGTTTTTCATCACGTGCTTAACGACCTCGCAGTCCCGTTCCCCGCCCTAGGACTGGTTGCGCCCCTGCCGAGCCCCCCGTCGTGGTTGCTAGCCGCTTCCTCGAGGCTTCCCTAAGTTATGGTGATTAGTCAGCTCATGCGTTTAAATACCATATATCTATAGATATATAGGTAGATAATAGTGCTTCCGAGGAGAGGCGTGTTTAAGGGGTACATGAAGCTGGTTACTCTCAACATTTTGAGGGAGCGGCCTAGGCACGTGTACGGGTTAATTAAGGAGGTCGAGGGTTTAATCGGCTTTAGACCAAGCACGGGCGTCATCTATCCCGTCCTCAAAAAACTGATGAATGAGGGGCTGGTCAGCGTTGAGGAGTCAGTGGTTGAGGGCAAGACGCTTAAGACGTATAGAGTGACTGAGAAAGGCCTTAAGTACCTGGATCTTCACGAGGGAGAGCTTAAGGAGGCTTTACGTTTAACCGATTTCCTCAAGAAGTTCAGGCAGACTGGCTGCGACAGGTTATTCGGGCTCGTGAGGGAGATAGCTATGAGTGCGGGGCGGCTGAGTGAAGCGGAGTTGATGGAGCTGAGGAAAGCTGTAACGGACTTCGAGGCGAGGGTTCTTGAAATATTGACAAATCCTGCAAGGTGATGTAAATGAGCGTTGAGGCTGTCAAGGTTGAGGGGCTTGTCAAGAGGTTTAAGGACGTTGTGGCGGTGGACAACATCTCCTTCACAGTAAGGAGGGGGGAGGTATATGGCTTGCTGGGCCCTAACGGCGCTGGCAAGACCACCACCATCCACATACTCACAACCCTGTTAAGACCTACCTCAGGCAACGCGTTCGTGGCTGGGCATGACGTGCTCAAGGAACCTGACAAGGTCAGGAGGGAGGTTGGGATAGTGTTCCAGGACCCCAGTCTCGATAACCAGTTGACGGCTTACGATAACATGTACATTCACGGCAGGCTTTACGGTCTTAAAGGAAGTGATTTAAAGAAGAAGATCTTCGAGCTGCTTGACTTCGTCGACTTAAGGGAGTTCGCCCACAAGCAGGTGAGGTACTTCTCCAGCGGCATGAGGAGGAGGCTGGAGATAGCTAGGTCGTTGCTCCACGAGCCCGACGTCCTCTTCCTGGACGAGCCGACAATAGGTCTAGACCCCCAGACCAGGGTTAAGATATGGGAATACATAATGAGCATTAGGAAGGAGAAGAACAACACGGTGATCCTAACCACCCACTATATGGACGAGGCTGAGGAACTGTGTAACAGGATCTCTATAATGGATAAGGGGAGGATAATAGCTGAGGGCACGGCGGACGAGCTCAAGTCCTTACTGGGCTCTGAAGTCGTTTACGTGAGGTTCGAGGATAGCGGCTCAAGTAACTCAATACCATGCCTGGAATCGGGCTTCATAGAGAGATGCAGTAAGGTCAGGAAGGATCTAATAGAGGTCGTCGTGAGGGACGCCGCCTCAGCGATACCTAAGATCTTCGAGCTAGTCACTGACACAGGCCTTAAGATCGTAGAGATCACCTACAAGAGGCCGACGCTGAACGAGGTCTTCATCCACCTGACGGGCAGGGAGTTGAGGGACTCGCTGGAGGAGGCACCCATCCCGCGCGGGCCTCGAGGGAGGTGGTTCTGATGAACGGGTTCATTGTGATGACCTACAGACAAATTAAGAGGTTCGCCAGCGCCAAGTCCAGGCTGGTGACGTCGATCGTGAACCCAGTCATATGGATTGCCTTCTTTGGCCTTGGATGGAGCAACGTCTTCAACTTCCCTGGCGCTAGGACGGTGTTCGGCGGGCTCGACTACCTCACCTATCTAGCGTCGGGGATGGTTGCCATGACCATAATGATGGGCTCTTTCATCAGCGGCATCTCGGTCATATGGGATAAGCAGTTCGGCTTCCTTAAGGAGACTCTAGTGGCGCCAACCTCCAGGGCTGAGGTGATACTTGGGAGGGCTTTCGGCGACTCCCTGGTCACGGTCTTCCAGGGGTTCATCATACTGGCGATGATGTGGTTCATAGCTCCTCAAATACGCCTTGCGGGGGCGATCCCGGCACTGGTGTACGGCATGATACTCTCGATGGGTTTCACGTCGCTTGGGATAACCCTCTCGATAAAGCTCTCAAGTAGCGAGGGCTTCCAGATGATAGTGAACTTGATGACCATGCCGCTCATCTTCATGAGCGGCGTCTTCTATCCGATAGAGAACATGCCCGAGTGGATGAGGGCGATAGCCTACGTCAATCCAATGACCTACGCCGTGGACGGGATGAGGTCATGGCTGACGGGGGTCTCCAGATTCGACCCCACCCTGGACATAGGCCTGTTAAGCGTTTTGACGTTGGCTCTACTACTGCTGGCAACAAGAACCTACAACAAGGCGACAATCGAGGATTAGTAGCCGTAGCGGGAGACCCTAGACCTGGTTTAAAACGGCAAGCCACGGTCAACAAACCCTCAAGAATGTCCTCGTCTTCCGGGATGTGTTGAGCTACGAGGCTTTTCTTCTTATAAAAACTGAAGCCCGCGCCTCTGAGAAAGATCGTTGAGAGGGTTCGTGATCTTAAAAACGCCTGGATCCGATCTACGGGAGGTGTCAGGTATCTACTTCTTTGCGAGGTGCACAATGGCTTTCGGGTTTTTGATCCTTAGTGCTAGAGTTTCCCAAAGCCTGTAGAGGTGCTCGTCCCCTGAAGGCCCTAGGTAGTCGAGAATAGTGTCAGCCCCGACCACTAGATCTACCACGTGCTTGTTTGTTGAAATTACAAGAACGTTGTCGTCGTCCAGCAGCGGTGTCTGCACGACGTCGCTTACTAACGCTTTAACTCTCTGTAACTCCATGACGCCTGCTTTCTCCGCGTATCTCAGGAGGTCTGCATACCTTGCCGGACTTACTAGCAGCATATAAGGTGGGGGTATTGCCTCATCAATCAATCTCCTGACGGCTTTCGACACGTCTGCCACCGGATTTCCTGGAACAGCCCAGTCGCTCAGTTCCTCCTTGACGCTCGCGCTGCAGGTCAGGAGCCCTGGCCATCCTCCCTCAAGATCTCCCTCAAGTATCGCTTTATCCTCAGCTAGAGCCAGCTTCGTTGAGGCGAGCACTAGAGATGTGAGGTCCGGCTGAATGTTCGTCCTGCTCCAGTAGTCCAGCGTCCTCACCTTAACGCTGAACTGCGTGCTCAACTCGCTGAGCCTCACAACTCTGCCGGCCTTCGGCTTAATGATCTCCTCAACCGACGTTCCCTCCAACAGAATCCCTTCAAAGCCTCTGCCCACGTGAACCACGTTCAACACCTTACGCAACCTCCTGGTTGAGTTGACCGCCTCCTCGACTTTAGCTCTCAGATCCCTCAACGTGCTGTCTTCGCTTAAGGCTTCCCCCTTGGGTGGGTCCCCTACAGGCACTGAGATTCCCGTCAGTTCCCTCACCTCCTGAGCACCGGCCTTAAGCTCTGTAACCTGCTCAGGGTCCAGAGACATCAGCATCGTGAGGAACTCGCCTACGTGTGTCTTCTCTTCCTTAGCTATGTCCTCGAATAGTTTTCTTGCGTTTTCGTCTTCAGAGTACCTAGCTAGCTGTAGGTACAGGTTAACTGCGTCTAGCTCAGCTATGATCGAGAGCCTTAAGGCCTCAGCCAATTCCTCCCTGCTCAGTTTCCTAGGGGGAGGTAACTCGAGAGGGTGTTTGCCCAGCAAGTTATCACCCAAATATATTATTGAAAGAGCCATTAAATACTTGAGTCTCATTAGACGACTTAATCAACTTCTCGATTAAAGACTCTAACCAGTAAATGAAAGCTATGTAAGGCCTTGTTAGATTTATTACGATTATTATGATACAGAGTATGGTGTTGTTAATGAGTCTTGAGAAAGCTATCGCCAAGCTCTTTAGGATGGATGAGAAGACGTTCAGGAAGCACTCAAACCCGTGGAGCGGGTATACCCGCCTTCCCCTCCTAGTGCCCCTCACACTGGCTCTGTGGAGTAGAGCCTGGATAGGGTGGTGGGCGGCAGTCCCTGTGACAGTAGTCCTTGCGTGGGTGTGGATCAACCCCCGTATCTTCCCAGAACCTAAGAAGAGCGACGCGTGGGTCTCTAAGGGAGTTCTTGGTGAGTGGGTGTGGGTTAATCAAGACAAGATTGAGATACCTAAACACCATCGCAGAGCACCGAGGATCTTGAGGACGGTCGCGGCAGTCGGGATCGCGCCATACGTGTGGGGTCTCGCGTTCCTGGACCCGTGGCCCACAATACTCGGCGCGACTCTGATGATCCTTGGCAAGCTCTGGTTCGCCGACAGGATGGTATGGCTCTACGAAGACGTGAAAGATAGGGTGTGGTTTTGAGTCTCTCGAGACTTTAAATAGAGCTTTAGGTATTATCACGTAGCTGTGAGCGGTGATTTTAATGAGCGTCGCGACGGACGAGTTGATAGGGAGGTGGCTCATTGAGGAGGGCTTTAACGTTAGGAGGTTAGAGACTCAACCACCATTCAAGGTCGTGTGGGGTCTCGACATCTTCACTCAGCCACCCCTTAATATAAACCTGAAGATCTTCAGGCCTGAGGGGAGGGAGGACAGGTACGTCCTCTTATTAGGAGTTGCCGTGTCGCCTGAACATAAGAGGAAGTTAGGGGAATTGAGCCCTGAGGACGTGATTAAGTTCTCGTCCAAGCTTATGGCGAGGGTAATCAGCGTCTGTCCCACGTGCAATATAGGGCTTCAGCCAAGTGTTGCAGACCTGCAGGCAGTAACGGTGGCACAGGTCATATTCAGGGACGAGGTCAACGATAGATTCAAGCCTAGACTCCTTGAACGCGTCTACGTGTTGATCAACGCGTTCTTCATGATAATCTCCACGTTCAACGAGGAGTTCCCTATGATGCCGCCTAAAATTAAGTCAGGTAAGGAGCCCTCAACGGTGATTTAGAGATTTAGGTCGTGATGTTTAAAGCTGCCTGTGAGTTGCTTCTCTAGAATTAGTCTACGTCGATAGCGATGGACACCAGCTCGTGATCGAGGATAGAACTAATTAATAATCCAGCGTGGGGCGGCTATATAATAAGACGTTATGTAGGTCTACTTAGGGTTGCCGCGTTGGTGAGGACCTACGTGATCAGCGATGCCAGGGTAAGTTCTTTAGGAGCTGTCTTCAGAACTCTAGGACGTGAGGGTTGCGAGAGTTTCGAGAGTGTTGATCCTCAGTTTACTGCCCTGAGAAAGCTTAGGTCCTGTGGCACGTCATCCACGCAACTCGCTGCACTGAATGGACTTGTCTCATACGTCCTCACTATGCGAGGGGAGGAGTTCTGGGAGCTATTCGCAGGGTTCGTGGCGGGCAGGTGTGGTGATTTGAATAGCTTTAGGGACTGCGTGAAGTTGGTCAAAGAGTTCACAGTCGGTTTCAATAAGCTGGGTTTAGAGGCCAAGTTAAAGAGGCTAGATAGAACCGCCGGATGTGAGGAAGCCTTTAAAAAACTAAACCTAGGCGATCTAGAGGGTTACGTACGTGACGTCTCGCGTTGTCTAGGATGTAGTAGCGAATCTAAGACCGTGGTCTTCTCGGCCAAGATGGCTTACTACGCCCTTAGGTCCATGGACATTGAAGTCAACGTCTCGAGGATCCCGATACCAGTCGACAGGAGGGTGACCTTAGTGGCGCTGACCTCAGGACTGGTGAGTCCTGAGGCGAGGAGGGTAGGGTTAGACTCGCTGGAGGGCTTGACTCAGGACCTGATGAGACGCCCGGAACTCGTGAGAAGGGCTTGGGGTTTAGTCAGCAAGGTATCCGGCGTGCCTGCGTTAAATCTTGACGCGCCGCTGTGGCTGATAGGCGGGTACGTTAAACTGGGAAGAGTCCCAGAGATAATCACTAATTTAAGGGTCTTAAGGGTGACCGTTAATGAGGAAGTCCTGATACAACTGGTCAGCGAATTAACGTATGCGTTAAGAAATTAGGGATAAAAAGATTTGTGTGAAAAGAGCTTTCCCATTAATAGCTCTCTAATTACTCCTTAATACTGCCTTTCTTCTTTAAGTCCTCGACTTCCTTCTTACTCAGGAACCTGACTACCTTGATCTTAGTCTCAGGGCTTGTCCCTACTACAGCCCATCTGTTGTTCTTCAACTTCATGAACTGCGGTCCTTGAATCTCAACCTTCTTCTTAGCCTTTACATCAAAGGCTACCCACTTCTCCATATTTTTCACCGCATTAACAATAACGCTTAAGGGGTATATAAACTTATTGCAGGCTGACCTTATGTACTCGCCTGGATAATTTTTATTGGAGTCTATAAATAATTTTACTACAATGCAATGCGGAATTTAGGTAGATAATTTATTAAGATACAAAACCAGCGAATCTCCTTTAAAAACGCAAATTAACTTGGGTCATGTAACGTCTCAATTATTTTTTATTAAGTTACGCATCTATTAATAGTCCATCAACGGCGTAGGTGTTGAACGTTACTAAGCCCGTGTGTAGGGATAATTAAGGCGTGGCTGGGGGAAGGATGCGTTGAGGACTCACGTGACTCAGGCGCTCTGTAAGCTCTTCAACTGTGAACCAATTACCCGTAGCCCTGCTTACCTTGAGCGATGCGGCGATAACTCCCTTCACGATCGCTCTCTGCAGATCCCCCTCCACTGCCATGTAGTGGCTTGCAACGGCTGTGAACACATCTCCAGCTCCGACCTCGTCGACCCCCGTCACCTGTAGTGACGGTACTCTATAACACCCGCCTCTTGTAATCAGGTAAAGGCCTCTCGAATCCATAGAGACCGCAACTGCTGAGTTCCTCAGATCCTCGTTACTGACTAGGGCTCTCACCACCGTTACCTCGTCGTCTGCGAAGCAGAACTCCTTAACGTGCCCGTGCGTGAGGCTCACCGTGCTCATCAGTTTAAGTATCTCGTCACGCCAGACACACTTAATGCCGCCGCTGGCGACCACTCTCACGAGTCCCTGAATATCCAGTGATTTGACCTTAACCCACTTCACGCTCTCCAGTAGCTCGACGTAATCATCAATGGCGATCTCGTTGTAGACGGGGGTTACGAGCACTATGTCCGGCTTAACGCTCTTGATGACTCTCCTTGCTACGTCTGCTGGGATCGCGCAATCACCAGCCACCACGTCTACGGCTTTACCATCCCTGATGGTAAATTGGGGTATTCTAGCGCATTCCACTGTATGGAGGCGCACCCCAGCTCCGGAGAAGGTCCTCTTAACCAGGTTTGAGGATCTCTCGTCAATAGGCGTCAAGACGTGGGTCTCATCATGCAGGTGTTTAGACAACGTTAGACCGCAGTAATACGTGGAACCACCTACCCGAGTAACGCCTCTCACGACGTCTATAGTGGTTGAACCTACTATGAGCGCCCTCATTCAGGATCAGCTGTGAATTAATCGCTGAAGCCTTATTAACCGAGTTCATAGTTAATGAACACAGTTTGAAGGGGATGGTGGGTGATAGAGCTTGCAGTCGTTGTAGTTTCAGTTGCCGCGTTGCTCATTCTACTTCGCCTTAACGTAAACATAGGCGTCGCTTTAGTGGTTGAAGGCCTCCTAATAGTACTCCTGACTAAACCATTGCTGCTCCCGGACGTTCTTACGTCAACCCTCGTCAGCGAGAGGACCGACTCACTAGTCCTAGCGTCGCTGAATATCTCCCTATTAGTTGAACTTTACGAGTCCACTAAGTTAATTAACAAGTTAGGTGACGAGCTCCTCAGACTCATCAAGAGGCCGTACTTAGTCATAGTATCTCTGCCAGCCGTAATGGGGCTACTTCCTATAGCTGGAGGGGCCATGATGTCCGCACCCCTGGTCGGGGTAGCAGGAACCTCCATAGGTCTGAACGCTTCTTTGATGTCCTTCCTGAACGTCTGGTTCAGACACACTATATACCTCGTGTACCCGATGAACCAAGCCTTGATGACGGTCGCTGCCCTTACTAACCGTTCAGTAGGCGAACTTGCAACGTACCAAATGCCTGTGATGATCATAATGATAGCAATAGGGTTTTATCTAGCACGTAGAGGCAGTACTGTAAGGAGTGGATCGACGCGTGAGCCGAACAGTACGGCTGACTTGCGTAAGCTATCAATCTACATATCGCCGATAATAGTGTCGGTAGTAGTAGCGCTCACGCTCAGACCCTTACTGTTGGCACTTAACGTTTACGGTGACTACTGCGTGGCTTTAGGCGGCCTGGCTGGAGTGACGCTGATGGTTGCGATATCGAGCGCGTATGTTAAAGGTAGTGTAACATCAGTAAAGCTTCTCAACGCGTTAAGGAGCGAAAGAGTGACCAGTATGGTCCTCTCGAGCTTCGGTGCCATGCTGATATATCATGCGATGATGATCACGGGGATCTCGTTCTCGTTAGGAGCTTTAATCAGCTCCTCAGGCTTCCCGGTGGTTGCTACAGAGGTCCTGCTTCCCGGGGTTTTAAGCCTGATCTCCGGCTCCTCCGTAGCGGGCATTGCCTCGTCGATACCGTTGATAGCGAGTTTAACGACCTTCAGCCTAGGCGACGCGTCGCTGATATACACCTCATCGTACCTGTTTTACATGGTATCACCCACTCATCTATGTCTAGTGTTTACGGCACAGTACTTCAAGGAAAGCCTGATGAGGATCTACAGGTATTTAATACCTGCGATCATCACGCTCCTCGCCTTTATTCTCACGTACTACTATTCAGTGCTATCAATGACTGCCTAGGAGAAAGTGTACAAGAACTTCTTAACCTTCTCCACGTATTCATCGTACGTACCTACTTCTCTTAGCCATTTACCGTAATCAACTAGAGCCTTAACGGCCCTGGCGGCTCTCTCTGGGGAGAGGTACATAGGTATGCCCATGGACTCCGCCTCCGCTGAATACCTTGAGGTGTAGGAGCCGCCGGTTGCTACCCCGACTATGGGTATTGGGTGTTGTAACGAGTTATTGATCTCGCTAACCAATCTCATGAACTCCTTGTTCAGCTTCTCAGTGACCCCGGGCACTATATAGTAAGGAAGCCATAAGATGGCATCAACTTCTCCTGAGCGTAACAGTATCTCAGCTGCTTGAATTAAGTGTTCGTCCCTAGCTGAACCGGTCACGTCAACGGGGTTGTACGGTGAGGCTATAGGTAGTAGGACCCTCTTCAATCTCTCAACCGTCTGGTCGCTTAATCTAGGAACGTGAAGCCCTAGGTCCGAGAGGGCGTCGGTGGCCATGACTCCGGAGCCCCCGCCCACCGTGAGGACGACTACCCTGGGCCCGTGGGATGGCGGTTGTAACGCAAGGGCTAGAGCCATGTCGAACAACTCTTCCATGCCGTAAGCTCTAATCACGCCTGACTGCCTGAAAGCTGCGTCGTAGATCCTATCCTGTCCTGCTAGAGCGCCCGTATGTGACGAAGCTGCCCTAGCACCTGCCTCCGTCCTGCCTGACTTAAGAATCACTACAGGCTTTACAGGCGTCGTCTCTTTAAGCGATTTGAAGAACGTCCTGCCGTTCTCAACCCCCTCCACGTACATTGTTATCACTCTAGTGTCTGGGTCCGCCCTAAGGTACTCGAGAAGGTCTGCATCGTCCACGTCCGCCTTATTACCGTAACTTACGAATTTGCTCATCCCTAAACCCCTCAACGCAGCCCAGTCAAGGACCGCCGAGCCGAAGGCTCCTGACTGAGAGACGAAGGCTATGTGCCCGTGAGGGGGGAAGCCCTGCCTTGTCCTCGGGAGGAATAACGTGTTCATGCCTGACTTAGGAACGTAAACGCCGACGCAATTAGGCCCTATCAACCTCATCCCATACTTCCTTACCGCCTCAACAAGCCTCCTCTCCCTCTCAGCCCCATCACGACCGACCTCCTTAAACCCTCCTGAGATTACTATCAGTCCTTTAACCCCGGCCTCCCCGGCATCCACAGCTGCTTCAGGAACCGTCTCAGCCGGGACTGAGATCACGGCAACGTCAACCTTGTCAGGTATCGCTCTAACGGACGGATAGCACTTAAGACCTAGTATCTCGTCAGCCATCGGGTTAACAGGGTACATCCTCCCTTTGTAGAACTCCACTAAGTTCCTGAGTAACTCGTAACCGATCTTACCGGGCGTCCTAGACGCGCCAACTACAGCGACGCTCTCGGGGAAGAAGAAGAAATCAAGCCCTACACCCATAGTACACACCATGTACCTATATAGGTGGAGCTTATAACAATTATGAAAGTGCGCTGCTAAGCCACAGCGCGTCTCCGCCCCGTGACTATTCTAACCTCGCCTCGACGTCAAGGTCTACCGGGGCGTGAAAACCACAAAGCTCCAACCGTTCTGAGTGAGGGAGTTCTAGGTTGAAAAATGTAATAAAAATACAACTTATATACTACTTCTTCATTTCACCGACTTCAAATACGTACCTAGTGTAGAAGTCTTTGGCGAGTCTGAAGGCAACTGGCATGAAGTACGCCACCGCTACTAAGTTCGGTATGGTCATTAAGCCGTTCATCGTGTCTGAGAAGTCCCAGAACACTGTGAAGAGCTCTGGGGATATCGCTGCAGGGATTATTGGAGTGATCCACATGAACCTCCATATCCATTTCAAGGGCTTCTCAGGCAGCTTAAGTATCTTGTTCCAGAAGTATAGCCAGTTAACCTCACCGTACCACTCCCAGCTCAGGAGAGTCGTATAGGCGAATAATCCTAGACCTATACCTAGAACGATTGGTGCGTATATCCCGTAGGCTCTGTGAAACGTCTCCATGGCCAGCGCCGCCCCGCTTAAGTCAGGTCTCTCTATGTACGTTCTAGCCACTATGTTAGCTATGCCGGTTATGCTACATATAACGAGGGTGTCCATGAATACCTCGAAAGCACCGTACATAGCTGCCCTGCCCGGATGATCTATAGTCATGTAAGCGTACAAGTTCGGCGCACTGCCCATGCCGGCCTCGTTGGAGAATAAGCCCCTGGCGAAGCCGTACCTTATCGCTGAGTAAACCACCCAGCCTGTGAAGCCTCCTGCCGCGGCCTGCGGCGTGAACGCGTAAGTGAATATCTCGCTTATCGCTAGCCCGAAATTACCGGCATATATAATCCATATACCAATTCCAAATATTACGTACCAAGTAGCCATGAAGGGTATCAAGTAGTTAGCGACGTCGGCAATCCTCCTAACACCCCCGATAACCACTAGTGCGGTGAAGATGGTCATCACTGCGCCTACGGCAAGCCTAGACGTGAAGATGTCAAACCCGTAATGACCTGCAATGAACTCAGCCGCTAACGCCACGTTATTAGCCTGAACCATGTTACCGATGCCGTAAGCCGATATGAACGTGAATATGGCGAAGAGAACGGCGAGCCCAGGCCCGACGACCGGCACCAACTTAATGTAGTATGGTGTGCCTCCCTCAACCCTCCCGTCTGGGAGGACCCTACGAGACCACACACCCAGAGTCGCCTCAAACCCTTTCAGACCCATGCCCAGTAACGCGCATATCCACATCCAGAACAACGCACCGGCACCGCCTAAGTGTACAGCTGTTGAGACACCGGCTATGTTGCCCACACCGATCGTAGCGCCCATCACGGCGCACCATACGGCGAACGGTCTGGCCTCACCCCTACCCCTCTCACCCCTGTACAACATGTTCTTAAGCACCGTTCCGAATTTCCTAATGTGGTAGAACCCTGAGAAGATGCCTACCGCTAGCCCGCTTCCCGCGAGGATGATGATGGCTGGCAGACCCCACACAAGTCCGTTAACAAGATACATAAAGTCTATTAACGACTGGAAGGGATCCACTAACACCACCCCTGAGGGTACACAATATATAATACTATAACTGGTTTAAAAACATTTTAATATTTATAAAGCTGTTTGCGATAATTATTGTGGTACACCAATTTGTAGGGGTGGTTTCATGACTGAATTCGAGGTTCGCTCGAAAGATAGAGATGCAGCGTTCACGTCATGGATCGTTGGCATGTTGATTATGGCTTTACTCACAATATCCATAGCGTTTAGTGAGAACATTGAGAGCGTTGTCAGGGATATAGGGATGCATGTCGGGACCGTGCTGATAGTGATGCTCTTAGGAACTGCCGCATGGTTTATAGGGAGAGGTAAGGTCGAGAGAACTGGTCTATGGAAATACGTGTAAATACAATTACATGTTTTTAACGTCTCCTCCACACATCCAAGTGCGTTCTTTCCGCTCCTGCAATTGAGGGTCAGTCCCTCGGATCGACTGCCCCCGAGCGCTCTAGTCGAAACATATTAAAGCCTCTGCACGTTTTAATAATGGGGTGTTTAATGTCATCAACCCCTACACAGATACCGACCACCAAAAAAATCACGGAGAGCCTTAAGGTCGTTAACAAGTATAAGGAGTACGTCTCCTTCAGCCAGGCTTTCAAATACTTCCCGATAGCGATTTCGAGGGCTAGGAACGCCAGGCTATGGGATCTTGACGGCAACGAGTACGTTGATTTCCTGTCGAGCGCCGCCACATATAACGTTGGTCACAGTAACGAGAGAGTGATCAGCGCTGTGAAGGAGCACCTAGATAAGTTCATTCATTACTGTCTTTACCTATACCACGAGCCCGTGGTGGAGCTTGCAGAGCTCCTTGTAAGGATAACGCCTGGGAACCACGAGAAGAAGGTGGTCATCGGGTTAAGCGGAGGAGACGTTAACGACACGGCCTTAAAGGCGGCGTTAATGTTCACGAGGAGGCCGAATATAGCGTCGTTCACTTACTCTTACCACGGCACCACAGCACTCGACATAGCTGTGGGCGGGTCCTTCAGCCCTGAGCTAAGGAACGCCATCCCGCTACACGGCATATACTTCCTGGAGTACCCGGATACGTACAGGTGCGCCGGGGGTGTTGAGGATCCCGTCGAGTGCGGGGAGTACTACCTGGATAAGATAGAGAAGTTCTTCAGGAGGAACGTAGCTGGTGAGTCGTTCGCGGCGTTAATCATAGAGCCTGTGCAAGGTGATGGAGGGGTTCTCATACCACCTGAGAACTTCATGAACGGTATTAGGAGGGTAACTAAGGAGTATGGGATGGTCCTCATAGACGATGAAGTGCAGACCGGGATGGGCAGGACTGGGAGGCTGTTCGCTATAGAGCATTACAACATCGTGCCGGATCTAATGGTTCTGGGCAAGGCCCTTGGAGGGGGGATGCCGGTCTCGGCGGTCGTCGGTAGGAGGGACGTGCTTGAGCCAGCCCCCCCGCAGACGTTCTTCGCAACCTCGGCGGCGCACGCCGCCTCCGTCGCTGGGTCTATAGCCGCTGTGAAGTACGTCCTAGAGAACAACCTAGCTGATAGGGCTCAACGCCTCGGCGCCTACGCGTTAAGAAGGCTGAACGAGCTTAAGGAGAGATACGAGGTGGTCGGGGATGTCAGGGGCATCGGGTTAATGCTGGGCGTTGACGTGGTCAAGAACAAGAAGACTAAAGAACCGGACAGAATCACCGCTCTAAAGATCATATGGAGGGCGTGGGAGAGAGGGCTTATCATGATGACCTACGGGAAATACGGTAATGTGCTAAGGATAGCCCCCCCGCTGACAATACCTGAGGAGGACCTTGAGAGAGGGCTTGAGATAATAGAGGAATCGACACGTGACGTAATCCAAGGTGTAGTGCCTGACGAGGTAATTAAGTACATGGCGGCGTGGGAGTGACTCGGACTCGCTGGAAGGTCAACAACGTTTTTACAATAGAACACGTGTCCTTAGGGTGGAGGTAGTTAATAACGCTATAATTCAATCTATTTCGGTGTAGTGTATCGAGTGAAGGTGATTGACAAGGATCTGAGGAGGGGTTGGGTCAGGGTTAGAGTTGAAGACGTTGACGATCTCTGGATCCTTAAGAACCTCCTCAAGGAGGGCGACGTAGTCGTTGCTAGGACTTCAAGGGACGTCAAGATGGATGGTGAGGGTAAGAGGAGGTTGCCGATGAGTCTAGCCGTTAAAGTTGAGAAGGTCTACTTTCAGCCTTTCGCCAGTAGGTTAAGGATCCACGGCGTGATCGTTGAGGGTCCTGAGGAGTATGGGTTGAAAGGCTCTCACCACACGCTGAACGTGGACGTGGGAAGCGAGTTAACGGTTTTCAGGGAGTCCTTAAGCCGGGCAGCAGTGAAGAAGCTGGAGAGCGCCTCCAGCAAGAAGAGGTTTAAGACTCTACTCGTGGCTGCGGACTTCGACGAGGCATCCCTGGCAATCCTCTACGAACAGGGTGTGAGGTATTTGAACGACTTAACACTGCCAGGACTCAGGGACGACGATGACTCGTCGATAGAGGCCTTGGCTAAGCAACTTGCTAAGGACGTTATGATGTACGTGGATTCCGAGGGCGTGGACTTCATAGTAGTAGGGTCTCCTGTCGTGCTCAGGGAGGCTCTAGGTAAGGAGCTTAAGGCATGTGTAGGTAGGAGAGCACGGATCTTCGTCGATTCAGTATCTATAGGCGGTAGAGCTGGTGTGGAGGAATTACTCAGGAGGGACTCTGTTAGGAAACTGCTTCAGGAGTACGTCATCGTAGAGGGTGAAGCGATGCTAAGCAGGTTCCTCAGGTTGCTCATGACACAGCCTGAGAGGGTTGCCTACGGACTTAACGACGTCAAGTACGCGGCGCTGAGCAATGCCGTGGAGACTCTCCTAGCAGTTGAGGACGTGCTGAGCTCCGAGGACTCGAGCATTGCTGAGGAGGTTCTCAACGTCGTTGAGGAGAGAGGCGGTAAGGTCAGAATCGTTCCTGCCGAGTCACCGCTAGCGCTTAAGCTTAGGGGGTTAGGCGGCATCATAGCGATCCTCAGATACTCCCTCCCTGGTGAGAGAAGTGCCTAGACAGATCTCACAACCTCCACTCCTGAAGGAAGGTTACAGAACGATCTCACTACGTACCTTGGTTAGGGCTGAAGGGGCTGACCAATGAGTTCAGCGGACCTAAGGAAGTTCAGGGCGAATCTAAGGAGGAGCGTTTGGGCCTTGATGGAATCAAGCAACGTAGCTAGGTTTCCTTACCCAGTTCACGGGAGGATTCCTAACTTCGTCGGGGCTGAGTTAGCTGCGTTAAGGCTGTTTAACCTAGACACCCTCAGGAACCTCAGCGTAGTGGAGGTTAGTCCTGATTCGCCTCAGAGACCCGTGCGTGAGTTAGTGCTACGCTCAGGCAGGGTTCTCATAATGCCTACCCCGAGGGTTTCCGAGGGCTTCTTGCTCTTGGACCCTGGTAAGATGTCTAGTAGTGAGGTTGGTTATGCGTCAACGATAAGTGGGGCTTTCAAGCATGGCGAGCGCGTGGAGCCTTGGAGCTTGCCTAAAGTGGATCTAATAGTAACGGGTTCTGTAGTTGTCGATGTCTTCGGTGGGAGGTTAGGTAAGGGGGAAGGGTACTCAGAGCTTGAGTACGGGATATTATTCGAGTGTGGTAGAGTAGCTCCTGAGACAAACATAGTCACTACAGTCCACGACCTTCAAGTAGTGATTGAAAGAATGCCTCTTGAGCCATGGGACTTCACAGTCGATTGGATAGTGACGCCTACGAAGACCCTGCAGGCTAAAGGCCCTAGGGTAAGACCTGCAGGGCTACTCTGGGAGTTCATTGACCCGAGGAAATTGAATGAGATACCGCTTTTAAGAACGCTAAAAGAGCGTGGAAGATGTTAAACGTGAACGTTAATCTCCACACCCTCTAATAGTTTTCCAGGGTTCGTAATGGATGAAAGCCCTGTCCCGAGGGGTAGGGGGAGGCAGGGTGTTACGATTAAACCTCGTGAATTTTTAAGGTCTACTTAACTATATCAAGTTTAGGTAGCGGAAATGGGTGCAGTCACGCAGTCGGCGTTGAGGGGTTTAATAAGCGAGCTCAACGGTTTATTAGGCAACGAGATAACGGTCAGGCTCACTGACGGGTCAGCCTACACGGGTAGGTTGATAGGGCTGGACCTAAGTGAGAGGTTCTCCCTACACTTAGTTCTTGAGAACGCTAGGAATCAGGAGGGCAAGACCTTCTACAAAGTCTTTATTAATGGTTCGAGGATCTCTGAAATAATCTTCGAGACGAGGCCCCTATTCGACCCTGAGGAGTTCGGGAAATACATCACATCAAAGCTGAACATACCTTCCTCGTTCATTAAGGTGATTAAGGAGGCCCACGCCGTTTACGTGTACGATAAATTCAAGATAACGGAGAACGGGGTTGAAGGGGCTGGTGCGTTGGCAGGTAAACTCTACAGTGCCCTCCAAGAATACTTAGAGGTAAAGAGACGGGGTACTCAGCCTCAGGTCTAGTGCACTTCACCACAACAGGGATTGCGGTAGAGGTAGTATGAGTTTTGAAGTTAGAGATAAGGATCTGGCCGGCAGGATTGGTAGGCTGAAGACCAAGTCAGGAGTGGTAGAGACCCCAGCGTTTTTCCCGGTCATAAATCCCGTTAAGCAGGGGAGGGAGTTACCGTCAGAGGAGGTAAGGAGGATCGGCTTCAACCAGGTCATAACCAACGCCTACATAATAAAACAGTCTCTCGGAGATAAAGCCAAGGAACTCGGTGTTAAGAGAGTGATTGGGTTCAGCGGGGTCGTTATGACTGACTCAGGCGCGTACCAGATACTGAGGTACGGTAGGAAAGTGAAGATAGACCCTGTTGAGATAGCGGTTTTCCAGAGGGATATAGACTCCGACATAGCGGTGATCGCTGACATCCCTACGAGGGATGACGCGAGCTATGAGGAGGCTAGGGACAGTGTTGAGGAGACGTTGAGGAGAGCTCGGATCACCGCGAACGTGATTGGGGAGAGCGACGTCGTCTGGGTTCTCCCAATACAGGGCGGGGTGCATTTAGATTTAGTTGCCAGATCCGCTGAGGAGGCTAGATTGATAGACGGTTACGACATGTACGCCATAGGTTCCCCGGTAACCGTGTTGGAGAAGTACGATTTCAGAAGGATCGTGGATATGGTGGCTACTGCTAAGACCATACTGCCTCTGGATAAACCTGTTCACTTGTTCGGCGGTGGGCATCCCTTAATAATCCCTTTCATGGTGGCTCTAGGAGTAGATAGCTTCGACTCGGCCTCCTACATCCTTTATGCTAGAGACGGGAGGTATATGAGCGAGAACGGCACCTACAGGCTCACAGACCTCGAGTACCTACCTTGCGAGTGTGAGGTCTGCAGTAAGTACACGCCTAAAGACCTCATGAGCCTGGAGGGGATTGAGAGGGTCAAGCTACTCTCAATACATAACCTGCACGTGATAAACAAGGAAATAAAGCGCGTTAAGACCGCCGTGAAGGAAGGTAGGTTATGGGAGCTGATTGAGGAGCGGGCTAGAACCCATCCGTCACTCAGAGAAGCCCTTAACGCATTGATTAAATATGCTGGCTGGATAGAGAGGCTCGACCCTCGATTCAAGGGCGATGCCCACGCGATCTTCCTATATGACGATACGTCATATCACAGGCCAGAGCTGATTCGTCATAGAGCATTCGTTGAGAAGATGGACTTCAAGAACGAGAGGAGGGTTATCCTGATCCCCGGCGCCCCTGACGAGAAGCCCTTCAGAACATCGAGGACCTATAGGAAAGTCCTTGCCTCTGGACTTATTGATCAGGAGTCCCGCGCTTTGATATACATCCCTTACTTCAACGTAGTGCCGGTCGAGCTGGATGAGGTGTTCCCATACTCCCAGTTTGAGATGTCCCTAACACCCAGCGAGTCCTTGGTTAGACACATGCTCACGGAGATCCGTAAGATCTTCCACAGCAAGATAACGGATTCTTCTGAAGTCATCATTGTAACGTGTTCCGAACACTCCTGGAGCAGGAGTGAATTGTTCGAGGAATTCAAAAAGTCGAGCAATGTTAGGTTAGTTGAGCTCTGTTAGACACGCTACATGTAGAGCTTAGGACCCTTGTCCTCCTTACTCTTCTTGCTGGCCTCCTCTATCAGGGCCTTCGCGTAGGCTACTAATTTAGAGTACTCTATTAAATCACCTACGTCGATGCTCATGTTAAGGATCTTGTTGAGCTCCCTTATGAACACGGCAGCGGCTGAGGGGTCATACTTGCCTGGTTCTGTGTAAGGCAGTATTAATAACGTAGGGATCTTCTTTAACGTGAAGATGGTGTATAGAGTGGCTAGAGGCCCGACTATGTAGTTGCCCTTACTCAACGCTGGTTCCTTAAAACCCCACTCACACGCTACGTTGCAGACCCACCTGAAGTCCTCCTCACCTTCTCTGAGTTTCACGTTAAGCCCGCCTGCAAGTATGGCCCTACTGCCGTTCACGTTTTTAAACCACTCAGCCAGGGCTAGTGCGTAAGGAACTCTCTCGGGCGTTGATGGAAGCGCGTTGTTGACCACCGTCAAGAGGCCATTCCCCTCAGCCAGGAATATCTCGTAAGGCGTCATGACCCCGTAGTCCTCTACAGCGACGAAATCGGGCATGTACTTGGTTACTATATCGCCTATCTTGACGGACCCGGTCTTGCTGGCTAGATACCTAGTGGCTATAGTTCCTACGTAACCGAATCCGGGGAACCCTGTGACGAGCACCCAACTCCTCCCAGGCTCCTTGAGCAGCTGCTCATACTCCCTGTAAATGATTACCTCAACAGGCTTCACTTACTAACACACCTCCTAATCCTCACCGCCGGACCGGTTAATAACTGAAGTATTTCATCGGGGGACAACACTAGCTTGCCAACGCATAGGAGCTCATCACCCTCACTGACCACCAGCCCCTCATCACCTGCCCGCAGAGACTCGTCAACAGCTATGATGTGCTTTGCGAAGACCGACGACCCAGCCTCCAGCAGGTCAGGCACCATCTCATCGACTACGACTACTCGTAGTTTAGGCGGCGACGTAAGTGAGTGTAGAGTCCTGGCAAGTCTTAAATGGATGTTCAGGGTGTTGGTCTGAGCGACCACCGTGGCCAGGATCTCTCGAGTGATTGGGTCTATTAAGGCCCTGACCCTTTCAGTGTTCCGAGAAACACCTACTAAGAGCCCCTGCGGGAGCGCTCTACCCGCAATATCAACTCCTAACTGGTAACTTAGAATAGCTCTGAAACTCCTTAACTCCTCTGAAGTCGCCTCCCTAACAATAAAAACCAATCTCATACCACCGGAGGTATCCTGCGGTCTTGCGTCCTGCCGACCTCCTCGGCGTACGGTCTGAAACGATCCTTGAGGGTCTTTCTTATCGCCTCTATGAAGTCCTGCATGACTACATAGTTCCTGTTACTCCTCAAAGCGATGAACCCCGCCTCAGTACATATAGCCTTAATGTCAGCTCCTGAAGCCCCCTCAGTCAACTTAGCTAGCTCCTCTAGATCAACGTCCTTGACCTTCATCCTGTCAGTGTGAATCCTGAATATTTCAACGCGGCCTTTGACGTTGGGTAGAGGCACTTCAATCAATCGGTCAAATCTCCCTGGCCTCAGCAGCGCTGGATCCAGGATGTCCACCCTATTCGTAGTTGCTAGGACCTTCACATCCCCAAGAGGGTCGAACCCATCCAGCTCTGCTAGTAGTTGCGTTAACGTCCTGTGGATTTCCCTCTCACCGCTGGTCCCGACGTCGAGTCTCTTAGCCCCTATCGCGTCAAGCTCGTCGATGAGGATTATGGCTGGGGCCTTCTTCCTGGCAAAACTGAAGATCTCCCTCACCATCCTGGCTCCCTCACCCACAAACTTCTGAGCTAACTCGGATGAAACCAAGCTTACGAAGGTCGCGTTAGACTCTCCCGCTACCGCCTTAGCTAGGAGGGTCTTACCGCAGCCTGGGGGGCCGTAGAGGAGGACGCCCTTAGGAGGCTCTATCCCTATCTCCCTGAAGAGACCTGGGTTCTTCAACGGCAGTTCAACAACCTCACTCAGCTCCCTTATCTGCTCTTTAAGCCCGCCGACATCACTGTACCTCACGTTAGGTCTTTCAATAACCTCCATAGCCCTCACGTATGGGTCCTCAAGCGAAGGGAGCAGGCCGATAACCGCAGAGCCCTTCTGGTTGAGCACGACTCTGGAGCCGGGACGAGCGTTCCTTAAATCAACGTTGCCCATGACCTCAACAACGAGGTTAGGCCCAGTGGAGCTCTTAACCACAGCCTTCCCGTCAGGCAGGGTCTCGAGCAACACGCCCTCGATCAGGGGTGTGGAGAGCAACTTCTCGATCTCCTTCTTGTAGTAGTTAACCTCATTCCTCAGGAACTCTACCTCAGTCTCTAGTTCCTGGATCCTCATCTCTAGATACCTAGCGTAATCGTCGATCGGACCCTTCCTCCGCGAGCCGAACTCAACACCTGACAATAGCGTCCCACCACTAATTAACTAAGCACTTAAAAACCTAAAAAGGCGTTTGTTTAATTAATTACGAGCCTCAGAGGGTTGAGCGTCGGCAGTGGCTCAAGGATCAGGATTTCTCCCCGTGAATCACTCCGCAGTAAGTTAAGGTCCTGTGAATATTAAGGGTCTAGACGTGAGCTCTCGTAGTTACGTTCGAAGGGGGTTCGTGATCAGGCGTAATGATTGATGACGGGGAGCGATAGGCTACGTACAAAAAGTCTGGTTGTTCCTTCCTTCAAGGCTAGGATCTAGACTCGCTTCCGGTGTTACTTCTCCTCCTCTTTCTCCTCCTTCTTCTTCTCCTCCTTCTTCTCTTCCTTGACCTTGCTGGCAGCCACGACGTCGTCTATCCTCAGTATGAGTGTTGCTGCCTCAGTCCCTGCTTTGAGGGCGTTGGTCTTAACGGCTAGCGGCTCTATGACGCCCATCTCCTCCATGCTATCTACCTTGCCTTTGAAGACGTTAACCCCGTAGATCATCCCATCCGGCTTGTTATGCGCGCTTCTGAGTTCTGACAGCATGTCTATCGGATCAAGACCGGCGTTCTCCACTAACGCCGACACTATACCTTCAAGGGCTTTTGCGAAAGCAAGCACAGCTAATTGCTCCTTACCCCCAACCTTAGCCGCGTACTCCCTCAGCTGCTTAGCCACTTCCACCTCGAAGCTGCCTCCACCGTACACGATCCTAGGCAGTCTCAGGACGTCGGCCACCACGCTTAGGGCGTCTCTAAACGACCTCTCAGCTTCGTCGACAACCCTCTCTAAACCGCCTCTGATGATTATGCTTACAGCCTTCGGGTCCTTAGTGCCCTCAACGAACACCATCTTATCATCACCTATCTTCCTCTCCTCAACAAGCTCCGCGTACCCTAGGTCGTTAGGGGTCATGTCCTCCACGTTGCTGATTATCTTTCCTCCCGTTGCTTTCTCTAGTTTTTCCATGTCTGATCTCTTCACCCTCCTCACCGCTAGTATTCCTTTCTTCGCTAGGAAGTGCTGTGCTACGTCGTCAATCCCCTTCTGGCACACAACGACTGTGGCGCCGGAAGAAG
>CALIKV010000006.1 GCA_938017505.1 uncultured Sulfolobales archaeon | reverse complement strand
CGCGAGGGGTTTCGAGGACGCGGTGAAGAACGGCGCGTCAGGGTTTTAAGGAGTGCCCGTTCAGCCCGCCTAACCCGCCACGCGTCGAGCACGCCATAAATCGATGACGATAACATAGCGTTAACAGTCTGGGAGGTGCCGGCGGACCCCTACTGGCAGTACTTCTTGGAGATGATCTCGGCTACCTCCTCCTCCATGAAGTGCATCCCAGGCGAGGTCATTATTAGCGTGTGAGGGCCCTCGTGATCGGGGATGGACTTCAACTCCTTAAGCGGTTTGAAGCATATCCTCTGACTGGGGCCTGTCAGACTGGAAACCGCTATAGCCCTCCTCAAGTCATTCACAAGTCCCTCACCACGTATCTCCTCAAGCGTGTAGAGTATCTCAACGGCCTCCCTAATCTGCATCTTAACGCCTCTCTCAAGGTCTATCTCCGTAAGGAACACTGTGTGGAGGTTCCTAGAGTCGTTATCCTTCAATACGTCGTAGGGGTACTCAGAGATAACCCCTGACTTAGGGTAAGTCAACGTAGCCACCTTCCCTAGCCTGTAGATCATTAAGCCAGACATAGTTAGGGCGTTGGGTATTATGCCTGGTGCTGGGACGACTTCGAAGTCAACACCCCTTCTGCTCGCCTCATTCAGGAGGGCCGTGTGCGTTGTGGCGTCAAGCGGGTTGCCCGGCACTACCAGCACTACGTTAAGCCCGTTAAGCGCTGGCTTCACCAAGACGTCGAGGTATCTCTCCTCTATATCTTCACGCTTGAGGTAAACGACTTCCTTACCGGTCAGAGACATTAACAAGGTCCTCAAGTCGCCTAGAGTGATGCTAGTGTAGGAGTCCGCGAAAACTAAATCAGCTTCAGAGATCCTCTTAACCCCTCTCAACGTGATTAAGTCTGCTGAAAGGCCAGAACCCACGAGAATTATCTTCCCGGCCACTCCAACCCCCCACTTACTAAGTCCGCCAGGATTGTTAAAGACCCCCCTCAGCGGGGATTAGGCCGTAGCTGACGTACCTCAACTCCTTAACCGTGGTGTTCAGCACGCTGGAGACAATGCCTACGTAGTCCCTCAGGCTCTTGAATCTCGAGGCGTTGCCTATCCTGTAGAAGATCGAGATGCCGTCGCTCCTCACAAGAACTTCGCCACCTGACTTAATTAATTCCTGGTAATACCTAGTGAAGAAGCTTGATGCCTCGACATCCTGTGAGACGAGGACTTCTAAACGTAGCCACTCAATCAAATCGACCTCAGGCAGGTATGAGAAGATTAAGTTGACCTGAGGGATCAACTCGGAGTCCGTGGTGAAAGAGATTAGAACATGCTTTAAGCCGCTGGCTTCGACGTCGCTTAAAATCCACTCAAGATCCTCGAGGCGAAGCAATCCTTCAGTGAAGCTGATTAACACGTCCACAGGTATGATTGTAGACCACCTAGGCCTCGTGAAGCGCTGAGACGGAATAGGGTCAGACAGCCCTTACCCTCTTAGGGCTTGGCCTACGGGCCTTAACTATTATTCTAAACCCGCAGTAAGGGCACCTTAAGAAAGTGTATCCCTCCCTCTCCTCAGCCTTTATGAAACTCTCCAGGCCTTCCTCAAGAGTAAACTCCTTCCCGCACTTCCAACACTTATACGTGACGCTCGGCAACTCACTCAAACCCGTCAACTACCTCCGCAATATTTACTTTCTCACACGCTTATTAAATATGACGCTAGGGCTTGACAGGTGCTAAAGGTTACGATATTACTATTGGGTGGTACTACTGAGCCTTCAGCGTTAGATTTTTTCTTGGGACCAATAAAAAAGCTTATTAACTCTGTAACCAACCTTTTTAAGGTTTACTGTTGGTGGCTGGGTAATGGAAGAGAAAAGTGAGGAGTCCCGGGAGGATAAGTGTCCCCCGGGTAAGATAGTTTTCGACGAGGTTAGAGGCGAGTACATTTGCACTGAGAGCGGTGAGGTCATTGAGGAGAGGGTTGTTGATCAAGGACCTGAGTGGAGGGCTTTCACACCGGAGGAGAAGGAGAGGAGATCTCGTTCAGGCTCGCCTCTATCGCAGACACTACATGACAGCGGCATAGCCACTATGATCGACTGGCGTGACAGGGATGCCTCAGGTAAGAAGCTTGAGTTAGAACGTAAGTTGGAAGCTATGCGCATGCGTAAGTGGCAAATTAGAACCAGGATACAGAACAGCATTGATAGGAACATAACTCAGGCGGCTGAGGAGCTGGATAGGCTTGCTGAAGAGCTCGGGCTTCCTGAGGCAATTAAGGAGGAGGCCGCGACCATATATCGTAGAGCTGTGGAGAGGGGGGTTGTTAGGGGTAGGGCTGTTGAGGCCGTGGTCGCGGCCTGTCTCTATATAGCTTGCAGGCTCTACAAGCTGCCTAGGTCTCTCGACGACATAGCTGAGTTCACTAAGACCCAGAAGAAGGAGATCGCAAGATGCTTCAGACTCCTAGTGCGTGAGTTGGGCATAAGGATACCTGTCTCAGGTGCGAGTGATTACGTGCCACAGATGATCTCAGCACTAGGTCTTGGGGGTAGGGTTGAGGCTAAGGCTAGGGAGATACTTGAGCAAGCTAAGAACACAGGGATCACGGCTGGCAAGGATCCTGCAGGAGTCGCTGCTGCAGCGGTCTACATAGCGGCTAGGTTGTGCGGCATAAAGAAAACGCAGAAGGACATAGCCCAGGTGGCTGGCGTGACGGAGGTAACTGTTAGGAATAGGTACAGGGAAATAACTCTGCATCTGAATCTCAAGGTCCCGGAGGAGGAGGAAGAGTAATTACCTGTGCTTCCAGTTAAAAACGCGCTCACTCCGTTTCTATGAATATTATGCTTTCAACAGGTATGCCGAACTCCTCTGTAAGTATGTTCTTAACTTTTTGTCTCTGGTCGCCTTGAATCTCTATGTGGTTGTCCTTCACAGTACCTCCAGTGGCTAACTTACTCTTAAGAGCTGAGGCTATCTTCCTCAGGTCGTAGGTGGACGGATCTATGCCCTCGATGACCGTCACCTCTTTACCGAACTTCCTCTTCTCTAGACGGATCTTAACAAGCTGCTCTTCAGCGCCTAACTGAATGCAGAGTTCCTCTGGTAACCCTCCACACAGGGAAGTTATATCGATCTTACCCTTTTTACTCATCTCACACCCTACTACATATAATCTTTCAAGACCAAGTTTTTAAAGATTTACCGGGCATTAGTAAGCTGAACTCCCTACCGGACTGGCTGTTTAAAGGGTGTTGTGGTGAGCTTTGTGAAGAGCTCTACGAGTATCTTCGCCGCTAGGAACGAGGTAACATTGCCTACATCTACCAATGGATTCACCTCCACTAGGTCGAAGCCAGCGAGCCTCTCATCCGCTACGCGTGTCAGCAGGTCTATAGTGAATGTGGGTTGAAGTCCCTCAGGCTCAGGCGTGGCTACCCCGGGTGCGTAGGCGGGGTCCAGCACGTCCATGTCGAATGAGATGTACGTGTTCTCGCACGTGCTTAGGAAGTCACCCACCTTACCGCTAACCTCCCTCAAGGTCATCTTCGTTAATTCGTAGGCGTTAATCATGTTGAGCCTTGCCTCCCTAGCTTCCCTGAGTTCCTTAGAGTCAACGGCTCTGAAGCCGATCACCATCACGTTACTCCCTCCTACAAGTTCGTTAACCCTTCTCGTCACGCAAGCGTGGCTGTACCTGAATCCCAAGTAGTCAGTCCTAAAGTCCAGGTGAGCGTCGAAGACAAGCACGCATGGGGTCTTCCCAAGAGCCTTGACCAATCCCTCAACCACACCGTACGTCACGATGTGGTCGCCTCCAATGAACCCGACCTTCCTGAATCTGAGGAGCTCCTCCGAGACCGCTGAGACGTTCCTTAACGTAGCTTCAGCACTTCCATGGACGACCGAGACGTCACCCTCGTCCACCGGCGGGTTGTCCTCCAGAGAGGACGCGCTTCTGAACGAGTAAGTCTCTAGAGACTGTGACGCCTGCCTGATGTTGATTGGCGCGAACCTAGAGCCGCCTCTGAAGCTGCTTGTTGAGTCAAACGGGATCCCAACGAAGCTGAGCTTAGTTCTATCTCTACTTCCGCTGACGCCCAGGAAGACGTACGGGTTGCTAATCAAGTATAACTCAAGCATAACCTACACCCCATGATGTAGGTTCGCAGGGTTTTATAAAACCTGTCTAATTAATTCTGGGGTGTCGGAGTGAGCTTAGGCGACGAGGAGAAGTACGATAAAGTTGTTGACCTAGCTATGCGTAGGGGGTTCTTTTGGCCCTCCTATGAGATCTACGGGGGACTCGCCGGCTTCTACGACCTAGGTCCCCTGGGAGCTCTCCTCAAGGAGAACATAAAGAATCTCTGGCTTGATTACTTCGTCTTCAAGCATCAGGACATGGTTGTTCTCGTGGAGACCCCAGTCATAGCGCCTGAGGCGGTCTTTAAGGCGTCAGGTCATCTCGAGAGCTTCACCGACCCTATAGTTGCCTGCAGTAAGTGTAATAAGATCTACAGGGCTGATCACCTCCTCCAGGACTCATTAGGTGTTAGGACTGAGGGGATGCATCCAGAAGAGTTGAATGCCCTCATTAAGGAGAAGGGCGTTAGATGCCCTTCATGCGGGGGTGAACTGGGTGAGGTTAGAACGTTCAACCTGCTATTCCAGACCAACGTCGGTCCCTACAGGCATGGGACAGCATACCTAAGGCCTGAAGCAGCTCAAGGCATGTTCACATCGTTCAAGAGGGTCTTCACCTCGATGAGGTACACCCTCCCGGTGGGGATTGCCCAGGTCGGCAGGGTTGCAAGGAACGAGATATCCCCTAGGCAGGGGATGGTTAGGTTGAGGGAGTTCACGATAATGGAGGTGGAGTTCTTCTTCGACCCTGAGGAGCCCATAACACCTGACTTTAACAGATTTCAGGGGAGGCTTAAGATACTCACAGCCGAGTCCCGGAGAAGCGGCGTTGAGGAGCCTATCACAGTGAAGCCTGAGGAGGCGGTGGCGGAGGGCATAGTGTTGAACCCCTGGCTCGCGTACTGGATGTCCGTCGCTCAAGCATTCGTGAAGGAGATAGGGCTGGGGGAGGGTGAGGTCGTGTTTGAGGAGAAGCTGCCGGAGGAGAGGGCTCATTACTCGAGACAAACTTTCGACCAGCTTGTCGCCATATCTAGGTGGGGGTGGGTCGAGATCTCAGGCCATGCCTACAGGACGGACTACGACTTGTCCAGGCACATGCAGTTCTCAGGAGAGGACATGACCGTCTATAGGGAGTTGAGGGAGCCTAAAGAGGCTGTGGTCAGGAGAGTCGTCGTTGACGAGGCTGTTCTGAGGGAGTCCCTCGGCGAGGAGGCTGTCAAGGTTGTTAACATCTTGAAGAGCTTTAAGGCTGATGAGGCGGAGAGGATGATTAAAGACGGAGAAGTCGTTGTCGCCGGTCTCAGGGTTCCAGCTAACGCCCTACGCGTCGTAGAGGAGGTGGAGGTGATTAGAGGACGTAGGTTCGTACCGCACGTCATTGAGCCGTCCTTCGGGGCTGAGAGACTTGTTTTAGTGGCCTTGGATAAGGCATACACGGAGGAGGGTGGTAGGGTAGTCCTTAAACTACCACCGAGGATAGCACCCTACAAGCTAGCTGTATTTCCTCTGGTGACTAAGGATCAGTTGAGAAGCGTGGCTAGGAGGATCTACGAGGAAGCCGTGAGAGCCGGCTTGACCGTCATATACGACGAGGACGGGAGCATAGGGAGGAGGTATGCAAGAGTTGACGAGATCGGGGTTCCCTTCGCCGTGACCGTGGATTACCGGACCCTAGACGACGGTACCGTGACGGTTAGGCTTAGAGACACTAGAGAGCAGGTCAGAGTCGGGATTGATGACCTGATTAGATGGGTCGCCAACAGGTTTACAGGGTCTCAGCTTTAGAGAGGCCAATCAGCTAGTTAACTCAAGGCTACAGTGATTTAATTTATATGTCCACTGATTATTACTTTTGTGGTGGTGTTTACTGAGCAATGAGGGTGGTTCCCAGCAAGCCCAGAAGAAGGACGTTAAGCAGTTAGTCGCCGTCATACCCCCGGCTAGCGAGGTGTTTAGTCAAGGTCGGAGAAGAGTGCTGGAGAGGAGAGTTAGGGTGAGGCTTAGCGAGACCATCCCTGAGGACATCCTTCAGGTGAGTAAAAAATTGGCTGGCGAGTTAGGCATCAAGGAGGGTGCTCAGCTCTCAGTCTCCGGCAAGAAGTTTGTTCTTAAGGTCCTCCTCTCTGAGGAACTCCCTGAGAACGAGGTTCGCGCTAACGAGGAGTTCATGAGGAGGAATGGGGTAGCTGATAACTCCATGGCCACCGTGAGGTCGGCTTAATGGAGGACTCACTAATTCTCAGGAAGCTTGAAGACAACACCTTGAAGAGGAATAAAGAGCTAGCTAGGTTGAGGGAGCTGATCGATAACCTCTTCAGTAAAAGAGTATCTTACGATGTGGTTAAGGAGTATGCTCTCAAGGTCAGCAGGACTAGAAGTAGTTTGAGGAGGAGCATGGAGTCCTGCGAGACCTCGGAGGTGCGTGAGGAATTCGTTGAGCCCTTGCAGACCTTGATAACGTTCGCTCTAATGGTCTCGATAAATGATGAGGAGGACATGCTAACGGATCTCAGGAACTACCTAGATAACGAGGGGATGTATGAGGAGGTGAGGTTTGTAGATGGCGAGCTGATGAAGCTTAAGGAGCTGAGCGCTTTAGCGTCCAGGGTGTTGAGGAACCTCCTCACATCCCCCAGCATGCGGGCCTAGCGAAGTTGTCCGAGTTTGACACAGGCTTGCATCAAGCCCTATGAAAGCCTGACTTCTGAGGGGATCTGTAGATGTGTAGGTATATTTAAGGTGTTTATAGTATTTAGAATGGGATTGGCTGTGTCAGGTGAACGGAATGACTGAGGAGAGCATAAGGCTTGAGGGAATTCGTGAACGTGGTGAGAAGGAGAGCATAGCTGAGTCAGCCATTACCGAGCAGTTAATAGCCCTTATGAGGAGGTCTATGGATCTCTATAAAGAGCTACAGATCCTACTGAAGGAATTAGATGACCTTAACAACGCAGGAGTTGAGAGGATGTATGGTAAGGTCCGGCTTGTGAAGGAAGAGATAGAGGAGGGGGCTACGAACTTGCTTGATTACATTGTCAGGGTCTCACCCGCCTTAACCATGGAAAGCATATACATAGGGATGACTCAGAACGTGATTAGGTTGGCGGAGCACGGCGAGGCTGCAGCTAACAGGTGTCTACTCTTAGTTACTAAGGGGTTCGATAAGATGCCTGACAACATGTATGTATACCTCGACTCCACGATTAGGAAAATCGTTGAGATGGTGAGCGTCTTGGTCGAGATGCTTGGTAAGCTGAATAACTTGAAGACTGTTAAGGAGCTTTACCAGAAGGAGGCTGGCTTGGAGAACAACGTGGACGAGATTTACAGGGAGTTGGGACTCGAGATTATTAAGAGCTACTCCAGCGACGTCGGTGCCCTCCTTCTCCTTAAAGAGCTGACCGACAAGCTAGAGGACTCAGCCGACATACTCAAGAGGGTGGGGACTGATCTCCGGCTCATCTCGCTCCATAGGTAGGAGACTCCAGGGTTGCGGTAGTGGTGAGGCATACCTGATAGGTTCTAAGGTGATAGTGTTTGACGTCGACCTAGCTAGGTGTATCTTCACCACAGGCTTCATAGGTAAGCCCATCGGCGTTAAGAAGCCTAAGGAGCGGGAAGAAGTTAATAAGCCTCTTGAGTTATCGCTCATCGAGGCATACCACCTGATGGAGAAGGGCGTCTTAAAGGTGTTTAAGGGTTCTGAGGAGCTGAGCATGGATGCCTTCAAGGAGGTCTGCAAGAAGCACATACCAGGGTTCGATGATCTCTACAGGAGCTACAGGGAGTTTAAGGAGGCAGGGCTGATCATTAGGTCGGCACTCAAGTACGGCACTGACTTCGCCCTCTACAGGAAGAAGCCGGGGTTAGAGCACGCCCCGTACCTGGTCAAGGTGCTTAAGTACGGGCAGGTGATTGAGCCCGGCGATCTGATTAGCTGGGGGAGGCTCTCGCATAGCGTCAGGAAGGAGTTGATCCTAGCTGTGACTTACCAGTCAGGTCTGATTACCTATTTAGCTTTAAAATGGTTTAAACCATAAGAATAACATAGGATCAGCGTTAAACCGGTGAGATCGGGTGGGGTACCCAAATAAGCATCGCATGCCGCATGACGATCGACAGGGGTGGATAAGGAGGCATGAGAGGTTCGAGAGAGTCCACGAGGATGAGGAGGAGAGGGCTTTAAGAGGCGAGGTGAAGCCCCTACCGCTCGGGGATAAGTGCAACATGCTGTGTCCTTTGTTCAGGTGCTCTAAGAACGCTTTAGTAGTGGTGAACAGGGTTGTCAAGGGTCATGTACAGAAGGCAGCTATGTGTAGGTGGATAGGTGACTCCTGTCTAGGGTATAGATGTCAGTTTGCCTTCTGTGAGAGGAAGGCACTCCTACCTGACGGTAAGTGCGCGTTCGCCGTGAAGTTCAAGGAGGGCGATAAGGAGTTCATTAAGGAGTTGAACGAGGCTGAGATAGACGATAAAGTTAAGAGTCTCCTCGCCCGTAGAGGCGGCCGCAAAGGTTCCTTCCTTGAGTAACCCTCATACCCTCCCACCTCCTGTATAGATTGTTTTCTATACCAAGCACGTCTAGAACCTTGCCAACCATGAAGTCGATCAGTTCCTCAAGGGTTTGAGGCTCCGTGTAGAACGCTGGCGACGCCGGCATCACTACACCACCACTTAGGGATACCTTAAGCATGTTCGCTATGTCGAGAGTTGATAGCGGTGTCTCACGGATAACTAGGATCGCTGGTCGCCTTAACCTGAGGCTATTCAGCACCGCCCTACTAACAAGCGTTGACTGGATTGAGTTAGCTATCTCTCCAAGGGTTTTAAGACTGCAGGGCATGACAACAACCCCGTCGATCACGTAGGATGAAGAAGCTATTGGCGACGTGAAGTCATACTCACCGTAGACGTAGTTAGTGAATTTCCTGAGTAACCCCAGCAACTTGTCCCAGCTGAGGCACTCACTCTCCGAAACCGCCTTAGCCTCCTCACTCACGACCACGTGAACTTCATGGCATGAACTGCTTAAGACCTCAACGAGTCTCAAGCCGTAAACAATACCACTACTCCCAGTTATCCCTACGACAAACCTGCCCAACCAGTCATCCCTCACATACGTAACTATATACGGATACTGAGTTTAGGTTTTAATATTACACTGTCGTCGCCCTTCAGACGTCGACTTCGCTGCTTATTAACCTTATTTAAAAAGAATACTTACGGCAGTCTGCTCGAACCCGCAAGCGTCGTGGGGACGTGCTACAGGTCTTTAGGGCCTGAAGAGAAGCCGGAACGCATGACACGGTGATCCGCTAAGGAGCTGTGACTTGTCACCACCGGTGATGAGGCTCGAAAGGTATGATGGGTGATTTACCCACGCAGGTCTGAGGGGACCGTTAAATCTGGTAAGCCGCAAGTAATTACCAGGTCTTTCGTAAAGGGTTTATGGCTGCTCCTCCATTACGATTTATGCGTAGGTTCGTTCCCCGTCTTAGTTGGGCCCCGCCAAGCGACTCGCCGCGGCTGCAGAACAAACACCTACACGCTAAAACAGCTCCTAATCCTCAACCGTAAGTCGATGTAAGACCTAAACCCTGTAGGAGGGGAAAAACTCCCAACCTTTTAGTTTAATCATACGGTGAGTTTGGTTTCCTCCCCTGGCTTAAGAACTATGAGCTCTGAGGTAGAGCCGAATTCCAGTAGGTGTCTCCTGAATTCAGCTGGGGCTCCCTTTATTAAGGGGAAGGTACCGTAATGCATTGGTATCACATACTTGGGGTTTATTAGAAGGGTTGCGTAAGCGGCTTCCTTAGGCCCCATGGTAAAGTGTCCTCCTATCGGAAGGAGAGCGACTAGCGGTTTGTAGAGCTCGCCGATTAGCTTCATATCATACATCAAGCCGGTGTCCCCCGCGTGGTAGACGTTAACACCTTGCTTGCCTAAGATGACACCTACTGGGGATCCCCTCCCGCTGGAGTGAAGCGCTGGAGTCAGCACCACCTCGAAACCCCCCTCGAGGGTGATGGGACCCCCGATATTGCCTCCCACAGCTCTTTCCTCACTGCCTAACTCCCCAGCCATGAAAGACGCTAGCTCGTATATTGCCACTGCTTTAGAGTCAGGGCAGTTCTTCAGGATCTCTAGGGCATTACCTATATGATCCCCGTGATCGTGAGTCACGATAACGTAGTCGCCGCAGATGTGGTTCACCTTGGTCTCAGGCGATGTCGGGTTGGTTATCCATGGATCTATCAGGAACACCTTACCGAACATACCAATCCTGAACGCGGCGTGACCAAACCATTTAACGTTGACAGTATTACTCATATTAACACCGGTAATAAGATAACGAATTTAAGCATATATGTTTTACGCGTTCAGCAGTTACACACCCGACTTAATTTACTTTATACGTAGATGTTGGTGGTGCGGTGTTCATGATTGATGAGGAGTCGCTCAGAGCTTACTTAAGGGCTGGTGAGGTCGCTTATAGAGTTAAGCGCGTGGCCGAGTCTATGGTTAAGCCGGGTGTGAGGATCCTTGACATAGCTGAAGGCGTTGAAAACGTGATTAGGGGTCTCGGCGGTAAGTCAGCTTTCCCAACTAATGTATCAATTAACGAGATCGCAGCGCACAGGACGCCTTACATAGGTGATCCAAGCATCGTGCCTGAAGAGTCTCTCGTCAAGGTCGACATAGGTGTTCACGTTAACGGCTACATAGCCGATACCGCGATAACTCTCACGTTCAATGATAAGTTGATTAGGCTTACTGAGGCGACTAGGGAGGCCTTAAACAGGGCTTTACTAAGCATAACGCCAGGGGTTCAGGCTAACGCGGTTGGCAGGGTGGTTGAGGCTGTTGCAAGGAACTACGGCTTTAACGTCATCCGGAATCTGTCAGGGCACTCGCTCGGCAGGTACTTAATACATGCAGGCGATACAATACCTAATCACGCGTCGAGAATCCCCATGGGGAAGCTGGTGAGCGGTAAAGCGTACGCTGTGGAGCCGTTCCTCACTAACGGCAGAGGATATGTGGAGGAGGTCAAGGGCTTCACTCAGATATACGTTCTAACGACCAACGTTAAGAGCCTGAAGCGCGTGGAAGGTGATGAGGCTCAGTTAGTGAGCTCTATTAGCAGTAGGTTCAGGACGTTGCCCTTCTGTGAGAGGTGGCTTAAGGACGAGCACGCTGACGTAGAGGGTCTGAGGATGCTCATCCAGAAGCTGGTTAGGAAGTCTGTGATTGTGGGCTATCCGGTTCTTAAGGAGGTGAGTGACGGGTTTGTAGCGCAGTTCGAAGAGACTGTTCTGATTCACGGTAATGACGTCATAGTGACGACCAACCCGGAGTTAAGTAGGTAGTGACGTGTTTAGAGTAAAAATATAAAATGTTTTAAGGCCTGAGTTAATTGAGTAAGAGGTGAGCGTGGTAGAGAGATGGATGGGCTTCAGGACTGGACGTCGATGTTGATAGCCATATTAATACTCTCTTCATTCGTGCTTAACTTCACGGATGTGCCGCAGAGGATTCAGTTCGCGCGCTACTCTTCGGTGGTTAGGAGAAAGTTGATGGAGCTCATGGAGTTCGAGGAGGAGGGGAGGAGGAAGTCAGTAAAGTTCCTGAAGGATATGAACTTCCCAAACCCGAAGGGCCTTATAGACGATTACGTTGATAACTTCTTCGTCATAACCCCTGTGGAGAAGGAGCCTACGGACATAATAAAGAGGCTGAAGCATCTAATAAGGACGCGTGACGAGGCCGTTAAAAAGTATGTCACCGAGAAGGTCTCGGACGTGCCTGATGTGAGTAGGCAGAGGATCGAGGTCCTGCTCGAGATCAACTCCATACTTACCTACATAAACAAGGTCGTTAAGCATTACTACAACCTAGGCGTTAAGTTCAACGACTGGATAATGATGATGCAACTAGCGCTTCAGATAAACCAGATAGCTAGGCTGGCTAAGGCGTATAAGGACGCGATAGACTCCTTCGGTTTAGGGGCTCCCGTAGGGGATGGGGCCGGGGCTCTTGCAGCACGGATGCTCGTAGACAGTGGCTCGAACCCTGTTGAATTAGCTCCCGAAACAGTGCTCTACGAAACTACTCTCGAGGGGAGGAGGCTCTACATTATAAAGGCGAAGGGGCCTGGACCCACGGTCGGGTGGCCTGGAGAGGCTCTTGAGAAGTTCGTGGATAGTCGTGAGTGCAGGATCTCAAGGATAGTGACGGTTGATGCTGCTCTGAAGTTAGAGAGCGAGAGGAGCGGCGAGGTGGCATATGGTGTGGGGGCTGCTATAGGAGATATAGGTCCTGAGAAGATAGCTATGGAGAGGGTAGCGTCTAAGTGCTCCGTCCCCCTGGACGCCGTGGTCGTTAAGATGAGCAACGAGGAGGCCATAAACACAATGACCAAGCAGGTGTATGAAGGAGTGGTTAAGGCTGTTGAGGTGATTAAGAGAATAGTGCTGGGTAAAACTAAGGAGGGGGATACTGTAGTCGTGGTAGGGGTAGGGAATACGTTGGGTATAGAGTGAGGTGAATCACATGCCCTTAGGTTTCGACCCTATTTACATCCTTCTGATAGCTATCGTGGTTTTCCTAGCCTCCTACATGGCAGTCACCTACCTGAGGGAAGCATCAACTCAGAAGAAAGAGGATAAGGGCAAGGTGATCAGCTTGAGTAAGTGCCTTAACTGCGGCTACACGTCATCTAGCACCTACAATAAAGAGGACTACGTAGGCAGGAGGAGCGGTAAGTGCCCTAAGTGCGGTGGGGAGCTGATTATCACAGCCATATACCTAGAGACCCAGACACAGGCCCCCCGAGAAACGGCGAGTTAAGTGTTTCCTGTCGATGGGGTTGAAAACCTTCTCAATGGTTTATAAGTCATTAACTAGGGTATAGCCCAGTTCGCTACTTTCTCTTCACGCATACGTCGTTTAAGTGCTCGCTGATTAGATCGTAAACCTTCCTGGGGTCGTCACCGCATTTAACCCCTCTGGCGTGAAACGATATAGAGGCGGGTAAACCGCCTACCGTGGAGCTCTCGACACGGACCAACAAGTCCCCAATCCTCAGCCACTCCGACCAGCATACCTCAGTCTCGTTCGTTTTAATGCATTCAGAGCTTGTGAAGCAGTAAGGAAGCGCTGGCAGATCCCCTAAGGCCTCGGCGGAGTCTTCATCATCGCATACGAAGACAACCTTTACGAATTCATAGACCGAGCGCTCGATAACTTTTGGCATATCGGAATCGCCGTCCTACTTAAGTCTTTCGCTAGGAGGTGCTTGTCTCATAACAGAGGAACCAGGTCTGAATGGCAGTAGGGGCACTTACCGTTCAGCGCTTTGTAATCCCCTGAGCATATCACGACCTTCTCGCCTCCACACTTACTGCACACGTATACCAACTCCTTACCAACTACTAACCTCTTCCTACATATCGTGCAATTCTTAATAGCCCATCCGAGATGTCCCGAGGCAGTCACGCCCTTCAGTATGCCCATCCTAACCACCTCCCATATACTTGTGGATACGGTTAATAAGGATTGTATTCAACGAGGACGCCAACACGTGATAACTCAATATTATAATAATGTTTGATGCGTAGAATTAGGTGGTGTGGGAATGTCCTCTGTGAGGATATGTGCTGTGGGAGACGTGCATGGGAAGAGATACTTCCAGATCTTCCAGGCTTCGCTCAGATCTATGGTTTCCTTCAAGCCGGACGTCTGCGTTTTCGCGGGGGATATGGTTGATGAGGGCAGGGCTGACGATCTGGATGTGGTAGTTAATGAGGTGAAGACTAAGTTCCCTAGTACGCCGATAATCTCGATCTTCGGTAATGAGGAGTATCATGAGTACGAGGATGTGTTCATGAGCAGGTACCCTGAGTTAATGTGGTTAAATGACTCTATGTGTATTCTGGAGGTTAGAGGGGTTAAAACAGCTTTCGTGGGGTCTCGAGGCTCGTTAGATAGGTTGACGTATTGGCAGAGAAGGAATAAGCCGGGGCTCAGGTTAGTGTACGCTGAGAGACCTAGGATAATAAAGGAGCTCTTAAGTGAGGCTAGGAAACACGCTGACGTAGTTGTCTTAGTCACTCACTACGCGCCGGCGTTCCTAACTGTTAAAGGGGAGCCTGAGAGGGTGTATCCTTTCATGGGATCTCAGTTGATGGAGAGGATGATTAAGGAAACGAGGCCGGAGTTAGTAATTCATGCCCACGCACACAACGCCAGAGTCATCGAGGCAACCCTAGGGAACATCAGGATCTACAACGTCTCTCTACCGGCTCGAAAGAGCATTACTCAAATAGAGTTTCCGCTTAAGAAAACGTTGAACGACTTCCGAACACCACAACAGTGAACTAACACACTGCAGCTCAACAGGCGCCTAAATGAGACCGATTCGGTCTCTCGTTTAGGATTCGATGAATTCGCTAACTAAACTGGTTGAGTAAATCACCTTAAATACTTGGTTGTCTTAAATATCTAGGTGTAAAAATGGATGTGAAGTTAGTTCCCCAACTTAAGTTAATGGCGTTAATGTTCGTCGTGTTAGTTATTAGCGCTTCCTCGACGGTAGTGACTCTAGCCGCTAAGCCCACTACTAACGATAGAGGTCATGTTATTGTAGAGGTGATCTTTGACAGACCTATAAATCGAGAAGATCTCGCTAAGATATCGTCGTTGGGAGGTAACGTGATTTATCGCCTCAACGAGATCAATGGATTGGCAGTATCTGTGAAGACCAATAGGCTAGATGACTTGAGAAGGCTTGACGGTGTGAGGGAGATAGGATTGGCAGTTAAGGTTGAGGGGGTCTCAGAAATCTTGCCGGGTAGTTGCGGATCGCATTCGACCACCCTGACATGGAATCTAGACTTGATCAACGTGCCTACAGTACATGAGGGAGGTTTAGACGGCAGTGGAGTCTACGTTGCGGTACTTGACACAGGACTCGAACCTCAGTGGAGGAATTACTTCCAAGAGGATAACATAGATGTGGAGCACGCCGCGGCATTCCTCGGAGCTATGGCGACCGCGTACTGGGTTACAGGTAACGTGAACAACATGAACGCTTGGAAAGCTGACACCAACGGCCACGGGATGCACGTGATCAGCACCCTCATAGGCTTCAGCCTCTACGGACTCAAAGTGGATGGGGTGGCACCTGGCGTTAAAATAGTGCCTGTCAAAGTGTTGAGCAACTATGGCTGGGGATTCTCAACAGATGTTGCGGCTGGCATATATTACATCGCCAACCTATATCTTCTGGAGAAAGAGAGCAACGGGGACATTCTAGAGCCTAAGGGAGTTGTAAACCCGATCATAATAAGTATGAGCCTCGGCGGGCCCTCCCTATCCCCCCTGGAGAAAGCAGCTATAGATTACGCCATAGAGCAGGGGGTATTCGTAGTTGCAGCCGCTGGGAACAGAGGCGATCTAGGGATGGATTACCCAGGCGCCTACGGACCCGTGATCTCCGTTGGCGCGGTTGGCTGGACTGGCGAATGGATTGTTCCCGGGTGGTGGCGATTTGCGGACGTGCCTGAGGGAGAGGGCTTGAAGGGTGAAGTGTATGTCACTGACTTCAGCGGAAGGCAAAAGGATGGTCAGGATCTAGACGTTCTAGCCCCGGGTAGCTGGGTCGTAGGGCCTTACACGCCCTATGGCGCTGCACACCCACCGTACTGGGCGGAGGGAGTGCCTGGGCAGTACTACTACCTCGGAGGGACGTCAATGGCTACACCGCACGTTAGTGGCGTGCTCGCTCTAGTCCTACAGTTAGATCTAGAGGACGGAGACGTAGATCTAGGCCAAGCGGAAGCGGAGGAATTGCTTGAAAAATCAACGTTTAAGATAGATTGGTATGAAGCTTACGTCCTCGACCCCAGCAGCGGGGGATTCGTAAAGTTTGAATGGAGTGATGACGCTGTAGGTAGCGGGTTGATTCAAGCAGACCTAGCAATAGAAAATTTTAATTAAACTTTACTTTTAATAAAAAGCAGGCTCTAGTCTTTCCATTCTCCCAAACTATATGACTTAAAGCACCTACCTTTCAGGTAGAGGCCTAGTTTCGTGTGACCTCACGGCGTCGAGGTATTACCTTTAGTAATACGTTGTGCTGAATTAATACGCCTTAATAATACGCTAACTAAGGCGTGGAGGTCTCTGGTCGGTCTTACTTATACCACGAATTAAATCGCTGTGTTATGTTTAGATTCATATAGGGGTTGTTCTTGGCGGAGTCTCTGTCTAGAAGCCGCGAGGGTGTTGAGGAGGTGTGCGATCAGGAGGACTTCATCGCCGAGAGCTTCACCCTGTCCGCCTCAATGCTCGTAGCTACTAAGCGTTTAGGTTACGAGGACATTGCCCGTGAGTTGATGCCACTCGTTAAAACGCTGTCAGGCGAGCTCGTGATGAGGCTGGGCACCGGCGTCTACGTCAATGGTTTGGCGTATGAGCTGAGCACCTATGGGAGGAAGCTGTGGGATTTAGAGTATAGTGATTCAGAGTTGATCAAGGTTTTGACAGATGCCCTTGACATGAGGAGGAGGCTTGATAAAGGTGGGGTTAGTAAAGAGGAAGCTATGGAATTGCTTAACAGATTCACTAGGTTAATAGGGGTCGACGTAAGTAAGACTCAGGTGATTAGGGAGCTTGCTAGCGATTCGGAGCCTGCCTTAGTCCTCCAGTTGATAGCGACGGCTTTGGCGGTCTGCACAGGTGGTCTTAGTGGGTCTTAACTTAACTAAGCTCGACCCTCTCTCAGAGAGGTTGTTAGATTTCCTAGCTAGGAGAGCATCTAATAGGGGCATCGACTTCAACAAACTCAAGATAATAACAGGTTCCTCAATAGCTAAAGCCTCTCTGGATGCGATAGAGTCCGTGGCTAAGGAAATCGCCAGGGTTGAAGGAGCCTCACTCTACTGCAATATCTGCGGGAAGGGCCCCTTCACAAAGAGGGGGATGTACCTACACCTGACGAGGCTTCACAAGTATGAGCTCAAGGCCATTCTAATCCAGGAACTCAGAGACAAGATACTGAAGACGAGCCAGTGATCCCTGTATAAGAAGGAACTACCTACATGGTTCTGAGCTACGTAGTCTTGTAGTCCCTTCCTCTCTTCATTCATAGGGAGCTGTGCTTCTAGAGTGCGGGGATTGCCCCCGCACCTCACCGTCAACCTATCATCGACCTTTCCATCCTGAAACCGCTGGCGAGGTATAGGAGCCAGGATCTGTTTAAACTGTTTACGCCCAGTATTCGTTGACGGCAATAAATAAGTCCACACCAGATCTGAGCTCCTTTAGCACCGATGTTGAAGTGCGATCGAGTGGTAGCCGGGCGGGGATTCGAACCCCGGTCACGGGGGCACTCCCCCATAGGACCAGAGCCCCGCATCCTTGGCCGCTAGACGACCCGGCTACGTTGGTGCCGCCGCGGGGATTCGAACCCCGGATCTCCGGATGTCTCAGACGACCGTATGAGTCCGGCGCTCTACCCGGCTGAGCTACGGCGGCCCAATAAACTACTACATAATCGGCCTTAAAAACTGTTCTGCCCCGTGTAGCTGTTTTCAGATTTCACGTAGGTTTGTTTTGTAGCTATTTTCGGAGCGGTCTTTGAGGACTTCGACCTTTATTTGGTTATGTTGTTCTTATGTTCGGTTGTCTGCCTTAATGTTCTTTTAGCCCGTCCTCGGAAGCTTGTCTCCCTCAAGCAAGCTAAGAGGCTTCATGAAGCAGTCTTCATTCTCCCTATAACCACATGCGAACAGTTAAGCGAGCCTTATTAAGGCTAAGAGGTAGCAGTTTAGTTCGGTAGTGAGGGTTGGGTAGACGGTTTCAGAGGTCCTCAGGTTTTGGGATGCAACCATTAATAATCACTCTCCTGCTGTTCTACATGGTAGTGTATTTTCACAGGGTGATGACCGGGGTCATGAAGGTTGAGATCGACTATGTGGCTTTACTATATGGCGTTAACCCGGATGTGTTCCTAGCCTTCCTATCCTCGTCTTATTTCTACTCATACACTATAGCGCAGCTTTTCGTGGGGGCGCTGACCGATGCCTTCGGTATCAAGAGGATCGGGGCTCTGTTCGCCGTCATTATGGGTGCCGGGGCCTTGCTGATGTCTTTAATGAGTCCAGTTACTCTGATTCTAGGGAGGGTTCTGGTGGGGTTCTCAGCTGCAGTGGCTTTCCTAGCTTATCAGAGAGCCTCATCACTTGCTTACAGCAGGGAACATCAGGGGAGGTTGACTTCATACGCGCTCGTGTTAGGTAACTTGAGCACGTTGATAGCCACGTACCCTTTGAGGGTGGCTTTAAACACTGTAGGCTCTAGAACGACTTTATTAGTTCTGGCGACACTCACGTTTGCGACGGCCGCGTGCATCTTCACCCTCTCCAAGGATCATGGATCCAGGGATCGGGTTGACGGGCTTAGAGGCACGGTGAGGTACCTCAAGGTTTTGATCAAGGATCCGCACATCCGGGGTCTCGGAATAGCGTCCCTAGGCATTTACGGGGTTACGCTAGCTTACCAGTCCTCGTGGGGTCAGAAGCACTTAAGTGAGACCTTAGGGATGAGCATAGAGGTAGCTAGCCAATACCTAATGCTCCTGGCGCTGATCTTCACGTTAACAACCCCGATAGCAGGTTTCTTAAGCGATAAAGTGTTAAGAAGAAGGAAACCGTTATTACTGGCGGCGTCCGTTACTTCAGCGTCATCATGGACCCTCATGCTTTACTCAACGCTAACACTCAACATAACCACCACGGCCATATCTCTGGTCCTCCTGGGGATAGCGGCCGGCCTCCACACAGTGGTGCCACCCATGGCTAAGGAGAGCTACGCCGCGGAATACTCAGCAACAGCCATAGCTCTGTTCAACACCTTCCTGTTCTCCGGCACGGCAGTGCTCCAGACAGTAGCATCTATGACCAACTCATGCAATTCAATCATCATACACTTAGCGGCATCTCTAGTAGGGGCCATCCTGGCAGCGACCCAGACTCGCGAAACCCTGAGATAGGATAGCCTTGAAGTTTATTTGGTGGGGCCGCGGGGATTTGAACCCCGGACCACGGGGACCCAAGCCCCGCATTCTACCAAGCTAAACTACGGCCCCTCAAAACAATAGAACAAAGCAAAGAATATTAATGTTATTTAATGAGTTCATTTAGGAGTTCCTTCCTAATCCTCTCTCTCAGATGCTCTATAGAGCCCACGCCGCTCAGGAATTCTTCATACACCTTGTATAGATCGCTCTCAGGCCTGCTTATGGTTCTCGCCGCCTTATCGACCTCCTCGTTAACTATTAACTGTAGTTCTAGGGATTTCCTCACCGATCTCTTAATGGTGAGGAGCTTGCTTGACTCTAGGTATTCTCGATGTTCTTTAATAGCCTTCACGAGAGGCTCCACACTCGCCAGACTTAGGGCGTTGGTCAGCAGGATCCTCGGGATCCATCCGTCCCTTGTGGTTGAGTTCAGCGCGAAGAGAACCTGGCTATAAGTCAGGTTCACACCAGGCAGGTCTGACTTATTAATTACGTAAATATCGCCTATCTCCATCATGCCAGCCTTAATCGCCTGGATCTCGTCACCGGCTCCAGGCATTAAAACGACTACCACGGTGTCAACGGCCTTCATCACCCTAGTGCTGAATTGGCCGGCTCCAGGGGTCTCGATTATTATATTATCGTAGCCTAAGCGTTCAAAGAGCTCGACTGTTAGAACTGCCTTCAGGGGAAGTGACTCCTCCTCACGCGTCGTCATCGACCTCACGTAAACATTCCTCGGGACGTCCTTCATCCTAATTCTATCGCCCATTACGGCTCCGCCAGTTATAGGGGATTTAGGGTCGACAGCCATCACGGCCACTGAGCGATTATCACGCGCTAACAGCGTCGCAACGGCGTTTATTAACGTGGACTTACCAACTCCGGCCGAGCCTGTGAATCCTATGACGTGTGACCCCTTAGGTCGTTGAGGAATTCTGCTCAGCACTTTAAGGGATTCGAGAGGGTCGGTCTCGATCAGGGTTATGAGCTTACTTACCGAGACCTTGTCCCAGCTTAACGCCTTGTTGATCAGCGCGTCAATCCCTTCGCTCATATAGTCATTCCACCTGAGACGTGCTTCATCCCGTTACCAGTAATCACTGCCACTACCTTACCAGATATGTAGTGCTCTCTAAGTAATTCCCTGGCCGCAGCGTAAGCGTAGGCGCTCGTGGGCTCCGAAACCACGCCCTCCCTCCACAGTTCCTTTAGATATGGCCTAACAATCCCATCATCTAACACTACATACATGCCTTCGGCCCCCTTGAGTATCTCGGCCACGTGCTGTAATCGAGGAGCGTCCCTTAACCTTATCCCGTCAGGCAATACGGCCTCAGACCTGCAAACGTTGGTAATGGGTCTAAAATGCTTGCTAAGGGATTCATACCCGCACGCCTGAACAGCTACTAGCTTAGGGACGCGTTTAGAGATACCTGCCTCCACTAATTCCATGTACCCCTTCCACACACCTATTAATAGCGTGCCGCTAGATAATGGAGTGACTACGTAATCAACATCCTTAAGCTCACTACTTAGCTCAAGAGCTAAGTCCTTCACGCCCTCGAGGAAGAACGGATTTATGCGATGCCCCACATAACACCCTTCAGAGTCGGCGGTCGCCAGCCTAGCAGCCTCATCCCTTGTAGGGGCTTCAACAACCTCAGCACCCAGAGCTCTCAACATGTTCCTCTTACCAATCGGAGCGTCGTAAGGGACGTAGATCCTGACCTTAAGGCCAGCGCGGCCAGCGTAAGCGGAATACGATATACCGGCGTTGCCGGATGAATCCTCTACAACCAGCGAGCATCCCCTGCTTAAGGCCTCTGAAATGGCTGTGGCTGCGCCCCTGTCCTTGAAGGAACCTGTTGGGTTGAGATACTCCAGCTTTAGGTACACGCCCTCCCGAGACTTAATGAGCGGTGTTCGACCCTCCCCAAGTGATACGGTCCTTAACTCCCTAGGGACTAGAGAACCGTCCCTCTGAAGAGACCCCCTAAAATCACTCTCAACAAGCAGTGGTTCTCCACATGACGTACATCTGTCAAGCCCTGGCGTGTATCCCAGTCGAGTCCCACACCTCCAACACCTTAACTCCAATTCCATCAAATCACTACACCGAAATATTATCAGTGCAAAACACTTAATAACGTGTGATACTTAGCTAGAGCGAGTGATTCAGAAGCGGCTGTGAGTGCTTATGCAACCGTTGTCGGATATTTAACTTTTACTATCCATTCCACTTCAGCTGGGACTTCATTGCCGGCTTTTAGGGGCAACGGCAAAGCACTCCCACATCGGGCACACCTCGGATAACAAACCATCTAGAAACTACCACTTAACTCAATTCCGATCCTACATGGAGCGGGTTAGCATGGGGAACGGGATTGCCTCCTTTATAGAGGTTTGTCCGGTGAGTATCATGACTAACCTATCTATGCCTAACCCCAGGCCGCCAGCCGGTGGCATGCCGTACTCGAGAGCCTCTACGAAGTCCCAGTCGTAGGGGTGGGCTTCAGCGTCTCCTAACTTCCTCCTCTCCTCCTCATTCCTGAAGTAAGTTTCCTGAATCACCGGGTCGTTCAACTCGGTGAACGCGTTCACCAGCTCCATGCCCGCTATGTAAAGCTCGAACCTTTCAGCGTACTTGGGGTCTGTCCTATGCGGTTTAGCAAGTGGTGAGGATGATGCTGGGAAGTCCATGACGAATGTCGGCTGAATTAAGTGATGCTCCCCTACTAGCTTGTCGAACAGCTTGACTATAGCCCTACCCCTGTCGTAGCCGCCCGGGATGAGTAGGTCATGTTTTCTAAGGAGGCTCTTCATCTCATCATCGCTTAAACCCTCAACATCCACTCCTGCGAACTCCCTTAGGCCCTCAACCATTCTAACCCTCCTGTACGGAGGCCTTAAATCTATCTCAACTTCAGAGCCTCCTACCGGGTAATTCACTTTAGTGGTGTTTAGTACACGCTCAGCAACGTTGCTTATTAACTCCTCGATCAACCTCATTATGTCTTCGTAATCGACGTAGGCCTGGTAAGCCTCCATCATTGTGAACTCCGGGTTATGCTGGACGTCTATATCTTCATTCCTGAAATTCTTGCCTATCTCAAATACCTTGTTGAATCCGCCAACTAGAAACCTCTTCAGGTACAGCTCAAGCGCTATCCTTAGGTACCAATCCTCACCGAGAGAATGTACTCTGGTAATAAAGGGTTTAGCAGTTGCGCCGCCATACACTGGTTGAAGTATCGGGGTCTCAACCTCTATGAACCCCCTCTCCCACATAAACCTCCTTATCTCCGCTATAGTGTTGAAACGCACCTCGAAAATCCTCCTCACCTGAGGGGACATCATTAAGTCTAGGTATCGCTTTCTATACCTGACCTCAGTATCTAGAATCTTGTGACCCCACTTAACTGGCGGGGATCTTAACGCCTTAACCAGCAGGCAGTACTCCCTCACGTTAATCGTTAGTTCCCCCTTATGCGTGTAAAAGAGATCACCCGCTACGTTAATGAAGTCACCTAGGTTCACGTACTTTATAAACCACTCGAACCTCTCATTACCTACAACGCTTAAATCCAGGGACAGCTGTATCTTGAACCCGTCATCAACTAGGTCGGAGAAGATCAACCCGCCATGCCTCCTCATACTAGCTACTCTGCCGGCCGTCGAAACCGCCTCACCAACCCTCCGATTGCTAACTATATCCCGTATAGGCACGTAACCCAAACTTAACCTGTGTGGATAGGGGCTCACACCACTCCTCAGCAACTCCTCCCTCAAACTCGCCCTGAAGGCCCTCTCCACGCTCATCGATCATTACCTACCTATCAAAACGTAGACGCTATAAAAATATTACTAGAATAAACCATGCCCGTACTCAACCTCAATCACGACCATCTAAACTTAAATGGGGTATCGTATTTTAAATTTCTTGGCTAAAGTGATACGGTGGACGTGTTGCCCATGGCTATTCCCAGAGAGGCCTTGGTCTCGTGTTTAATCGCGCTAATCGCCTTTAACCTGCTGCTCGCTTCCTCAGCAGTAGTCACCGCTTCCTACAACCTAAGGTATAGGTATCTGCTTAACATAGATGGCTCCGCATCGATATCTATAATCGTTGACGGAATTTCTGACGAAAGAACTATAAGAATTAGTCTGGAGAAGGGCTATATAGAGAATTCGCTAATGGCTTTTTCCTCGGAGGGAATGCCTTTACCAGCACGCGTAACTCCTGAGGGCGAGGTAGAGCTCGACGTGAGTGGGTTAAGCGACGTTACTGTCGAGTATGACGCTTACGTGGGCGTGGTTTACGAGGAGGTAGTTATCAACGCAATCATACATCCCTCAGGACCTGCTGAAGTGATCCTACCCCCTAACTCAGCCCTCCTGTATTTCAACGGAACACCACAGGTTGAGACTAGAAGCGATGCCTCGGGCAGATACGTCTACGTGATCCTTAAGTTCGGTAGCGGTGGTGTATACGAGATACATTACCTAATCCTCTCTCACACGATGACACCGACAACCTCTCCAACCACGACAACGCCTCCCGGAGAGGCCGGAGTTAACACGTTCTTGCTGCTGTTGATATTGACCATAGCTGCAATCCTTGCGCTAATTACATTTATCATCATCAGGAGGAGGATCGGCGGCACCCATGCAGAGCCGCTCGTCGAAACCGGTTTCGACGAGCGAGATAAGACAATTCTCAAGGTCTTAAGCAGTGGCGAGATACCGTTGACAGAGCTGACTGAAGCGACAGGGTTAAACAAGTCGGTTGTCTGGAGAAGGCTTGAGAAGCTCAGAAGCTTAGGGCTGGTTGAGAAGGCGTATTCACGTGGGAAGTCGGTATATAGATTAACTCCTAAGGGCTTGAAAGTGCTTAAAGAGCTGGGCCTTGAATAGCTTTGGATAACCGGTGAGGTTTCGCCTACTCGTCAGGTAGATCTAACCTCGATCTTCATGGCAATGCCCCTGCTTACGCCTATCTCAACCCCCCTTACCTCCAGCACGACCATGCCTCTGTTATTGTGCTTGACAAGGACCTCCTCCCCGGGCAGTAGACCCATTTGATAAAGCCTGCTCACGATGCCCTTACCTGCGTTAATCCTCACTATAAGGACTCTACGTCCACTTGGGACGTTAGATAGAATGTCATTCACCGCAGGTCACCTCTTGGACGTATATGGACTCACTCTCCTCATGCGTGAAGACTATCTCGGCCTCACGCGTGCTCACGGAAACCCCCCTAGCTCCGGATCCCTCAACCCTCACCACACAGGGATATCCACACCTGGATTTCGATAGCTTATCTAGAACGGTATTTAGCTCAACGTACAGATGGGTTATTAAGTAGCACTTGCCAGGTAATGCCTTGACAAGCGGTATTACGGTGCTTAAGTCCGCATCCCTCACTAGAGTTATCGGGTAACGTAAAACAGGACTCCCAAACCTAACATATATGGCCTCAACCACCTCGTCAGGCAGGTGCTCCATCTTATGGGCTAGGTAGTGCGCCTTAGCTAAGTTGAAGTTCAGGTAATTAACTAGGAACTCCTCAAGTATCGCGTGCTTTCTCAATATGTTCTCAGCTACGTCCCTCCCTAAGTCAGTCAGCTTAACGCCTCTATACTTAGTTAGAGCCACTAAACCGTCTGCCTGGAGTTTCTTAAGGACCTTACTCACAGTACCCTCCCTTATTTTAAGTTCTTCAGCTATCTGTGAGGTCCTCGCGTTACCGCATAGTCTCTCAAGCCTGTACACGGTGAGTATGTAGTCTTCAACGGACTCGCTTAAGTCAGCCCACACCTCGCGCCACCGACATAAGAACGTGTCAGAAGCTATAAATAATTTTAGACTCCTCTAAACTTTAAGGTCCTTGAAGAACTCCTTAATCAAGCGGGCTACGAACAACGCGTCTTCGTCCCTGAGTCCCGGGTGCATTGGGAGTGAGAGCACGTGTTTAGACGCTTCTGTGGAGTTCGTCAGATCACCGCGTAGAATTAGGTGGTTCTTTAAACAGGGTTGCTGATGTATCGGTAACGGGTAGTGAATAGCTGTCTGAACACCCCTCATCAGCAGGAACTCAGCTAACTTGTCTCGTATCCCATGACCCTCAACCCATAACGTATATTGATGATACACGTGCTTGGCGTAGGGCTTCTCAGTAGGTAGCCTGACGTGCTTAACCCCGGAGAGTTCATCGTTATATACTGTGGCTATTATCCGCCTCCTTTTATTCATCTCTTCAAGCCTAGCTAGCTGTGAATATCCGAGAGCCGCCTGTATGTCGGTCACCCTGAAATTCCAACCCACGACTGAGTGAACGTACTTCTCCAACTGCCCGTGGTTTCTCTGAAGCCTCACGTACGTGGCCACCGAATCATCGTTAGTAGCTACAGCACCACCCTCCCCCATAGTCAGGTTCTTAGTCGCGTAGAAACTGAACGCGGAGGCGACCCCCACAGACCCTGTTTTAACCCCTTTGTAGTTTGCGCCGTGGGACTGCGCACAGTCCTCGATGACGTGAATGCCTCTCTCACCAGCCAGCCTAACTATTGGATCCATGTCGGCAGGGTGTCCGTAGAGGTGCACAACTACGATAGCCTTAGTCCTCTCAGTGAGCCTCTCCTCCAAACTCTCAATGTCAATGTTGTAGGTCTCCAGTTCTATGTCGGCTGGAGTTATCTTGCCTCCCGCCAGGGCGACGGTGGTTGCTGTTGCCGCGAACGTGAAGTCCGGGACTACAACCTCGTCACCAGGCCCTATTCCTAAAGCCTTGAAAATTAGGTAAAGCGCTATGGTTCCGTTATTAACTGTAAGCACGTGTTCAACACCTAAATACCCTGCAAAAGCTTCCTCGAACAGACGCACGTACTCCCCAGCTGCCAGGTTACCGCTCTTTAAGACCTTAACAACCTCCTGAATATCCTCGTCAGTTATGTAAGGCGAGTTAACCTTCATCAACTACATCACCCAATCAAATCCGCGTAATAGGAAATAAGCTCTTTGAGCGTTTAAGGAGTCTTTATCAAGTCTCTCGTCCTTACCTCTTCGCACATGCTCTCCGGGTAATACATGTGCATGAGTGACTTAAACTCGTCCACAGACCTGCCTAGGAAGTATTTAGGCATGTTAGGAACTCCGAGGAAGAGTGCTATGACCTCCTGAACGTTCCTACCGAGGATGTACAGCTTACTAACCTTGGAGAAGAGGACATAGATGACCCTGTTTGACTCATCGGCCAAGACTACTTCATAACCGGAAAGCACTAGATTAGACTTAACTCGAGGGACTACCTCACGCTTAAGAGCTTTACGCAGCATAAAAGGAGGGCTCGCTTTGCTCCTGTCCAGAATAACCATGGGGATGAATGTCTTCAGCTCGTTTACGTAGCGAATGCCATCTACATCGTTCTTAAACCTTATGTAGGGGCGCTTGAACAACACCTTAGCCAGAACCTCGGGTGAGTAGCCAGTCTTATTATACGATGCCCTGAGATGTTCTTTGATGAATTTCTTGTAGCACTGCATATAGTAGCTTAAATCCCTTCTCAGATTCTCGGAGGCCTGTAGAGCCCTGGCAGTGCTTGCCAGGCGGTACCTAATGTCAGGTCTACCGATGCTCGGTGAAAGTCCCTTGCACTCTACCGCTCTAATATATTCGGAGACAAGCAAAGCCAGCAACTCTCGGTACTTCAACACGTCATCACCACGTGTACTTAACTAGCCCTACCCACCCATACATGCGGTTATCGCAACGTTAATAAACTGCCATAAATGTTATTTACTTAGACTATTTAAGGCGATGTGAGATGGGTTTCAGACTGGAGATGCCTGGAAGAGCTTTACACACAATGCCTTACGACGTCGTGATAGTTGGTGCAGGGCCGGCTGGGCTATCAGCGGCGTTATACTCAGCACGATTGGGTCTTAAGACCGTCTGCGTGAGTGAAAATGTTGGAGGGACTCTAAACGATGCAGGAGAGGTCGATGACTACCTAGGTGTGCAGGGGGTTTTAGGCCCTGACCTCGCTAAGAAGTTTGAGGAGCACGTGCGAAAGTACAAAGTACCAATATACAAGGATCTAGTTACTGATATAATCAAAGAAGGCAATTCCTTCAGAGTCGTGACTAGATCTGGCACGCCCTTCACAGCGAGGTCTGTTATATTGGCTGTCGGCAGTAGGAGGAAGAAATTAGGAGTTCCAGGTGAAAAGGAGTTCGTCAATAGGGGAGTTTCTTACTGCGCCCCATGTGATGCTCCCTTCTTTAAGGGGAAAGTGGTAGTAGTTGTGGGTGGAGGTAATGCAGCTCTTCAATCAGCACTCCTCCTAACAACGTATGCCTCCAAGGTATACCTCGTACATAGAAGGGAGAGCTTCAGAGCCTATGAGACCTACGTTAAGCTAGTTACCTCACACCCAAAGATAGAGTTACTCCTCAATTCAGTTGTTAAGGAGATAGGCGGTGATAAATCGGTTAAGTGGGTTAACGTAGAGAACGTGACCACGCATGAGGTAGGGAAGCTAAATGCGGAGGGAGTTCTCGTCGAGATAGGTTCCGAGCCTCCTAAGGAGTTCCTAAGTAAGATAGGGCTAAACCTGGATGAGCAAGGATATGTGATGGTAGAGCCAGGGCAGAAAACAAACATAGAGGGTCTCTTTGCTGCTGGCGATTGTACTGGTGGGGCTCATAAAAAGAAATTCGACCAGATTGTGACAGCTGTCGCCGAGGGCGCCATAGCCGCGCTCTCCGCGTACGAGTACTCGATTGCTATGGGGATTGGCGAGGAATCAGGTTACTGAGACAAGGCGTATTCCTCAACACCTAACGTGGTCACGTGAGTTTAGACTCTCTTCAAGTATTCAGTACCACCGTCCTCATGTCCCACAATCACCACGTCAGCCTCATTGAGGAATAACCCGACCTCGATAACGCCTGTCAAGCTCTTCACACGTCTCTCGAAATCTTCGGGACTTATGCTAGACGGCAGTCTTGCATCGACTATAACCCCTCCTACATCGCTCACGACAGGACCCCTTTTGCCCGAACCCTTCCTAACGCTCACCGATATTCCGAGTTTGATCAAATCGCTGAGGATCATCCTCAGCGCGTTTGGAAGCACTTCTAAAGGCACTGGATTTATCACCCCTAGCCTCTCAACAACTTTGAACTCATCGACGAAGAAGACCCTGAGCTCCGCGTGTCTCGCGAGCAACTTCTCTGTGGTTAACGCCGCACCACCGCCTTTTATCATCTTCCCCTCCCTGTCAACCTCATCAGCTGAATCCAAATAGAGCTCGAGTCCTTCGATGGAGAGCGTGTCAACGACTTTATATCCAAGCCCTGCCAGGACCTCAGCGGTCTCTACAGATGAAGCCACCAACTCTCTGCCTCTGAGTAGACCTGCCTTATGAGCCTCCCTAATGAGGAGCTCTGCTGTGGAGCCTGTGCCTAAACCAATCAACCTCCTTCCTTCAAAGTACTTAAGCGCTTCGTTGACGGCCGCTAGACGAGCTTTCTGGACGTTGCCCACTGAACTAACACCACTATAAATATATGGTCTGAAAAGAATTAATAGCGGTAAGTGCTTACTCTACGTGAATATATAATGATGATGTCCTCGATCGCTGAAGGGTGATGGGAAGTAATCCACACTGAACCACAACCTAGTTCCCCAGGATCTATGAGCTCTTCCCTACCTCAACTAACTCCTTACATTTCAATTGCTTTATGAACTCCTCAAGTTCGTTAACAGGTATTTTTATGGTGTAGAGGTACCTCTTAGTCCTTGCTTTGACCTTAGCTATGCCCTCCTTCTCCCTCCTAACTACCCTGCACAGCTCTGCTCTCGACGATATCTCTATGAACTTACTCCTGTCATACACCTCGACCGGCACGCTACCACCCGTTAAGTAGGAGAAACCCGCTTAATAAGCGCTTCCCGCATGCTTTGGTTTTTAGCTCCTTCGATCTACCTCCTGTACGCGTCCTCGTTAACCCAGGGAAGTAGAGCCATTAAAACGGCTTCCTCTGTTAAGTGCGGTCTATCCATCAACCCCTTCGAGAGAAGGTGTATGAGGCCTCCGCGTTCACCCACATCAGCTACACCGTAAGTTATCTCAACGGCCTCCTCTAGCTCGCGGACTCTGCCCTCGGTGACGAGTCTGATGAGCCGGGGAGGTACCTGGAAAGCCGGTGAGAGCCCTATTGTTAAATCCCCGTTATGGCCTATCACAACCGCTACTTGTAGGTCAACGTACTTCTCAGGCAATAGCTCGACAACCCCGGCCTCGACACCAACGTAGAAATCACAGCTGCTAAGGCGTGAGGCCTGCATAGCTCTCTCTAAAGCGCCGTGAAGCGTTTCAACAAGACCCATGGGTTGTGGGTTAATGTCAATGGGTTTCACGCTGACGAGCTCTACGGCATTCCCGCCAAAGACCCTGTGGAAAGCCCTGCCAACCCCCTCTAGTTTAGAGGGGTTTGTTGTTCCCACACAAACCAGCACAGGATTAGTGGTTGTCGGCGTATTCTCAATCACATAATCTCCCTGGACTCCCTTCTCTCAGCACCTCTACCCATCAGCCTACTCACCTGGGATATTGCCGCCTGAACCCTTGACTCCACGAATTCGGCCTGCGCTATTAGGTCCTCTGTATCGAGTCTCAGTTTAAAGTAGTCCTTAAGCAGATCTACCACGGACTTAACTGCTCTATAATCAACCTCATTAAACTCAACTATCGCTGACCAAGTCTCGCCCAACATCACCGCACTCTTAATCCCGTAATAGGAGGCCCAACCGATCATAACCCCGTTAACCCCTGTGATGACGCCTTCCTCAAGGACGTTGCCGCCTAACCTGCTGAGTTCGTTGATGAATCCCTCGTCATTACCGGCGACGAAAACCCTTCTCTCATTGCTGAACTCAGGCACTACGTAAGCTGCTGTAGCTATGATTGACTTAGGCAATCCCTTACTTGCTAAGTGATCCAGCAACTCAACGCATATCTCGTGCTGGCCATCCGAGCTTTGAGGTTGCGTCTCGCCAGTAAACACTAGGAAATCATCGGAGTCGTAGAGCCTCCCTATGAAGAGAGATGAGAGTCCTCGTTTATTAACAACCAACTGGGAGGGGAAAGTCGTTGAGTAGAGCTCAGCAACTAAATCACCCCCCACTTTCTCGAGGACGTAGTTGATCGACGCATAGCCAACCCTCCCCATTCCCGGAAGGCCTATTAGGAGATGCTTGCCCTCGCTCTCATATTTCTTAACAACCTTCACTTTAGTTACCATTTTACGACCTCTAACTAAGTTAGCTCTAAAGGAATTATAAAGCTCGTGAAGAACCTACCTCTGCACGCACTCAGCCCTCCTGCTCTCAAGGTACTCCCTCTGAGAACTCACGATCTCCTTGACTGCCTTCCCTGGGTTGACGGCTAACGTTATCGCCCTTCCAATTATCTCCGCATCGGCGCCTGCGCAAAGGCCCTCGCCTGGTCGTGCACCCATCCTGAGGATCCCTGAAGCGAGGATCACGTACTTCCTGCCGAAGAGGTTCCTTAAATCGCTGATGATCAGTCTCTTACTAGCCGGGACCACGAGCCCTGAAGCGCTGGTCACGTTTAAGACGTTCCTCACTAATGGGTACGATGGATCAAGCACCTCCCCAGATCCTTCATGTGGTAGGGAGACCTGTAGGAACAGATCCATCCCCAGATCCTTCACACGTACTGACACAGGCTCTAAAGCCCCCCTATAACCAACGAACGCATGCGCGACTACCCCGTTAAAACCGGCATCAAACACCTCATTAACCGCGGCTACCATGACCTCATCTATGTCAGCTAGCTTTAAATCCGCTATGAAGTAATAGGAACCCCTATGTCTGCTGATCAAGTTACCCACGCTTTTAAGACCATATCTAAGTATGTATGGTAGCCCTATCTTAACACCCGAGATGAAATCGCCAGCTGTATCCAGGAACATGCCAAGCTGCGTTATGTCTGGCGGCGGCGAGTTCACAGCTAGCACTACAGTCTTCTCACTACTCCTCAACATCCTGTGCGCGGAACTCATCAAAGCACCTAGATTAATATTTGTCAGGTCTTAAAAACAGGTCACCCAGACTTTACATAGCTCACGCTACTTAGAAGAGCAGCTCCCTTACTGCTGAGTTTAATAAGGGTTCTCCCCTTGCTGTTCTCTATTGTGATTAAACCCACCCGCTCAAGTATCTCTAAGTCATCCTCGAGGTCCTTGGAGTAAGGACCGAAGGAGTACATCACGAAGCTGTAGCCTAGTCTGAATCCCTTCTCATTCTGTAACGAGTATATCGCCCTGTGTATATCTAGGATGTTGTTGAATTCCTTGTACATACTTAACACCTCCAGAAGCTTCAGAGGCGACAACACGTCCCCGCGCATGCTGTTTAACACCTACCGGAAACACTCTTTGACGCTAAGACGTTATAAGACCTACCCTTAATGAGTGAGAGTGGGCTTCCTCCCACCCTGAAGGATAAGGCTTTCAGTCGTAAGGCTAGGTTCAGGATCTATGCGTGGAGGGTAACCCGTATCTCTTGAGTATTTCGTAGACCCTTTCAGGGTTCTTGCTGTATAGCCTGAACTTAACTGCGGCTCTGCCGCTCGACGCGTGGATGAGATCCACGAACATCCTCTTCGGGTTAAGTTCAACCTTGTATTGCTCATCACTTAACGGGAATTTCAGCGAGACTCCAACGCCTAATATCCCTTTATCGTAAATCTCGTACTCGGATATCACTTGAACAAACGTCCTAACTAATTTCCTGGTCGCCAGGTTCATCGCGTGAATTATGACGAAGGGGACCTCGTAACCTGCCAAGTACGCCAAGAACCTGTACTCGCTCGCCTCGACGATCGATAAAGTGTTCACGTAGGGGAAGTATACCCAGTACCAGATGAGGAATATCGGGAGCACGACTAAGTTCAAAGCTGAAACCTTAAGCATCGGCTTCAACTCAGCCATCAGCTCCGTGTCTACCCTCTGGAGTTCTGACGTGTCGTTTCTCGAAGCCTTGAAAAGCAGCCTGCCAGCCCTCACCTCCTCTGGAGAGACCTTAGCCCCTACTCTAGTCTTCCTGACGCTCCAAGCAGTAAACATTATAGCCGCTAGGAAGAACACTAGGAAGATTTGCTGGTAGTACTGAGGGTAGAAGACGTTGACGACTGATAGCGAGAATATGAGTACTTGTGAGTACATTGTTGTAACGATTATCTGCCTCTTACTCTGGTAGTAGGCCACAGTATACACCTAAGAAACTTAATAGTTGACGGTAATAAATTATTTGGACAGGTGTAACTGCTTGAGCAGGCTTAACCTAGGCGGCTTGCTGGATAAGCTGATCTCGCAGTCGGAGGTGGTTGAGACTGCTGAGGGTAGGTACGTGTTAAAGAGCTTCTGGGGTGAGAAGTCCTCAATTAAGTGGCTCCCTGTGACGGCCCTTCTAAGCCCTATCTATCCATTCGCTTTTAACCCTAGGGAGAGACTTAGGAGGGAGCTCGATTTCTTCAATGCAGGATGGAGTTCCTTTAAGACCCCGAGGATTCTGGAAATCGATGAAGAGAACTACAGAGTAGTTAGGGAGTACGTGGATGGGAGGCAAATTGATATTGATATGGAGGCTCGGAAGCTTGGTCTAGCTATGGGTGAAGTACATGAGAGGGGCTGGGCTCTAGGAGATACGAAACCGACTAACTTCCTGGTGGGGAGTGATGGCACGCTTTACATCATAGACGCTGAGCAAGCAGTGAAGGACGCTGAAAAGCACCATGCAGCATGGGATATATACCTCATCATCTTCATTGCAAGTTACATGTACATCAGGTCGCCTGGTGTGTTCGAGGAGTTTGTTAGGGAGTTTATATCGGGTCATAGTGAGACATGCAAGCGTAGCGAGATCTACGGGGAGTTAAGCAGCGCGAAGTTTGAAGGGCTCCTCATACTGTTGCCGCCTTCACACCTATACAAACTCGTAAAGATTACTGAGGGATTATGAGTGAGGTTGGTGATGAAGCCCAATTTAAACTAATAAACACAGTTCTTCTTGTCACTACCTATGCATGGAGACTCTTCCACCCACCCTCGCGGTCTTCAACGGTTTATGAACCGAGACGAAGACACCTTCATCGCTCCTTCTTAACTCAACCTCCTGAAGCACGTCCCTGAACCCGCAGGTCTTACATCTAACCACGTACCTGGTTAACTTGATGCCGTTGCTCAACTCAGTCTCGCTGTAATACGTTACCTTGCCGCCACATCTAGGACACTTCACCCCGTCAGCGTTGCTTAATGACATCGTCGCTCACCTAGGTCTCACCGCTTACTACCTTCATTTAATGTACTTGGTTTGAGTTATAAGTTTATTGTACAAATGAAATTTCACTAGAACTTGTTAAGTGTAAAAATTATTCATCTAATTTCCAAGCCTGCTCTCAAAGCCTTCATATTTAGATCTAGCCATTTCTCAGGAATAATCTCCTTCAAAGCCTCCTCAACCTGCTTATCACCGAGAACGCCTGTCCTCGCTACTAAATGACCTAGCGCCACTATGTTACTCACTCTTGAGGTACCTACTACCTGTTCGGCCACCTCGTTGTACGGCACGGAGAAGGCCCTCCGTGTTACGTAAGGATGTTCCTTAACGTAGGTGGAGTTGAGGAAGATGAAAGCGTCATCACTCATGATTCTAGCGTATCCCTCTAGGTCGTAGGGGAACATGAAGAGCACTATGTTGGCCTTCCTAACCCTGATGTAGTCTATGTCCTCTGGGCTGTCGGCGATTATAAGGTCAACGCGTGACATACCACCCCGCGTCTCCGACGCGTAGGCCTCGGAACCGGTCACGTATAAACCGGAGTACTTCGACGCAGCAAGCCCTAATATACGTCCTAGAAGGAGTATCCCCTGGCCCCCCCTCCCTACTATGAGTATCTCATGCCTCATCTTCACCGCCTCCTAAGCATCTCTAGATAACCAGGCCTATCACGTACTAAAAACTCACCGGCAACCAAACCCTTCTCCCAGTCAGGCTCTGATTCCTCAACTCCTGGGTTGTGCTTAACGACTACCTTAGATCTCAAGGTATTGTAGAGGGTCACGGAGTCCCTGAGACCTACGTGTCTCCCGAAGACCTCAGGGCATGTGGAGAGGATCTCTACGAACCTGAAGCCTTTCATACCTAAGGCCCTATACATGAACTGTTCTACGAGCGGCGGGTGAGTCACTGAAGCCCTAGCCACGTAGTTAGGGTTAAGCGATGAAACCAGCTTTATGACGTTAAGCGGGAACTCAGGGTTGCCATGCGGCGTGGTTGTGGTGTAGATCCCCTGCGGCGTTGTCGGGGCTACCTGTCCTCCCGTCATAGCGTAGACGAAGTTCGTTATCATAATCACTATTAAGTCCATGTTCCTCCTGGCCGCATGTATTAAGTGGTTGCCTCCAATCCCCGCGATATCCCCGTCACCGCCGATCACTATCACATCTAACTCGGGTTTCGCGAGCTTGGCCCCGGTGGCGAAGGCTATGGCCCTCCCATGCAGTGTATGGGCAGCGTCGAAATTAGCGTAGAACGAGGTCCTCGCCGAGCACCCGATCCCAGTGACGAAGACCACGTTCTCTTTTTTGAGCATACCCTCGCTAATCCTCCTGTCTATAGCCCTTAAAATCCCCCCTAAAGCAATGCCTAACCCGCAGCCGGGACACCATATGTGAGGTAGCCTAGTAACCCTCAAGTACTTATCCAATGGGTGGGCTCCCCTCTCGTAAACACTCCCTACAACCACTCCTTAACCCCCTCCACAATTTCGTCGGGTGTTGGAACCTCTAAATCTAGTAACGGAAGTGAGACCACCTCGGCGTTCTTCACGAACCTCTCTACGTCAGCGACTATCTTACCGGTGTTATTCTCGGCTACGAACACTAAATCAGCGTTCCTACATGGCTCCCTGAGAGCCTCAGGCTTGAGAGGCCATAAAGTCTTAAGTCTCAGCAGGCCTATCTTAACGCCGGAACTCCTCAAGACCCTCACGGCCGCTAAAGCGGCTCTAGCCGTGGACCCGTACGACACCACGACGTACTTGGAGTCGTTGACGTAGTAGCTCTCGACCTCAAACACCTTGTCAACGTTGCTCATGATTTTACTGGTGAGTCTGGTAATGAGCCTACGGTAGGTGTCAGAGTCCTGCCTGTAATACCCGTGTTCGTCGTGCACTAACGACTCGACAATCACGTTGTAACCGTCCCCGAAGCTCGCCATAGGTGGTATTAGATCTTCATCAGGCTTATAGGGAAGGTACTCACTCGGCGGTACCATGGGTTTCTTCCTGTCCACCACCTCTATCTCCCCAGGATCCTTCAGGACTGCCGACTCCCATAAGTGAGCAATCACAGCGTCGGAGAGCAATATCACCGGGGTTCTCAAGGACTCTGCTATGTTAAACGCCTTGACCGTTAACTCGAAGGCGTCTTGAACTGACCACGGCACAAGCACGGGGATTATGTGATCCCCGTGAGCACCGTGCCTGACCTGAAGCACGTCGCTCTGTGAAGTCTTCGTAGGCACGCCCGTGGAGGGCCCCGTCCTCATTATATCAGCCACAACCAGAGGGGTCTCACTTATCACTGCTAGGCCGAGGGCCTCAACCATGAGCGAGAAGCCAGGACCTGAAGTAGCCGTCATCGACTTGGCCCCTGCCCAAGAAGCCCCGATCACTGCATTAATTGAGGTGATCTCGTCCTCGAGCTGAACGACCACACCCCCGACCTCGTTAAGTCTTTCAACCAGATACTCCATGATGTCTGAGGCAGGTGTTATAGGATATCCAGCGAAGAATTTCATCCCGGCTATTATGGCTCCCTCCGCAATAGCCATGTTACCTGAGATAAACGCCTTCCTCATTTACCGATAACCTCCACGAAAACAGCGAAGTCAGGACAGTTAAATTCACAGAGCCTGCAGCCAATACACTTAGCGATGTTAGCCGGCTCCGGGTATCTGAACCCGTACTTGTTGTACTTATCGCTCCTGACGAGGACCTTAGTAGGACACACACTGATGCAGATCCCGCACTCCTTACACCTACTGATCAACACGTTTACGCGGAACCTGGCGTTAGAAGCCCTGACTAATTCCGTGCTGGCTAAGGTAGCTAATCCCATCACCAGCTATATATCGTGTTAAGCGTTATAAAAATTTTTCATTACTCTAGACTTCACGACGGATTTACGGGGCTGTCGTGAGTGCGACCCTGACTACGTCCCCCTCAGGGACTATTAAGAGCATACCACCGTTAAAGCCTATGTTAATCTCGTCAACCTCTTCCACGTTTATGTAGTCGAGAAGGTTCCTCGCGAGCACTGTTATCATCAACGATATCTTGGCTACGATCTCTGGGTCAATGACCTTGGTCGGGGCGTTAACTGTGGCGTCAGTTACATGACCTTTACTATCAATAATCATGACTAGGCTGAAGCCCTCTAGGATATCGCCTTCGGTGAACGCCTCACCCTCAGTTGCCAGCCCGCTAATCTCAAGCTCGTTAACCGTGTTATGTGCCAAGTGCTCCCTTAATAGGGCTTAAGCACGCAGTCATCCTTATAAGGGCTCAGGTCTTTAGAATCTAAACTACATCTCACCTAAAGTGAGGATGTCCTTGAGTATCTTCTTGAAGCTCATGGGGGGTGACGTGGGTTTCTGGAACTCTATGACCACGTACTTAACGCCTTTCACACCTTCCTTTATCCTCCTGCTTAACTCCTCTCTTATATGTCCCACGTCCTCGATGCTGGAGTACTCAGGGACCTCGACTTGAAGTAGTATGAGGAACTCGCCGGGACCTACTACTAACGACTTCACGTCGTTAACGTCGACCACCCTGGGGTCAGAGAGAACTATCTTAACAGCCCTCCCGATGACGTTCTTCGGTGCTGCCCTACCCACCAACACCTCGAAGTACCTGTAGCTGAGTGAGACTGAAGAGGAGAGCAAGATTACTGACACCACTAACGCTCCTAAGCCATCGATGAACGGGCTCCTCAGTATGAGGGATAAAAGAGCTGCTGAGCCGCTGACGCTGTCGGCTAGGTTCTCAACTATAGTTCCCCTAACTGAAGGATCGCTCGGTACCCTCCTATACTCAATTAAACTCCAGGTTAAAACAATGAAATCGAACAGGAGGGCCAGTGCGAAAGAACCAAGTGATATGTCTGTCGAGGTGACTTGCTCTCTTACCATCAGCTGCTGAATCCCGGTAATTGAGGTTATTGCGAAGAGGAAACCCCCAACTAGGGAGGAGACTATCAGCCCGAAAACGTATATAGCTCTGCCTAAACCGAAGGGGTATTTGATCGAGGGCCCTCTCCCAGTAATCGAGAGCCCGAGGACCAGGAGCCCCGAGCCCACGGTATCGCCTAGGGAGTGGAGGAACTCAGCGTTGACAGCTACGGAGGTAGCGTTCAGCATGCCTACGGCTTTAAGCGAGAACGACACCACGTTCAACGTGAATGAGGCGTGCGCAGCTCTCATGTGGAGATACACATCAATTTAATTTTAAAGAGCCACAGTATATAAGCGTTGAGATCACGCTACATACCATAGATCCTCGACAGGACCTACGAACCCGTACTCGCGAGCCAGTCTAAATGCTTTGTCCATTTCCTCCGCCTTAACGCGTCTGCCTATCTCCTCCCACTTCCTAGGTTGCCTAAGCACCATGTACTCGGGTCTGTACTGATCCATGATATTCACTAACGCTCTCTTAGCGTTCTCCGAGATCCACTTGAGGACGTTGCTGGTGCAGCAATCAACGTGATTAGGTAGTACTAGGTGTCTTATTATCATGTCCCCGGAGGCATGGGCGATTACTATGTTTCTAGTGACTATGTCAAAGTAATTCTTGACTATCGAGTATTTGAGGGCGCATCCGTTGTTCCCGTACTTGAGGTCAGGCAACCATATATCTATGACGTCCTTTATTAGTTCAATAGCTACCTCGCTTAGATACATATTACTGTTCCATAGTTGAGGGGTTTTAATTGTTAGGTGTTTAAGCGATGTCAGCATGGCTGGGATGTTGGGTGTTGGCTCACCGCCAACGTGATTTATGTTCTTGGCCCCGCCAGCGGCTAGCCACGTCTGAATATTAGCGAGGTCCTCGGGACTCTGCTCCTCAGCAGTGTAGCCCTCACGTTGACTTATGCTCCAGTTCTGGCAGTACACACACCTGAAGTTACAGCCCACGTAGAAGATGGTTCCTGAGGGGATCAGTGGGGCCTCCTCCCCCATGTGGTGGAAGAAGTTATCGACGAAACTATTAACCCCTGCAACCCTGCAGTATCCCATCCTCCCCTCACTCCTCAGAGCACCGCACTTCCACTCACAAAGCCTGCAGGGGCTTGAGTAACGACGCGCCAACTCAACCTTAAGGTCTAGGAAGGAGACACCCTCAACCCCGTTAACTCTTACATGTCTCCAGGGATCGCTTGACCCCCTGATCTCATCCAACAACCTACCGAATTCCTGACGGGTCTTCACATGCTCGCTCAAAAGCTCCTCAGTGCTTAGAGAGGGGATTTCACGGTTCCTGAGGGATGTGGGGACATTCTTAACTATGATGTACTTAGGCGGTGCGTCACCACGCATCACGGAGTAGTACCACGAGAGCCTCTCTCTAACCCCCTCATCCCTCCACACCCTAACCGAGTCAGGCCTGATCAGCTCTGCATACCTCATGTGATTCAGCATGGATCTCAATATATTAAGGCTCAACGTAATTAATAAAGTATCCTCGAGCAGTTAAGACGCCTTTCACGAGGAATTCCCGAGATCCCCTCTAATTCTTTAAACGAGTGGAAGGGGGCTTCCGGAATTACTCTCTTATGCCTGGTCTTGATGTGAAGCCTAATAACCTTCTCAACCACTTCAATAGGAATTCCCGAGATCCCCGGTATTTCTTGGGGTTTACGGCCTTCATCGAATAGTCTATATAGCACTTCATCGATCTCATCATAGGTCAGGCCTAGCTCGCCTTCAGCTGTGTGGCCAGGCCATAAGTCAGGCGATGGAGGTCTGGAGACAACCTCAACGGGTAATCCTAGGTACTTGGCGAACTCTCTTGCTTGAGTCTTGTAGAGCCCTATGATTGGGTACATGTCTGCAGCGCCGTCACCCCATTTAGTGAAGAACCCTATCAGCCACTCCGACCTGTCGCTGGTTCCGACGACCAGCATGTTCTCCTTGTTAGCTATGGCGTAGAGAATCGTCATCCTACTCCTAGCCTTTATATTACCTCTAACCAACTTCCCGGAGGACTCATAACTCAGTCCGAGCAACTTAAGGAACGCGGTAACCACGTCGGTGATGTCTATGTTCATTAAGTCCAGGCCCAGGCTATTCGCTACTTTACTAGCTAGTAAAGTTGCTATAGGCCCGCTTTCCGCTTCAGGCATATGAACCGCTAGAACAGATGAGGATCCTAACGCCCTAGCGGATAGGGCGGCGCATATTGACGAGTCTCCGCCGCCTGAGAGGCCTATAACAACGCCTGAGGCACCCGCTTCTCTAACCTTAGTCTTAATGAAGCCCTCGATAATTACCTCGGCCTTCCGGAAGTCAAGTCTTAAATGAGGCGGTAGCACTTACTCACCGTTATAAATTACTGTGAGAAGCCTTTATTAAGGAAGAACACGACCGGGTCCCATGCCTTACTAAAAAGAAACAATTAATTACCTGAATCAATTGTCTAGAGGGTGTTAAATTGGGCAAGGTGGTCGCCTCAGCACCAGGTAAGATAACGCTGTTCGGCGAGCACGCCGTGGTTTACGGGTATCCGGCGATAGTAGCGGCTATCAACAAGAAGGTTTATGTGGCTGCTGAGGTTCGAGACGATGATAGCATCCGGATAAACGCTCAGGATCTGAGGACTCCTGGAGTTATAGTATCTATAAGTAACGGCGAGATCCAAGTTACGACAGACTACGGGAGGACCTTATCGGCTATAGGATACTTAAGTAAGGCAATAGAGCTGACGTCCGAGTATCTCGGGGTGAGGAAGGGGGTTAACCTAGAGGTGAAGTCTGAGATGCCTGTAGGTGCTGGACTCGGAACTTCAGCCGCGGTCTCCGTCGCCACAATAGCGGCCTACAGTAGCTGTCTGGGCTATGAGTTAAGTAAGGAGGAGGTCGCCAGTTTAGGGTGGAGGGTTGAGAGGAACGTTCAAGGGATCGCGTCTCCTATGGACACGTCCATAGCTACTTTCGGCGGTACACTTAAAGTACGGTTTGAGGGAGACAACGTGTACAGGACGCCTGTCAACGTAGGCGGTGAGCCGGTCTTCGTGCTGGCGTATGTCGAGAGAGAGAAGACGACTAGGGAGATGTTGATGCTAGTTAAAAGCCTTCGAGAGAGGTACCCTAATTTAGTTAGCGGGATACTGGAGCACATCGGTAAGGTGGTGATGGAGGCTGAGAAAGCCCTGGTTAAGGGCGATTTGGCCGAGGTCGGTGTGCTGATGAACGTGAATCACGGTCTCTTAGAGGCGATAGGGGTCTCCTCAAGAAGACTGAGTGAAGTTGTCTACGTGGCCAGGGTCGCAGGGGCTTTAGGCTCTAAACTCACAGGAGGGGGCGGCGGTGGTGCGTCGGTAGCGCTGACCCTGCCGGGGAACGCTGAGACTCTTATGAACGCGCTTAAGCTAGTCACGCCTCACGTGTTTAAAGCCTCAATATACGATGAGGGACTCACAGTAGAGCGTCTCTAGAGAGAATCACTTGTTAGCAGTGCTTCGATGAGGGATGAGTCGGTCGTCAGGACGATCCTGACATACGGGACGCACGCACGTCGCGCCCGCCTTTCACTGCTGTTTCGGTTTTCGCGAGGGTTCGTATGTGTTGGTGTCTTAAAGGCTTACAGTTATTCTCTATAAGTGGTCAGGCCTTGGAGCGTGGGTCTTGGGTTTGCATCACTTTTAGGGGCCTTCGGGAGCGCCCCCAAGACCAATACAGAGAGAAATAAAGCAATAGACCGACGTAAGAGCTGAACCCCCTAATAGAAACTACGGATCTCTTTACCTGAGATCATGTTTCTAGCTATCTCCCTAACCTCGTTTGAGTGCCTTATGTACTTATCCCTCACGTAAATCCTGAGGAAAGCCAGTTCAGCAGGCATCGACCCGGCTAGGGTCTCCCTGACTGGCTTCGCCTCGACTTCTCCTTCATTGTTCTCTATAAAGACCTCAGTCTCCTCAAACATGGGATTTGTGGGGAGTTTAGGGGTGTCCACGAACACTATATTGTCACTACTCAATAGCTCCGGATGCGCTTTCCTTAACTTGCTCTCCACGCTCCCCCTAAGAACCTCTCTACTCATCGTTAGGAATCCCTTGAACGTTTGGTCTATGGGCAGGACTGCCTGGTAAACGTTCTTGTAGGGCACCACCCTGTTAAGCAAGTACTTGGCTTCATCAAACCCCCGCACCTCCGGATTAGACAATACATACTCGTCGTCTAACTCAACGTACTTGTCAACCTCGTCAAGCCTCTCTCCGTAGTTGAAGACCTTATCCGCCTTAAGCAGCATTTCACCAGCTATCTTATCAAAGGCCCTCACGGTTTTATGGTAGTAAACGGTCTTGAACATGAAGATCCTCGCTATGAGTAGATGATCTAGGACGTCCTTCGCCTTGTACTCGAGAACTATCCTGTCCTTAACAGGTCTTGAGTGGAATGCGAGTCTCTCCCAGTCAAGCCCAAACCCGTAATTAGCGCCTGTGAAGTATGAATCACGTAAGAGGTAATCAATTATATCAGCGCTGTAGGCCCCCTTAGTCACGTAGTAAAGAGTTCTCTCCGTGACTCCGTTGCTGATGCTCGATGTGAGTGGCCAGGAATCAAGCGATGAGGCCTCGATGAGCCTGGCCATGACCTCGGCAGAGAGACCCAGCTCCTTCTCGATATAGTCGTCGAAGCACCTAGAGATATCCGGGTGCTCTCTAACTATCCTCCCTCCCAAGACCTCGTGATTCACCCCGTAGTTCACGAGCACGTGGTCCTCAAAGGTGTGTGAGAAGGGTCCGTGACCTATATCGTGCAATAAACCGAGGAGACGCGCTATGTACACAAGCCTCCTCAACTCTGAAGGCCCTAACCCTAACTTAGAGTAAGCGTATTCGGCGAGAATCCCTGCCACATGCATAGACCCTAAGGAGTGGGAGAACCTGACGTGGACGGCCCCTGGATAAACTAAATGCGACGTGCTTAACTGCTTAAGCCTCCTTAACCTTTGTAAGGGTGGTGAGGAAACCAGGCATATCTCATGCTTGGCCAGCCTCAGGTATCCGTGTATAGGATCCTTTATCTGAATCAACTCTTTATCCAGGCTTCACACCCACCATGATAGTTCAGTATCGCTAATTAAATAGTAGACTTACCTCGCTTTTAAAGTTGCCCTTAAGAGATTTTTATTAGTGATGGTGGTTGGGCGTCAGCATGGTCGTAACTCATGGTGATTGCGACGGCATAATCTCCGCCTACCTGTACATCAAACATTTCATGAAGGATATGTGGCCGTCGCACGTGACCGTGGTTTTCACTCAACCCTGGAGGGCTAACCTAGACTTAGTTAGGGGGTTGCAGAAGGTCGTTGAAGAGGTCGTACTTCTTGATTTAGCGCTTAGTAGCGAGTTGGTTAAGGAGATACTCAGTATGAGTGGTAGTTTAAGGAGGGTGGCGGTGGTTGATCATCACGTGAGTTCGTTGGAGTTCGTCGGTCAAGTCTTAAGCAGCACGTCAGGGAACGTGAGAGTTGTATGCGAGAGAACCCAGTCATGCCCTCGGTTAATTGTGAACTCCCTAAGGATCTCACCTAACCCCTACGAGAGGTTACTTGTTGACGTGGCAGACGTATGTGAAGGCGGTGAAGCCTCGTCACTGGATGTAGCTAGGATAGCAGACGTCATTAAGCTCTCCATAGCTAGGGATCCCGGCGATTACGATTTCATGAATTACCTCCTCAACCTGATCATGAGGAATAAGGACGTTGAGACGGACGAGCTCGTAAACAGGAGATACAGGACTGCTAAGTTCCTTCTTAGCAGGCTACTCAAGCAATTAGGTGAGAACGCGCTCTCCTACAGGAACGTTGTAAAGATAACGACACTTACATTGCCTGAGTCAAGGATATTCGCCGGGTTGCTTGGGGTGGGAACCACTGAGTTAGCGAGGATGTATAAGTCGGACGTGGTGCTTGTGAGGAAGGAGGAGGATAAGGTAGTCGTGACTGTGAGAACCCTCACCGATAAAGCGCTTAGGATATGCAGGGAGATAGCGCGCGTCGGCAGGGGGAGGTTTGGTGGGCATGCTGAGGCGGCTTCAGCTACCCTACCTGAACTAGACCTCCAGAAAGTCGCTGATTTAATCGTTGACGTGATGCACAGTGTCAGAGAGAGTCCTATACAGAGGAAGTCTAACGCTTAAGGAGCTCCATGGCACTATTAAGAAGTGGTTCAGACGCTCAACCATAGTCATTATAGCGGACTGCGAGGTAGCGTACTCAGGGAGGGCCTTCTCTAAAGCAAGCAGGTCCTGGAGGTTATTAATCATAAAGGAGGATGGGACTGTGTTGATCCATGAATCAACAGGTAGGGAGCCTGTTAATTGGCAACCTAACTCGTACGTGGTCTCGGAAGTCAGGGAGGATGTGTTAATAATCAAGGCGCTCAGAACCAAGCCACGTGAGGAGCTCCTCATTAGATTAAGATGTCCATGCGAGGTCCTTGTGGTTAAGCTAGGTGTTGGTAGATTCGTCCTCACAGGGACTGAGCATGACATAGCTGAATACCTCACACGCGACCCAGGCTTGATTGAGGAAGGCTGTGAATTAGTAGCGAGGGAAGTAGCAACTCCACATGGACGCGTGGATTTAGTTCTCCGCGGCAGAGACGGTGCGCTAGTGATGGTCGAGGTTAAGAGAGGGGTTGCAGACGTTGAGGCGGTCTATCAACTGAGGAGGTATGTTGAGTATTACAAGTCCCTAGGTATGAAGAAAGTGAGAGGAGTTATAGTTGCACGGTCATTAACACCGAGCGCTCGGAAATTAATCCAGGATTCAGGCTTCACGTCAAGATGTGTTAGAGTAGATGATGGCGAGGTCAGCGTCGATGAAGTATGTTGATTCACACATTCATCTGAACGATTATACTAGTGAGGACTTGTTGAGGTACTGTGGCAGGCGTGATCTCGAGTTGATCACGGTTTCTGAGGACCTTAAGTCCTCGTTAACGAACATCTCCTTAATGGAGAGATGTCAGAACGTCCAGGCAGCTGTTGGAGTTCATCCATGGGTGGTTGGTAAGATCTCCTCAGAGGAATTCTCAGAGGTCATTAAGCTGATTGATAGGGTGAGGTTTGTTGGTGAGGTAGGTCTGGACAAGAGGTTTGTGCCTGAGACCTTCAGAACCCAGGTGGAGGTCTTCGTAAATATTCTTAAGGAGGTGGAGAGTAGGGGTAAGGGATTATTGCTTCACGCGGCGGGGGCGTGGAAGGAGGTCCTGAGCCTGGTTGACAGATCATCCGTGGGGGTTGCCGTCATTCACTGGTATACGGGTCCCACGGATCTCATTAAACGCGTTGAAGACCTAGGGTACTACATAGGCGTTAATGCAGCTCTCTTAAGACAGGCCAAGGCTAGGGAGGTAGTGAGGCAAGCCCCTCTGGAGCTACTGCTAACAGAGTCTGACGGACCTTACGAGTATAGAGGTCTCCGGCTAGGTCCTGACTTAATCCCTAGCCTAGTGAGTGAAGTAGCTACGATTAAAGGCGTTAAACCGGGGGACGTCCTTCAGGAGGTATATAATAACTATACGGAGCTACTACGTAGGGTTAAGTAGGTGTTGCGCGTTGAGAGGCGTTAAGGTGGGTGTCGTAGGTGTTGGTTCCTGGGGTAAGAACCTCGTGAGGGCTCTCAAAGAGCTGGAGAACGAGGATCTAGTTAGGTTGACCGGTGTGGCCGACATTAACATAGAGCTAGCGGCCAGCGTTGCCAAGTCATATAATGTTGAAAGCTACGGTAGGACCGTTAAAGATCTGGTTCAGCTCGGCGTGGAGGCCGTGGTTATCTCAGTTCCGTTAGATAAGCTTTTCCCCGTAGCTAGGGAGGCCCTGAGCTTTGGGGTTCATTCATTTATAGAGAAGCCCGTCTCCACGAAACCGGATGAGGTGAAAGAGTTGATTAACATTGCTGAGGACTCTTCCTTGATCGCTCAGCCAGGATTTATAGTTAGGTACGACCCAGTGACTAGAGCTATGAGGGAATTGATGAAGGGGGGACCTAAGAATCTGATCTTTAAGAGGTTCTCAGCCAGACCAACGCATAGGATGATACATTCGATAATGTTGGACCTCATGATACACGATATAGACCTGGCGTTAAGCTTCGTTAAGCCTCAGGAAGTCGATGTGTTAAGCGCCGTCGGGTTTAAGGAGGTATCCGGCGTTCCTCAGGAGGTACATGCGTCACTCCTCCTGAACGACATTCCAGCATACCTGATTGCCGACGGCATGTTACCGGCTAAAGTCAGGGTCGTCGAGATTACTACTGAGGAGGCTTACTACGAAGCTTCGTTCACGGACTCAACGATCTTAATTAAAGATAGAAGCGGTACCAACATACAGAGGGTTTCAGGTGAGGAACCATTAAAGACTGAATTAAGGGATTTCGTAAAAGCTATAGAGGGTCTCAAACCTGCTGAGGCGCCATCCCTCCAAGACGCTCTCAAATGCCTTTCAGTTATCGAATCTATTAATGAAAAACTGAGGATGGTACGTTCCTCTAGACTCAGTAGTTAAGCTGATTTAGCCCTTACCCTCTAGGAACTCGTCAACCAGCTCCCTTATCGTTGGTCCTTCGACGATCTTAAGCTCCCACGTAGCCTTAACAACGGGCTTGTCTATATTTAATAACAACGTTATGTCAGCCGGAGTTCCTAAGACCACAGCGTCAGCCGGAGTCCTCTTTATAGTCTCCTCTAAATCCCTTAACTGTTCCGGTGTATAGCCTGTTGAGGGCAGTACCTCCTTCATATGAGGATACTCCTCGTAAAGCTTCCTGAGAACCCCTACAGCATAGGGCCTCGGGTCAATCACCTCTGACGCCCCGTACTTCTTAGCCGCTACGTACCCGGCACCGTAAGACACACCACCGTGAGTCACAGTAGGTGAGTCCTCGATCACTAAAACCCTCCTGCCTTCAACTAAACTCAGGTTTGAGACCGTGACTTCCATATCAGCTAGGGACACCTTAGCATTCGGGTTAACCCTCCTAACATTTAGGACCACTTTCTTAACGGATTCCTCACCTGCTTGACTGACTTTATTCACTACTACAGCGTTAGCCATCCTGACATTTACCTCACCAGGGTACGATCCGATTTCATGGCCTGGTCTCATGGCATCTGCCACTGTCACCATGTAGTCAAACACGTAGAACGGGAAGTCGTTATTCCCCCCATCCCACAGGATGACATCGCCCATCCCCTCAGCGACTGTAAGTACCTTACCGTAATCAACCCCAGCCAGCACTGGGAGACCGAGTCTTAGGTACTGCTCGTACTCCTCCCTCTCCTCTACAGTGACCTTCCACCTATCAAGGTCCTCGTAAGTCTTGAAGACCTGCACTGCCATCTCCCTCAGGTCCCCGTAAGCCATTGGGTGACGCACTGGAATCGGTTTAATACCTCGGCTGAAAAGCTCTTTCACAATAGCTCTTGAAACCGTTGACTTACCTGCGCCAGTCCTCACGGCGGTGACGGCTATCACGGGCCTGTGGGAGCGTAGCATAGTCTCCCTAGGTGAGAGCAGTCTGAAGCTGGCGCCGCTCGACAAAGCTATGGAGGCTATCCTCCCCAAGTCATCGTACCTCAAGTCACTGTACGAGAGGACGACCTCGTCCACGTGAAACTCCTTAATCATATCTCCCAACTTACTCTCAGGCACTATAGGTATTCCATCAGGGTATAGCGACCCAGCTAACTCAGCCGGGTACCTCCTCCTCTCAACACCTGGTATCTGAGCTGCCGTGAACGCGACGACCTCGTAGTCTGGGTTATCCCTGTAGAGCACGTTAAAGTTATGGAAATCCCTACCCCCAGCCCCAACGATGATCACTCTGGTTCTTCTCACCAAATAACCACCACCCCAATAATAGGTTTTCTGGCCTTAAAAATTTTTGATTCCTAACAATAAATTGTTTTTATAGTTACGCACAAACGATTGAGCCGCCGATTTAAACCTCTAGTCCCTTATCTCTAAGGGTGTGCCGTCGTGAGGTTGAGTAAGCTTAAGAGAGTGCTTGAGGACCGCGGTCTAGATGCGGTTCTAGTAACTTACGAGTGGAATGTGTTCTACTATCTAGGCATCCCTAGGGCAAGCGGTAATTTCATTCTTTACGAAGACGGCGGGGACCTGAAAGTGTTAACACCAGCGCTTGATTTCTGGAGGGTTTCCGACCTAGTCGGGGGATCCGCTGAGGTCCTGCCGTACTCAACGTACGAGTTGCCTGGTATTCCTAAGCTGCTTAAAGGCAGGCTCTCCGACTGGCTTGCCAAGTACCTTATAGACTCCGGTCATACTAAAGTCGGGTTTGATCTAAGCTACTCAACACAGCTCTCTCAGGAACTAGGCGGGAGACTAAGGAACCACGTTGAGGTGGAGGATATAGGGGCGTTAATAGCTGCTCAGAGATCCGTTAAGGAGCCTGGAGAGATTGAACTCGTAAAGAGCGCGTTGAGCATAGCTGAGAGCAGCTTCGGTAGGCTACTCTCCGAAGGAATTACCGGTTTAACCGAGATGCAAGTCGCCGCGAAGCTAGATAGCCTTATGAGACTTGGTGGGGCTGAGTCAATAGCCTTCGAGACTATAGTTGCATCAGGTCCTAACTCTGCGTATCCACACGCATACCCTACTGAGAGGGTAATAGGCAATGACGTCGTGGTGCTAGACTTCGGCGCTAAGTATAGAGGGTACTGCTCCGATACCACCAGAACAGTACTCACGGGCAATCTCGATGACGGAGCGTCAAGAGTTATAGAGGCGGTTGGCGAAGCTCTTACAGGAGCAGTCGATCTGATTAGCGATGGTGTTAAGGCAAGTGAGCCTGACTCCCTAGCGAGAAGCGTCCTGAGGAAACACGGTCTAGAGCAGCACTTTATCCACACGCTAGGTCATGGCGTGGGGTTGGAAATCCATGAGAGACCTAGATTAGCGCAGGGAGTGGACGACGTGTTAGTTAATGGAATGATAATCACAGTCGAGCCTGGCGTTTACGTGCCTGGTAAATTCGGTGTGAGGCTGGAGAACCTAGTCTTAGTTAAGAAGAGCGGTTGCGAGGTCCTGAACAAACTACCTTTATTCACGACTTAGGAGCGTGGAGAGGCCTCCCTAACGCGCTTGAGACTATCTCGCTGAAGAGCTCCGAGTATGTTGGATGTGTCATGATGGCTTTTCTTAAGTCACGTAGCTCCATACGTTGACTCATCGCTAGGGTGAACAGATGTATCACGTCGGCAGCGCCGTTACCGACTATTGCGGCTCCCATAATCTTACCCGATTCCTCCTCTAGGATGAGTTTAACAAAGCCGTCAGGCGTTGACCTGATGGTTGTTGAGTCCTTCCCTAACGCCACGTAAGGAAATTTCACAACCCTATGCTTAACGCCGATCCTAGTTGCTTGCGACTCACTAAACCCTACAAAACCTACTTCAGGATGTGTGTATATCACCATGGGCACAGGCCCTCTCGGGAGGACTTCCTTAACGCCTGCGATAGCCTCGGCAGCTATTACGCCCTCCCTAAACGCTTTATGCGCTAGTAGAGGAGGTCCTGTGATATCTCCGGCAGCGTATATGTTGGGGATTGTTGTTCTCATTAAATCGTTAACTATAACCACGCCCCTCTCATCCGTTTCAACGCCTACCTCGCTTAGCCCTATGTCCTTGGTGTTGTAGCTTCTACCCGCCGCTATGAGCACCTTCTCAACTCGTATCTCGGCGGTCCCTCCCTTGCCGGATATCCTTATCAAAACATCGTCACCCGAGTACTCCTTAAACTGAGCGCTAGAGGACGTGTATATCTTAACACCGGATCTGGCTAGGTACTTAGCAACTACATCGCTTACGTCCTTGTCGACTTCAGGAAGTATCTTATCCATTATTTCGATTAAGTGTACTTCTACATCTAAGTTGGCTAGAGCTCCTGAGATCTCACATCCTATCGCTCCAGCTCCTATTATAGCTATCGAGTTAGGCAGGGACTCTAACTCGAAGAAGTGCCTGTTGTGAATTATTTTCACACCGTCGAAACTGAAGGTCGGCACAGTCTTAGGCTCTGTCCCCGTCGCTATGACTATATTCCTCGCTTCAACTTCCTTACTCTCTGAGCCGTTGATCTTCACTAAGTGAGTGTTCTTAAGCCTTCCGAAACCCTGAATAACGTCAACCTCGCTAAGTAAGTACTTAACACCCTCCCTAGCCTTAGTAACAGCTCTAGAAATGTGTCTCAAAGTCTTGCTTCTGTCAATGCTTTCTACCTTAAGCGTGATGCCGTGCCTGCTTAAGGCCCTCGCAACGCCTACTGCGCTGCCTAACTCGATCAACGCCTTAGAAGGAATGCACCCCCAGTTAGTACACTCACCGCCTAAGTACTTCTGCTCCACGAGAGCTACTCTTAAGCCGTTTTGGAGAGCCGTTATCGCCGCGGTATATCCAGCTGGACCACCGCCGATAACTACCACGTCGTACATCAAGACAGCCAACCAAGAAATTGACGGGCAGCGGTTTAAATATTTCGAAGCGTTCGGCGGCAAAGTGAGATATGCAAAGCTAAGTCAAATCGTCAATAATGAACGCTCCTTGCAGAAAGACCTTTATAACGTGAATCTATATTTACTTGGATCCGTTTTCAACATCTTACCTACCAACTCAGATCTCTTGCTTCGCTCCTCCCTCTCGAGGCTCTCTGCCTCCTTAGCCACGCTCTCGACCACGCCATGCTCCTCTAGCGTCTTCAATATCTGAGGCTCGTACCACTTACCCGGCATGTTTGCCTTGATCGTCTCAGCGGCTTTCACGATTATCCTGCCTATGTTGGCTGAGTCCATCACAGCTTCCTTACTCTTCAACGCGTCGCCAGTTCCTTGGTAATACGCAAGTGCCCAAGGAGGTATGAAATAGCCGAGGGAGTTCAGAACGGACATTAGGTATGCGATAGTCGTCACAGCACCTGCCTCAGCGCTTACAGCTATGAAGCCAGCTACCTTGCCCTCCACCCAAGACCTACCGCTTATGAAAATCATGTTTTCGAATATCGTTAACTTATCTATGAGGTTTTTAAGATGCCCTGAAGGACCGTACCAAAACACAGGCGTCGCTATGATAAGCGCATCGCTCCTCAGTATTTCTTTAAGGAGGTTCCAGCTCTCGTCGTTGTTCAGACACGGCGGTCTGCAAGCGAGTTGTTCATCGCTTAAGCAACCTTCACAAGGCTTTATACTGTAGTCATATATGTGTATGAGTTTTACTTCACCCCCATGAAGAGAGGCTGTCCTAAGAGCTACGTCAAGTAGCTTGAACGTGTTTCCGTATTTTCTCGGCGAGGCGTTCAGGCCAAGTACCTTAACGGGCCTCATCATCTAGACCCAATGGGAGAGTACGCCAGTTGAAAATTTAAGTAGTTTACGCCTACGTCTACGCTCTCAAGAGTATCTACCAACCAAATTAAAAACTCTAGACCATTCAATTAGTGGTGAATTGAGAGTGAGGCTAGTGTATTTAATTCTTGACGGCATGGCCGACAGGCTAAGTGACGTCAAAAGTTCGCTGAGTTCAGCCAGGAAGCCGTTTCTAGATCTCCTTGCAAGAGCTGGCGTATGTGGCACGGTTTACACGGTAGGTGAGGGGATAGCTCCTGAGTCTGACGCAGCAGTTATGAGCATATTGGGTTACGACCCACACAAGTACTACACGGGCAGAGGACCTGTTGAGGCTATCGGAGCTGGAATGTCGTTTCTTGAGGGGCATGAGGTAGCTTTTAGAGCTAACTTCGCTACAGTAGATCCTAAGACAAGAAGGTTAATTGATAGAAGGGTTAGTAGGTCATTGACGACTGAAGAGGCTTGCGAGCTTGCTAAGTCCCTCGACGGGTTACAGCTGAGCAGCCATAAAGGCTACGTGAAGGTTAAAGCCACCATTGGTCACAGGGCCGTTGTTGTGTTGGGCAGTGAGGATCTGGCCTTAAGCGATGAAGTAGATAACACTGATCCGGCGTACAGGAGAGTTGGCTTGATATCCGTGGCTGAGAAGGCTTTTTCACCCTACGTCAAAGAATCTTCGCCGCTGAGCGCGAGTCTAAATGCTCAAGCGACTGCTGAGCTAGTGAATGAATTCACTTCAAGAGCTATAGAAATATTAGATAAACATCCTGTGAATGTGAGGAGGGAAAAGGAGGGACTCCTTAAGGCTAATGTGATTTTAGTGAGAGACGCTGGTTCGAGATTGCCTAAACTGACACCGATAAGCCAGACGTTCAGAGCGATCTTCGGCTCGATAACCGAAATGCCTGTTGAAAATGGCATAGCGAGGCTCCTCGGGATGCGTGCCATGGAAGTGCCTCCTCCCACACAGGACAAACATTCAGACTACGCCTTAAGGCTGGAGGCCACGCTCAAGTTACTTAACGAGGTTAACGTGGTCTACGTTCACTTGAAAGGGCCTGACGAGCCCGGCCATGACGGCGATCTCCAGGGCAAGATCAGATCCATAGAGGAGATAGATAGATATTACGTTAAGGAGCTGCTGGGCAGCGTTGACTTAAGCGACGTCGCGTTACTTGTGACGGCTGACCACGCAACACCTCCTTCAGTTAGAGCCCATACAGACGATCCAGTGCCCATCCTACTTGTAGGCGGCGATGTAACCCCTGACAGTGTTTTAAGGTTAAGTGAGCGTGAGTGTTACGAGAAGGGATCGCTTGGAGTGATTAAACACGGATGGGATATATTACCGAGGGCCCTGAATATGCTAGGCTTTCAGCGGCCTAATACGTGAGCGATCGATCATTGAGGTCACCTAGGTCTCAATGGTGTTTCTCATAGCGAGCAGCCCCTGACGAACGTTGTTTCAGCTCTCATGAAATTTCGAGGACTATTTTGGTCGATGCCGCCTAAGACACGGGTGTGGGAATATTCTGAGGTTGTCCTGAAAAACTCAAAACCAAAACAAGAAACGGATGATAGGATTACCACAATTTACGAACCACGTCAGACCTGAACCTCTTGCATGAAAGCCCTTTCATAGAATCTCTTGACGTCCTCTTTGAGGAGGTGGACGTATATCTGTGTGGTTTTGACGTCTCTATGACCTAGGAGGTTTTGCAGGGCTACCACGTCGATGCCTCTCCTCAATGCCTCAGTGGCAAATGTATGTCTCAACACATGCGGCCGTACCTTCTCAAGACTTACTCCGGCCCTCTCAGCTAGCGTTTTAAGTCTCTTGTAGAGTCCACTGTAGGTTAGGTTGATTAACCTGCCCTTCTTCCAACCGTTCAACGATGAGTAGAGGCGTAACGCCTCCAGGCTTAAGGGTCCGAAGAAAACCACTCTTTCCTCACCAAACTTAGCGTGCTTGATTACCATCTCATGGCTTTCAAGGTTTATGTCCTCTATACACAGTGAGAGAAGCTCTTGCGCTCTAAGGCCTGTCTCAAAGAGCAACGCGATGATCAGCTTATCCAGCAGGTCTCTTGAGGCCTCAAACATCCTGCGTACCTCGTCCTCTTTAAGCGTCGCCACGTTCCTTCTTCCCCTAGGTCTGGCTACTGCAGGAACTCTATCGGCCAATCCTAACCACTTAATGAAAGCCCTGACGTAAAGTGAGTAGTAATGGAGGGTGGTCTGCGCCTTCCTTTTATCTCTAGAGCCCTGGGGAAAACCCTTCCTCAACCTCTCCAGCCTCCACCTGTTGTAGTCCTCAAGACCCAACTCCTTAACGTAATTCCTACCTGCGAACCTAAGGAAATCAGTAATACCGTACCTGTATGCACGAACGGTCTTGCTTGACGCTCCAGCCGCCTCCAGTTCCGTTAAGAACGCCTCTAAAGCGTACCAAACATCTCCCTCAAGAACTTCTCTCGACGCTTCACCTAGGTCGAATCTAACCATAGTTCCCCGATCATAAAACTAAGGTTGTTGTTTCCTTAAAAACGAAGTCCTAGTTAAGGACTCTCAGCGGCGGGTACTGTGACTAAACGAAGACCTTACATATGTCTAGGGTCACGCCGGCCCTCTCAACTGAGATGTCGAAAATCGCTTCTGAGACGGACTCCATAGACCGGCCGACCTCTACGAGTCTATCGATGAACTCCCTTAGAGAGACGTACCTCTTGTTAAACTCCGCCTTATGTTCTTCTCTTCCCTTAAGCTTTCTGAACAGTAACTCGTCATACTTCCTGATTAATGTGTAGTACTCTGTAACCATGTTAAGTACTTCATTAGAGATGTAGAGGTCCAGGGTTTTGAAAGTCCTGTCGATTCTATCAACAGTCATAAGTAAGTAGTCCAGGCTTTCCTTAAGCATGCCTGATTCGTTTGCGAGCAGTGTGAGGAGATCCATGTTCCCTAGGTCCTTAAGAGTATGGGCGGCTGAACTCAGGGCGTCTGCGACCTCCTCAAGGCCTTTAACGATCCCCCTGTACTCAGGTATCAATGATACTTTAATCCCCAGATGCTTAGCCAGAGTTCTGTCGTTCTGAGCCTGAAGGAACTGTCTTATAGCCAGGGCATGAAGTCTGTCAACCTCCTTCTCTATCTCCATTATCTCGTCAAGCAAATAGGGTTTGTTATCTATCACCGCTATTTGGAGGTGTTGTATCATGAACTTAACTCGATTAACTAGCCTGCTGAGCATGTTAATGGCGGAGTATTTACTAGGGTCGACCAGGATCTGCACGGATACCTTGTTCGGAGTGTGTTCAAGGATCTCAGCGCCTAAAAGGTCTTTAACCACGTCTCTAACGGTCTTCAGGTGGGTTTCCGAGAGCACCCCGTCCATAGCCTCCACCACAACCACGTCAGCGCCTAGGAGGTAACCCGCTATTATGCTCCTCGTGAGTAACGTCTCGGACGAATTTCTGCTAACCTTTATCTGCAATATCTTCTCCTCCTTCTTCTGAGCCATATAGAGGGGCACTATCCTGAGGGCACCGTCCTCCATTAAATCAATGCTGACACTATCTCCTGAGGATATCTTCATCGACTTTACCCAACCAGCCGGGAGTGAAACCATCAATGTTGATTTACCGAATTTCTGTATCCTTCTTATCTCAGGCAAACTACACACCTCTAATTCTATAGTCATTCAGAGAATTTAAAAAGTTTAATCTTATTTTGACTAGTCCTTTACTCCTAAGGAATTATTTAAATCCTAGCTAAAGTATATCTAGAAACGACTAAAAACTGAGCCTAGAGCATGGTGTAGGGAGTATTAACTCAACTCCTCCTGGTTTTTTAAAGCTGAACTTAGGCGGCTCCAAATAGTAATGCACCGGTATTAATCGCCTCGGCCTGGAGATCTCGATGACCTGGTCGATTTCGGAGGTTGTTGTGTGACCAAGCACCTCAGCAACGTCCTTAACCACGTCAGGGACTGAGAACTCGTGAATGAGTAAGTCAGCGCCTTTAGCTGTCTCGAGGAAGTCTGGATTAAGTGAGGTGTCACCGCTGTAGGCTATCTTGAAAGCACCGAGCTCTAGCACGATAGATATTGACGGGATCACATGTTTGGCCCTAACCCATCTAAGCAGGGCTCCTGGCTTAAGCTCCATAACGCCCTCAGGAGGGATCTCAATTATGTCCAGCCGCCGTAGCTTATCCTCTATATGTAAGGCTTCGAAGATCTTCCTGAGGTCCGCGGCCGTCTCTCTCAGGGCGATCACCTTTAGAACTTGCTTTAGATGCTGAGCTATGGTTGGTAAGCCCAGGACGTGATCTCCGTGTGAGTGTGTCACGATGATGTAGTCAAGCTCGTCGACCCTAACGTCGAGACACATGTTCAACCTCTCGAAAGCCCCTTCGCCCACCTCCATCAGTATCTTAAGGCCTGGGTTCATAACCAAAATTCCTGATTGCCCGAAGAACGGGTTCGAGAGCCAACCCCCAACGCCAAGAAACACTAGCTCAGGCAAGGTAGCACCTCACTAGCTCAATCGCCCACAGAACATTAATCGATCAGTGATTTAAGTGCAGTGACGCAGTTTTAAACACAAATATTTACTCCCGCGATATAACCCTCCTGGTGGGGTAATGAAGCTTAGGCCGGAGGCATTAGTTAAGTACGTGTTTGAGAGGTTCAGCAGCTCGAACCCTGACGTGATACTGCAGGCCGGCATAGGGGTTGACGCCGCCGTGATTAGGGTCTGTGACGAAACGCTAGTTGCTGTGCACCCCGACCCGATATCAGGCGCTGTAAGACATTTGGGAACGCTGTCTGTAGTAATACCCGCTAACGACGTTGCTATGACCGGTGCGTACCCTAAGTTCTTCACTACGGTTTTACTGCTCCCGGAGAGCCTTAACGAAGGGTTGGTTGACGTGATAACGCAGTCCATGAAGGAGGCGCTGAGCAGGTACGAGGCCTCCATGGTAGGCGGTCACACCGAATTCACTGATAGCGTGTCAAGGCCCGTAGCTATTACAACTGCTTTTGGTCTGGTCAGGCAGGATAGATTGGTCAGGGTTGATAGGGTTGGGGAGGGCGATTTAATAATAATGAGTAAGTATGCTGGGATTGAAGGAACGGCAGTGCTTTCATCAGACTTCAGGGATGTTCTAAGTGCTAGGGGTGTTGATGAGGAATCCCTGGATGAGGGTGATGAGTTTATTACTAGCGTAAGCGTTGTAGAGGAAGCAACTCTCTTGAGTAGGGAGGGGTTAGCGAATGCAATGCATGACCCGACGGAGGGGGGTATTTTAGGCGGGCTTGCTGAAATGGCTTACGCGTCTAACAAGCTGATTAGGGTCTACTTAGACAGGATCCCTATCCATCAGGTAACCGCGGAGGTGACTAAAGCCCTTAAAATAGATCCCCTGAAGATGCTCTCCTCAGGGGCTCTGCTCGCTTCAATCTCGAGGGAGAAGGTTGAGGACGCCGTGTCACTGCTCGAGAAGCACGGTATAAGAGCCTCCGTGATAGGCGAGGCTCTTTCAAGAGGTCCTGAAGCCCCGCTTCTTGAAGTAGTTGAGGGAGACGCCATTAAGGACCTTATCTACACGCCATATGTTGAGGACGAGGTCATTAGGTTATGGCGTTCGGCGCCACGCTGAGATGTAATGTTAGGAATGCCTCACCTGAAGACATAGACTTGATCGTTAGAGTGGAGAGGAGATCCTTCAAGCATCCCTACCCCAAGATAATCTTCATATCGGCGCTCTTCCTACACCCGGAGTTGTTCCTAGTAGTTGAGTGTGATGGTGAGGTGGCTGGATACATCACGGGCTTCGTGACGAGCGATAATTGTTGCCATATCGCATCGATAGCGGTGGATCCTGACTTTCGTGGAATGGGTTTAGGAAGTAGGTTGATTGAGGTGTTTGAGGACAGGTGTGTGGGTATGGACCTTGAGTGTGTGAGGCTTGAGGTCTCCGTTCTTAACGAGGAGGCTTTGAAACTCTACAGGAAGCTGGGTTACGAGGTTATTGAGAGGATACCCAATTACTATCCAGACTCTGACGCATATCTGATGTCGAAGCATCTAAGGAAGCCGGGGAAATCTACAGGGTCTTCTTAACGATCTCTTCCACCGAAGGCAGTGAGTAAACCCTAACTATCTCCATATACCTAGGCAGGTTCTTCACTATTGAATCGTCAGTCTCCGAGATCTTGACAGGCCTAGAGTCGACCAACACCCTCACCTCCTTCTCCCTAGAGACTACAGGGACGGACTCTGTGTATGTTCTAAATGAGTATGTGCCTACACCTCTCAACATGAGTGATCTATTTACCTTATTCAGTTTCTCCATCTCAGACGGCGTGACTCCCGCCTCCTGCTTAAAGCTTATGTGGTTATACACAGCTCTATACCCTCTCCTGTTAGTGTAGGATTTAATCAGCTCCTGCAGGATTTCACTGCCTAGCTTCTTAGCTAGGACCACGTTTATGACGCCTCCCACTAGGAAGTCATCCCAGGCGCTTATAGTACCGTCCCTCACGGACTTCCTAATACCCTCGAGAGACGTGAAGGGGTCTAGCAGGCTCTTGACCTCGCTCTCAAGCATCATTAACTCGTATATAGATGCTAACAAGAGCTGGTAGCCAGTTATGGTTTTATGGTAGTAGACAGCCCTGTACATGTGAAGCCTGGACACGTAGAATGACTCCACTGCTTGGATGGCTTTAGGATGTACAGCTACATTACCTTCATCATCTAGGGTTAACGTCTGTATTATCCTCTCCAGATCTATTAGACCGTACCTAACCCCAGTGTGTAGAGCGTCTCGAGGCAGGTAGTCAAGCCTGTCAACGTCTAGATCGCCGTTCAGGAGGTTGACGAAACCGCTGTTCTCGTGTTCCCCAATTACTATCTTGGCCACCTCACCTGGGGAAAGACCGTAATCCGAGAGCGTCTCCCTGATGTGTGGCTCCTCCGTTATTAACATGTGACTTAACTCCTCGTGATTCACGCCGAAGCTTGTGTAGAACACGTACTCAAGCGCGTGTGAATAGGGTGTATGACCTATGTCATGGAGTAACGCTGAAACCCTGAGCAAGTCCCTCTCATCTCTCTCAAGCAATCCATCGGAGATCAGCTTGTCTGCCACCCTCTCCGCCAATCGCACAACGCCCAACGTATGGGAGAACCTCGTGTGAACAGCGCCAGGAAAGACGTACCAAGCCTGAGATAACTGCTTAATCCTCCTCAACCTTTGCAACGGCGGCGTGTCAACCAGATCCCTGATGAGGGGGTCCAAAACTATATAGCCGTGAATCTCGTCAAACACGTATTTCTTAGCTGGTGAGACGCCCAACCTGCATCTCCTAACTAGATCTTATGACTCGAATTAATAAAAAGGATGGATGTCAGAGAGGGAAACAAGCTAGGACTCCCACCCACTCTCGCGTGACTTGTGATCGTGATTTCCATGCAAGACTTTCAACGAGAGATTCACGAGGCCCGTAAGCACTCTTCAGTTCGCTAAAAGCAAATAACTCATCGTAAGCTGTCGGTCAATACTACCTGATTAAAAACACCGAGGTATTTGAGTTCACGATTACTGAGAGAGCCACAGATCCTAAGGCGAGGTCCGGGTTAAGCGTCCTCCCACGTGCTGTTATTATGACTAGGTCATAATGCTCCTCAAACATCTCCTCCACAATCGTTGTAGCAACGGAGGTATCAGGGTAGTTAGGCTTCTTTACCTTAACCTCTATACTGACACCCCTCTCAGACGCGATCTTCTTAACCTTCTTACTTACCTCGTCGGCGTTAGGTATAGAAGGGTCCTCAACTACAAGAGCAGTCAGTTTTGAGCCGTATCTCAACGCGAAGTCGAGCCCTACTTCAAGCGCTCTATAACACATGGCAGATCCGTCAACTGGGATGAGGATCTTCCTGAATACGTAGCTTATGAGGTATGTTGGTTCAGGGCGATAACCCACTACAACCACCTCTTAATACCCAGGCTCTCGTCCGTTAGCTTAATAGACTCCTCAGCCCTCTCGGCGATCCTCGTTATCGCACGTACGGCATCTATGTTTTCAGGTACAACTATAGCCTCTTGATGGACTGCGTAGGTCAGCATGACTTCATCGCCCCTGACATACACGCTATCACTCCACACGACGTTCTCGAATATATCTCCGTAAGGCCTCCCGATATCACGAGCCAGTTCCCTCAACTCAGCAGTAGACTTGAGTAATCCCCCGTCCACCAGGAGTATCCTGGGGGTATTAGCTAGGGAGTCAAGGACCTTGTCTAGTGAGACGTTTCTCTCCATAGTAAAGCGTAGTACGTGTACGTGAGCTAACGTCGTCGGAGCGATCACAGCGTAGGTCACTATGTCCAAGTCGTTAATCACCGTATTCACGTCTAGAGCGTGATGAGACGGTGGCTTAGGCGGGTCGAGTACTAACCCCTCCACAGGGCCTTTCTTCACTTCTTTTAAGTCGGCCGCCCTCCTAATGATCAAGCCTCTCACGTTCTTCACTCTATCCACTCTGGATATCGCGTGTATCACTCTAAGGAGCCCAGTGGTATTGCACGACACTACTCTAACGTAATTCCTACCCAGTGCCTCCCGGTAGTTCACAAGTGAATTAAAACTCACTTCAGCGATGCCTGGCTCCTCACCCCCCTGGAATATAGCTTTACGTGAGAACCTCTCATATAGTGCCTTATTCGTCGCGCCGACGTCGCCGGGGGTCGCGTCAACGATCACGTCTACAGAGGTTATCAAATCCTCCAGCACCCCCTGAACAGCGATACCACGTGAGTGGAACTCCTTTAAGCTATCCCTCAACGTGTATATCTTGTAACCTCTCTTAACGGCCGAGAGCGCCTCCCAATTAGGTCTTGTCTTGACGATGCCTGCTAACTCCATGTCAGGTTGTTGCGTTACCGCCCAAGCAACCCTCTTGCCTATAGTTCCATATCCGTTAACACCTACCCTTACCTTCATACAGGACCACCAGTGAAAAACTTCCTATAGGAGAGCTCAAGAGCTTTTAAGGCGGGAAGAGACTCCCCTGACAACGCTATCAGAAGGGCGCCGCCTCCCGTTGAGATGTGGAAGCCCCCCTCTTTCCTCACAGGTATTTCGTCGAACATCGAACCCAGGTGTCCACCACCCACTATCAAATACGCATTGCTCTCAAACGCCGCCTTAAGTAGCTCCAGGGTTCCGGATCTGAACCTGGAGTCCTCGACATACCCTGCTGGTCCTCTCATGACCACCACTGAAGACTCCCTGATCATCTCAGAGTACATGAGCACCGTATATGAACCGATATCAACCGGCACGCCGTCAGCAATGTTTATGGGTTCCTCAACAACCCTCCCGTCCTCCTTAATCACCTTCACGTCGTAAGGCGTGTCCACTGGCGCCCCAGATAAAACCACTCTACGTGCTAAGGGAATTAACGTGGTAAGCCCTCTCTCGTCAAGGAACTTCAACAGCGACTTCCCCGCCCTACCGCCCTTAGCCACATGGAACGTTAGACCGACAAGCCCCGTGGTTAATATCCTGTCAGCTACCCTCCTCTTAGTCAGGAACTCCACGATCTTAATAGTGTCCCTGACCTTAGCACCCCCTAAGACGAAGAGCTTCGGCGTCTCACTACTTGAGAGCGATCTCTTCAATGCGTTAAGCTCATGCTTCATGACGTAACCCATCAGGGACGGGAGTGCTATGGGAAACCCGACTATCGAGGGCTGGGACCTATGTGCTGTGGCGAAAGCGTCGAATACGAAGTAGTCGAAGAACGGCGAGAGCCTCCTGACTAAGTAGGTCTTAGCCTGCTTTTCAGGCTCCGCCTCGATCAACTCCTCTGAAACTATCCTCACATTATCTAGGAGTAAAACCTCACCTCCCTTAAGGTCTTTCACAGCCTTGAGTGCGGCAGGACCTATGACGTCATCAACGAACTTAACGTCAATGCCAAGTACCTCCCTGAGTTTCTCGAAGTGCGTCTCGAGAGTGATGAAGTCGTTATCTCCCGGCCTGCCTTGATGAGTAATCACGACCGTAGCGGCTCCCGTGTTTATCAGTTTCATCAGGGTTGGTTTATGCGCCTTTATCCTGGAGTCATCGATTATCCTCCCATCCTTATCCACAGGTGAGTTGAAGTCTACTCTAACGAGCACCTTCCTCCCAGTTAATTCGATGTCATCAATTGCGGGGAGCTGTAATACCTCCAAACCAACATATCCCTTACGACTCTCACAAGCAACCTTATAAGTATTGCTAAGTGGGAACGTGCCTCATGACTCTCATGAGGCTTAAATCACCGGTCTCACGTGATTTTCCTGACCAAGAGTTTCTCATCACTTGCGTTAAGCATTTCATCGATGGTCAACGAATGTATTTTAACAGGGAACGCGTATTTCGCCGACCTTGCTCTATCAAGGTAGATGTTTCTCCACGTCTTTATTAAGCCCCCTGATTTAAGCTCTTCGAGGAGTAGGCTCAGGCTAAAGATGGTTCCAGGCGGTACTAGAGCCTGCGTGACTAAGACGCTGTCAGGGATGTTGATATACGCGTCCAGGAAATAGGGGTGGGTGGTCAGCACCCTGGAGATCTTCAGCAAATCTATCGGGTTGCCGACAACCACGCTTAAGGTTTTAATGGGCGTGTCTAGGGTGACATCCTCTAACTTAAGTCTAACCCCCTTTATTACACCTCTATTCTTGACGTGATTATTGTAATGCCTCAACACTAGGATGTAGTTAACAGCTTTACTGGGGTAGAGCTCCTCGTTAAGTTTCCTGGTTATGTACTTCACGGAGTTGAAGGGGTTGATCTCCAGTTCCCTTACGAGGTATAGGTCGATCTCATCGTACCTAACCTTCTCGGGTGGGGCTTCTCTAGGCAGTAACTCCCTTGTGTACGTTTTTATACGCGTGACTAGTTGCTCCCATTCAGGAAGGAACCTCCTGGAGTTCACGTCGTAGTATTCTCTAAGACTTGGTTTGCTGTGTATGGTTATGGGCAATATGTACACCTCCCTCGCCTCAACCCCTAGCTTCACGTAAAGTGAGTTCAGGAACGACTCAACAAAGCCTCTAGGCACTAAGTACCTGAGATACGACCCCCATGGCAGTATAGGGGAGTATTCCCGTAGCATGCATTTCGGGACTTCCTGAAGCTTAAGGAGTCTGTCAAAGATTAAAATGACCTCCACCATCCCCATGCGAGTAACGTCCACAAGTCCCTGAAGAGCCAATCCCCTCTGTTTTAATGTCTTCATTAACTTCCACACGGTTGACGTGTGGAGATCTATTAAGTCGGCTACGTCGGATATCTCTGGAACGTACTCGAAGCTTTGCAGGTGGTCTATGAAGTCTATGAGCGATGGATTGAGGTACTTATTCAGTGCCATGGATTGAGTTTCGACACCAGGCTGTGTAATCGGGGAATCAAGGAATCCGCACAACGCTCGTAATCCCTCAAATTAAAAATCATTAAACATACTTAAAAATATTTCCATAGGAATAAACCTAAAACGACAAGTATTAGTTCGTGACTTTTTATAGATTAATCTGAGTCAATACCCGCATCTTTAGTCCGAATCTTAAAACGTTTGCTTTAAGTATAGTTTAGGACGTGGGTGAGAGGAGCTTCAAGCGCTAGACCGACCTCTCCTCGCTAAAGAATATCTTCCCGAGGTGTTTTGGCGGTGTGAATCTCCTGCGCATCTGCGGGATTACTGAAGCTGTGAGCGGGATAATGATTGCTGCGATGAAGGGCATCGCGATCACGGCATAGTTCGAGACGTTGATTCCGTAGCTAATTAAAATGTCTTGTAGTACGTAGGCGTACCTAATAAGAGAAGCGAATATTAGGGAGGTCACCATGCCCACAAGCGGGTGTCTACCGGCGGATATGGAGATGGCGAATGAAATCCATCCGTATCCCATACCAGCCCCTTCCTGCCAGTTCTTCGTGTATAGGAGTATGTAGAGGGATGAAGCAACCCCTATCAGGATATACCCCATGAACGCCGCTATAACCCTCACGCCAAGTACGTTAGTGCCGAGTGAGGACGCCACCGCAGGGTTCTCGCCAACCGCTCTTATAGCGACTCCCAACCTGCTTCGATACATCAGAACGTGCGTAATGACGCCTATCAGCAACGAGATGATTAAATATGAAAGCACGACTTCAGTGACCGGGAGGTAAGTGTTTAGAGGCACGCCCTCGTTCCTAACCTTGATGGAGACCGGGTAAGCGAGGAATGATGCCAGGCCGTAGCCAACGAACTGTGTTGAGAGTCCAACCGCTCCATGTGATATAGGCAGTTTAGTCGTTAGGAACGCGATCAGGATGCCCAGCAATCCTATCAAGAACGAGGTTATTATTAAAGCTAACGTAGGATTACGCACTGAGGCAACTGCGATGAAGGCCATAGCTGTTCCAAGCGTGTAAGCACCATCTATGGCTAGGTTAAGTATACCTGACTTCTCCACGATTGAGTTACCCAGGCTAGCTAGGTAGAGGCACGTGAAGATCGGGGTTATAGACAATACAAAACCCTGTACTTGATCTAACAAACACGTCACCTCCTAAACCTCACTGAGTAATCAACCAACACCCTCAACACCACGTAGACCAAGAGTATCGACCCTATAGGTATGTAGGTTAGGGCAGCTCCGGTGAGCGAGAGTCCTGGAAACCTTGCGTTGACCTCCGACTGAAGCAAGCCCCCTCCCTGGAAGAGTGAGGCTACCACGTACGCGTAGACCGGAACTAGGCGTAGGTCAAGCATTGAGAGCCATGAGACCAGTATTGCAGTGTACCCCAGGTTAAACGTAGGCGGGGTGACTACATTAGCTATCTTCTCCAGCTTGCCGATCCCGGGATTAGCGAGAATTGAAACCCCCGCGGCACCAGCTAACATACCGCTCAAGAGCATGGCCATCAGGACGTATTTCCTCTCATCAATGCCCACGGATCTAAGGAGCTGAGGATTAGAGCCGGCAACCCTAAGCCTAAGCCCTATTGAGGTGTACTTATACAGGGTGAGCATAGACACGAAAAACAGTAACGAAAGTATTACCTCCTGCAAGGTGACAGTAGTTCCTGGGAGGCTTTCGAAGAGGAGTGCCGAGTTCAGTCTATCCGTTCTCAAGAACTGCCTGGCCTGAACACTCAACCCCCTCATAACGTATGCCACTAGGTGGTTGTACACTTGGTAAGCCACGTAATTCAGTATTAGAGTCGACGCCACCTCATCAATCCCAACATATGCCTTGAGGAATGCAGGGATCAAAGCCCACAGACCACCAGCCAACATGGCAGCGAGAATCATGAGCAACTGCCCCAGTAGGGGGTTCATCCGGAGGACTGAAATCACTGGCTTAACGGGCGAGGCGTCTAGTACCTCGACCCCTGGCACACTGATGTAACTAGATAACTCGCTAGGGCTTACGTATATAGCGCAAGAGGCTATGAAAAGACCCACGAACCCTCCGGCTAGCATACCCCAAATCATCTGTCCTTCAGCACCTACGTTCCACACTGAGGCCTTGAAACTCATGACCAGACCCACACTCAACATCAGGAGCAGGACGGAGTACCTCAGTGTCTGGTAACTCTGGAAACCAGCCCCTATCTCGTTAATGAAGAGGTCAAGAGGGACCCCCACCGTGTAGAAGATAATCGCGGAGATCAACAACCCTATGCCTATAGAGAGTATGGGGATACCCACGTAGTACAGATCAAAGCAAGCCCTACTCGACCTGACCGCCAGCTTCCCCCCCGACAACAGACGTAGGAGATCACATATAGTGTAGGCACTCACTCGCTTCACTACTACCAAGCGCACCTCAGGTCACCATAACCCTCTCTATCTCTCCTCGGTCGACTCCCCTCCTAAAAAAGCCTACGAGTCTGCCTGAATTAATAACAGCTATCTTATCGCCTACCTCCATGACCTCGTCTAGATCCTCTGAAACCACCACAGCGCTCATACCCTCATTCAGGGCCTTATCCCTTATAAGCCTCCTGACGTAGTGCGCTGATACTTCGTCTAGACTTCTCGTGGGGTTGTAAGCGAGCAACACGTTCTTAGCGACCATCAGCTCTCTTGCTATCAGGATCTTCATCAAGTTACCTCCTGAGAGGATCTTGACCCTGGCAGTCGTTGAAGGGGTTGTTACGTTGTACTTGCTGATTAGACTGGATGCGAGGTCTTTAACAGCTCTCCAGTTTATCAGGAAACTCGAGAGCTTCGGATGTATGGCAAGGTTCTCCTCGATAGTGTTATCTATGGAAATACCTGTCTTAATGGGCTCGTCCGGTATATATCCAACGCCGAGATCCCTTATAACGGCCGGCCCCTTGTTAGTGACCTCTACATTTCCATCCTTAACATGAAGTATCACATTACCCTTTTCAACCCTCCTTAAGCCTGCAAGTGACTGCACTAATTCCAGCTGTCCGTTACCAGCAACTCCTGCTATCCCGAGTATCTCGCCCCTGTGGACGGTGAGTGAGACCCCCTTCACCGCGTAAGTTCCGTAGTCCCCTCTAACCCACAGATCCTTAATGACTATGGCCTCCCGGCCTTCAACACAACGTTCACTGTTGCCTGTAGAGCTCGGTTGCGTGAATCTCTCACCGAACATCATTAATCTAATCTGGTCTATTGAGACCTCGCCAACCTTAAAGCTTCCTACCACCTCACCCTTACGGAGAACAGTGACCCTGTCTGAGATCTCCATCGCCTCAGGTATCTTATGGGTTATTAAGAGAACGGCCCCGCCCTTTAACCTGAATAACCTGATGAAGTCGTAGAGCTTCCTCTTCTCTGAGGACGGGAGGAGGGTCGTTGCCTCGTCGAAGGCCACGAGAGTGGCGTTCAGGAGTAAAGCCCTCAAGACTTCGACTAACTGCTTTTGTGTGTAGCTTAACTTCCAAACCTCTGTGTTTGGGTTGATCCTTATCCCATACTCCTCCTCCTTGTCCAGGAGGAACTTCTCAACGCTCTTCACACTGCTCATAAGGCTGAATTGCCTTAAAGAAAGCGCTAAGTTCTCTGCAACCGTGAGGGTGTCTATCAGTTGAGGTACCTGGGAGACCAGCACTAAGCCCCTCCTCATAGCGTCTAGGGGCGACGTGATCACGGCCTTTACGCCATTTATCGTTATATCCCCCTTATCCGGCACGTACACCCCATACAATGTCTTAACGAGCGTTGACTTACCTGCTCCGTTCTCCCCCAGGATCGCGTGGATCTCACCAGCATACACGTCCAGGTTTACGTCCCTTAAGGCGGTCACGCCGGGAAAGCTCTTCCATAAACCACAGACGGAAACAACAGGGGTTTGAGCCTGCGTTGATTTATTCGAGGGAAAAAAGACCTCGGAAGTCATCTTAACCCGCCTAACTGGCTCTACCGATGATTCTCACGTAATCTGGAACCCAGTCCATACTCCATAGATCATCATGACCGAGTCTGGCACCGGGAGACACCACGACCTTCTGAGACGGGTCGTCTATCTTGTAACCGCTTAGGGGTCCTGTGAACGGCTCGAAGACCGGCGCGATGGGATATGATATTGAGGTCTCCCCAATCATTATAGCTACGGATGATACGTTCTCATACACGTGACTTGACGCCAGTTGCTGGAAGGCTATGAGCATTGGCGCGTTCTTCATCTGCTCGTACCTATGCCATATCAGGTCGTAGACGTTGATCCTTTGCCCTGATGTCTTATCAGTCACCATCACTGATTTGAGAGCGTTAGAGAACCTCGGGTTTATATACATGAGACTGCCGTTAGGGTATATATGAGCGGCCATATCGACCGCCCCTGTGTTTAGGAGATACCAGTAATCAACGTTCTTAAGGTTTGTTGTAGTGTACACGCCGGCTTTGATCTTGCCTAGTATGTCCGCGTAGATGACCTCCCACCTCACCAGCTGACCGCTCACCACGACATCCGGTCCGGAAGTGTACATGGGGCTATAATGGCTGAAGACATATATCTCCTTACCGAGGCTGTACTGCTCTTGAGCGTATTCAACTATAGCTGTCGAGTCCTCAGTGAACGCTAGAGCGTCAACCCCGTACTGGTTGACGAGTGTTTCAGCCGCTGATCTAGCCTTAGTCGGGTCGTACCAGGCCCCTATCTCGATAACGTACAGCGTTAGGTTAAGCCCTCTCTGCTCAGCGACCTCCCTTGCCCCCACAGCGAAAGCGCTTAAGTGTCTAACAACCTCAGGTATTAAGAACGCCGCTACGTAACCGACCTTACCGGTCTTAGTTAGGGCTCCTGCTGCCAGGCCGTTGAGGTAGTACACCTGGTATAGGTCTGCGAAGTAGGTGCCCATGTTATCGTTTCTCAAGTAGCCGCTGCAGTGCCAGAAGATTATGTCTGGATGTTTCTTAGCTGTTGCTAGCGTTCCCTCCATGAAGCCGAAGGACGTAGTGAAAAGCACATTATAACCACGACTCACTAGATCCTCCAGCTTGTCAGCCTCAGCGCCTTCAGGTACGCTTTCTATATAAGTTGTCTCAAGCCAATCCCTGTAAAGTCCTGCAACCACTTTCCTTGCCAGGTCATGCATGTATGTCCAGCCAAAGTCGCCTATGGGTCCCACGTAAATGAACCCCGCCTTTATCTTCTCGGGAGGCGTGTACGTAGGTATAACAGTCTTAGTGGTCACCACAGTTTTTGTGGCTTGAGTCACAATCTGCGTTGGAGCTATCACGCTCCCTAGGTAAAACGCAAGCACGCCAACCACGACTATCGCTATAACTAAACCAACTAGCAACATATTCGTTTTAGGGGTTGAAGTCAAGACACACACCTCATGAAATATACTCCTGGAGAGTTTTTAAGATATTTTTGATAAAAATAGTTGAAGAATGTCAAGTTAACTAAAAACTAATTAACTTATTTGATATTAAAAATTCTACATGGCATTACCGGGAACAGAAGTCGCCTTTGTTAAACACCCTTACCGTCAGCAGTAATCGCCTTTAACTTGTTTGAATTAAAGACGTGATATAGCTCTTAGGGGTTGCAGTTCCCCGCTCTAGGTCAGCTGATTTCAGGCACGGAGCTTAAATCCATCGCTTAAAAAATCGTCTACTGACTTGTTATCGGTGTTGGGCGATTGCGGGCGTTGATAGTGCTACTTAACAAGGATAATGCCGATGGCTTGAAGAAGGCTCTTGAGTCTCTGTCCACGCAGGAGGGTGTAGAGCTCTGCTCGGATTTCGACGTTCTAGTTATGGATGGATGGTCGACTGACCTCTCTGAAGAGGTGGTGAAGGGGTTCGCAGGCAGGTTCGAGTGCATCAAGTTTATCAGGCAGAGGTTCCCAGGCGGCGTTGGTCAGGCCAGGATTGAAGTGGTGAGGCACGCCCTTGACGCCGGCTACGACCTCGTTATTTGGGGGGATTCCGAGAACATCTACGGGAGGACTTACGTTAGTGAGATTCTCAAATGCATTAACTCCATGGGCGAATGTGACATATGCTCTGGAAGCACGCACGTGAGAGACGGTCTATGGGGAAAGCTCTTCTATTGGTATCACGCATATCATCACTTATTTAAGTCAGTCTCTAAGAGACATGCGCCAGGCAATAATAAGGCAGTCAGGCCAGAGGTCTACAAGACCTACATATACCCAGCTACGTCAAGAAGTGACGACTTCTTCTTCAGTCTCTCCACACGTAATGACGTCATGTTCTGTCACTGTAAAGATGCTTTACTCACCACCACGTTGCCGACGTCCTTCAGAGGAGTTCTCGCATGGCAGAGGAGCAGGGTCAGAGGACTTGTTGAAGGCTCCTTACTTCTTGGCAAGCGATTCCCGCCAGACTTCCCGCCGTGGTTTCTCTTCATGATATCACCGTTCATCCTGACGATCCTCTATCTCGCTAGATCTGTTGGACCTGCTCACGTGTTCTCAATCATATCGGAAGCGTTGACCACGGCGTTTATGGTCGGGGTGATTTACATGGTCTTGAAGCTGGAGCTCCTTGCTAGGGAGAGATTTTCAGGCTATAGGCCTCTGCAGGGCTTACTAGGCTTCATCGGCATGTACTTACATGCAATGTTCACTACGTACTACTCCCTTAAGTACTTCATGGAACTTAGAGGCCACGTCGATGAACTCAGAAGCCGTGACGCTGAAGTGAAGAAGTACTTCGGCTTCCTTAACAACCCTGACTGAGATCCACAGTCGTCAGCAGCTTCAGGGCGGAAGGACTTGAACAGATGTGGGTTGTTAGTTATTAATGACGACTTAACGATGATGTGCTCAGGATGCGTGACTTCATACGGGGTAAGGAATGACGCAAGCAGTCTTAGTCCTTTGGATGTGGAGAGCTGGGTTCACCCGAAACCCTCCACGAATAAAGAAAGAAGGACTACAAGACTACGTAGCTCAGAACACTGCAGGATTCATCGTTGCGCTTTAAAGCCTGTGGACCCCTCTATATTGATAGGGGTTCTGAGTTGGAGTGCTGCGTGTTCGAGAAGGAGTTAAGTGAGACCCTCATAAAGTACGTTAGCGCGGTCGTTAACATAGTTAGACACAGTAGGGAAGGCATTAAAATGCTTGAGGAGTTCAGAAGTGCTGAGGCCATGCAATACTTCGCTAACGCGATACGCGAGGATACTGAAGCTGACGAGGTGAGACGCGGGTTGCTGGTTAAGCTCCAGTTCCTCCACCCCGGGTTCATGAGGGAGAGGATCTCAACCCTGATTAGAAGGCTAGATTTAATAGCTGAGCAGTCGAAGGAGGTGGCTAGGAATATGACGCTCTTCCCATACCTAGAACTTCCCGGGGAGATCAAAGACTCCGTAAACGAGCTCTCTGAAAGAGCGCTAGAGGCGGCCTTGATGGTGCACGAGTTAACTTACTTACTGCTTAACGGCGACTACAGTAAGGTTATAGAGATCGCCTACAAGACCGAGGTCGCCGAGGAAGAGGCAGACAAAACGCTGGTTAAAGCACGACAACTATTAGTTAAATACGGTGTCACGCTCAAGAACCCGGCCATAGTGCTTATGGTGGATAAACTTATTGAATCCCTTGAAGGCATCACGGATTTCGCGGAGGACGCAAGCGATTACCTGAGAACCCTAGCCCTCTACTGCAGGGAACTTAAGTAGACTCCTACCTGTGTAAGATACGTGGCGACGTTGAACAATGCGTAGGAAAGCATGATGCATACGGGGGTTGTCACAAGCCAAAGGGCTAGTATCTTCCTCAGAATCCTGTTATTGATGGCGCTGTAGCCCTCGGCAAGGCCTACACCTACTATGCTGCCTGTGACAGCCATGGTAGTCGCTGCCGGCACTCCAAGTTGAGCAAGGATCATAACAGTCGTTGATGCTGAGAGATACGAAACAATTGCAGTGGGATAGCTTAACGTGACTAACTCCTCACCCAGCGTGCCCACAACTCTCCTCCCCCACGATATGATGCCTAGAGACATGAGGGAGCCGCTGATCAAGAGCAGCGTTAAGGTAGTTCCTTTATCAGGGGTCTCGGAGGCTCCGAACAACACGTTCATGAGAGGCCCAACCACTACGCCTGCGTTGCTTGCTCCATGCGATAATGCCATTAAACCTACTATGATTACAGAGAGCGTCTTCTCACAGAGCGCTACTCTTTCAGGAGAGTTTTCAGATTTCCCGCTTACGTACGCGTTGAACATGAGGAGTAAGGTGCCGCTGAGGACTAACGCGACTAGCAGACTCACACCGTAGTCTAGAACTCGCGCGAGCGCGGAGAAGGCCACTAGGAACGATATCGCTAGTAGCGAGAGACTACTCGCCGCAGGCAAGGTCCTGGGGTTCTCAAGCTTCCTCGCGAACAGTTTCTTAAGGGTGAATGCTAGAAGTCCGGATAGGGGAACCATCAAGAACCTGGATACGTAGATGAAAGCGACCCTCCACCATTGAACACTTCCTAAACCAACGCTCAGCCCAAAGCCCACGATGCCCGCCACTACGGTCTCATTAACAGAGATCGGCACCCTAAGCAGCGAAGCCGCCAGGATCCAAATCCCGGCTGCGAACATTGCCGATAACATGCCCGTGCTTAAAGCCCGACTAGACACGCTGTCAACGCTGACTATCCCAGCGCTTAGTGTTGAAGTGACACACCAGCCGAGTAACACAGAGCCCACGACCTCAAACACTGTTGCGATGAGTAATGCGTTCTTAAGCCTTATCACCTTGGCTCCTACAGCAGCTGCCACAAGATTAGCTGCGTTATTAGATCCTGCACTCCACGCAAGGAACGTAGCAATGATCAGCGAGGGCGCCAGCAAGCCTATGTTCAGATTCTAACACCTTATGTGTGGTATGTGTGTTGAGGGGCTATTAAGTTTTAAGCCTGAAAAGGTCAGAGCACACCTTCACGCTCTAGTGTTCTCAGGATCTCCTCCAACTCCTCTTGTGTGTAGGCCTTGCACTTGATTCTGTCATTAGAGGTTTTAACGCCGAATGTGTAGGAGTAATCGCTTAAGACTTTATGATCCCCGACCCACTCTATTAGCGGTAACGGGTTCTCTAGGAGTTCATAGTTACCTCTATCACTTAGCACTATAACTGGCAGGTCAACATGTCTGATGTAGTGAGGCACTCGCTTCACTCTATGTCCGTACCTGCTCGTGGCCTCCTCCCACACATCTTTTACGCTGTACTTAGTGCTCACCGAGCTCATTTCAGCTGATATCTCGGCCAGATCAACAACTTCATCAACCTTCATATATCCTATGACGTAGATACCTCTATCAGAGCTCAGGAACTTCTTCCTGAGTTCCGTGAACCCCTTCCTCTCGCCGAAGAACTTAGGAGGATATTTCGCTAGCCCAGCCGCGAAGATTATGTAACAGTCATCGCATCTCCTGAAGTTCCTAGGTAGCCTACCGCCTATGGTTCTCCAGTAATTCGCGTAAACTCCCTCGTCGAATCTAGGGTCCCAGTGCGCGACTACATTGCTGACGTGATGACTTGACCCGTCGATTAGGACGTAGTCGTGCGGGATGTACTTGCTCAGCGAGCAATCGCCGCATCGGCAGGGGATGCTTGAGTATAGGAACTCCTGAACCACTTCATTATCGACATCGCTTCTCAACGGTTCCGGGACTGGCAGGACCTCATAACAACTATCGAACGTCGGTGAGTAGTAACCGCCGTCCGCTGACTCGAAGAACACGCGTAAGAGTAATCCCTTGATAGATGGTGAAGTCACTCAACACACCCGTGGCTCCTCCCTTTACCACCTCACTCTATTCCTTCCTCTGTAATTGAAGTCTTGGCTGTCTACTTCACTCCTTAACTCATCAAGGATTCTCCTGAAGTCGTCTAAGACATCGGCTACCTCATCCTTAGATAAACCACTCACTTCAACCATCCCTAAGGCCTGTTTCACTGACCTCTTGAAGGCCTCGTCTTTAGTCAGACCTCTCTTCTTCCAATGTCGGTACAGTCTTAAAGCCGATATTATAGCGCCTTCAACGTATCTCCTACGCGACTCATCCTCTGAGGTCACTTACCCACCTTCCCTGATTAATGGATTCCTAGTCTTAATTACTAGCAGGTTTAAAAAACATAGCACTTGATCTAAACGCAGCATCTAGAGAGCTCCTTCCCCCTTCATAAGGTAGATACCTGCCTTAAGTCTACGGGATGTGGGGTATTGGGTAGATGAGATATACTGCAAACATGTTGCGCAGCAATCATTAGGAGAACAAACAGTCCTACTTCCTGTTTCTTATCGACTCAAGTATTTCCTTAGCTACGTCGATTCTTATAGAGTCCCTCCTAATCATCTCCTCGACGACCACATCTATCTCTGATCCCTTGGCACCCGCGGTCATCGCTATGTTCCTCGCATGTAGCCTCATATGCCCTTTCTGAATCCCCTCAGTAGCCAGGGCTCTCAATGCAGCTAGGTTCTGCGCCAGGCCGACAGCCCCCATGACTTCAGCCAGCTCCCCGGCAGTCTTAACCCTGAGTATCTTCAGACTAAGTTGTGCTATTGGATTCACTCTAACGGCACCGCCTATTAACCCCACAGCCATAGGGATCTCTAGGAAACCCGTTAAGTCGCCTCTTTCATCCCTCTCCCAAGTGCTTAATGACGTGTATTTGCCTGACCGAGCGGCGTACGCGTGGGCGCCGGCCTCGAGAGCTCTCGTGTCCTGACCGGTCGCTAGAGCGACCGCCACCACGCCATTCATTATGCCTTTATTATGGGTTGCCGCTCTATAGGGGTCGGCTGACGCGAAAGCCCACGCGTAGACTATCCCCTCAACTACTTCATCTCCACCTAGAACGTCCTTCGGAACCCTACCCCAAGCACGTACTAACCTCCTGTCAGCCAGGTTAGACACTATCCTTAAGTAGACCTTGCCACCGGTCCACTTTTCTATGTGAGGGGCGACTCTCTCAGCCATGGTATTCACGGTGTTAGCCCCCATCGCGTCCCTAACGTCCACTATGAGGTTGACTATAACCATAGGCCCTACAGAGGAGTCAATGATATGAGCCTCAACATCCCTCACACCACCGCCTAGGCTGACTAACACGGGGTTGGTCGAGTTAGCGATCTCCTTAATCTCTTCCCTATGCTCGTAAATCACGTACTTGGCCTTACTGGGTGAGGGGGTCTTAACAACCTGTACCTGTGCGATCATCAACGGTTCAGTTGCCCGAGCTTTAATACCCTCACCCTCCCTAAGCATTTTAGCCGCGTTCGAAGCAGCTGCAACCACTGAGGGCTCCTCAATAGCCATGGGGATCAAGTAATCTTTGCCGTTAATCATGAAGTTAGTGGCTATCCCCAGAGGGATTGACAAGGTCCCTACGACGTTCTCAATCATCTTATCGGCTACCTCAAGAGGTAGAGTACCCTCCCGCGTGAGGAGCTTAACATCCTCATCGCTTAACCGGGCGATCTCTCTAAGCTTCTCAACCCTCTCCAAGAGGCTCAACTTGTAAAAACACGGTATACGTGAGGTGTAGGTCAATTGAGTCGCCGAATATTAGCTAATTCAGGGTTTTTATGGGTGAGCTACACAGACCCTTGACTCCTGCTGAAGGGGTGATAGCTAGCTTAAGAGGGCCGCGATCCCTATACCTAGCGAGGTGAGGATCGCGCCTAAAATTAGCTTGTAGCCATGGGATTCCCCGGCTATGTTCCTCGTAGTCATCATGGAGATTATAGGCGTTAACGCTGTTGCCAGCACCGTCGACGCCGTGCCTATAAGCGCTAGTGAGGCTAGGAAGAAGTACATTCCTCCGAACCAGCCTACGATTCCCGTGAGGCTTGCGCATATGAGTAAGCCCCTAGCGTTCCTGGAGATGTTGTAATTTCCTCCTCTAGCTATGCTTAACCCGCCTAGCGGGAGGAAAGCAACGAAGAGGGTGAATAGCCTGATCGTTAGCAGAGACGTGGGGTCTGTGAAATCCAGTGAGAAACCGCTTAAAACGGCCCCGAGACCCCAGCTCAGCGAAGCCAAGGCTCCGTAGCCGAGCCCTCGTAGGGGATTCCTCGACGAACCCGTGTGCTGAGGTATGGAGATCAATAACCCTAAAAACGCCAAGATAGCGCCGATTAGAGTGCCGAGACCCAACGCCTCCCCGAATAACGCTGAGAGCGCTTGAGCAACGAATATGTAGGTGTATGAGATCACCGCGGCCTTTCCCCCGCCCAGGAGCTGGATAGCCCTTGTGTAAGCAGTATCACCGACGCCGGGCCCTATGAGGGCCGAGGTAATGAAGAGCGTGATGCTTAGGGGTGTGAAGACTGCCTTAAACCCAGTAAAGCAGCTCAATAGCATGGCAGGGATGAAAGCCATTAAAGCCCTGAGCCCTGTGAAGAATACAGGATGTAAAGATTCCTTATACCTACTGATGAAGGCCGGGTTAAAAGACCACATTACAGCGGCGCCGATCGCGTACCAATACCCCCACATCAACAACTCCTCACGAATCTAGAGCTAATGCTTAAAAGCGCCGGTCTTAGACTCAGGGATGCCTAGCGTCTAGATGTGGGTTATAGCTCCATACGTACTTACTGCTGATTAAGTAATTAGCTATGAACCCTACTATAATCCCGGTCGTCTGTGAGATCACAGACTCCCTCAGCAGTAGGTAGTAGATCAGCTGGGATGTCAGGTATTGGGAGGCGTTGCCGACAAGGGTGGATAAGTGGTACTTAAGGTATTTCTTTAAGCGGCTTCCACCCTTGCGATTCCTGAAGGTCCAGACGTCGTTCCAGATGAAGTTATTGGTTAGTGAGGCCTCAATGCCCACGGCCGAAGCCACTATATGTGGTATTGTAAACAAGTACTCAAGTAGTGTCATTAACCCTAAGTTAACCAGAACACCAGTAATGCCGACCACCGCGAATTTATAGTAGTCAGGCATAAGCAAGAGCAACTGCTTAACGTAGTTGAGTATCTCCCTCCAGCCTAGCTTTGACTCACCCTTGAGTCTAGACCGGAACACGTAGGGGACCTCACAGACCTTCAGGCCCTTACGACTTGCGAGAACCTCCAGCAATACTTTGTAGCCCCTGGACATAGCGGGCTTCACGTCCTTAATCACCTCCCTCCTAACCAGGAAGAATCCTGAGAGAGGGTCTCTGACCTTCCTTGCTTGAGGTATTAAGATCCTGGCTAGGTAGGTAGCCCCTAAGGAGATGACACGCCTGACGAACGGGAAGCCCTCAACGCCACCCCCCTTAACGTATCTAGAAGCGACTGCCAAATCACACGAGTCAACCACTTTGAGGAGCTCCCTAATCACTTCAGGAGGGTGCTGAAGATCCGCGTCCATAATGACCACGTGCTCACCGCCTGAAGAGTTGATGCCCTCGAAAACCGCAGATATCAAGCCCTGCTTGCCCTCCCTCCTAATCAACTTGATGGGGTATCTAACCGACAACTCAGCCACACGCTCCGCGGTTCCGTCAGGGGAGTTATCGTCAACCACTACGATCTCGTAATCCAACCCGTTAAGTACTTTGTCAATCCTGCTCATTAACTCGTCCACGTTCTCCTTCTCATTGTATGTCGGCACAACTATTGAGATCCTCATATAGAGTCACCTCCCACCTCGGTGTCTTATCCTAGCCAGCACTCTCTCGTGAAGCATGCTTAAAATCCTCCTCTTATCCTCCATTAAAACGACGTCGCCATACCCCTGTACGATTAGGTTGTGACTAAACGGACACGGCGCGTCAAGCGACTTCACGTAATCCACTACGATCTCCCCCGACTCTACCTTTCTAAGGACTTCCTCGGCGTGATGTATGTCCATCGAGTCTTCCAGGACCTCTCTGTAAGCCTCTGTGAGAAGCGGGTATCCCGCTATCTTCTCAGAGACCTTCAGCAGGGTCTCTGAGTTTAACTCTCTTCTATTAACACTGGTCTCAACCCCCTTATACACTTTAAGCAGGGCTAAGGATCTCTCAGACACGTGCCTGAATTTCCTCTTCAGGATTTCGCTTCCTCTAAGCGCTTTAATGAGAGTAGTCCTAAGTCCCTCTCGAGTTAAGCCACTGACCAGCTCCTTGACTAGCTCGAGCTCTATGCGAACGTCCCTCGGGACAGTTAGCATGAAGCCGTTGTCCGATACAGTGACCCTTACAGGGACCCCCAACTTATCGCTGAGGATGTATGCATATGACCTAGAGAGGGCTTGATTAACCCTTCTGCCGAAGAGGTAATGGAATATTAGATTGACAGCCTCATCCTCACACCAGATCTCGATTAAGAGTATTTTGTCGGTTGGGATGATCCCGCATGCCTTGAACTGCTCCCACACGTACCGAGCCACGTATCTGGCCTCCCTCGCTCCTACGTTATAGTTAGATGAGATCAACTCAGCAGCTCTCTTAAGTCCGTGTCTTGAGACCCACTCACCAACAATGCCCCTGAAACGACCTACTTCAAGGGCTGAGTCGTAAGTTAGCGGGAGGGTCTCGGAGAACCAGGATGGGACCGTCGGCCTTTGTTTCTCAGCGTCCCTGACAATCACCCTGAGTCCCTCACTCCTAACGAACATGTAAGTCCTGCCACCCAGGACGAAGACGTCCCCTGGCTCCAGGTACTCGACGAACTCCTCCTCCAGGTCGCCTATGTACCTGCGTCCCTCAAGGAATACCTTCATCTTAGCCTCGTCAGGGATCGCGCCGGCGTTGAGATAGTAGATCATTCTCACCGACCTCTTCCTGCCGAACACTCCCTCTTCAGCGTCAAGCCATATCTTCGAGTACACAGGTATGTTGCTAGGCGTGGCCTCATATTCGCCGGCGAGATACTTAAGGACGTTGAGAAACTCCTCATAGGTAAGGCGTGAGTAGTTGTAAGCCCTCTTAACAACTCTGTAGGCGTCCCTAATATACCATTTCCTCTCCAGCGACATCCCAACGAGTGACTGAGCGAGGATGTCTAGAGGCTTCATGGGTATGTGGACGTTGTCAAGCTTCCTCAACCTAGCTAACTGAGCCAGTACAACGATCTCAACAAGGTCGTCTCTATCCACAGCTATCAAGTAACCCTTGCTCACGTCACGTACGTTATGTCCTGAGCGTCCCACCCTCTGCAGGAGCCTAGTGACGCTCTTAGGACTGCTGAGCAGGACCACCGAGTCCACGTGACCTATATCAATACCTAGCTCGAGCGACGTTGAGCACGTCACAGCCCTCAGCCTGCCCTCCTTCAACTTATTCTCTACTTCAAGCCTTACTTCACGGCTCAGTGAGCTATGGTGTGCCTCTATTTCGTCGAGACCCTCTACACTGTTCCCTGAGAGTATCTTCCTAAGCTTATGAACGACTCTCTCAGTGGAGCTTCTTGTGTTAGTGAATACTAGGGTTGTTTTGTGTGAATCTACCACTTTCTTAAGCACCCTATATATGGACTCGTTAAGCTTCTCTGCAGCCGCGCTGACTATGTTTACCTTAGGGGTTACTGTGTGCAATTCTACGGGTTTAACGAATCGCGCGTCAATAACCACGCAGTCCCTAGGCTCGCCAGAGTCGTTATAGCCTGCGAGGAACTTAGCCACCTCGTCGAGAGGCGATATAGTCGCGCTTAGACCTGCTCTCTGAATCCTCCTACCCACGAGCTCCTCAAGCCTCTCCAAGGTTAATGTGAGGAGAGCCCCTCTCTTACTTGAGGCTAGCTCGTGGATCTCATCCACCACCACCCACCTAACGTTCCTCAGCTTCTCCCTGAACTTCGGCGCGGTTATCGAGATAGCCAGTGACTCAGGGGTTGTTATCAAGATGTGAGGCGGTCTCACAAGCATCCTAGCCTTCTCGGTTGGTGTAGTATCGCTTGTCCTCACGCCGACCCTAACCTCCGGTAGCTCCACCCCCCTAACCCTGCGGGCGTACTCACGTATCTCCTGTATTGGTTGTGTTAAGTTCTTCTTCATGTCGTTGTTTAAAGCCCTCAGAGGGGATACGTAAACGACGTAAACGTGGTCGCTGAGGACGCCCGACTCACCCTCATCGAAGAGCTCGTCTATTATTGGGAGGAAGACTGCTAACGTCTTACCGCTTCCCGTGGGGGAGGATATAAGCACGTTCCTACCCTCCTTAACCTTAGGTATAGTCATCAACTGAGGCGGTGTGAACTCACCGTATTTACTAAGGAACCACTCAAGCACGTAGTCCTTAAGGTACTCCCTCATCACCAGCGCCTCGTCCTTAGTACTAACTACCTCCAGCGACTCCTCCCCCCCATTAATCCTTATTGACGCCATTTAGCTTTAAAGAATCAGATTTAACTGCTCTAAACTAATTCACATCGGGTGAGGTGTTTGAACAAGGTTTCCTTGGCTTTCCTCATCACGCTGCTCTTCCTACTCTCAGTTATAGCAGGTCTCTCCACACCCCCTCGACAAGGGGAGGAGCTCTCAGAAGCCCTTAAGGAACAGTTCAGGCCGCTCGCAGAACTACATAATACTACAGACTTGACGTCGCTTACGTCATTAACTTTGTCCATATTCATGAATAACTTGAGAGTCACACTGCTTAACCTAGTCCTAGGAGTCTCCGTAATAGGCCCAGCCGGCGTGATGATGGTGAACGGGTACGTCGTTGGAGTAGTCCTCTCAAGCCGAGCCGACTTAATCAGCGGCGTTGCTTTAATCCTCCCGCATGGGCTGGTTGAGATACCAACATTGATTTACTCAGCCGCTCTCGGAACGCACCTAGGCATAACGATACTCTCGAACGTGTTCAGAAACCCCGCCGCAATTAAGAAAGTCTTCAGGGAAGTCATGGGCAAGATACCCATCCTAGCGCTGCTCCTGCTCGTCGCAGCACTGATAGAGGTGTTCGTGACCATGCTCCTAGTAGCGCCCCTGTTTGAGTCTTTATAGCTCTTAAACCGAGAATATTAAGGAATGATGTGAGTCATGCCGTCTGAGTGAATGATGGGCTTCGAGGTATCTGACACGTTTCACGTTTGAATTAATTAATCCTCTGTACGTGTTTTTACCTGGTGGTTGACGTGAAAATGAGGCCCTACATACTCCTGAACTTATTTGAGTTAAGCGAGGAAAGCGTTGCTGAGACTCTCCAAACCGTGGAGAAACATAAGGACCTGGACGGGGTCTACGTAGGCGAGGGCGTAAGTGTAGTCGGTGGTGAGCTTAAGTACTTGATCACCAAGCTCGCTGAACTAGTTCCTCAAGCCTATCTCGTGTTAAAAGCTAAAACTTCCGAGGCTCTAAAGGACCTACGTCTTTTGGCTGAGTCATTACAAAACGTCGAGACCGTTACGATAATCAACGACTTCAATGTCTTGAAGTCCGTAGAACTCGGAAGGTTGCAGACAGGGTTCGAGGTTCTGAACCCCTATCCAAACCTACCTAGGCTAGCTGCTCTAGGTATTAAGTACCTGGCGATACCTTCATCACTCATACGAAGCAGGGTAGTGAGGGAGGCTGAAGCAAGGGGCGTAAAGGTCATAGCGCTTAACGTTAACTCCCCTGAAAACTACTTGAAATCGAAAAGCCTTAAGGTCTTCGCGGTAGTCACTGAGAAACCGACTATAAGGAGGGAGGCCGAGGATATAGGGTTTTAAATTCGCCACACTATAACGACGTGCAGGTCCTGTAGAGGTAAGGAATCACCGTTCCGATCTGGCATAAGCTTTCATCACGTTAGGCCTTCTCCTCTTCTAACGAGAGGACTTACGGATGAACAGGTGAAGATCTCACATCCGCCTTCGCTGTTTGCACCCGCTCGGGTTTAGCCTACCCCGCATGTCGGACACAAACCTCGACCAACGCCGGAGAGAAGCAGTTTCAAAACTCCTTGTCGAGTTTGATTACACATGAGTATTGAACAAGCACGCGCCATTTAATTATGAGTAGTCAGAAGTGCCTGAAGCTTTAGTCACTAGGAGGCCCTTCTAAGGAGGCTTCAAGTAATCTGGTCTTATGTAAAGCTTTATTGAGGCATCGCTTAATTCCGGGTATTTGACTTCCAGACACGCTAAGGAAGCGGGAGGTAGGTAAACCCTAAACCCGTTAAGTAACTCCTGGATTACGTCTTCAAGGCTTGGTGAGTGCCCGACAAGCATTATGACGTCGTCCTTATCAGCGTTCAGAGAGACCAGTAGAGCTCTTAACTCCTCAAGCCCGAAGATCTCGGGCACTAGCTCACGCCGTGCTTGAACTTCCACATCCCCCATGACCTTAGACACGAGTTCCGCTGTCTGTAACGCCCTCTTCAGCGGGCTGGAGACCACGTACCTAGGCCTTAAGTTAAGGACCCTAACGGTCCTGAGCACCTCTTCACGGCCCTCAGGAGTGAGTTGCCTCTCGTCGTCCAATATCCCTGGCTTCTTAGGTTCTGCCTTCCCGTGGCGCATTAACGCGAGCAGCACTGAAGACACCGTTATTAAATTGGTGTACTAGTTAATTAGTCGGGCGTCGCTGCGAATCACACCACGGACTCTAAACTCTGGACGTTTTCTTCCTGAGTGATGCAGTGTTGAAACAATTATCCCCTCCTGTAGCTCTTTAAGTACTTATCTATCTCCTCGTACGTATTGCCGTCGAGCAGTCCGTCCCTGTGGAGCATTTCGAAGAGCTGATGCGCCGTCATCACATAGTGGTACCTCATCCCGAGCCTCTCCACCCTCTCGCCAGCACCTTGCTCCCTGTCTACGATGACCAAGGCGCCTGCCGGGATGGCTCCAGAATTCTTCAGTATCTCGTAAGTCTTAACTATGGAATCGCCAGTGGTTGCCACATCGTCGACTATTAAGGAGGACTTGTTCTCCACATCACCCTCAACCTGACTAAGCGTTCCGTGATCCTTTCTCTCGAGCCTCACGTAGGCCATCGGCTTGTAGGTTGCGGCTGCTATGAACGCTGCCAGAGCTACTCCGGAGGTGGCCACGCCGACTAGAACCTCATAGGGGCTTAAGTCAACCCTCTTGCCGACCTCCTTAATTATCAGTTTCATGACTTTAGGGTAGCTGTAAATCCTCCTCATGTCTATGTAGAAGGGCGAGGTTATGCCCGAGCTCAGCGTGAAGAATCCTAGCCTAACCACTCCAACTTTATAAAGCTCGCGTATTAACTCCTGCACCGCTCAACCCTCCTTACTTGCTCTGAGACTACGGTCTCTAGCGCTTCTCTAGGGCGGGGAGAGTTCGTCACGGCCCTCCCAACTATCTCGTAATCAGCCCCGGCGCATATGGCACTCCCCGGTTCAGCTCCTTGAGCACCGACGCCTGGCGAGAATATCAGCAATTTATCCCTGGCTAGATCCCTGACAAGCCTGACCACCTCAGTCCTAGTCGCCGGGGCTACTACACCCCATACGCCCAGATCTAACGCTTCCTCAACTAACTCGCCCAGGTGTTTGTCAATGAACCGTATCGAGCCCGGATGGCTCATCGAGACCACCAGTATCGGCTTTATCCCCACCTCCTTCGACTTCTGAACTAACTTGTCGAGGGCCCCCTCCCTACCGATGAACGCGTGAGCTATCACAGAGTTAACACCTGACTCAGCAAGCACTTCAATGACGTACGTCATCACGTCACCTATATCGGCTAGCTTCAGGTCAGCTATTAGCATATTGTTTACAGCGCTGAAGAGATCCCTTAACTTGTCTACACCAGTCCTCAGGAGTAGTGGAAGACCAACCTTAAAGGCCGGAGTCAAGTCTTTAAGAAGGAAGACACACTCACTAACCCACGTCTCGGGATTCCTCCCAGGAGGAGGATCTAACGCGACCACTACCTTACTCAAATGCCCACTAAAGTAACTATGAGAGGGTTATTAAGCTTTCGCTGCGTATACGAAGGTGAAGAGCTCTTCGAAGCGGGAAGGCTTCCACATCTCGTGTTTAGTAATTACTAGGTTTCCTCACTCTAAAGCTGGTTTTCAGTTACAAACTATAAAATTCCCTCTTTATAAATAAAGTACGAAAAATTTATTAACCATTTTTATCTATCCTATAATGTAAATAGCTTCGGTGGTGATAATGCATGCTCGATAAACATGGTATAAGTAAATTTCACACTATAGTAGTCGCTGTGATTGTTCTTATAGTAGCTGTTGCTATGGCTATATACTTCACTTATCCCTCACCGCCAATCACGCCTACGACCCCGACAAGTCCCACCACCTCGCCGACTGTGACGACCACTCCTACGGGGGAGAGAGTTCTTCTAGTCGCGTACTCCGGAGATATACATACTCTGGATCCCCTCATGGCTATGGACACCGATTCCGATGAGGTTATAGCGAACTTATACGATACTTTAGTTGAGTATCCTGTCGAGGAGTTACCTGACGGTAGGTTAATAGCTAATTACTCGAGATTCGTCCCCGGCTTAGCTGAAAGATTCGAGGTTTCGCCTGATTACAGGGAGTTCACTTTCTATTTAAGGACGGGCGTTAAGTTTCATAGCGGTAACGAGTTAAATGCAACGGCTGTAAAGTATACATTTGATAGACTGAAGGAGTATGGCTGGGCAGGTATTTATGGAGGTATAGAGAAGGTTGAGATAATTGATAAGTACGTCGTTAGAATCACTCTTAAGCAGTCAGACCCGTTATTCCTACACTACATAGCTCTCTACAGTAGCGCGATCCTCAATCCAGACGTTGTTGATAAACACGGCGGTCCCGACCCCTCAGTAAACACGTGGTTAGCTTCTAATGAGGCTGGAAGCGGGCCCTTCATTCTCGAGGAATTAAAGCCGGGAGAGAGAATAGTCTTAAGGGCTTTTAAGGAGTACTGGAAAGGCACGCCTAAGATAGACAAGGTGATTATTCAGATCATACCCGACGTCTCAGTCATAGAGATGAAGTTAATTAGAGGAGAGCTCCAAGGTCCTATAGAGTCACCCTACCACATACCCTTCAAGGACGTTGAATATATGTTAGCGCAGAAAGGTGTGAAGGCAGTTCAATTTGTTAACCCTGCTGAGGTTTACTACATAGGTCTGAACACACAGACACCTCCATTGAATGACGTCAAGGTCAGGCAGGCGATAGCCCATGCCGTGCCGTACGAGGACATAATAAGAGTTGTAGCTCATGGAATAGCTATTAGAGCGAGATCAATGCTAGGTCCTGGAATGATGGGCTATGACCCAACCCTATGGCCTTACGAGTACAACCTGACTCGGGCGAAGGAACTCTTAGCTGAAGCAGGATATCCAGAAGGCTTCAGGTTAGTTGCTTACACCGCCACAGGCGAGGAGAACTGGGCGATGACTTTACAGATACTGCAGGAATCCTTCAGAAAAGTAGGTATAGAATTGGAAATTAGAACAGTCTCAGCCCCGACATTCTGGGATCTCCTGTGGGGCGGTAAAGTACCGCTCTTCATGATGTCCTGGCCTTCGTTCGTTGTGGACCCTATATATCATTTAAAGTTCCTAACGTCTTCAGAGGCTATGGGTCCGGGTGGTAACTGGGCGTTCTATAATAATAGTCGTGTGGACGAGTTACTAGTAAAGGCGTATTTCGAGACCGATGTGAGTAAGAGGGTGCAGCTGATTCAGGAGTTACAGGGGATAATCGCTGAGGAGGTCCCCTACATCCCTATATGGCACACTAAATTCACGTACTTCATGAGCGAAGGAGTTAGTGGGTTCGTATACTTCCCAGACACGCTAACACGATACTATTACATAGACGTGGCTCCCTAAACTGAGGACATTAAAGATGATGGATCGCATAGTTAAGTCACTGTTGCCAGGGAGAATAGTGACCACCTTAGAAGACCTATCAGGCATAGGTGAGAGAGTAGCCGGGAGCGAAGAAGAGAGGAGAGCTAGTACGCTTATAGAGAACTACATGCGTTCTCTGGGGCTTGATGAGGTGGTGATGGAAGAGTTCAACGTAAGTTTATGGCATCCTAGGCATTCCTCCCTAGAGGTGGTGGGCTGCTCTGGAGGCGTGAGGATCCAGCCCTCTGCGATTGCCCCGAATCCGTATTCAAGCGGTGAATGTGAAGCAGAGGTAATTCATATACCGGAAGGCGGGGTGCGTGAGGACGTGTGGAGGGGCAGGAACGTTGAGGGTAAGGTAGTCCTTACCGAATGGCCTTGTGGGACAAGCGTATACAATATCAAGTACACGGTTGTGAATGCTCAGAAGTACGGTGCATGCGGGTTGATAGTTTATGACTGTGTATTTGGAGGGTTCCTTAGGAAGATCGTTGTGGCCGGTAATTACGCGAGGATAGGTGAGCTAGCCTATTCATTCAAACATGGGGGGACGCCAGATGAGAATGTGATTCCCATACCAGTTATTTCTATAACTCGGGAGGATGGTTTCAAATTACTACGGGAAATAAACTCAGGTAATAAGCTACGCGCTAGAGTTAGCGTTGATGCCAGGATAGTGCCTGACGCAGTAGATAGGAACGTTATAGGAATTCTTTACGGTAAGAAAGACCATGAATGGATCACGGTTGGTGCTCATTATGATAGCTGGTTTCAGGGGGCTAGCGATAACGGCATAAGCGTCGCGTTGCTCATGGAACTGGCTAGAGCGTTTAGCGATGAAAGAAAAGCTAGTTTAGACTTGAAGAGGTCTTTGGCATTCATAGCTTACGGAGCAGAGGAATCAGGGGGCCTTAATTTTGAGCCATGGTATTGGATAAGAGGCTCAAGAGCGTTCGTGGAGAGGCACTCCGACGAAGTAGTCTTTAACTACAACTTAGATGCTGTAATAGCGCCGCTGAACGTTCATAAAATACACATTAGTACAATAGGGTATGAGACGCTTAAGTTCTTTTTGAAGAGATTTGAGAGTAACGAATTACATTGTAGGTACGAGATAACGATCACGCCTTTCAAGAATGCCTTTTATATGAGCGGCAGTGATCACTACCCGTATGTAATTAGAGGGATACCTATAGCAACTCTACATAACGGAGATCTAGGGCATTACTACCACACAAACAAGGACGTCCCTGAGCTGTTAATACCGATCATAAATAATCAGCTACATGATGTGGCAACCCTAATTATTGATCCCTTACTAGCTCTTTTAGAGCGCGATGAAGTTCCCTTAGAGCCTATTAGCAACGTGGAGAAGATGATGGAGGTGATACGTCTTAACAAAGAGACTGTATCCCGGTATTCCTTTAAAGGTAACGGGCTAGTTGATGAGATACACTCGTATCTTGAAAGACTTGAAAACCTTTTAGAGGGATTAAAGCCTTTATTAATGAATAAGTCTTTGAGAGAGCTAAGACCGCTGCTCGAGGTATTATACAAGGAATTTAGAGTTGTAAACACTAAATACGTGAACGTCGATACACCCAACTGGGAGAACTACAGGTTCATCACGCTGGCACCTCTAATTGACATAGTAGGGCTGGTCAGAGCTTACTCACTACTTGAGAAGAAGGATGTTGAACTTTCTTTTGATATTCTTAAGAAAATACCTGTTCACAGAGTTGTTCCAGGGACAGAAATCAGCCTCCCAGCGCCCTCATGGATTAAAGAGATTCTAGAGAGCCGCAACAAAGCTCTTGAAATTAGGGAGGTTTCAGAAAGGCTTGCAAGATATATTACTAACTATGCCAAAGATTATGGGGGGTTTCTCTTAAGGAAGCTTCAAGAGATTGAAGTGGAGACCAGGAGGTTACAGCATGGGCCTCGCAAGATATCTACTGTATAGAACACTGGGTCTACTTCTAGTGGTTCTAGGCGTCCTGGTAATAACGTTCGTAATAACGAGAGTTATACCTGGTGATCCGGCCTCTCTCTTCGCGGGACCTCAACACAGCGACCCCGAAACTTTGGAGAGGATAAGGACGTTAATGGGTCTAAACAAACCGCTTTACCAACAGTTAATAGATTTTATAACGGCTTTCATTAAGGGCGACCTAGGATTCTCATGGCATACTGGACGAAGTGTGGCAGAGGAACTCGCTGATAGATTCCCCATAACATTTGAGTTAAGCATGCTCTCCCTCATTTTTTCAATAACTGTAGGGATCCCATTAGGAATAATCTCTGCCGTGAAGCACGAATCTTCTATAGATTACGTTATAAGGACTTTATCCATCGTCGGTGTAGGTATTCCCTCGTTTTGGCTAGGACTTCTGCTGATATACTTCTTCGGCTTCAACTTGAAGCTGTTGCCCATCGGCGGGTTGCTTACACCAACATTAACGAGACCTCCAAAGATAACGGGTCTTTTGCTCTTGGATTCCCTACTTACAGGTAAGATAGACGTGTTTAATGATGTGTTGCTTCACTATTTAATGCCCGCCTTCAGCCTCGGTATTGGCATAGTGTCACACCTCATAAGACTAACTAGAGCCTCCGTACTAGAGGTTTTACAGGAACCGTACGTGGTGACAGCAGTTGCAAAGGGTTTGCCTCCAAGGAAGCTTCTGATAGAGCACGTCTTAAGAAATGCCCTCATGCCTGTCACTTCCTGGACAGGTATGGTGGTAGGGTACCTATTAGGAGGCTCCATCCTTATTGAAAACATATTCGGGATTCCTGGCGTAGGGTCCTTCGTATTTGAATCGATAATGCATCTGGACTACGCACCAATACTATCATCCGTGCTGTTGATGGCAATCATATATTTCACTATAAACTTCGTACTAGACATACTTTACGCGGTATTGGATCCGAGGGTGAGGCTTAAGTGAGTGGAGCTATGAAGAGAGGGTTTCAAAGGTTACTCTTTTTTGGCCGTGAATTATTAAACCACCCTTCAGGACTTACTGGGTTAGCAGTGCTGATGTTCTTGTTATTAGTGGTTATATTAGCGCCTTTAATATCGCCGTACGATCCCGTAGCGCAAGACTGGTCAAGTGTCCTGACACCTCCAAGTTGGAGTCACCCGTTCGGCACTGACCAGTACGGCAGAGATGTAATGAGCAGGATATTCTGGGGTTCTAGGGTAACATTTGCTGGTGGATTATTAACTGTACTCATTGCCTCTCTCGTGGGGACAACATTAGGTCTAATAGCAGGTTTTTACGAAAGCGTTATATCGTACGTAATAATGAGGTTAACGGATTTTTTCCTAGCGTTTCCAAGCCTATTACTAGCTGTTTTAATAGCTGCGACCATCGGTCCGGGTCTTATAAATGCTACGTTAGCTCTAGTGGTTTCATGGTGGCCATGGTATTCCAGATTAGTTTACGGTCAAGTACTCTCAATAAAGCAAGAGCCGTATATTGAAGCCGCTAGAGCTATTGGAGCTCCATCAACCAGAATCGTATTTAAACACATACTGCCGCAGGCATTACCTCCCGTACTAGTTCAGTTCACTATGGACCTCAGCTATGCTCTACTGTCGATGGCTACCTTGTCATTCATTGGTTTAGGAACACAACCCCCAACACCGGAATGGGGTGTTATGATATCAGAAGCCCGTGGATACTTGCTGAAGGGTTGCTGGTGGCTCTTCTTATGGCCTGGTTTTTTCCTACTTCTATCAATAATATGCTTCATCATGCTTGGTGATGCTCTAAACGACATACTTAACCCTAAAATAAAAATGGTCATGAAGGTAAGGAGACTGAGGTTTTAGGCATTACGACAACGTAGGTTAGCATAGGAGGCAATCTTCACTAAACAACCCGTAGACCTTCATTCCCTCTTTACGAGGAACTATTACGTGTTTGATTGGCAAAGGTGCAGGACTTTTCGTCTCGGCGCTTGATCTTCTCAGGCAACTCGAACGAAATTCAATAACGCTTTTAAGTCTTAAACACGATATCTGAGTGGGTTCAGTGGGTAAGTCCGAGGAGTTAAGGATCTGGAGCGGTGAGAGGCTCAAACGTGACGTATCCACGCACTCAATAATCCCAGCTAGGGTCGTCCTAAATAGAGCGCTAAGTCGGCGGTTCCACATCATTAAAGTGCGCCCGTTGACCCTAATCAAGCGCCCGAAACCGGTACAGTTCTTCATGGTCTGGAGCCCTGGGGTAGACGAGTTGCCTTTGAGCGTGGCCGGATATAACGCGAGTGGTGAGATAACGTTCATCTATGAGATTAAGGGGCCCGGCACACGTAGACTATCTGAGTTGAAGCCCGACTCGTTCGTGGGTCTCAAGGGCCCGTTAGGCAGACCTCTGGAGGTCGCTGACGGGGGCACTGCCTTAGTAGTCACCGGTGGTTCCGGAGTCGCTCCAGTGCCCTTCATAACAAAGCACCTGGCCTCTAAGGGATATCAACTCGAAGTCGTGTGGGGCGTTAAGAGAGGGGACGAGTTATTTAATCTATGCTCTCTCATGAGCGGCTTTGAGTACCTTAACATAGCTACGGAGGACTGTAGCGCGGGTTATTGCGGCCTGGCCTCAGAGCTTGCTAAGAGCCTGCTCAGTAAGACTAGGTATGACTTAGTGGTTGGCGTTGGTCCTAAGAAGATGCTTGAATCCTTGTGTAAAGCCACATTAGGTGTTAAAACTTATGTAGTTCTTGAGGCGATTGTTAAGTGCGGGCTGGGTCTATGTGGTTCATGCGTGCTCCAGCCGACTGACAGGCTTCTCTGCGTTGACGGGCCTGCGTTCAAGTGTGAGGAGGTGATTGAGTACCTTGAGCAGTGAAGCGGATCTAAGCACAGCGGTCGCAGGGGTTAAGTTGAAACACGTCCTCATGAACGCCAGCGGCGTCTTAGGAGCGTTGCCAGAACATGTAACTAGGCTGGCTAATTACGGCCTCGCCGCAGTAGTGACTAAAACGTTCACTAAGAGACCTAGGGAAGGTTACGGACCGCCAATAATACTTAGGCTGGAGAACATAGGGTTCCTGAATGCAGTGGGTCTGGCCAACCCGGGGGTTGGAGCAGTGCCTCAAGTGGTTAGAAGGGGTAAGGAGTTAGGACTCCCAATCATGGTTAGTGTAGGCGGCTCAACAGTGGAGGAATACGTTGAAGTCGCGTCAGTAAGTGCTGATGCCGGCGCTGACTTGCTTGAGTTAAACCTCAGTTGCCCTCACACAATGGGTTACGGTCTTGACGTAGGCAGCGATCCCAGCAACGTCTTTGAAGTGACTAAGGCAGTAGCCTCGGTGAGCAAAGTGCCTGTGGTGGCCAAGCTAGGCTTAAGCGACAACTACATTAAATCCGCTGGTAAAGCACTTGAGGCTGGCGCGAAGGCCCTCACGCTGATCAACACCATCAGGGCCATGGTCATAGACGTCTACTCCTTAAGACCTGTACTGAGTAACGTCTTCGGAGGTCTATCAGGACCTCCACTACACCCTATAGCCGTTAAGGTTGTTTACGACGTCTACCGGGAGTTCAGCCCAGAGATAATTGGTGTTGGAGGCGTCACGAACTGGGTCACTGCCGCTGAACTGGTCTTGGCCGGGGCTAAAGCCATTCAAGTGGGTTCAGCGCTCTCGTCTAACGATCCTAGGGAGTTGATAAGATCGATTCTGGGAGGGCTAAGTGAATGGGTTAAGGGGTTAGAGTATGTGAGGCTGACTGACCTAGTGGGTCTTGCTCACAGGAAATAACTCGGACTTGAGGGGAATGATAACTCACGACTTATTAGCGGCTTAATTCTTAATGAGGGGTTAGGTAAATGATGGTTAGTCAGGTGAGCGACGTTGCTGGGTGAGGCGCTTCTAGTGGTCTTGGTTGCTTTAGCCCCGATAACAGAGGTGAGGGGTGCTATACCTCTTGCCTACGTCCTCGGGCTAGATGCCTATCAAAGGGGTTTGCTTGTGACTCTCGCGATCCTCAGTAACTCATTAATACCCTTCCTCGTTCTGAGCGTTCTCAAGTTCATTGAGGATTTAATCCTTAAATCAGGTGGGAAGTTCCTGGCCAGGACCTACGCCCGCTTAGTTAGTAGGGCTAGGATGCAGGGGGCCAGGTACCTGGGTAGGTGGGGTTACCTAGGGCTCACAGCGTTCGTCGCGATCCCGCTACCAGCTACTGGGGCGTGGACCGCCTCCCTAGTAGCCCACATCTTCGGTTTGAATAAGCTTAAATCCTCACTAGCGATAGTCACGGGGGTTCTAATAGCCTCTTTATTAGTTATCCTGGCTCTCGAGGGCATCATCACGATGATAACGGTTTAATTCGCTACTCGCTTTATCACGTAGAAGAGCAGGCTAGTCTAGTGTGTTATGAAGGCTCCCACGGAACCCAGCCACATAATAACTTCCTCGCAACCGTTCCAACACGAAGTTAATTATGGCCTGAGGTAATAGTTCAACGGGGGCTGGTGCTGGATGGTGGTGTTGAGGCTGATCATCGAAGGCGTCGTGCAGGGCGTCGGCTTCAGGCCTTTCCTCCACAGACTAGGGCTCAGACTGGGTGTTAAGGGTTATGTAAGGAACGTTGGGGGTTCTGAAGTGGAGGCGGTTGTTGAAGGGGACTACAAGATTCTCTCAGCCTTCATCAGGCGATTGATCGGTGAGATGCCTCCCGCCGCGCGTGTTGAAGGCGTGGAGATAGAGGTCCTAGAGGGGACTGGCGGCTTCCACGACTTCACCATACTAGACAGTGACGTGAGGACTCTCAAGAGATCCATGATACCCCCGGACCTCGCCATATGCGACGAATGCCTGAGGGAGGTCCTGAATCCTAAGGACAGGAGGCATAGGTACGCGTTCAACTCCTGCGCCTGGTGCGGACCTAGGTTCTCGATGATGTATAGAACCCCTTACGATAGGGAGAATACGTCTATGAGCAAGTATAAGTTATGTGATAAATGCTCTAGCGAATACGGAGACGTTGAAGACTTGAGGAGGTATCACGCGCAGGGGATAAGCTGCCCTGACGACGGGCCTAGGCTCTGGCTCACCGATAACTTGGGTGTCAAGATAGAGGTGGCTGACCCTATTGAAGAGGCAGCTAGGCTCATTGACGAGGGCCTCATAGTGGCTGTTAAGGGCATAGGAGGGTATCACGTAGCTGCTCTGGCAAGCGATGACGGGGTCGTGATCAAGCTCAGAAGGAGGAAGGAAAGACCTACAAAGCCCTTCGCGGTGATGGGCCTTGACGCCCAGGTTCTGGGACGCCTCGTCATCATCGATAAGAAGGCTGAGGAGCTTCTTAGATCCCCTGAGAGACCGATAGTGTTGCTGCCTAAGAGGGATGACACGCCTGTCTCCAGGTATGTGTCCCCCAACATGGACGTTGAAGGAGTCTACACACCTTACACAGCCCTTCACTACCTGCTCCTTTCAGGAACTAGAGATAAGTTCCTCGTGATGACTAGCGGGAATCCTAAGGGCCAGCCGATGTGCATTAGTGAGGAGTGTGTCTACAGCAAGCTGGGTAAGGTCGTTGACTACGTCTTAACGCATGACAGAGAGATCGTTAATAGGGTTGATGACTCAGTCCTCCGCTTCACTGACGGAACCCCGATCCTCCTCAGGAGGGGGAGGGGCTACGCGCCAACGTGGGTTAGACTATCCATGAAACTGTCGAAGTACGTCGTGGCATTCGGGGCCGAGCTCCAGTCCGCAGGGGCGATCGGCTTCGAGGATAAGGTTGTCTTAACTCAGTACATAGGTGATGCAGACGACCTTGACACACTCGATGATCTCTCCAAGTACCTTAAGTACTTGATTAGGAATTACAGGGTTGAGTTGAGCGAGTCCATTGTAGTGATCGATAAGCACCCGCATTACAACTCAAGCAAGCTAGGGAGATTCTACGCTGCAGAGCACGGGCTTGGGATCGTTGAGGTCCAACACCACTACGCACATGCGTTAGCTACTATGGCCGATCAAGGCGTTCTCGGGAGGACCGCACTAGCGGTAATCGTGGACGGAGTCGGGTACGGTGATGATGGGGCGATTTGGGGTGGGGAGATCCTCCTCATTAACGAGGATCTGAGATACTCTAGGGTAGGGCATCTAAATTACCTTCCCTATGTGGGGGATGAAACGACCTACAGACCCGCCAGGTACTTAGTTTCAAGCATGCTTACGTTCATGCAACCGAGTGAAGTGAGAGAGCTAGCTATGAAGCTCGGTTTTGTGAATGGGCTCAGAGGACTTAAGGAGATAGAAGTACTTCATGCGCTCATCAAGCGTGGTGATTACGTCAGGTCTTCATCAACTGGCAGGTTCTTAGACGCTATATCCTCCCTTCTGGGAATTTGCTATCATAGGTCCTACGAGGGTGAGCCAGCGATAGCTCTCGAGGCGTTTTCCAGGGGCGGTAAGACTAACGAGGATTTAATCAGCGGATTTGAGGTAGTTCACAAGGATGGTGTCTACGTCGTCGATGTAACGCGTTTCATGGAGCGAGCGATTAACGTGTTACTAGATACCGGAGGGGCTCAGAGGATGGACGTGGACATCGGTCTTAACTCTCAGTATGGTCTCGGCCTAGCTTTAGGGTCTCTCGTAGCTAAGTTGATTGACGAGAACGTGGCCAGTCCTGAGTTAGTGGTGTTGGGGGGAGGGGCCTCCGTCAATAGCTACGTGGTAAGGGGTTTTAGAGATGCATTAAGAGGTTTTGAAATCCCGGTGTTGCTACCTAGTAGAATACCTCCCAACGACGGGGGTCTTCCTCTAGGTCAGGTTGCGGCTGTGCTTGCATCTCAAAGAATATAATTTTTAAGCCCCTCCAGGTTTATGTAGTGGAATGGAGGGTTTGAGCAAGTTATGGATAGGGTGAAGATAGTTAAGTACTCGCCGTGGCTTGTTCATTTCAACACGGGGGCTTGTAACGGGTGTGATATCGAGGTCCTCGCTTCGATAACGCCACACTACGATCCGGAGAGGTTCGGGGTTAAGCTGGCTCCCTCGGTTAGGCATGGCGACGTCTTAGTGGTCACGGGTGCAGTTACTAAGAAGGCTGCTGAGAGGCTTAGGAGACTCTACAACCAGATGCCTGACCCTAAGTTCGTCGTAGGGGTCGGCGCCTGTGCTTTAACGGGGGGAGTTTTCTCCGGTTCATACTCCGTTGTCGGCGGAGCTGATAAGGTCGTTAAGGTAGACGTCTACGTGCCCGGATGCCCTCCTAGGCCGGAGGCCATACTTGAGGGCGTGCTGAAGTTGTTGAAGACTCTAGAAGGTGGTGATGGACGTGACGCAGGATCTAGTTGAGTTGCTCAGCAGATACGTGACCTCATCCTACGTGATGAAGCCTGAGAGGACGGTCTTGGAGGTGGAGGCCAATAGGGTTAGAGAGCTCTTCAGCAAGCTCGTTGAGGCGGCCGGCGAGGACTCGCTCTACCTCGCGACTATTGAGGGAACTGACCTCCCGGATAAGGGGCTTATACGCGTGGATTACTTCGTTAACATGTTTAAGCGCGGCACGTACGTCGTTGTGAGGACTTACTTGCCTAGGGACGGGCCGGTGATTTCATCGCTCATAGACCTACTGCCAGGCGCGTTAGCAGGCGAGCTGGAGACTCACGACCTACTAGGCGTAGTGTTCGAAGGCAATCCATACCTGAGGAGGTCTTTCTTCGTGCCTGAGGACGTCTCGTCTAAGGGAGTCTACCCGTTGAGGAAGGACTCGGGTGTTTAGAAATGGTTGAAACCACCCACCTGATAGAGATCCCGTTGACCGTTGAGATACCTGTAGGTCCGCAACATCCAGCACTCCACGAACCGCTTCTCCTCAAGCTTCACGCCGACGGTGAGAGGGTTGTTAAGGTTGACGTGATAACGGGCTACAATCACAGAGGCGTTGAGAGGATTGTTGAGAAGAACTCCTTCTACCGCAACATATTCATTGTGGGCCGCGTGTGTGGTATATGTAATACGGTTCACGCTAACTGTTATGTGAGAGCTCTCGAGCAACTGCTCGACGTTGACCCGCCGCCCAGAGCTAAGTACCTAAGGGTCCTGGCTATGGAGTTGGAGAGGGTGCACAGTCATTTACTTATATTGGCGATAGCCGCGGAGCTGGCGGGGTATGAGACCCTCTTCATGTACCTGATGAAGGACAGGGAGTACGTGATGAAGGCTAAAGAAATACTCACAGGTCAGAGGGTTCTAGCCGATTATATGATGGTCGGTGGTGTGAGGAGGGATCTCGACGAGGTCAAGGTGTCGAGGCTTATGGACTTGGTTAGGAGGGTTGAGGAGAGGGTTAAGTATTACCACAAGGTCTTCCGGGAGGACGCCACGATAGACAGGAGACTGAGGGATGCGGGTAGGATAAAGCCACGGGACATACTCGCTCACTCACTGGTCGGTCCTGTCGCTAGAGGGTCAGGTGTGAAGACTGATGTAAGGGCTCAGGACAAGTACGACGCTTACGGAGAGATACCTTTCAACGTGGTGACTGAGGAGTACGGCGACAGCTACGCTAGAGCTATGGTTAGGTTCGGGGAGCTCTATGAATCCATAAACATGGTTAACTACGTCTTGGCGCACCTGCCTCAGGGCAATCCGGTTCCTGACGAAAGGAAGTTGCCCAGGAGGTTCCCGAGCAACGAGACGTTCGCAGCCGTTGAGGCCCCTAGAGGAGAGCTGACTTACTACGTCAGTAGCACAGGGAGTGACAAGCCTTACAGGGTTAAGATAAGGACGCCGTCGCTTAACAACATAGTTAACTCCGCATTCGTCTACGTTGACCAGATGATAGCAGACGTCCCCATAATTCTAGGGAGCTTCGACCCTTGCATCTCCTGTATGGAGAGGGCTGTGGTGACGGATCTAAGGAGTGGGAGAAGTTTCTCTGTCCCTCTGAAGAAGTTGGGAGGTGTTGATGGATGAGGCCGGCCTTGCTTAAGGAGATAGTTAAAGGAATCTTCATGAAGCCTGTAACTATCCAGTACCCTAGAGAGCAGACGCCTATAGAGCCTGACTTTAGGGGCAGACACTACGCTGACTTGAGGAAGTGCATAGGGTGCTCGCTATGCGCTATAGAATGTCCCTCAAACGCGATAACTATGGTTAAGGTGCCTGAAGGTTATGATGTGCCTAAAACCAACGCTAGGAGGATGTTTCCGCTTGTTGATTACTTCAAGTGTGTTTTCTGCTATAGATGCGTTACAGTGTGTCCTACGAGCGCGTATCTCCTGAGCAACGAGTACAGGTTGGCTTCTTCAGTGCCTATAGACTCAAGCAGTCTTTCTTTATCGACAGTTCCTAAAATGGGTGGTGTCTAGTGGACCCAAGCCTGTTCGTTAACGTAATCCTCTACGCGATCCCCATCTACTTAACCGCCTTCACCCTCTACGCGGTAAGGGCGGTCAAGGGGCCCACGATACCTGACAGCGTGTTGGCTATAGACTCGATGAGTTATGACCTAGCCGCCTTCATGGCTATCCTGAGCATACTCTTCAAATCACCGATATTGATAGCCGTGGCGATAGTTCTTGCCTTATGGATCTTCGCACTCGATATTTACGTGGCTAAGTACCTGGAGTCGAGGGAGATGGGTGAGTGAACGTGAGTGAGGAGCTGGTTAATCAGGTCTTAATGATTGTCGGGACGGGGATGATAGTGGTGGGCGCGTTAGCTGACTTAGTAGCCTCGATAGGGATGTTGAGGTTCCCTAACTTCTTCGTGAGGTTGCATGCAGCCACTGTTGGGACTATATGGGGGGCGTTCGTCCCGCTGTTAGGAGCCGCGTTCTTCGCAGCTGGTTACAGTGAGCTAGGGCCTTACAGGTGGTTCGTCGCTGGGGGGGCTGTGGTCACCGCCTTCCTGATACTGTTGCTGGGTCCTGTAGGCTCTCACGCCCTGGCCAGGGCATCGTATAAATCGAGAGCTGCAGTGCCTAAGCCGTTGATCTACGACGCGTTGAGCGAGAAGCTCAAAGAGGGTGAGGAGAAATGATCGGGTTGAATACGCTGACCTACCTTTTCATGGCTTTAACGAGCGTCATATCCCTCATCGCGACGTACCTGGCTGTCTTGGAGAAGGATCTGATAAGGGCGGTCGTGTATTCAGCGCTCCAGAGCACTGCGTACACCATACTCTTCTACTTACTAATGGCTCCTGACATAGCGTTGGTCTACGTACCCGTCGCGGTCGGCCTCTACCCGGCAGTAATCCTCTTCCTAGTGAAGAAGACTGAGAGAATCGACGGTGAGTTAGGAAGCGTTGAGGGGGATGGTGGTAAGTGAACGTGAAGAAAGCCCTAATCCTGGTCAGCCTCATCATACTTGTCCTGACACTCTCGGCTGCCTTCACCAGTAGCGCCCTCGGACACTACCCGCTGCCGCTCTCAGGAGTCAGATGGCTCGCATCCTGGTACCTCTACACGACTCTTAACCCACAGTACCCTAAATTCACCGCCATGAGTCCTGAGGCCGTGACGGCGATCGTCTGGGACTACAGAGGCCTTGACACCCTCTTCGAGACAGCAGTGTTCTTCCTGGCTATAGTAGGCGCACTAGCCCTTATGAGGGGGATCTCTCTGAAGAGCCTCGCAGAGAGTAACGAGACCACTACTGAGGGCGCAGGCAGTGGGTTAAGCTTAATAAGCAAGACGGCTGCCAAGCTCCTAACACCTTTAATAATAGCTGTGAGCGCGTCCATAGCCCTCCACGGCCATCTAACGCCGGGGGGAGGCTTCCAGGGAGGCTCGGCAGCCGCTGTGGCGCCTCTACTGCTCCTGGTGATTTTCTCAGTGTACTTCCTCCTGAGGAGAGGGATCTCCGAGAAGCCGATGCTCACGCTCAGGACGGCCGGCCTTCTAGGAATCTACCTGACGGCACTGGCCGTGGTCTTTACGGGGCTGGTGACGGGAGTCAACGCGTATGTCTTCCAGAACCAGCCTAAGTTTGACGCGCCTGTTGGGATACCTGCGTACCTCTTCAACACCTTGGTAAGCGGCTCGCTCTTCCTCTTCAACCTATCTGAGTACTTGGCAGTTGCCGGAGGCTTCACACTGGTCTTCATTCTTCTCTCAATCCCTGAAGAGCTAGTCATGAGCTTGATTAGGGGTGAGGAGCATGAGTGAGGTAGATACGTTCATGTTCAACGTATTCATCTTCAGCATGATCCTGAACACAGCTATATCACTCTACGGGATCTTCGCTAGACCGACCCTGATTAAGAAGATAATAGCCTTGACGATATTCTCTGACACAGCCAACGTGCTGGCGATAGCCGTTGGCTATAGGGCATGGCCAACGGTCGAGCGATCGCCTATACCCCCAGTGCTGACGACAAGCGAGCCCACTGCCTCAGACCTAACCAGCTTCCTCCAGACTGCTGTTGATCCGCTGCCTCAAGCACTAGTCCTGACGGCTATAGTGATAGGCCTCGCGGTGACACTCTTCCTCGTATTCCTCACGCTTCAGGTATACAGGCTCTATAGGACAACGGACGTAAGGAAGATATCCAGATTGAGAGGGTGAGTGAAGTGAGGTTCGCTGGGAAGGTTTTAGGCGTTTTCATCTTGGTCTTCGTGACGTACGTGATTTACTCCGGTTCTACATCGCTCTACGATTTAACCACTGGCGTTGCAGTGGCGTTAGCGACGGCCTTAATAACAGCTAACCTAGTGGTTAGGGAGCCCCATAAGCTCATCCAGCTACAGAGACTCGCGTGGCTGACCGCATACGCGGTCAGGTACTTCTTCATCGATGAGGTCAAGGCACATGTCGATGTCATCAAGAGAATACTGCATCCGAAGATGCCTATAAACCCAGGCATCGTTAAGATCCCTTACGGGGTTGTGAGCGATTACGCGATGATGACGATAGCTAACTCGATAACGAACACGCCAGGTACCGTGGTGGTAGAGGTGGACCCTGGCGAGAAGGCTTTCTACGTCCACTGGATAAACGCTGTGACGACGGAGCCAAGTGATGCGAGGAGCCACGTATCAGAGGTCTTCGAGAGGTTCGCCCGGAGGATTTTCGATTGAGGTGAGGCATGGTGTACCTATTAAGTGTAGGTTTACTGGTTCCGTCTCTGATAGGACTTGCATTCGTGCTTCCCTTGATAGGGATCTTCGTTAGGAACGTTAAGTTCTTCCACGCCTACGCGTCGCTCGCATCGCTCTACGCACTCGCTACAGCGGCGTACAACTTCCACATAGTATTAAGCGAGGGGGTTAAGGCATACCCATTCGGCGGGTGGTGGCCTCCGATAGGAATCTCATACGAGATTGATGAGGTGAACGCTCTTATAGCTCTGCTCACAACCTCTGTGATGTTCTTAATCACTCTCTACAGTGCATGGTATATCAAGGACTTGAAGAGTGCTCCCTACTATTACACTCTGCTCCTAGGCCTTGAGGTAGGGATGCTCGGATGCATATACACGGGCGACGCTTTCAACCTTTTCGTGATGCTCGAGGTCATGTCAATAAGCGCTTACGCGTTGGTAGGTTTTCACAGGAGCAAGCCAGAGGCCGTTGAAGCCGCTATAAAGTACGGTCTCTTCGGCGCCGTAGCTACGACTCTCTACTTCATAGGCCTAGTATTCGTGTATGGGTCCTTCGGAACCCTCAACATGGCTGACTTAGTCAACAAGGTAACCTTCGGAATCTCCTCAGCCTCAGGGACTTACTACGGTCAGATCCACGCGGCGACCGCGGTGGCTCTAGCCTTATCTCTCTGGGCATTCACTTTCAAGTCAGCCGTGTTCCCTAATCACTTCTGGCTGCCTGACGCCCATCCAGAGGCCCCAACTCCTGTCTCAGCCGCTCTCTCAGGCCTCGTCGTTAACGTCGGCGTCTACGCTATCTTCAGGTTCCTCTACACCATCTTCAGCCCCTACTCAATAGTGAGCGAGTTAAGGGACGTGATGCTTCTGGCCTTACTGATCCTAGGCCTTGCCTCGGGCTTCGTCGGCGCCTTCATGATGGCTGTTCAAGACGATATAAAGAGGCTGCTCGCCTACTCAACTGTTAGCCACATAGGCTTGGTTCTGGTTGGGCTCTCGATAGGGATTTCCATTGCAGCCCATCCCAATACCCCTGCATACGTTAACGGGCTATCAGGGGCTCTCTACCATCTGATAAACCACAGCCTCGGTAAGTCCCTGCTCTTCCTCGCGTCAGGTGTTGTGATATTCATGGCCGGCAATACCAGGAGACTTGACGAAATAGGTGGTGTAGCTAGGAGGAACCCGTTGCTCGGCTTCACCATAATTGTCGGTGTCCTGCAGTTGCTCGGGGTTCCACCGTTCGGCGGCTTCTTCAGTAAGTACCTCCTATACTCTTCCTACGTCGAGGCTGGGATGCCGTACGTGTCGGTGATGATCAACGCCATCTCAGCGATATCCATCCTTGGTTATGTGAGACTGCTCTACGCGGCGCTTTTCAAGACCCCCAGAACTCGGGAGGTTCCTAAGGTCAACTTAACGCCGTTGACGGTGCTCCTGGCTTTAGCGATCTTGTGCATCGCCACAGGCGTTCTCTCAGGTAGCATAACTGAGTGGTTGCGTTGGATAGTAGGTCGAACGGCCTCTGAGCAAGGGATCTTCAACTACTGGTTTTATGGGTATTATTTGTTCTGGGGTAGATGAACATGGGGGTCATTAACCTGGATCCATCGATGGCGGCTCTCACGTTGAGCGGCGTCCTCGCGTTAACTGCTGCCTTGATGTACTTGATTTACATCGCTCTCTCAAGGAGGGCTCCAACAAGTAGCGTGGAGTATGGGGAGGCCTACATAGGCGGTGAGTCAAGGACCGTTATTAAATCCCTCGACATCTCAGTTCGTAATCTGTTCTGGGGTATTATCTGGGGGGCTGGGCGTAGGCTGTACTTAATCCTGAGGGACAGGATTCATAACGGGATGATGAATGATTGGAGCGTCTACATGATCACGTATATAGGGTTCCTGTCACTGATAGCGCTAGTTTACTTCCTCGCACTTAGGTGGGTCGCATGGACTTAACAAGCGTTCTGATGCTGGTCGCGGGGATCCTGTTCTTCCCAGGACTCCTCACGCTCTGGGTTGCATCAATGCTTAGTGAGTGGTGGGTTAGGAAGATGTTCGCTAGATCACAAAGAAGGATGGGGCCCTCCTACGTAGGGCCTCTCGGCATCCTGCAACCCTTCGCGGACTTCGCCAAGCTCCTCCTAGTTAAAAGTGAGCCTGACTACAGATACGGCAGCGTCCTGTCCGCCAGAGTCTTCGGGTGTCTAGGCTTAGGGGCTGTGGCCGCCTCCCTCTTCCTGCTACCGGTGGCGCCGTTCAGCATTACAGCCAGGTTCGACGTGATACTCTTGATCTACTTCCTTGGTGTTTGGGTCGCTGTCTCAGAGCTACTTATGGCGGCATCGATTCAGAATCCTTTCTCTGTCAAGGGGGTCTCTAGACTGACGGCGATCCTGACGGTTGCGGAGCCTGCTTTCTTCACGGCAGTTCTGACCCCTGTCTACCTCTCCCACGTGGTTGTCGGTGTGACGCCTGAGCTCTCCGTAAGCGCGGCTACTGATGCTGCATGGTATTTATGGTCGAACCCACTGACCGTAATCCCGATGGTTCTAGCCCTCATAGCTGCGCTTACGGCAATCCAGTCTAAACTCATGCTCCCACCTTTCAACATACCTGAGGCGGAGCAGGAGTTAATAGCTGGTGTAGCGACCGAGTTCAGTGGCCCACTCCTTGCGATATTCAACTTCCTTCACGATGCCGACCTCTACGCACTCACCCTTGTGGTGACTTTCATCTTCCTCGGAGGACCTCATCCATTCAGCAACAACCTACCTGCAGGAGTCGCTGTTGTCGTGCTTAAGTACCTAGCGGTCCTCACGGTCATAACAGTGATTAAGTCCTCGTTCGGGAGGTTCAGGGTGGAGCAGGGAATAAAGACGTTGGTCAGGTACGCGCTACTCCCTGCAGTGTTGGCAATCACTCTCTCAGTTGTTCTAACCCAGCTGACCTAGACGGGCAGTCTCTCCATAAGTCAAGGATGGTTCTCGACAGATGGTCCACAGCCTCCTGAACCCTCTGGCTCAACCCCTCACCCAGGTTGAGATCCCTTGCCACAATGCCTAATACCATGACCTCCCCCAGCAATCCCTCACCCCTCAACATATCCACGACGAACTTAACGGGAATCGAGTGCGTCGTGACGAGGGATATCTTGTCTTCAACGGAGCTAAAGTCCGTGAGGACGTAATCAACGTCCCCGACCTCCAGCCTGAGAGGGATCATAGCGTCTATAAGGACAGCCTTCCTGACCGACACCCTCTCTACAGCCGACACGCAGTTCTCAAGACCGAACTCACACCTCACAAGCCTACCCCCAGGGAATCCGCCGGACTCGAGGAGATCACATAGACGTAGGCCGGCGGCGTCATCCCTCCTTAACTCAGTCCCGACACAGAGAAAGCGGTAATCACCACATACTAAGTCCTTAAGATGGACTTCATAAACCCTGTTCAACACACCACCTAAATCGAATATTCGAATCAAAACATTAAATCTTTACTTGATCGCCTGGGTAGGGTTGCGTGAGCTGGTAGGGGAACAAACACCATGGAAACAAGTCAGTAGGAAATAGCTGAGCGGTTAGGGATCGTTACATGAGGTAGGTGCAACGCAGGAGCGCAAGCAGCGCGAGCTCTGAGAGGTGGGGGGTTTTAGAGCGTGCTACGTAACCGCGGCCCCGACACCATAAATGCCTAAAACTGTGGTTCACCAACTTGGTGAGTCTGTTTAAGATATTTTTACCTAAATTATTTAAAAACTTCTTATACTATGTTGTAAATTTTGATAATCTTTGATTAATTCCTACTTTTTGTTAGGTTTATTAATGCTATAGCTTGTTAATCCAAGGGAGTCTTTCGCGGCAGATGTAGCGGTGAAGATGGAAAACGTGGTGAAGAGGTTTGAAGACGTCACTGCATTGGATGGAGTCACACTCGACGTCTTTAGGGATAGGTCTTCGGGCTTCTCGGACCGAACGGCGCGGGTAAGACTACAGCAGTGAACGTCCTGACGGGGCATGTGAGGCCGACGAGCGGGCGGGCTACGATACTTGGGCATGACGTAGCTATCGACGTCTCCAAGATTAAGGGGTTGATAGGAGTATGCCCGCAGGAGACAGCGGTCTACTATCACCTGACCGGTTGGGAGAACATCGAGTTGTTCGGCGACCTCCACCTCCTCAGCAGGGAGGTCGTTGAGACTAGGGGAGGAGAACTCGTCAGGAAAATGAGCCTTGAGCACGATATCAGGAGGAAGGTCGCTAAGTACAGCGGCGGGATGAAGAGGAGGTTAAGCCTGATCCTCGCATTGATCCATGACCCGGGGATGGTGTTTCTGGATGAACCCACGGTCGGCATGGACCCTCAGTCCCGCCGCGTAGTGTGGGATTTAGTGAGGGAGTTGAATATGACTGGGAAGACTGTGTTCTTAACGACTCACTACATGGAGGAGGCTGAAGAACTCTGTGACCGTGTAGGGGTGATCGACTACGGGAGGGTAATTGCATTAGGCGCTCCGAGGGAACTCATAGCTGGGCGTGGTGTAAGGAACCTTGAAGAGGTCTTCATAGCGCTAACTGGAAGGGGGATAAGGGAGGAGATCTAAGATGAGGTTCCAGCGCGTTAAGGCCCTGGCTAAGAAGGAGGTCAGGAAGATATTCAGGGATCCCGCAGTAGTCTTCATGATAATAATGTTCCCGGTAGTGTTTGTTTCGGCTTTTAGCATGTCCTTCGGCGAGGCCGATGCGACGCAACCCTCATACACCGTCGGCGTCGTCCTAGCAAGCCATAACAACTCGACGGACTATGCCCGTGGTCTAATCGAAGCGTTGTCTGCCACTGGCGTGCTGAAGCCTCAGGAGTATCTCAACAACCAGGTAGCCCAGGAGGATTTGACTCAAGGCAGGATCCAGGCGGTGCTCGTGATCCCCGAGAACATCGAGGAGAGCCTTACTACCTACCGCTCGGATCCTGAAAATCCGGGCAAGCGGATCAATGCCACAATATCCCTCTATCTTGATAGAGGTTCGGTGATCACAACGCAGGTCATACCGACGGTGTTGAAGCAAGCGGTCGACGCGTTCACTGGGGTATCACGAAGTTGCTCCGCATCCCCCATCAAAGTTGAGGTAGCCTCTCTCGTTAAAGTGAGGCAGGCCATGAGCCTCGAGTTCATTGCCCCAGGCATGTTCACTTTCGCTTCGATCTTCCTCATAATGATGGTCGCTCAGACCTTCACGCAGGACAGGGAGAGTGGGATGCTGAAGAGAGTGATGACAACGCCGACGACGCCGGCGGAGTTCATGACAAGCTATGTCTTGACATACGCGATCATAGCGCTGATTCAGGCGTTGATACTCTTCACGGTCATGCACTTGATAGAGTTCAGACCAAGCATGGGGGTCCCGACCTATCTCCTCGCCTTCACGGCCGTCTTGATATTCTCGCTCTCGAACGTGGGCTTTGGGTTGATTGCCGCGACGATCTCGAAGAGCCCCGGTGCAGCTACAGGCGCCTCCTTCATCTTCGTCATACCACAACTCTTCTTGGGCGCATTCATCGCGTTCTCACTTTCGCCGACAGCAAGGCTCGCGAGCATGTTTATCACTAGCTATTACGTGACGGATGCACTGACGACACTCTTCCTGTGTGAAGCAGCCCCGACAAGCCCCACAGTACTGCTTGACCTCTTTGTAATCACAACGTCGAGCATTATTGTACTGCTCGTTGGAGTGCTCCTTTACAGGGGATACTACAGATGATGGTGATAACGGCCAGGGCAATGTGCAGCGCTCCAAGTTCGTATGGATCAACCTGGATGAGAGCCCAACGGTACGAGTGAAATGTTCGTCTAGGGACTTCCGCTTTGTCTGCGGTTCACAAACGCTCGCCACGAGTTCATGAGTGACTGTCGAGCTCCCGTATCTAGGGTCAACTAATAGAGCGCCTGAACCACTAGCGCAGCAGTTCTTGAGCGCGGAGCAACTCCTCAACCCTTCTGAACGCCTGTGTCCTCCTCATCGTATCTACATCTCCCACGCTCGCGTTCAGGAAGGGGTCATTAGGGACGTTCCCAAGATACCTTACGCCGTACTCCCTGCAGAGGCTGAGCACGTGCTCGGAGGGCCGGTCGCTCATGTTCTCAACTAACCCCAGGACAGGGACTCCGACCTCTCTGAGAATCTTCAACAAGGACTTAACGGGCTTCAGTGAGAGGGGGCTCGGGGTGGTGACTACGAGGGGCTCGACCCTCCTAACGTTGTTGAGGACCTCCATGAAGACGTCGCTCATCCCAGGTGGTGTGTCTACTATCAGGTAGTCGAGAGCTCCCCAAACGGTGATCGCCAGCACCTCTCTCACGACATCCACGAGCTCAAACCCCCTCAGCGGCAGTGGGTTTCCCTCAGAGTAGTAGGCGACGCTCATCACCCTGACTCCCCACACTTCTGGAGGTATCACCCCTCTTTCCTCTGATGGCTTAAGTCGTGAGTCCACGCCTAGAGCTAGGTGAATTGAGGGGTTCGTCACATCGAGGTCAAGTATTCCAATTCTAAGGCCCTTCTCAGCCAGCGTCAGTGCCGTAAGTGCTGACATTACGGTCTTTCCGACCCCGCCTTTAGGGCTCATGACCGGCACAACCCTCCTGACACTCTTAAGTCTTTCCTCGATAACTAACCTGCGCGGGTCACGTGATAGCGTCTTCCACTGAGTCATCCCACAACACCTCCAAGATCTCAACGCTTCTTCCCTCAACCACCTCAAAGTCTCTGGAGCCACACTTCGGGCAGGAGGTATAGGCATGGATCACTTCAGGGATGAAATGGACGGCCTCCCTCTCCTCCTCGCTTAGGCCTGTTTCCCCGAGCCCCCACGAGTGTCCGCACCTCCTGCACTGGAGGACCGCGTACCTGGCAACGAATTCGACGACGTCCTCATCAACCTCGAAACCCTGTGTCTTGAGGAGCTCCGTTAAAGCGAACCTAAAAACATTCTCGTCTATCGATTGAAGCTCGCCTAAAGCGATCCTAACTCTCCTGAGCCTTTTCCCCTTCGCTACGCTGGCGACATACTTACACACACCCTCGGCTAAAGCCCACTCATGAACCACTTTAACTCCCAAGAGTATGGAAACCCTCTTTTTATTAAGTCTTTTATTTATGTATAGGGGACATTACTAAAAGTTCACACATCCAGAGGATGTGAAAAACCCACTGAGTTGATGTCCCTCTCTGAAGAGGGCGGGGAAGAAGTAGTCATGATATCGGGCATCATTACATCGGTTATTGTTACTAGCACGTCCCTTTCAAGGCACTAAAGCTCATCAAGCACTGCTGGCAGGTTCTCAGCCCATATCCTGCAGGTTCCTTCGGAGCTGACCATACAGGGACCGTAGGGGTTCTCAGGGGTGCAGACCTTCATGAAGAGAGGGCATTCCGTGGGTTTCGCCTTACCAAGTGTTACTTCACCACACCTACATCCAGGTAGCACGTCGCTGAAGTCCGTTGTCTCCTTAATCCCGTATTTAAGGGAGGCGTTATAGTCCTCGAATTCCTCTTTAAACACTGCTCCACTCGACCTAACCACTCCTATCCCCCTCCAGTAGGAGTCGTAGGTCTTGAAGACCTTGTCTATAACCATCTTGGCCCTGAGACTTCCCTCAGGCCTTACAACCCTCCCGTATTCGTTGACTAAAGCCGGTCTCCCCCTCGCCTTACACTTAAGTATGGAGAGTATGGAGAGGAGCACGTCCACAGGCTCGAAGCCTGAAACCACTGTCGGCACGCCATATTCGTTGACTAGGAACTCCCAAGCTCTCGACCCTATCACCGCTGAGACATGGCCAGGCGCTATAATCCCGTCGATGCGTATGTCACGTGCGTTTTCAAGGAGGTGTCTCATTATTGGAGGCGTCAGTCTGTAGGCACTCAGTATTGTGAGGTTAGGAGGGACGATCCCGCCGTGAAGAGGCTCGGCGGTCGCCGGCATCGTGGTCTCGAAGCCTACTGCGAAGAAGACGTGCTCCTCGCTACGTCTCTTCAACGCCTCCTTAACAGCGTCTAGGAAGCTGTAGACCACTAACACCCTACCGCCCATGGCCTTAGCCTCCGCAAGGCTCTTGGGCTTACTCCCCCTCAGGGAGGGTAGGTTGAAGGCGTCGCCGTAAGTGATGACGTTAACACCCTCTAGAGAAAGCCTCACCAGACCCTCGACGTAGTGGCCCGGCGTCACGCAGACGGGGCAACCCGGCCCTGCGATCAACTCGACATTCTCAGGCATGAGGGTCCTTATCCCGTAGCTCGTTATGGTCCACTCATGCGTTCCACAGAAATCCATGATCTTGAGATCCTGCCCCTTGAGAGATCTGGCAAGTTGTTTAATGTCCTCAACCATCCTTGATGTCTCCGGGTTACTCACGTAGAGATCTCTAATCCTAGCCCTCAGGTCCATTCAATCACCACTTAGTTATGACAACAGACATTATAACTCGGCACTGTCTCAACTCCATCAAGCCGTAACTTGAAGTACACGTTGATAAGCGTGTCGTTATCAGGCCTCATCAACTTGAAGGACGCGACGCTCCTGTAGCCGCTGAGATTCACGTCAGCAGTGGTTCAGAACTCTTAGCGGGCCTGATTAAACAACTAAGTTACACTATTTTAACTTGACTCAGCGTTATTATTCTGGTGATTGACGTGGAGTTGAGGGTCAGAGAAGTAGGTGCTGAGAGCAAACACGGCATCTACAAGTACCTACCCAGGGATGACGAGTGGGTTTACCTACATGTTCAGGGCCTTGACCCATTTATTCCTCAAGACAGGTACTCGGTCATTTACTTCGATAACACTAAGTGCTCCGCTTGCAGAAGGTACGACATCTACTGGTACCCGTTCGTCAGGAGTTTATGTAGTGGGAGCAATGACTTCACGTTCTACATAGTTCTCTGCGGCTGGTTCGCTAGGGACTGTGCTTCGGTACCTGCATCAGTGACTTACATGCACTTCGACGTCCACTCATCTCCCACAACCATGTTGACGAGTTGGGTGGATGGGAGGCTTGCTTACAAGGAGAAGTATGAGGGAGTTCTAAGTGATCTCGACCTCAAGACCGTTGTTCCTTCGTTCCCTGAAAGGGTTGGTAAGTTCTTGAGGGGTGAGCCTGTGAAGCCCCCAATAAGTAAGGAAGACACGCTGATAAGCTTAATAAGCAAGTTGCTGAAGAGCGAGGGTGATAAGAATGTTTGACGTCAATAAAGTTAGGGAGGACTTCCCGATACTGAAGCGTAAGATCAACGGGAAGCCTCTCATATACTTTGACAACGCCGCTACGACCCAGAAGCCCAGGCAGGTCGTCGCAGCTGTAGCTAGGTTCTACCTTTACTACAACGCGAACGTTCACAGAGGGTTCCACACATTATCGCAGGAGGCAAGTAAGGCCTACGAGGAGGCTCACGAGGTACTCGCCAAGTTCATTAACGCCTACTCTTGGGAGGAGGTGGTTGACGTCGCAAACACCACTGACGGCCTGAACCTCGTGGCATGGGGATGGGGCCTGCATAACCTAAGACCCGGGGACGAGGTGGTGGTGTCGGTCATGGAGCACCACAGTAACATGCTCCCGTGGAGGGCTGTCGCAGAGAGAGTGGGGGCTAGAGTCAAGTACGTCAGCGTCACTGAAGAAGGGCTCCTGAACTACGAGGAGCTCGAGAGGGTCGTCAGTGAGAAGACTAAGGTGGTGGCGTTCCCTATGGCGAGCAACGTCGTCGGAACCATAAACGACTCGAGGAGGATAGCAAGGCTGGCGCACTCCGTAGGAGCTATAGCGGTCGGGGATGGAGCTCAGTACGTACCCCACATCCCGACGGACGTGAGGGAGCTCGAGCTGGACTTCATCGCGTTCAGCGGCCATAAAATGCTCGGGCCGACGGGGATAGGAGTGTTATGGGGTAGGAAGGACATCCTCGAATCTATGAAGCCTTTCAGGGTGGGTGGGGACACGATAAAGGATGTGACGCTGGATTCAGTGGTGTGGCACGACCTCCCCTGGAGGCACGTTGCCGGGACACCCAACATAGCCGGAATGATAGGGCTGGCTGAGGCTGTGAGGTACCTCACGAGGCTTGGGATGAAGGACGTGAGAGAACACGATGTAGCGCTTGTGAGGGAGACGTTCAAGGGATTCGAGGAGCTGGGCGACGACATAGTCGTCTTAGGACCTAAGAACCCGCAGGTGAGGACAGGCCTAGTGGCTTTTAACGTGAGGGATCTACATCACCACACTGTAGGGAAGGCGCTAGACCTACTCGGGATAGCTGTTAGGACTGGAGGGCACTGTGCCCACCCGCTACACTACAGACTAGGGTTCAATGGGTCTGTGAGAGCGAGCTACTACGTCTACAACACACTAGAGGAGGTGAGGTCATTCATCGAAGCGCTGAAGCTAATCATATCGCTTAGAGAGAGACTGGCTAAAGAGCCCGTAGAGGAGGTATGCACTGGAACCTAGCTGAAGATCCTCGCTTGACTCAAGGCATTATGTGGCACACGCGGTGCTCCCCAGCAACTACAGCTTGACTTTTACGTAACAGCCCATAGCTTATAACAATCACTGACATAAGGATGTAAAGCTAAGAAAATGGTGAAAAGCCCTGGCCCCGGTGCTTGAGTCCTTTAGTTATGTGAAAGGTGACGAGGACTAGAGAGGTTCTGGCGATTAGTGTGGCCGGCCTCCTGAAGATCAAGGAAGTGGTTCATTATTACCTCTAATGTATTTAGTGTTTGGGGTGTGTGTATGGATATTTCCTGGATTCACTTGTCTCTCGAGAGGGTTAGGAGTAGGAGGCCTCTGGTCCACAATATAACGAACTTCGTCGTCATGAACACGACTGCTAACGCTCTGCTGGCTTTAGGTGCCTCACCCATCATGGCACACGCTGTGGAAGAGCTTGAGGATCTAGTACGTGTAACCGATTCCATCGTGGTGAACATAGGCACGCTGGATGAGAGGTGGTTGTACTCGATGTTGAAAGCAGTTCAGCTAGCTAAGGAGTTTGGCAAGCCCGTTGTTCTAGACCCCGTCGGCGCCGGAGCCACTAAACTGAGGACCAGAGCAGCTCTAACACTTCTTGAAAACAGTAAGGTGAGTGTTGTTAAGGGGAATTTCGGGGAGGTCTCAGCCCTCCTCGGCGAGGTCGGGAGGACTAAGGGCGTTGAGGCAATGGTTTATGAGGAGAGGGTTGCTAAGGACTTGGTTATGAGGGTTGCTAGGAGGTTCGGCACAGTCGCTGCTGTGACGGGACCTCAGGACTTCGTAAGCGATGGTAGGAGGGTCTATGCCGTTAAGGTAGGGTCCGAGAACGTGTCTAGAGTGATCGGCAGGGTTACGGGGCTTGGATGCGTGGTCGCGGCTTTAATAGGGGCATACTTAGCTGTTGAGGATCCTTTAAGAGCTACTGTAGCCGGGCTAGCAACGTTCAAGACAGCAGCTTCCAGGGCCTCTAAGGAAGCCCCATATCCTGGCAGCTTCCACGTCAAACTATACGACTGGTTATATAGAGTAGGAGGCGACGACTTAATAGAGGAGATCGAGGTGTTTGAAATTGAGCCTCAGGGAATTGCTGAGGTTAATAGTCATAACTGATAAGAGACTGAAGCCGAACGTCGTTCAAGCCGTTAGAGAGGCTTTAGAGGGCGGTGCTACGTCCATACAGCTCAGGCTGAAGGAGTCGTCGACGCGGGAGATGCTGGAGGTCGGCAGGTTTATTAGAAGACTGACGGCCAATTACGGTGCGTTGTACTTCGTTGACGATAGACTTGACGTGGCTTTAGCCACAGAAGCGGATGGAGTGCAACTTGGCCCTGAGGACATGCCGGTGAGCGTGGCGAAGGAGTTAGCCCCGAACCTGATTATAGGAGCTTCAGTCTACAGCCTCGAGGAGGCTGTAGAGGCTGAAAGGGATGGCGCTCACTTCCTCGGGGCGGGATCCGTCTTCCCAACCCCCTCCAAAGCAGGTGTGAGGGTCTTAGGCGTTGAGGGAGTGTCTAGAGTGGTTAGAGTGGTTAAGATACCCGTGGTCGCTATAGGAGGTATCGACAAGAGTAACGTAAAGCTTGTTTTAAGCACAGGAGTCACTGGCATCGCGGTCATCTCAGCCGTCATGGGTGCTGAGGACGTTAAGAAGGCAACCTCTGAACTAAGGAAGGCCGTGGATGAGGAATTGCGGGTTTAAGATTGTGCTGCAAAGATAATACGTGGTCTGAAGGATGAACGGGCTTGACGAGATCGTCAAGGACCTAGCTAAGAGGGTGAGGAGACATCCTAAGTCCCTCCTGACGTGGTTCGACGACGCCGGCGCTGTGAGGGTTAGTGAAGGTTACATGTTAATCAAGGTCGACGGCTTCGCTGTCTCGAGAGCTCTTTACCCATGGTGCTCTTTAAGGGACTTCGGCTTCAGAGGGGTCACAGCGGCGGTGAGCGACGTCGTCGCTAAGGGTTGCAGGCCGTACGTGTACGCAGTCTCGATAGGAGTCACCCCGGATCAGGTGGGCAGCGTTGAGGAGCTTGTGAATGGCGTTGAAGAGGCTGCGCGCCTCTACGGCGGGTACGTGGAGAACATGGACACGAACGTGGGTTTGGACTGTTGGGTTGATGTGTTCGTCCTGGCTGAATGCAGGAACACGCCGTTACCGAGAAGCGTGAAGCCAACTGACGTCCTCATACTGCCAAGGAGAGTCGGGCTGTCGATGATGGCGTTCATGGACTTCGCGCGGGGAAGGACTCCCTCGACCGAGGAGGTCAAGGCGTTTTCATGCAGGCCTGAAGCGAACCTTAGTCTCGCGAGGTTCATAGCGGAGAATAGATCGTGCATCGATGGCTCCATAGACGTAAGCGATACGTTGCTCGAGTCCTTGCAGCAGGTGAGTGAAGTGAGTGGAACTGGCGTGTACATCTCCGAGAGCCCAAGCGACCTCCTACATCCGCAGGCACTGGCTTACGCGTACAAGGAGAGCGTTAACCCGCTTCACATGCTACTGGGCTCTAACGAGGAGTACGTCCCTATAATGGCTGTTAAGCCGTGGTGTCTCGAGAGCGTTTACGATCACCTTAAGGCACTGCACTTAGAGTCAAGGATCTTAGGCACGGTGACTGGCGTGAGTGGGATCACGTGGAGGGGCGTTAAAGTGCCAAGTATCTCATGGGATTACGTAACAGGACAAGTGACTGTCACTCGTTGAGTAATCTAGGTAGCCGCCCGCTGACTGCTGAGAAGTCGCTCCAGGAGGTCCTCACTCCCTAAGAGGAATCGTTGAGGAATTTATTTCACGATGTATTGAGTTAATTGGGTTGACAAATGGGTTCACTGGTCAGGAGAGCAGGTCCCGGATCCAGGCTCAAGGGGAGGAGGGTCGTATTTATAGTAGCTAACGAGTTTGAGGATATAGAGCTTCTCTATCCGTTCGTCCGCTTGAGCGAGGAGGGCTCTGAGGTGATAGTGGTCCCCGTGAAGGCAGGCCTTCACCCGAGACCCTCGGACCCAAGCAAGCCTGTCACGGGCAGATTCGGCATACCAGTGCCGTTTCTAGTGTTTAGGGATGGTGAGAGGCACGTGATTAAGGAGCTTAAGGACATCAGCGTTGATGAAGTTGACGCCGTTGTCATTCCAGGTGGGTTCTCGCCAGACTACCTAAGGAGGTCGCCTGAAGTACTGAGCTTCGTGAGGGAAGCGCATCAGAAGGGTAAGGTAGTGGCTGCAATATGCCACGGTCCTTGGGTACTGATATCCGCGGGCCTAGTGAAGGGTAGGAGGGTGACTGGGGTGTCGGCCATTAAGGACGACATAGTTAACGCGGGAGCTATCTACGAGGACGTGCCAGTCGTTAGAGATGGGAACCTCGTAACATCTAGGATCCCCGACGACCTCCCGGAGTTCTGTCAAGCAATAATAGAGGCTTTAAACACTAGCGCTTGATTAAAACAAACACACAATGCCTGGTAACAAGTTCAGCGAGCTGCTGAATAAGTTGGTGATGTACGGGTGTCCTAGGAAAGACCTCTCAAAATAAAGGCAGTTTCAAGCGCGGATGGAGTCACCGACATCGCTCCAACGATAAAGCTTATAAACTCTATAATCTAATATTTATTGGGTTGACACATGTCAATACATGTAGCAAGTGAGAAAGTGGAACTGGTTAAGAAGTTGCTTAAGTCTATTCAGGAGAGCGGGGATGTCAGTGAGTTGAGGAAGAGGTTTAAGGACGTCCTGACATCGGTCACACCGTTCGAGATCCTGACTATCGAGCAACAGTTAGTTAGGGACGGTGTCGCGATCGCTGACATACTTAAGCTGTGTGACCTGCACGTGGAGTTGTTTAGAGAGTACCTACAACCTAAGGTGCTGAAGGACGTTCCCGAAGGACATCCTCTAGACCTCTTCGTAAAGGAGAACGCCCTCATCCTCAAGGCCTCCGAGGCTCTTGGGGTTTACGCCTCGGCGCTCAGTACTGCTGAAGGTGTTGAGCAGATGCGCGGGCACTTAAGTGAACTGGCCCACGTCCTCAAGGAGTTGAGGAAGGTCAGGCTCCACTACAGGAAGGTTCAGATGCTGGTATTCCCCTACCTTGAGAGAAGGGGCATTGTTGCAGTGCCGAGGGTGTTGTGGGGGCGTGAAGATCGCACGTTACAAACGCTCAGGCAAGTCGTCGAACTGGTAGAGAGGCCGGAGGTTGTTGAGGCCTTGGATGTCCAACAGGTCAGGGACGTGGCCAGTAGGGTGGCGGACTTAGCCAGGGAGTTTTCAGAGCTTGTGTTCAGGGAGAACAAAATCCTCTTCCCAGCGATTTGGGCGCTGTTCAGCGAGGGTGAGTGGGCGGCGATCTCGAAGATAGCTGACGAGATGGGGTGGCTAGTCGAGGCTGGAGGAAGGTGGACGCCGTCGGTAAGGCCTGTCCTACCTTACGAGCTGGAGGTCAGGACCACCTTCGAACAGATTGAGGGGCTATCCCCGGAGTTCAAGACCCTGGCCCTGTCACAGGAGGTCGAGCCGGACAGCTACACGGTGAGATCCGGCAACGATCTCGACTTAGGCACAGGGTTTCTGAGTCCTGAGGAGATTAAGGAACTCCTCAAGACCCTGCCCCTAGAAATAACATACTCCAACGCTGACGACAGGGTTAAGTTCTTCACAGAGAGCATGTTGACCAAAGGCTTTGTCAGGTCCCCAACCATAGTTGGTAGGAAGGTCGAGTATTGTCATCCTCCGAGGTTGGAGGGCTTCGTCAAGAAGAACATCGAATTACTAAAGACTGGCAGAGTTCCGTATAAGGAGTTCTGGACTAGAAGCGGCGACAGAATAATAAGGGTATTGATAGCCCCGGTGAGGGGGGAGAAGGGAGAGTTCCTAGGCACTGTGGAGATCGTGGAGGACATGACAGAAATCATCAATAAAACAGAGGAGATAAAGAAGAGGATCGTGGTGCTCTAGTTGAAGAACTTGTTCGAGCTGGCCTATAGGCACGTAACTCCGGCCATCAGAAGAGCCCTCGTCCTCGAGCTGCTCAGAAAGGGTTTCACAGAGGCTGAGATCGCCAGAGCCCTGAGCATATCGAAGTCTCTTGTGACCAGGTATGTAAAGGGGGAGCGCGGGGACGTCGCAGGCATTCACGAACACCCGCTGGTTAGAGGTCTCATGAACAGGCTGGCTGACAAGATTGTGTCAGGTGATGTGAGTGGTCACGAGGTGGAGGCTGAGGTAGTGAGAGCAGTCGCGCTCATGTTTTCAACTAAACAGCTCTGCGAGTACCACAGCAGGCTGGATCCTGAAGTCAGTCCGCTTAAATGCAATGTCTGTCCGACGATATTCCGTGTTTGAGGCAGTAGTCAAGATGATAAAGATCGAGAGACTTGGGGATGGTTGGTGTTGACAGTCCATCGCGTGTCTATGCTATTCAGAAATTGATGAGTATACCTGAAGGAATCCTTGAGTTCAGCGTTGACGTTGCGTCAGGCGATGCTCTACTCATGTATGACGCCAACCGAGTCAAGCTAGGGGATGTAATCAGGACAGTTAGGAACGCTGGGTACGACGTTTTGAAGAACAGCATCTACCTAGTCGCCGCTCTGAGCGAGGAAGAGGTCTTCGTGACTAGACTGGATGGAGTCATTGAGTGCAGAGCCTTTCAAGTGACAGGTCTCATGGCCATCCTCTATAACCCACTGACGAAGTCTAAGGAGGCTCTAGTGGCTGCGATAAGAAGGAGGTACCCAGCGATTAGGGAGACTTCTGAAGAAGTAGAGAGGTTGAGGGATAATGGTGATGGGCGAGGACGCTGACATATCCAAGGAGGCTGGAGACGTGGTAATCGTTAACAATAACCTAACGTCAATTGTAGATCTCCATCTCATTAATAGGAAGCTCTCGAGAATTTCACATGGGCTTTCGCGTACAATGTAATCCTACTGCCTATAGCTATGGGGGTACTCTACAAGCCTCTCGGAGTGGTCTTGAGACCTGAGGCAGCAGCGGCTATGATACTCAGCGACATTTCAGTGATACTCAACGCGCTCACGCTAGCTAGATGGAGGCCGAGGCAACACGTCGGCACTTCTCACTCGTAAGGCCTCAAGTCCAGCTGAATTACCGACGCGAAGTCGGGACCCTTCTTATCATGAAAGGGTTAAGGTCGGCATTTATTTTAAAAAACTCACATGTCATGTAGTAGTCAGGGGTTAACGTTGAATATAGTAGTTCTAATTAAGCCAACTCCCGACGTCACTAAGGTGAGGTTTGACGTCGAGAGAGGGGTCGTCGACAGATCATCCGCCGAGCTCGAGATCAATCAGTTCGACCTCTATGCCGTGGAGGTTGCTCTGCTTATTAAGGAGGTCTTGGGTGGGTCGGTGACGGCAGTCTCCATGGCACCCCCGCAGGGTGAGAGAGCATTGAGGGACGCGGTAGCTAGGGGCGTCGACAAGGCTATCCTCCTTACGGACGGAAGGTTTGCCGGTGCCGACACTCTCGCCACGTCCTACACGTTGGCGGCGGCGGTGAGAAAACTGGGGGGGTATGACCTCATATTATGCGGGGAGAAGTCTGTAGATGGGGATACTGCACACGTGGGTCCTGAGGTCGCTGAGCACCTTAACGTGCCTCACGCCGCCTTCGTCACTAGGGTTGTTGAGGTGTCAAGCAACAAAGTCGTGGTTGAGTCGGATTACGGCGACGCCTACTACCTTCTAGAGCTTCAACTACCGGCTCTGATATCGCTCTCCAGGCCCGTGGTCTTCAGGGACAGGGTTGTGGAGCCTAGGACTCCTAGACTGGGCGATGTCCTCAAGGCGAGGAGGGCTAGAGTAGAGGTCTGGGACGCCTACTACCTGGCCGACGTAGCGGATCTGGAGGGTTTCGGGCTGGCAGGCTCTGCCACGAGGGTGGTAAGAGTGTTTAACGTGTTTGAGAAGGACAGGAACTCAATCACCGTGTCGGGCGAGGAAGGGGTTGACCGTATTCTTGAGGTGCTTAGATCGAGGAGGTTGGTCTAGCGATGTGGAGTGGAGTTCTCGTCTACGCTGAAAATTACGGCAGGGGACTGAAGTCCTCGGTCTTCGAGCTACTAGGTAAGGCTAGTGAGTTGAGGACTAGGTTAGGAGGCCTTGTCTATTCAATCACGCTAGCCTCGGAAGAGGTTGACGTGCACGCTGAGGAGCTGATCTACTACGGGTCAGATAAGGTGCTGGTCTACAGGGTTCCGAAGGAGCTTCTTCCTAATCAGCTAGTCCACAGGGATGCGCTTGTGGATTCGGTCAAGGCACTTAAACCGAAGCTGGTTCTCATCAGCGCAACCCCCTGGGGGAGGAGCCTGGGTCCTAGAGTAGCCGCACATCTCAAGACAGGAATAACTGCGGACTGCCTTGACATATACGTTGACGAAAACGGCGACGTCGTTCAGGTCAGGCCTGCCTTCACCGGGAACGTCATAGCCCACATAAAGACCCTGAGAACCCCGGTCATAGCGACTGTGAGACCCAAGGTCTTCCCGATGCCGGAGCCCGACCACGGTAGGAAGGGTGACGTCCTATGTATGAAGTTAAACATTCCCGGGAACGACGTAGCTGGGGTGAGGGTTTTAGGAGTCGCCAGAGAGAAGCTCGTAAAGCTCTCGGAGGCCGAGGTCATAATTTCCGTCGGCAAGGGCTTGAGAAGTAGGGAGGACTTAAGACTCTTCGAAGAGCTCGCTAAAGCGCTAGGGGGGCAGGTCGCGTGCAGCAGGCCCCTCGTCGACGTGGGATGGATGGAGAGAGACAGGCAGGTTGGCTTCAGCGGAAACGTCGTGAGGCCTAGGATCTACATAGCGTGCGGAATATCCGGCGCGCCTCAACACCTAGCTGGCATGAGGGATTCCGAGTACGTCATAGCAGTGAACACAGACTCCTCAGCCCCTATAGGAAGGTACAGTGACTTACTCGTTGTTGGAGACTTCTACGAAGTCATACCCAAGCTGGTGGAGAGAATTAAGGAGCTCAAGAGTAAGTTGTAGTGGTGTGCCGCATGGCGTTCCCAAACAATTTGGTAGCGGAGCTCGCGGGGGTGGTTGGAGACGAGTGGGTTGTGACTGACGAGAGAGCGTTGAGGAGGTACCTGCAGGACGAGACGGTCCCGAGCGTCCATCCACAGGCCTCAAAAGAGGTCGTGGTCGTTAAGCCGGGGTCAGCTGAGGAGGTTGCAGAGGTCCTTAAGGTGGCGAACAAGCGCAGGGTTCCTGTATATCCTAGGGGTGGCGGCACAGGCCTTGTAGGGGGGGCCGTGCCGACGAGGCCCGGCATAGTGCTCTCGCTAGAGAGGCTTGACAGGATAAACGTGGACGTTGAGAATATGGTGGCTGAGGTTGAGGCCGGAGTTACTTTAGCCAGACTCCTTGAGGAGGCTGAGAAGCACGGTCTCATGTTCCCTCCACACCCCGGTGATGAGGGAGCTTTCGTAGGCGGTCTGGTGGCGTGCAATGCCGGTGGCTCCAGAGCAGTGAGGACCGGGGTTCTCAGGAACTACGTGCTGGGGCTTGAGGTGGTCCTGCCAACTAGCTCCATACTCAGGATTGGCGGTAAGACTCTGAAAAACAACATGGGCCTCAACCTCGCTCACCTCTTCGTGGGGTGTGAGGGAGTGCTGGGCGTGGTCACGAAGGCGTGGCTGAGGCTCTACCCGAGGTGGAGGCACACGGCAACTCTTATAATACCTTTCAACGGAAGGACGGCGACGTTCAGAACCGCTAAGAAGATATTGTTCACAGGCATGGTCCCTCTAGCTATGGAGTACTTTGATCGGAGGGTCATTGAGGCCTCTGCAAAGCACCTCGGGGTCTCGTGGCCTATAGCTGAGGGGCAGCACTTCCTGATGGTCATACTGGCTGAGGCGCTGGAGGACATGCTGTATGTACAGCTTGACTACATAGACAAAGTCGCAAGGGAGGAGGAGGGGCTTGAGCCCTTCGTGGCGCAGAGGAGCGATGAGCAGAAACAGCTCCTCAAGATCAGGAGCGAGATATTCCCAGCGCTGAAGAGCAGCTCCTACGACATCCTAGACACGACGGTCCCCATAGGAAGCGTGGAGGAGTTCATAGAGAGCATTACACGTATTGAGAGCAAGCACGGCATCTGGCTACCGGTCTTCGGTCATGTTGGGGATGGAAACCTCCACGTCCACGTCCTTAACTACCCGAGCTACACTGTTGAGGAGTTAGGGAGGATTGTTGACGAGGTCTACGAGGCGGCTGTGGCTCTAGGTGGGACGATAACCGGTGAACATGGTGTGGGGTACATCAGGAGGAAGTATGTTCGCGGGATGCTCGGCGACGTGTGGGTTGAAACTATGAGAGCCCTGAAAAAATCCCTCGATCCGAATGGCATCCTCAATCCCGATAAAGTGTTGCCTTAAGGATGCCCGTACTTAACGTGTGTCTCACCTAGAAGAGATTGGAATTGCTCCAAAGGGGAGGCAGTTCCATGGTGACGTTCTCGAGATCTAGAACGTGAACTACTTAGTTCTCGTGAACGATGAGATGTAATGAAACCGGAGGAGGCTGGCCCTCTAGATCCTTATTACTCAACACTCCCCACTATTTAATAGGGAGACCGATGACTGAAGACGCTGTTGAAGTTTTTAACCTGTCGAAGAGGTACATCAGCAGGAAGAGGAAAGGACTGCTTAGAAGCGAGTCCTTAGTGGTTGAGGCCCTTAAGGGAATTACATTCAACGTCAGACACGGCGAGGTTGTGGGGCTTATAGGGCCCAACGGCGCTGGCAAGACAACAACGATTAAGATAATATCTACGTTACTTTACCCTGATTCAGGAGAAGCCAGGGTAGAGGGTTTCGACGTGGTTAAGGAGGCCAGTAAAGTCAGGAGGAGAATAGGGGTGATGCTCAGTGTGGAGAAGGGTTTCTACGGGAAGCTAACGGGCAGGGAGAATCTGATTTACTTCGGATCGCTTTACGGGTTAAGTGGGAGCGAACTCTTGAGAAGAGTTGATCACATGATTGAACTCGTGGGTCTTAAGGAGTTGGAGGCCGAGGATAAACTCTACGAGGAATACTCAACAGGTATGAAAGCCCGCCTCTCACTGGCTAGGGCACTCCTTAAAGACCCGCCCGTACTCCTGCTAGACGAACCTACACTAGGACTAGATCCGGCAAGCGCTAGGAAGGTTCGAGATCTGGTCAAGACCCTGGCCTCCAAGGAAGGTAAGGCCGTGATATACACCACACACAACATGTTCGAGGCTGAGTTGGTTTGCGACAGGATACTACTAATTAATAAGGGCCTGATAGTCGCCTCAGGGACTTCTGAGGAATTGAAGAATAAGGTGAGCGACATAAGGACCATGATAGTGCAGGTCAGGAAGGGCGTTGGTGATCTGAACGCTTTCCTAAGTAGGTTAAGTGAGGTGGCTGTAAGCAACGCTTCCGTGGAGTACATTGATGATGACTTAGTAGAGGTGAGGTTCAACGTGAAGCCCTCTGAAGAGGTGCTCGACAGAACTATAAAGACAATAACTGTAAGCGGGCTCTTCATGAATTCTTTCAAGCTTGTCGAACCAACTCTTGAAGACGTCTTCATCTACTTCACCAGAGGGGGGCCTGCATGAATATATTGGCTTTAATCAAATCTGAGATGCTGCTTGTCTACGGGGAGTTGCTGAGGAGGAAGCAGAGCCTACTTATTTATGCGTTGTACCCATACCTGATGACGTTCTTCATAGTCTTCATAGGCTCTTCAGTAGGATCTCTTGAGTCCTTTGAAGTTAGAATCGGCGTGAATCCTCTGGCGTACCTCATGACAGCTTCGTTCAGTTTGTTCGTGATACTAGGCATAGTTGACGACGTTTTATGGAGTCCTATCTACGATGATAACATAGGAACTCTACCGTACGTGATATCAAGCCCGACGCCGTGGTTCCTGAGGTTCCTCATCATACCAATACCGCGTCTAGTAATAGCTGTTGTTCTGGGATTCACTAGTGTTGTCCCGTTATTCACGTACCTTGAGGGATTAACCGGTTTAACCATCTCGCTTGTTGTTATGGTTTTAGCAGCCCTCGCTGGGTTGTTGCTCTCGACCTTCGCAGTTCTGCTCGTGTGCAGCATCTCTATGATGGTTGGTGAGTCATGGAGGCTGCTCAACATAGTTAGACCGGCGATAATGATCATGCTTGGTGTGTACTACCCAAGGTTTATGATGCCGCTCACAGTCCAGGTGCTCTCCTACACACTCCCCTCATCGCATGTGATTGACTTAATCATGAGAACCCTTGTGAGCGGGTGGCTACCGGAGTTGACTATGGCTGTCTCCCTACTGGGTGTTGGCACGGCGCTGGCCGTTATGTACGGCCCTCCTTCCTACAGGGCTAGTAAGTCCCTGGAGTTCAAGAAACTGAGGGAGGGAGTTAAGACGTGACTGGAGAGGTGTGTGAGTTCCTAAATTCAATTAGGGTAGTGTTTGTGAGTTACGTTAAAGCCGAGTTGTTGAGGAGTAGAGGATTCTTCGTGGGGCTCCTCTCAATGGCCACCTGGCTGGTGCTCTTCATGCTTCCCATGACACTCTTCAGAGACCCGGAGATGCCCGCAGGGCTGGTATCAACCTACATGTTCGTCGGTGTTGCGATCTTCCAGGCATACTCGGTGAGCACTTGGGACTGGGGATGGGAGTTAAGAGACGCTTTATTCAGAGGCGTTCTGGAGAACGTATTAGTTAGCGGTTCAAGCATGTTCGTGCTCTACGCGGGCATAGTTCCGGTTACTGTGAGCTGGCTAACGTTGTCTCTCACCCTAACTTACGTTATACTCTCCATCCTGGTCGCCCCGCCTGTCCTTCATGTAAGCAACGCAGCTCTATTAGTCCTGGGGATTTTCTCCCTGATGCTCGTTCTCTTTGCCTATGCTCTAGTACTGGGCGCTACCTTAATAGCGTCAGGGACGTCAGGCATAGTCGTTGAGTTCGTCTCATGGATCCTCCCAATAGCTACTGGAGGCATTACGCCTTTAGCCAATCTGCCGATTGCCATGAGGTATGCAGCGTTGCTAACGCCTTTCAGTTATCCTGCAGAGCTCCTCAGGCATTCGTTAGGGCTCTCGACACCGGTGTTACCTGAGGTCACACTCGTCGCAACCTCCATACTGTACCCGCTTGGGTTTCTCGCAGGAGGTTATGCGTACTTCAGAACACAGCTACGTAGGATGCTTAAGGAGGGCGTTAAGACAGTGTCTCTCTGGTGAGTTACGTTAATTAGGGGTTAACGCTGGACCGGTTCAGAGGGCCGTGATTAATATACCTGTTGAGGTTAGGAGCACTCCAGCGATGCTCCTGATCGAGGGCTTCTCACGGGCCAGTGTCTTGGTTGTGATCGTTGATAGAACCGGTGTGAGCGCCGTGGCTACGGCCGTTGCCGAGACGCCGATTGAGTTTATTGAGTACACGAAGAGGTACATGCCTACAGTCCAGTCGAGCGTGGCTGTAAGAGCGGCTGTGAAGAACAACGGCTTAACGCTATCTTTAGGCGGGGGTCCTTCAGTCAGTAAGCCTAAGGGTAGAAAGGCCATTGATATGGTCAGGAGTCTAAACGTAGTTAACGTGAGTTCGTCGGCAAATCCTAAAGCCACCTTAACCATCGACGTGGAGATCCCCCAAGTGATTGAAGCGATGACAGCGTAGGCTATGCCGCTGGCCTTAAGCCTGAAGCCACTCACACCACTACTCACCGCGACGACCACGCCTACGAATGAGATTAAGCTGCCAATCATCAAGACGATCTCCATGGACTCCCCCAAGGCAAGGACGGCGAGCGCTTGAGCCACGAATATGTAGGTGTAAGCAAGTATCACTGCAAGAAAGCCTCCCAGAATCTGAATGGATCTAACATAGAATATGTCGCCTATGCCCGGCCCTATGAGGGCTGACGAAACTACTAAGACGATGCTGGGGAGTCTTAAGTCGAGGCTCGTATCGCGGCCTAAAAGCAGTGAACCCAACGTGATTGTGGCGACCGTAGCTCTCAAGCCCGTGAACGTGATTGGCCTTACATACCTCCTATACCTACTTATGAGAGCAGGGGTTAGGCTCCACAGGATGGAGGCTGTCATGATCGCCACGTAACCTAGCAACGCGTAACACCTTACCCTAAACGTCTAGCTATACATAACTTTAAAAGAACGAAGAGCGGGACCGCTAACTATGGAAGATCAAGTGCTGGGACTTGACGATAACACGCGTGTTAACATCTCTACAGCGCTCGAGGACTAGGGAGGACGACTCAACTGAACTACGTAAAATATAAAAGCTATGCCGTGAGATACTTATCAGCGTTTCGTGATACGCTGGTTCGATGAGGTAGTAAGAAATGAACATGAATATACACATGGACGTGTTATTACCTGGCAACGTGATTATGGAATCGCTGTCCGCTTCCGTGCTCTTCGCGTATGTGTTAGGAGTGGTCTACGGAACCAAGTATGTATATCAATTCATGACTGGGAAAGGGCTCCCGCATAACGTCGCCGTCTACTTCAATAGAAAGATAATACACGTTCTTGCTGGTGGTGTCGTCGCGTTGCTTGTCCCCTTCCTGTTCTCCTCACCCACCATACCCTTCGTGCTTGCACTGGTTCTAGCGCTGGTCACGTGGCTACCACATAAGATGGGCAAGCTAATGACTTGGTTCCAGGTAGCTGAGAATATATACGAGGTCAACTTCTGCGTAGTCTGGGGGACGGTCCTGCTTGTCTCCTGGCTCGTCTTCAACACACCTGTCTACGGATTAATTCCAGTGCTCTTCATGTCCTTCGGCGATGCAGCCACCGGGGTCGTCAGAAACCTCATCTATAGGCGGAGGACTAAGTCCTGGTGGGGTAACGTCGCGATGTTCCTGGTCTGTGCACCGATGGCTTACTACTTCGTTGGATCGTGGGGCGTCCCGATAGCGGCTCTCTCATCCTACGTAGAGCATTACGAGTTTAACCCGATAGACGACAACGTACTAATCAGTGTGACGGCTTTCCTATCCCTCTTCATACTCTCGTACCTGGGTATCATAAGACTGTAAAGAACACACCTCTTTTACAAGCTAGAACGAGGCCTCAACACACCTGACCCCTAAGAGATCGCTCAACTCATTATAGGTGAGTACCCACTCATACGCCCTCTTCTCACCAGCCTTACTCCGCTCCTCGAACTCGTGCAAGTGCATCCTCCCGAGCTGACATACAGTAGCCCTAGTCCTCCATAACTCCCTCAGGGTATTCAGCCCTCCCGCTATACTCCTCAACACTAGAACACATCTCCTGACGTCCTCTAGCGTGGCTAGTCCCTCCGGGGCTTTAATCAGCCCCCTAATCTGCCCAGAAAGCTCCACATCCAACTCATTCATTAAGCTAGGTAGCTCCACCCCTAATTCGATGACCTTGGTTAAGACGTAACGTAGCTCCAGCGGGTCTAGGGATAGCGTATCGGGGGTTATGTGTAGCTTGGTCGTCTTCCCCAAGCGATTCAGGAAGGGTGTTTTAGAGGGTATTACGCGTAGCATGCCGGGGATGTTTTCAACGAGGTAAAGCTGAAAGTCCTTCGGTAACTCGCTTAACTCCTTAACCTTGACGAAGTGCTTATGTAGGATTTCCCGCACTCCCTCGAGATCGTGTACGTTAACGCGTTCCACGAGGTGATTGCTGATGAGCCTCAGATCCCTGCCCTCCGCAGGGGCTGACGCGCCTATAATCACCTGACCTCTAAGTGAGTGGGCATAGTACACGCACTCGCGTGCTTCTAAAGTCGTTAGCGATTTAACTCTAGCCTTTCCGAGAACAGCGGTGAAGCCGTCAACGCCGGTCAGCTCACGTCCCGCGTTAACAATTACATAGTTGAAAACCCTCCCCACACCTCCACTAACGGCCGACGCTAGAGTTCCGTTGACTAGGTTCAGCACCGCGAAGAGAATGCAGATATCAAGGTGATCTACTGAAGCGCTCTTGACGAGCAGCCTGTAGATATTCTCACCATTCTTCAACTCAGCCACATTGCTAGACGCTTTCGCGAGGTATTCGAGGAAAGCACTTTCGAGATCCTCACTTACGAACTCGCTCGCCAGCTCGATAGCTCTGGCCGCATGCCTCATGACTTGAACGGATTCTATATTGGATATGTCGTCGAAGAACCAACCGTCGCTAGCGTACATCAGGAGGGAGTGCCTCATCATTTCCAGCAACTTAAGCGACCTCACTTTAACGTCCTGACTCATCTCGGCATTGCTGAATTTCTTAAGGTAACCATCTACAATATCCTCAGGTTTCCCCATTACAGTCACGTAACCCATCAATGCATTAACAGGGTTGTTGATCAACTCCGACGCTTTGCTGAGGTATATCTTGCGTGTTTCACTCCCTAGCCAGTCCACGGCCTCCCTGAGGGGGGTCCTCCATTCCTGACTCCAGGACCTGCTTGGGTCTACTCTACACCCGCAGTTACTCCTCCATCTCTCAACCCCGTGAGGACAACTCCACGACGACTTCTCAACTACCTTGACTTCATGCGTGGGCGGATTACGTTCCAGGAACTCCCCGAAATTCGTTATCCTTACATCATTTCGTTTGTTCAGGGTCCTTATGGCGTAGGCAAGTGCCAGGTGTCCGTGTCTCTTGTGGTGTCCATAAGTCTCGCCGTCAGTAGCTATGGTGACCAGCTCGACCTCGTCATTGCTGCTGAAAGCATTAAGGAGACTCGCTGCTAGCGTGTCACCGTTACTTAGCAGGTCGCCAAAAGCCACTCCATGCGAGAGGCGGGCGTCGTAGAAGAATATAGTTATGGTCCTGCCTGAGGAGGTCCTGTAGAGGTACGGTTTCCTGGAATCCAGACGACCGTTGCTCACGTCAACCCACTCACCACCTAAAGCCCTCACCTTACTTGCCTGATGAGGTGCCAGCACTGTGAACTTAATCCCTAACTCAGCTAGGACGTCCAGCGACTCGTCGTCGACAGCTGTCTCAGGCAACCACATACCTTCAGGAGGCCTCTTGAAGGCCTCCCTAAACACCTCCACACCCCAGTAGGTCGCTAAGCATTTATCCTCCCTCCTAGCTAGAGGCATTATCATGTGGTTGTAGATCTGTGCTATAGCGGAGCCGTGTCCGGAGAACCTCTTTCTACTCACGTAATCTGCCTCCACCATCGCCTCATATACGTCAGGAGCCCTTACTTCAAGCCACTTGAGGAGGGTAGGGCCCACGTTGAAGCTTATCCAGGAGTAGTTGTTGATCACGTCAACTACGTAGTTCTCCGGGTCCACTATCGGTATTAGCGAGTTCGGCCTGTAACACTCCTCCGTTATCCTCTCGTTCCAGTCATGGTACGGGTAGGCACTGTCCTCAAGGAGGACTTGACTAAACCATGGATCCTCCCTAGGAGGCTGGTAGAAATGGGCGTGGATTATGAGGTACTTGCCTGACCGCACTCAGACACCTCAAGAGAGGTCTTGAGTAAGTCTTTTATTCTTTTACTCTCAAAGGGCTTGAGATCATGTTAAAACATAAAAACTGGGTCTAGGTTTTCACCTGGTGTTAAGTCTTGAATAGTGAGTTACCTGCTTTAGAGGAGATTTACAGAGCTTCATCGAAGAGTAAGTTCATTAACGACCCACACGTCCAGAGGTTATGGGAGCTCTCAGGAGATGCAAGTCTCTTCAATAAATCCCCCGATTATCTGAGGACCCTTAGGAGGTCCTTACTTAGGGACTCCCTCAAGTTCTTTGCTCAACGTAGTGGCTTCTACGCAGAATTGCTAGAGAGGCTTGAATTGGATCACAAGAGCGCCGAGCTCGAAGACCTAGTTAAGCTCGCTGTACCGTCAGATATGTTGAGGGGTGACGAATATAGGAGGTTCCTAATAGACGATCCAGATGAGGGGGGCGTGCTCTTCACGTCAAGTGGAACCACTAATAGCATCCCAGTCAAGATCTACAGGAGTCCTCTTGAGCTGGCCATGATGACCAGGGCGAACACCCTTCTCTTCGAGTACGTGTACGGGGGCTCACTGAAGGAGGGTAAGGGATTAGCGCTCTTCCTAGCGGCTAAGGAACTGAGGAATAAGCTCAATTTCGTGGCTTTCGTTGACCTGGCGTTGCAGGGGAAGAAGATAAAACTCCTCTACGGCATGGACCTGGTCAGCGGCATGACTGAAGGGTCTCAATGGCAGAAGTTAGTTCCTAATAAAGAGGCCATAATGGAATTCCTTAGGAGTAAGGAGGAACCGAAGTTGCTCTTCTCAGCGCCTGCAGGGGTTCACCTACTTACGAAGCAGTTCAGAGACATGAGCGCCGTTAAGAGAGCGCTCAGCAGACTTGTGGCTGGAGTGCCGCCGGTAGATCTAGGTGCAGGTGGTGTTATAGTTACGGGTGGAGGAAGCAAGGGATTTGTGGACCTGCCGCCCTACAGCGGTATAGTTGAGGACGCCAGGAAGTTCTTTAAAGCTAGAGATGCGGGCGGTAATGAGGTTCCCACACCATTCATGGACGTGTTAGGCATGACCGAAACCCTCACAGCCCTCCTAGATAGGTATGGAGTGATGAACAAGGTCCCGCACCCACTGCAGGAGGTCTTCCTGCTGGATCCCAAGACCTACGAATTGATTAACGAGCCCGGTAAGGAGGGTATCCTGGGGATTTACGATCCACTCGCCGTATCATGGCTTGAAGCATTTCTCCCAGGGGACTTAATGAAGTTCGTTGAGTCCGAGAGGTACTATGGGAGGGAGTACGTATACGTCAGGAGATTGACTAAGGATGAGGGCTGGGATCTTCAGAGGGCTTGCGGAGGGACTCTCGAGGAACTGATGCGGGGAGGACCTCCCACTCAATAACCTAAAACGTCTCTCTAAGTCTTAAGATCTTTTCAAGCAAGTCGGTGTGTATGTCGTAGGCGATAACGCTGTTAGGAACTCTCTTAGACAGCTTAACCAGGGTCTCCAGCTCCGGGTGCATTCTGGTCAGGCCTTCTAGATCGATCTCCTCATGCCTTAAAGCGATTAAAGCCGGTGATACGACTGCGAAGATCGTCTCATGGGAGAGGGTCTTAAGCCTCTTCCATACACGGAGAGCTGCTTCAACATCGCTTAAGTCCTCGAAACTTACCACGCCTACGACCACGCATGACGCGCTACACGAGTTAATGACTACTGGAAGGATTAGCCATGATGCGACCTTAAGCGCTGAGTACGTTGTGAGCGGTCTCTCGGGCCATTCAATCCTTGACAACGCGTTAAGTATCTCCCCGATCCCGCTGACGGATGTCACCTTATCGCTCAGTATAAAGCCTCTCTCCGTGACGATGAGTAGTCTGACATGTAGTCCGTTGATGAGAAGGCCTGAAGAAAGCATACACACGTCATACGTTAAACCCTCAAGAACCCTCGCCTCCGTTGCGAAGAACCTGTCGCTTAACACGAGCACTAGCACGACGTCTCTACGCATCTCTTTCTCGAACTCCTTAACGACTAGCCTAGAGAGCCTGGCGGTCGCTTTCCAATCTATCTTCTTAAACTCGTCCCCAGGAACGTATTCCCTAACCTCTAATATGTTGGTGCCGCCTCCTCTAGTCCTGGAGGGTCCTGTGCCTATGTGTCTAAACCCGGGCATTAAGTACGGGAGGTATGAGGCCTTAAAGCCGGGTAATACAGATACCTTGATAGAGATGTCCAGGGTAATCATGCCCTTAGCAAGCCCTCCGAGGACGTTGAAGTAAAGCCTTGGCGAGGTTATTTTATGTGTGCCAACACGCGGACTGACGTGTAGAATCACTCGTAGACTGGATGCCTCCTTGCTGAACTCGTAGTGCGTTATCTTAACACCTTCGTCGTGAACAGCCTTAAACTCGGTGAACCTCATCAACTCAATTAGGTTATGCTTCAGTTCCATCCGGACCTCGACGATCTCGCCCTCGACGGCTCTCGCGACGTCAGGGTACTCGACTTCAATCACCTTGAGTCTCTTCAGCGAACGTATTAACCCTGAGGCGTAACCAACGAGCGTCAGTCCGGTCAAGCTGACCAACACGTAGGGGTAAGTAACCTCTGTGGCTACTAGAACTACCGGTAGCATTAAGGTCGTTATAACTAGGAGGTAGATCCCACTGTAACTGACGTAGGTGATGTCTGCTTTGACGCTCTCTATGGTCTAGGCACCCCCACGCTCTTGAGGACCTCCTCGATCACCCTCCTCCCGGAGATGCCCTCAGCCATCACTTCCGGCTTAAGAAGCACTCTATGACTTAGAGCCGGTGGGGCGGCCGTCTTCACGTCATCTGGAATGACGTACTTCCTTCCATCGGCTAGGGCGAGGCATCTGGCTAGGGTGTGTAGCATCATGAGGCCTCTTGGAGTCACTCCTAGCCTTACATGCCTGTGGTTGTTGATGGCGTTGTAAAGCCTCAGCATGTAGTTAATCACTGAGTCCTCGACGTATACCTCACTTAACTCCCTCCTCCCGTCCAAGATCTCGTCAGCGCGTACAATCGGCTTGAGATTATCGTAAGCTTCATCGATTCTCGTAGAACCTCTCTTAAGCAACTCCACTAACCCGCCCTCGCTAAGCGACCCCATCTCTATCTTAATGAAGAACCTGTCAAGCTGGGCTTCCGGCAACGGAAAGACCCCTTCTAGCTCTATGGGATTCATCGTAGCTATGACCGTGAAGGGCTCAGGCAATTTAATAGTGAATCCCTCTATAGTAACTTGCCTCTCCTGCATGGCTTCAAGCAACGCGCTCTGTGTCCTCGGTGATGCCCTGTTGATCTCGTCAGCCAGGACTAAGTTAGCGTTGATAGGCCCCGTAACCACTTCGAAATCCCCTACCTTCTGGTTGAAGACTTTAGTACCGACGATATCCGCCGGCAACAGATCCGGTGTCAACTGGATCCTGCTGAACTTAAGGTTAAGTAACTTAGCGATGGTCTTAGCTGTGAGCGTCTTAGCAATGCCGGGTATGCCTTCAATCAACACATGTCCTCCGGCAACAACGGATAAGACGAGCAACTTGACGTCCTGCTCTCTCTCAACCAACACTTCTCTCGAAGCCTCGATGACCTTACTTACAACAGACTCAACCCTCTCCAAGACCGCTCCCAGAATAATACCGTAACAACCAAGTAATATGAATCAACGACCTTACTTACGTTCTACAGTCAAGGGTCCTTCCCCCAGAGCAGGGATGAGGTGGAGGTCGACTTATGTCTGAGCGATGGTTTCTCCCCTTACATGTAGTCCTTATTTCCTTTGAAAACCCATTATTCTAGGCGATGACAGTCGAGGTAGGACTTCATAGGTTCATCAGTCTTGCTCCGTATCTCATGCTATCCTTAGTGCTGTCAGGCTTTACAGTTGTGTATGCTGAGTCTCGACACTCACCGGAGCTTCTAGATAGGGTTCTTGAAATTCAGAGGGCTCCTGAGGTTCTGGGTTCTTGGTTAAGTAGCGTTGGTAGGGAGGACTTAGAAGAGTCGCTACGTAACGCTGCCTTGGAAGGGGACTCGATCCCGGCACAGTCGCTTGTTAAGTCCGTTTATGCCTTCATCAAAGGCGATTCACTAGCCCCCCTGTTAGTAGGGGCTAGGCAGTTGTTAGCTCTCAAGGTACTCAATAACACTGAGGATCTCGTAATCAGTGCCAGGGACTTAGGCTGGTTGCTCTACCACTCCACCCTACACCTCAACAATACCGGTTACCACTCCCTCTCAAACACGTTGCTTAAAGTCCTCTCAGGTCTCGTGAGTTATGGAGATCACAACGAGCTCTCCTACCTCGTAGTCTACTTAATGAAGGAAGGCTCGTCGAGTAATGTGAGCCGGGAGCTGATAAGCGAGTTAAGACGTCAGATCCTCCTGTTCCTCGGCTGTGTGGACCTAGGCGACTTTAAGAAAGCCGCTGAAGTAGGCGTCAACACTTCCCGCACTACTTCACTGATTATCGGTTCATACATGTACGTTATAGCTTCGACGTATGGGAGCCGCGTATATTTAAGCAGACCTGTTGCGGACTCTCAGAGCACAGGCAACGCCCCCACCATGCCGTCACAACTGCTTGAGGTCATCGAACACATGAACATCAGCGTAGATGTAGTGGAGGTGCTCAGGAGGTTGCCGCCGGAGGAGCTGGAGAGAATAATCAACAGGCTTAAACCCCTTACAGATCTCAACGACGAGTACGTCCTCGAGGAGATCAGTAGGTACGTGATGGAGAGGGAGTATTACCCATTGCAGACTGCAGGGCCTATGTTCAAGCCGTCAAGCCCGATGACCGTCATCACGTGGGCCAGTTCGACAGACAGTGGTCAGGTCTACAAGCTGTCTGACCAGTTAAGCACTCTCATGGGTTTAGTGTCCGTTGTGTCAGCCTTCAACGTGGGGCGGGATACTTCCTTAACTGAAGAGAGGTCTTTCCCTCAGCCCGTAGCGCTTGCTGGAAGACTGGTGAATTCCTACGAAGCCCTGCCCGTGATTGTTGTGGTGATCTCATTAACGGCCTGTGTGTTTCCACTACTCAAATATGCGAGGAGGGGGGCACGTAGCTTGAGAACCGCTTCAGTGGTTGCTGGGCCTATTCACGACGAGGATTTAATCAAGAGCGAGGTTGTTAGGGCCTTCTGGCGTGTGGTTGGAGCTCTAGCCAGTTCCCTCGAGGTTAAGATTGAGAGGTACGAGACGCATAGGGAGCTTAAGTCGAAGATAACTAGAAAGCTAGGTTTAACCGTGGGTAGCCGCTCCGCCGACCTGTTGAGCGAGTTAACCCACCGCTACGAGCTAGTTAGGTTCGGCAACACGTGTGAGGATGAGGGGATGAGGTCTGATGTCAGGAGGCTTGAGAGGCTCCTTCTTAAGGAGTAGCTTGTTTAACCTGCTAGTCCTGAGTGTCTTCATCGCTTCTCTGGTAACCTCCCTGTATTCAGGTGATTTCCTAGTGGTGTCGGTGGCTGGTCTTGTTACGTACACGTACTGCGTTATCGCTGAGCGTTTCACTCAAGCCTTACTCGTAACGCTCTTCGCCGTACCCTTCCAGGTCTTGGCCACAGGGCAGTACTTGATGTTTACGCTCACTTACTATCCACTCACGTTAATCTTGGCAACTCTAATCAAGTCCGGCAGGACTTCGTTCACGCTTCTCCTAACGTTACTTCCTCTGTTTATAGGGGGGTTGGTGTTACACCCGGTAACCGAGGTATTATTCCTCCACCATGTCTTCGTCTCCGCCGTTGTCCTCATCACCGGCTACTCAATCAGGGTTGCTGAGGAGTTGATTGGATACGAGTGCTCGGACCTGGGAATCCCTGAAGTGGAGGTTGTCTCGTTTTTTGAAGCCGGTAGACTGCTTAACTTACTCACGCTTGCCTACATGTTTGTCATGGTGTTCCTACCATCCCTCCTTGCTCTCTTAGCTCACGGCTTAACCGTCTTCCAGTCGCTCGTAGTGTCTCTAATAGCAGGAGTTGCCACCCCCACCATCTGGGCAGTAGTTCGTGGTCATTACGTCAGACTAGTGCTCGTTCTTGCGGTCACGACGTACTTCCTCCTCCTTGGTGGGGCACACTTAATAGACTTGCTTGAGGAGATCCTTAGGTTAGTCGACGAGACGGTGAGACTGATTGGCTAGACCGATCGCCGAGACAGCGATCCTGTACTTAAGTCTTGCCTTGTTAGTCGTAGCCGTCGTGCTGGCGTTGGGCCAGAGGTACGTCGCCTCAGTGATGTCCCTCGTCGCTGGGCTCTCGCTACTGAATTACGTGAGGTGGAGGCACTGTGGTGGGGAGGGTTCGTCTAAGTAAGGCGTTCATAGCGATTCTCCTCGCGGCCTTCATCATAGAGCCCGTTCCCGTAGGGGTCGCAGTCAGCGGGGCCTCTCCCCTCAACACCGGTCACGATGGGACTTCACTGATGCACGACTTACTAGAGGATCTGGGATACGACGTGGAGTTGGTGCAGGCCTGGAGTCTCGCGCGGCTGATTCTGAGGAGGAGATCCTGCGAGGTCTTGTTGATAATCTCCCCTGAGAAGCCCTACACTAGCGAGGAGATTGACGTGATAACCGGCATGGTTCGCGGTGGGGCGCACTTAATCATAGCTGACGAAGGCCTCTACAGCAACGCGTTGCTTGAGGCCCTGGAAAGCAGGGTCAGGATCGCTGGGAGTCACGTCAGCTTCAGTAACTCTTATATCTTCCCGGCCAGGGTGAGTTTGGACAACTTCACTTCAGTCCTGTACTTCGCCTACGCCTCCCCCGTCGTTCACGATGATTCAGGTGAAGTAGTGGCGTCCAGAGGAGGGGTGACCCTGGGAGTCAGGACTGGGGTTCAGGGAAGTAAGATCTACGTCTTCGGCGACGGCTCGATCTTCACGAACGCGGCATTAGCGAGTAAGTCCCGTGTTAACCCGTACGTCCAGCTGGTGAACAACGTCTTCAGCAATACATGCTTGAACGGGACTATATACATGGAGTCCTCTAAGTACGGTCTTAGACCACTCACGCAGTCGGAGATACTTGACTCAGGCAAACTTAGCTACGTGATCGCGGCGTTCTCGAACCCTTTCAGGTACGTGTTGCTCTTGAGTCAGGGCTTGAGTCCAGCAGGTCTAGCGTTACTCACGTTCACCCTCCTGACGGTGCTAGTGAGGTATTTCCTAAGTCACGTCATGCCTCCTAAGACACTTACCAGGCCTCTTGAGGAGGTCCCAACGCCCTCAAGGAGGAGAGCTTACGTAACGAGCAGGTTGAGGAAGTTGGTCTGCAGCGATGAATCTCCTGAGGGGCTGAGGGAATTATGTGATGGCGGAAGGTCCAGGCTAGGTCCCAACGACTTGAAGAAGATTGTCGACTGGATTACGTTCCAGCAATGACCAGCTGCCTAACGCTTGTGCCCGCCTCAACGTAATTCTTAATACTTGCGTACACCCTAATTAACTAGGCTTGAGACGTGGTTAGGGGGGAGATATGTAGTATCTGCAGGGGGTCTAGGTACCTCTGCGGCTTAACTTACTGCCCACTCCTGGTTAGTTTCTACAGTAGGATCAACGTCAAGCAGGTTGAGTTGAGTGAGGTCCTGCAGGGCTCCTCACCGCCCTCAGTGTTCGTAGGCAGGTTCGGGTACCCTAAGGTCAACGTGGGACCCTCCCTCCCGCCTCAAATCGGGGACACGTCCACGTATGAGTTGCCTGAGACTTGGATAGGGAAGCCCCTTGAGGAGATACTCATTAAGAGGCTCTCAATGGTTGTAGGAGTCACTCAAACCAGGGTCAAGGACGTGGGATCAGGCTTCGTGACCAGGCTTCAGGAGCTAGCGCTCTCTGAGAGGTCTGTAGATGCTGAGATGCTTCTCGATAAGAGGTATTTGAGGAGGCCTCTCTTCGGCGAGGAGTTACCTCCTATCGGGCCTAGAGTCTTACTCAAGGACGTGAGAGTGACGGGGAACCCATACTTCGGCAGGCCTGTTGAGAAGGTCTACAGTGACTCGGATCTGAAGGCCGTTCACGCAGTTCTAATACTATACAGTGAAGGGATCCCGGTCTCGAGGATTCAAAGGGTGTTCTCGGTGGGTGCTTTAGGCAGGCTGAGGGACAGGAGGTTAGTCCCTACTAGGTGGTCTATAACGGCGGTCGACGACATAATCTCCAGGCACCTGGTGAGGGAGGTTAAGGAGCTACCCAGGCTAGGTGAGATCCTCGTTTACGTCAGGAGGTACGTGCAGAACCTCTTCATAGCGGTGTTGCTACCCGGCATGTGGAGTTACGAGTGGATTGAAGCGTGGTTCCCCGGAAGCACTTGGAACCCATCAGGGAGGATGACTGCTATAAGTGGGGATCACGAAGGGCCTTTAGGAAGGTCCGAGTACGCGTTGACTGGGGGTTGCTATTACGCAGCCCGCTTAGCGGCGGCGGAGCACCTCCTGCACGGCTTAAGGAGGCAGGCGACGGTCGTTCTCTATAGAGAGATCTACGAGGGCTTCAACATACCTATTGGTGTCTGGTTCGTTAGGGAGAACGTAAGGAGGCTCTTCGAGAGTGCTCCCAGGAGGTTCAGCTCCTTGGAGGAGGCATTAGGGAGTTTAAGAGGGTTGACGCGCGTGGACGTTCAGGACATCGTGAGGAGCTCGTACGTCCTCAAGACGTTCGGTAAGGTGAGGACCCTTGATTCCTATTGGAGGAAGCGTGGTTAAGGGTGGTATCAAGTACGTGTTCGTTCATGTCTCCTCAGCTTTAAGTAAATCCGGCCTGCCTGACCTGGACTACGCTCTGAACCCGTATGTTGGTTGCTATCACAAGTGTAGGTACTGCTACGCGAGGAGCTACTGTAGGTATGAGGAACCGCGGACGCGGTGGGGCGACGTGATCTACGTTAAGGGGAACGTGGTTAACCTGCTTAGGAGTGAGGTCAGGAGGCTTCGTGTAGGTGCTGTAGGGGTCTCAACGGTGACCGACCCCTATCAACCCATTGACGCGCTGACTGGGATTACCAGGAGGTGCATTGACCTCCTCCTGAAGTCAGGTTTCAGGGTTGTCATACAGACTAAATCCCCTCTCGTGCTGAGGGATCTAGATATCCTTAAGCTCAGGCCTGATTTAGTCGAGGTGGGTTTTACTGTAACGACTCTCGACGAACATCTAATGAAGGGTGTTGAGGTCAGGGCGCCGCCACCTAGTGCTAGGGTTAACGCGTTGAGGAGGATCGCCGAGACCGGTTTAAGGACTTGGATCTTCCTAGGCCCTATAATACCTGGCTTGAATGACGACTTAAGAGGGATTAAAGAGATCATTGACGTCGCGCAAGAGACTAACTCTACTCTTTACTATGATTGGCTTAGGTTCAGGGATGGGTTAGAAGTCTTCTTCAGGTCTGTAGGTCTTGACCCCATACACTACGTTAGACGGGGCAGTTATTCGGAGTGGCGCAGGGTTGTTGAGGAGGGGATCACGAGGATCTGTAAAGATAAGGGTGTGGTTTGTAAGCCGGCCTTCACCTCTTAGGGTGCTTCATCTTCGACCCCTAAAAGCTCTTCGGCTAGGCGCATCACGTTATCCAACGTAGGGTTCTTCCTGGTCTTACTTAGGATGCCTCTCAATTCAGGACGTTCTCTAAGGGTTAGTTTGATAACCTTGCTGAGCAGTCTACGGCCGTCCGAGTTGAGCACGTTGTTCTTATCAAAGAAACTACTTTTATTGCTGAGTAGTTTAGTCATCAGCTTCTTTGCTTCCTTGCTCATTAACCTATTAACCCCTAGAGGTTATCAGCGTTGAGGTCTTGTGAACGCCGTTCAGCCTCCTCAACGCCGTGACGAGACTGTCTATGTCTCTTAGGTCTCTTCCCTCAACCGTGACTACTAAGTCGTATTCGCCGAAAACCACGTCGACGCTAACCTTAACGTCGTTGCCCAGCTTCAATATCTCGTTAGCTATGTCGTACTCCAGTCCTAACGCTGTGACGACTAGAACGTAAGCCTTAACGCCGCCCACTCAAGACACCTGAGGATAGAAATTAAACCGGGAGTTATATATTTTCCCTAGTTCTTGAGGGCTTTTTAAGAGTTATCAGAACATTACTTACGGTGCTTAACTCGTGAGTAAGGTAGTGATCACGTTCAAGCCGAGTAAGGCTGCTCTAGATATGCTGAGTGAGGCCGGCGTTGATTTCACGTACTTCGATGGTCATAACCCGCCGAGGGAGTGGCTTGAGAGGAACTTGAGAGATGCCTTAGTAGTTGTGGTGCCTCCATCGCAGTTCTTCAACGCCGAGTTAATGGATCTGGCCCCGGGCCTCAAACTGCTCTTCGTCCACGGCTCAGGTCTTGATAAGGTGGATGTGAACGAAGCCTGTAAGAGGGGGATATACGTCGCTAACGCGCCTGACGCGATAGCTCAGGCGGTTGCCGAGCACGCTCTAGCTCTGACGCTGGCTGTGTTAAGGAACGTTGCTGCCGGTGATAGGGTTGTTAGGGCTGGTATGTGGGGGTCTGACACGCAGAGATCCCTTACCGGGAGGTCTTTAAGGAGTAAGAGAGTTGGTGTGATTGGATTAGGGAGGGTTGGCTCTGAAATTGCTAAGTTGTTCAGGAGTTTAGGCGTTGAAGTGGTTTACTGGAGTAGATCTAGGAAGGCTGAGGTCGAGCACGCTCTGGATCTGAAGTACCTTTCATTCGATGAGTTGCTTAGAACGTCTGACGTGATCGTCGTGTCTATAGCGCTGGCTCCAAGCACTAGGAATTTACTAAGTCATAGGGAGCTCTCAATGCTTAAGCCCGGTGCTGTGCTGATCAACGTCTCCAGAGGCGCTATAGTGGATGAGGAGGCTTTAGTTAAGGCTTTAAGCGAGGGCAGGATCTACGCAGGGCTTGACGTCTACGTGACTGAACCACTGCAGAGCGACTCTAAATTGATAGAGCTGGGGAACACGGTCTTAACACCGCATATAGCTGGCTTCACTTACGAAGCCCTGGGAGGTACCAGTGAGTTTATGGCTAAGAGCGTGATCAGCTTCGTTAACGAGGGCAAGCTTCCCTACACAGTCATCAACGCGTCGGGATGTATTCAAGCAAGTTAGCTTCGACTTCTTCGTTACGAAGATATGGTGGCTGCTTAACTTCCAACGTAGTTCTCTGAAGCCTATGTGGATCCTTATTCCAGGTTCCACAGCTATTTCCTCAATGCTTTTCTACGTACGTTGAAACGATGTCTAGAAACTGCTCAACCCTCAACCGTTTCATGGAGCTGCCCACCTCCACGTCTCAAATAAGTCGGCTTTTAACACGCTTGGCTTCTCCCCCATGACCACGTGTTCACAGCCCTTAACCACTTGATGCTGATCTGTGTTTGGTGTTGTAGATGTAGAGCGCTACGTAGGTCGTCGCTAGTAAAGGAGTTATGTACTCGTATGGCGTTAGGTTCGCTATACCTAGAACTACTAGTATTGCTCTCTGGATCTTCCCTATCTGCACGCCGTGCCAGCCCACTATACCTGCGCTTAACATCAGCATGGAAAGAAGGGTGTTCGCTATTCCGTAAGTCATTCTATACACCACGTATAGGTTGAGAGCCCCTGAAGGGAGTATTAGTAGGACTGGGTCTAGAGCGAATATGTAGGGAACTAAATAACCTGCCAGCGCGAACTTAGTTGCGTTCAAGGCAGTCTTCCAGAATTCAGACTTAGCGAGCATGGAGCCAGCGTAGGATGCCAGAGCTACAGGAGGCGTTAAATCCGCTAATATCCCGAAGTAGAAGACGAACATGTGTGAGACCAGCCTAGCCATCTCAAGCTCTACGCCGGTTATTGAGGCTATCGCCCTAGCCATCGGGCCTCCGACGATCGTTGAGGTTATTATGTAGTTAGCCGTGGTCGGAACCCCCATGCCAAGCACAAGGCTGATGGACATGGCCGTGAACATCAATATGAATATGTTGCCTCCGGATATCTCAATTAACTGGTACCCTATAGTAGTGGCCCACCCGGTCATCGTGAGGATTCCTTGAATCAGCCCGGCGCACGAAGCTGCTAGGAAGACCGTCACCGCGCTCCTCAAACTCGAATCGAAGGCCCTCAACAGGGCTGAAGTCATGGTTCTGCTCTCCTTAAACGCGTAACCAATAAGCATGGCCACCACCACCGACATGACTCCGGCGAAGAAGACAGCAGCGCTCACCGGTAGCCCAAGCACATAGGATAGAACACCTACAAACGTGATCCCTCCCACGACCACCAACTTCGAGACCGCTTCTAAACCCTTCTGGTAAATCCAGGCAGACATTATTGCCGCTCCAATCGCCCCAAGAGCGCTGTACTGTGGTTCAAGCCCTGAAAGCAGCAAGTACGTGACCACCGGTATCGGGCTGAGGAGGTACGCTCCCTTCACTAACTCCCTGAAGTTAGGCAGTAACTCCCTCGGGATAGGCCTGACCCCTAACTTCTTGGTGATTCTGTCGATGAATACGTATACTGAGGTGAAGTAAAGGATCGCCGGTATTGCTGCGGCTATTATTATGTCCCTATAAGGCCTGCCTAGGAATTGAGCCATAACGAAGGCGGCGGCCCCCATGATGGGGGGCATGAGTTGCCCTCCAGTCGAGGCTGCCGGCTCGACAGCCCCCGCCACCTCCGGCGGATAGCCGGTTTTCTTCATCAGCGGTATTGTGAACGTCCCCGTGGTTAGGACGTTGGCGACCGAACTCCCTGAGACCGTCCCCATTAAGGCGCTCGCAACCACTGCTGTCTTGGCCGGACCTCCCCACCTATGACCAACTAGGGACATCACAAACTTAGTTATGTAGTCGCCGACACCGACTTTCTCAAGCACTGAGCCGAAGAAGACGAAGGCGAAGACGTAGGAGACCATCACGTAGAGCGGTATTGCGAAGATCCCCTCTCTCGCGTAGAACATGTGATTTATGAAGCGCCTTACGTTGAATCCCTCGTAGCTGATTCCCAAGAGCATTACGACAAGCGCTATTGTCGGCAGTGCTACTCCGAGGGACCTCCTTGAGGCCTCCAGCAGAAGGCCTATCGCTATGAGGGGTATCAGGGTGTTGAGGAGTGTTGCCTCTACGTAACCGTACTGAATAACCGTCGGGTATATGATGACTAGGTAGAGCATTGAAGCAAGGCCTAACGCTCCTAGTACGTAGTCGTAGGCAGGTATCCCCTCAGTCCTGGTTTTCTTGCTTACCGGGTAGATAATGAAGGAGACTAATAGGAGCAACCCGAGCAGGAAGGCCATGCTCTGTTGTATGTCCGGGGCGTATAGGAGGGGTTTGAGGTCTATACCCACATTCTTCAACATCGTGTATAAGGAGAAGTTGAGCCCCATGACGAAAACAAGCTCGTAGAACGCGAACACAAGACCTATGATTAGGATGGCCTTAGCCATCATCCCGGTCTTAGCTCTCTCAACAGTTATTACCTCAGTCATGATGAGACACCTGCATAAGCCTAAGTAAAAATAAGCCGTACCGTTTATAAATTAGGCCCTCTGCCATGGGTTCGTGACTCAACTCTAGTGATTACCTTAACAAGCTCCCGAGTCCCTGCCAGAGGAGCCACGCCAGTGGCTCGCTCGTGCACGCCCTTATCTCGACCAGATCCCCTGTCTCGATCTCATCGCCGTTTATGAGCAGCCTTGGGTTGATTCTGTGCTTCATGCTTAACGTCAGCACGTCCCCTAGGTGGAGTGACATGTTCTCAACCACGTACTCGCCGCCCTCGCTCACAACCGGGTTTGTAAAGTCGCTCGGGGTTGAGGGGAGTCCGGCTCCGTGGCCAGGCCATGTTAGTCTGGTTAGTTTAATCTCGCAGTTAATTATTTCATAAGTCTCTACAACCCTCCCTAGCTCGACGCTGTGTACGTACTCCAGAGTTATCGTGGTCTTTACGTCGGGTCTGGTCACGATTTCCCCGTCGCCTGTCTTTACTTTAGTGACCTGGATGATGGGCGTCGTAAGTAGGAGTATCATGAGCGTTGAGGTTGTGAGAAGTAAAAAGAGTTTATTCCCGCCCAACATTCGTCAGTCACGTTCAGGGTCTCAGTTCAGTCGGCACGCTCACTCCTTTCTCTTGGTAGTACTTGAAAGCGCCTGGGTGTAGTTTTATGGGTACTCCGTTGAGCGCTGTCTCAAGCTTTATGTCCTGCGCTCTTTGGTGGGCTTCCCTGAGCTCGCTTATATGGTCGTACATCACTTTAAGTATTGTGTAGGCTATGTCTTCAGGCACGTCAGAGCTTATGGCCAGCATAGCCATCACGGCGGCCGTCTTGACGTCCCTGTCCATCCCTGTGTATGTGTCCTTAGGTACTGTGTAGGGCACGAAGAATAGGTAGCCCTGCTGCCTCAGCGTGTTGAAGAGCGCGTCAGGTATCTCAACTAGGTTGACAGGCGTTGTCGCCGCTAACTGCATTACGGCTGAGGTCGGGATCCCAGCTACGACGAACGCTGCGTCGACCTGCCCGAGCTTGAGGGCCTCGGCTGCTTGAGTGAAGTCAAGGTTCTGTACTGTTATCCTCTCCCACACCCCAGCCGCCTTGAGTATTATCTCAGCCTCGACAGCAGTTCCACTGCCTGCAGCCCCGACAGCGACTCTCTTCCCGGCAAGATCACTTATAGACTTAATCCCGCTGTCGGCTCTAACTATTACCTGGATTATCTCCGGGTATAGGGCTGCGAGGCCCCTTATCTTCGCAACCCCACTGCCCTCGAACATGTAGAGGCCGTTTAAAGCGTAGTAAGCTATGTCGTTCTGTATGAAGACCAGGTTAGCGTCTCCCGTCCCCAGAGCCCTCGCGTTAGCGACTGAAGCTCCGCTTGAGGAGGCCGAGGCCTTGATCTTATCACCAGCGTACTTATTCAGCAGATCAGCCAGCTTAACGCCTAGCGGGTAGTATACACCGCCCGTACCGCCTGTGTATATGGTGACGGAGTAGGGGGCTTTAGGAAGACTGACATAGTAAGCCACAAGACCCACGACCACCAACACTATGGCGATTAAAGCCACGATGAGGACCTTCGATACCCCACGCACAATAACACCACATTAATATAAACTACACGTAACCTAATAAACCTTAGGGAAAGGCTTTTGAAGTCCTTCAATTTATTGAAAAGCTGGTATCAGATGCACCTCTTTTCCTGAAGCTATTCTATGCGATAAGGTAGGGCTTAGAGCCGGCTAAGGAGATTGAGGGCTTAAAGAAACATGTATAGGAAATGGGCGGAGGCGGAAACGTGACCGTTGCGAGTGCTTTCGGAACGGATACTGCTGTAGTTGGGAGTGGGGAACGAGCAACACCCTAAATCAAAGAACCAGTCTCAGCATCATCACACACGCCGCGAATATCGCAATCCACTCGATAGGGGATCTCTTAAGCACTTTGAAGCCGTCCAACGGCGGTAGCGGGAGCATGTTGAAGAAGGCTATCCAGACGTTTATCCTCGCTATGTAGTAGATCAGCTCGCGCATCGTGAACGTCCCTACAGGCGTTGCGGTGAGTATCAGCCAGGCCGCGATGCTTAAGACTATGTTCGTCAGCGGACCTGCTTCAGCGATCCTCAGCTCTGCACGCGGGCTAACGGAACCCCAGTACCCGTAGATCACCACAGCTCCCGGGGCTGCAAAGAGGATGGGCAGTCTGATGAAGGCGTTCAGGAGGGCTACGGCTAGAGTGACTACTAAGCCTAAGTACCAAGCCCTATACCTAGCCGCTAGCCTGTACTTCTTAGCCACCTCCCTGTGAGCCAGTTCATGAAGCACGAAAGCCGATCCAACCCCTACCGAGGAGTAGAGGAGGCTTAAGGGTAACTGACTGACGTCAGGTTTCATGAAGAGCGCGAATGAGAAGCTGAGCAGAGTCCATGAAACAAGGAGGTCAAAGGCCTCGCCCCTCCAGTACACGCCCCTACCAAAGTAAACGAATGAAGACATCATCCAGCCCTAAGGTCATAGGGGAGGAGTAAATATAAGCCTAGCAGAGAATCGATCAACGGTCGGTGGGCAGTGAGAGACGAGCAGTGTTCATACGGCTTCCTGACTAGGAAGCAGTATGAGGTTCTGAAGCTCAGGATGGAGGGGAAGACTCAGAAAGAAGTTGCTGAGGCTCTAGGCATGACCAGGGAGAACGTCTCCGTAATAGAGAGGAGTGCCTTAAGGAAGGTGAGACTGGCTGAAGAAACTCTCAAAACGTACAGAGACCTTATGAAGGCTGGGGAGACTATAGTTGAGCCAGGAACACACCTAGTGACGTTACCGCAGAGGCTGATCCAGCTGGCTGACGAGAGAGGGGTGAAGTTGAGAGGAAACTTCACGGCCATATACGACTACATAAGGATCAACGCGAGTGGGTGCGTTAAAGGGATGAGAGTGTCAAAACCGATAAAGATAACGCTGTACAGGGATGGCACTTATCAAGTCAGCGAGCATCGCTAAGCAGGACGAAAGTGAAACGAACTTGATAGCGGTAATCCTAACAAGGCTTCCCGACAGGAGCGAGTTTATATGTCCGTGGTTCCTCAAAATATAACTAGTAAGGTGGTGGACGAGCGATGAGCGAGGCGAGCGTAGGCGTCCTGGGTGCTGGCAGAATAGGATCGGCAATTATCAAGGCTCTTAAGGCATGTATGCCTGAGGTTAGGATATACGCTAGCGGAAGGAGGGATGAGACCCTCCTGAAGGCCTCAGGACTCGGCGCCTTAGTGAGTAAGGATAACGCGTACGTGGTAAGCAATTCCGAGCTAGTTATAATAAGTGTTAAGCCTTATCATTTCCCAGAGCTCTATAACCAGGTTCCGAGGGGACTGTGGTCAGGCAAGACCGTGATCTCTATAATGGCCGGCGTTAAACTGAGTACTCTAAGTAAGGCCCTCAACGGGGCCGAGGTCTTCAGAGCCATGCCGAACGTAAACGCCTTAGTCGGGAGGTCAACTACAGCCATAGCGACTAACAACGACGTCAGCGTCTCCGGGAAAGCCGCTGTAGAGAAGGTCTTCAAGTGTTTAGGCAGCGTCTACTGGGTTCCTGAAGAGTACCTGGACGCGTGGACAAGCCTGGTAGGCAGCGGTCCGGCCTTCATGGCCGAGATAATAGACGGGCTCGTCTTAGGGGCGGTCGCCTCCGGCATGTCCAGGGACATCGCATACAAGGCAGTGCTTGACATGATCGAAGGAACCACCAAGCTACTCAAGGAGTTGGAGATACACCCCGTGGAGGTCAGGGACGAGGTAACAACCCCGGCAGGCACCACGATAAGAGGGCTGAAGATCCTCGAGAGCAAGGGAATTAAAGCAGGATTGATGGAGGTAGTGGAGACGTCGTACATGAGATCGATGGAGATAGGTGAGGAGATAGACAAAAGCATTAAGACCAAGATACGTTGGAAGTGATCAACCTTACGTAGAGTCAGCAATAACTGGAGCTTCCCCTGATGTTTATATTGTTTCAAACATCAATACAACTGGAGGACTATATGATGACAGGAGCCTCTATGAAAGCCTCAGCCGCTCTAATCCTTGCCTTCCTGGTTTTGATCGCTTTAGTCCCTATACACAGCCTTGCATCACCAGCTGAGGATCTCGTGAGGGTGGTCGTCGGCTACATCAACGAAGATGTTGTGGAGGGTATAGCTAAGTCATACGGTACCCGGCCTCTGAAGAACATTCAGGAGATTAAAGCCGCTGTCATCGTTCTGCCTAGACAGGCCATCAAGGGGGTCTTAAGATACGCCGGCGTGAGGTACGTTGAGGAGGATGGGGTTGCTGAAGTTCTTGAGTTCGGCTCAAGCCCTGATGTTAAGTGGAACACAGTCATGATAAACGCAACTCTGGTCTGGGACGAGTTTTATGAATTAATGGGCTGGAGCTCCCTCGGGTACGGAGTCACCGTAGCCATCCTCGACACAGGCATCTATTACCGTCACCCCGACCTAAAGGGTAGGGTCTCTTGGTGCGCCAATACCGTCGGAACAAAGACCTACATGGGTAACGACCTAAGCAAGTGTGCTGATAAGAACGGACACGGAACCCACGTCGCCGGGATAGTGGCTGCCCAGGTAAACGGATTCGGGTCTGCGGGGGTCTCACCCAACGTAACCTTATACGCTGTCAAGGTTTTGAACGACGCTGGTTACGGGACGTACTCAGATATAGCTGAGGGAATCACGCTTGCGGTGAAGGGCCCTGACGGATTGGTCGGGACCGCTGATGATGCAAGGGTCTTAAGCATGTCCCTTGGTGGTTCAACGGACTCTCAAGTCCTGAGAGACGCTGCGAAGTGGGCATACGATATGGGCTCAACCCTAGTAGCTGCGGCGGGGAACTCAGGTGACGGCAACCCATCAACGGACAACGTGGCCTACCCGGCCAGGTATGAATGGGTTATCGCTGTGGCAGCTGTGGACCAGCACTACGGCATCCCCAGCTGGAGTAGTGACGGTCCTGAAGTTGACGTAGCTGCCCCTGGAGTGAACGTGTATTCGACATACAAGAACAACAAGTACGCCACGTTAAGCGGAACTTCTATGGCTACACCCCACGTCTCAGCTGTCGTAGCCTTAATCCAAGCGTTAAGACTAGCTAACAACGAACGCTTACTCACACCCAAGGAAATTTATGATGTAATCACAACCACAGCGAAAGATATAGGGCCTTCAGGCCTCGACGTGTACTCAGGCTACGGACTCATTGACGCTTATGCAGCCGTTCAAGGAGCGCTTGCATCATAGTTTTTCACCTAACCACACCAAATGCACGAAACTAGGTGCCAACCTTCTACCGATTTATAGTGTGCGAGCCTCAGGGGCTCTGGAGGAAGTTACGTAATAACCAGCGTATTCCTCCGTAAGGGTTCACCGACTTGGAATGTGTCTAGCGCCTGTCATTAGGGGCTCTTCATCACTCCTTCATCAGTTGATCTAGAAACCTGTTTGAAATCGCTTCTCTCTAGCGTTGAGTTTGTAAACCTTCCGTCAGGCGTAGAAAGTAAAGATAGATGTGAGGGTCTTCACAGGTTCACTCCGAAGCCCTCCCCACGATACGGGGGGAGGCCTAGCGTTACGGAAGTCGACGCCAGGTCAGAACGAATTCCGTCGCTTAAAGCTTTCTTCCCCTTCTCATTTAAAGGAAGACTTTAGGTCGGGCGCATCTACTCTCGTCCCTTCAGAAACGTTGAGTCTTTACGTTTTTAAAGGTTGAGTTATTAATATTGTTGAGGGTCTTGTATGAGCATCATCGTTGCGGAACCTTTCATGTTGTATGTTAGCAAGAGGTTCATAGATAAGGCTTCTAAGACTTTCAGCCTGGGCTTGATAGTTAGGAAACCTCTAGTGGATATCCTGAGGAGGATGGGCGTTGGGTTCGTCGAGCTCGACAGGGATGAGGCTCAGAGAGCCCTCGACAGAGTCGCTGGGTCTAAGGGTATGAAGGTCTCTACCGCGCAACTCATAAAGGGGCTTGCACTCGCCTTCCTGCTCCCCACTGGAGTGTTCATGGCCATGCTGAAGAAAGTCCTATACAGGGCAGGGATCGAGACCGACGACTACATTCTGCTGGAGTTCCTCGCAGAGATCCCAAGGGCTTTCAGACCATCGCTCTATTACGACATCTGGCTAATCGTACCCAAGTCTGAGGACGGTGGAGCCAAAGCGGTGAGCGTGTTGAGGGAGATAGTGAAGAGGGTTGACGCCCCGCCGCTAAACGAGGATGAGTGGAGAGACGCAGAACCTATCAGAGAGAAGCTTGCCGGGAGGATTGAGGTCAGGGGCTTAACTGAAAACCTGTGGACCTCAATTTAAACAGGTAGTGATTCAGATCCTTGACTGCGAGAGACCTCGCCCCAGACAAAATATGTAGTGGGGAACCTCTGCCTGTATTTTTATTAAACCTACCTCAATCGTTCCGACCTGCGTTAGCTTTCGTCACGCCAGGCCTCTTCATGGAAAGGCTTTCTTGGTGAACGGGCGAAGTCCTCACGTCCGTCTCCTTCCTCCTGTGCTCATTCGGACTTGCCTAACCCTGCGCATTGGGCACAGACCCCAGCCAACCTGGACAGAAACTATTCGAAACTATAACAAAATGTCGTTAGGTCGACTGTAGGGTCGGAGAGACTAGGATGTCTTTTAGATCCCCGAGTTCGCGAAGATTCACTACCCATCCTAGGCAACGAATCCGTTACCTACGTAGATACTAGCGTAAACAACGATAAGCGCCTCATCATGACATTTCGCGAGACGTGCTTCAACAGCACAGTACAGACGAATTAGAGACGGGGTAAGGAGGGTCAATGGGTTTCAAGGATCTTCTTAAGAGTTTTCAAGTCTATCCTGCATCCCGTTACAAGTAGGACTATTTTCTTGTCCTTGTAGATGGTTGGATTCTTCACGTATGCCGCGATAGGGAGTGCAGCTGAACCCTCAATCAACATATGGTGTTTCTCGATCATTAGTTTTATCGCGTTAGCTATCTCCTCCTCCGTTACGAGACTGAATTTATCCACATACCTCCTGCAGAGCTCGAACGTTATGGAGCCCTCCTCAATACCTCCAGCAACGCCATCAGCCAGCGTCGACTTTGTCTCCATGTTCAATATCCTGCCAGCCTTCAGCGAGTAGTACATTACGGCGGAGTTCTCGGGTTGCACGCCAATCACCATTACCTCAGGTTCCGCGTTCTTCAAGTACACCGCGATGCCTGAGATCAGACCCCCGCCACCTACAGGCACTAACACCGCGTCAAAATCCCTGAGCTGTCTGACCAGCTCCGCTCCAACGGTGCCCTGACCAGCGATCACTTCGACGTCGTTGTAAGGCGAGATATATGTACCTCCACTTGCCTCGGCGTATTCCCTTGCGTAAGCCTCGGTCTCTACTGTGTCCCTGCCGTAGAACCTGACCTCAACATCGTAAAGCATTATGTCCTGAACCTTGGCTGGAGAAGCGCTCTCAGGCAGGAACACAACCCCTCTCAGACCTAGTAACGTGGTGGCGTAGGCGAATGCAACGCCGTGATTTCCGCTTGAGGCCGTCACGAAGAGCTTGCCGCGGTTGTTACAGGATAGGAGCTTATTAAAGACGCCTCGGGCTTTAAAGGATCCGCTAACCTGAAGGTTCTCGAGCTTCAGGCTAACGTGAGCGCCACCCAACCTACTTAAGAACGGTGAGTACTCTAACGGGGTCTCCCTAACATAACCTCTTACCCTCTCCTCAGCCTCCTGAATTCCCTCGAATAATCCCATACAGGTTACCTCTTGGGTCGGCCTCATCACACGCCTTTAGAGAATGTCCATCATTCCTAACGGCAACTGATCACGGCCCTACCTTGAACAGCTTATATCTATCGTATGTCATCTCCACCCTGCCCTCCTTAATCCTGAACTCCACCGGCACCCTCCCACTCAATTCATGCGCGTAGAAGAGAGCGTAATCCTCATCTATTATCTGTGGAGTCAGCGGTGTTATCTCCTCCACGTATTTGTCTCTCTGCTCCACGAGTAGAGCTGGCTGCTTCCCCTTCACAACTAGTCTCATAGTGCCTTTGAACGTCTCGTAAGTGCCTGTGAGTTTTGAGAGCACCTTCTCAACCTTCCTGAAGTTCAACCCCTCCGGATCTAACCCCAGCACGTAGGTCAGTATGTATTGCCCAAGCAGTGATAGGGGATAGCCTGAGGCGTTAGCCGCAATAGCTACGCCGATCTCGTCACCCCTGACATAGCCTATGTAAGCTGTGTAGTTCCCTACAGAGCCTCCATGACCGACAAGCCTCCTACCGTGGAAGTCCTGCTTCACCATCAGGCCGTAGCCGTAGTGATCGGCCATGACGGACTCATAGGGTAGCCTTATGTGGGGGGCCTCCATAACCTCCACACTCTTCTTAGTGATGAGCTCGACGTCGCCACACCTCCCCCACCTCAAGTACATATTAATGTACTTGACCATGTCTAGAGGGTTGCTCAGAAGACCGCCGTCGGCGGTTACACCATACGGGAACTCCTTAGGCACGTGCTTCCCCTCGCGGTCAATTATGTAGCCCGTGGCCACGTCCTCATCCTTCTTCACCTCCTCCCTGCTGAAGTAGGTTCTAATCATACCTAGCGGGTTAAGTATTCTCTCCCTGACGTACTCCTCATACTTCATGCCGGAGACCTTCTCCACGACCTTGCCCAGCACAACGTAACCCTCGTTGAGGTAATAGAACTTAATGCCGGGCTTCACGTCAACCCACTCCTCATATCCCCTCATGAACGCTATCACGTCCTCCGGGTAAGATGTTGGAAGCCACTTTGATTCCGAGTTGAAGAAGCTCCTCATGAACGCCTCCGCATATGCTAGGGCTGGGATGCCGCTAGAGTGAGTCAGCAGGTGGTGTATGGTGATAGGCTCGCCTAAAACCCTGAGATCCACCCCGTACTTAGCGATGGGATCGTGGATATCTAGGAAACCGCCCTCGTGAAGCATCATAATCGCAAGGGCTGTGAAGGACTTAGTGATAGAGCCAATGCCGTAAACAGTCCCAGGGGTTGCTGGGATCATAAATTCAATATTCCTGTAGCCGTAACCCCTAGAGTAAATCACCTCACCACCCTTAACGACGGCCAGACTGAGGCCTGGCATCCTATACTCACTCATCTTATCAAGGACAAAACTATCTACGAGACTCCAGTCCACAATAACCACCTAACTAAATCCTACGCGGTATCTTAAAAACACTTGAACGAGCTGAAGACTGAAAGCCCCTGATCATCACGACGTGAACATGTAAATCGGAACTTCACACCGCCCGTGTCCTTTCCTACAGGAATTCCCTGCCAACGTACAGCATCTTCCCATCTTTCGGCATCTCGAAGACGTCACTTATAACAGCCTCCTCACATAAGTCATCCCTACAATTAACTAACACTGAAGTCATATTTTCTCTCAGACATGGTTTAACGAGTTGTTTTTACGCACGTACATTTATAATCTTATATTTAAATTACGTTATTTGAATAACGAGTGTAGGTGCTAAAGTTGGAAAGGACGCTGTTAGTTGTAGTGTTTCTAATCATTCTAGGCGTAGTAGCTGGGATCGCCTACTACCTAACAACACCTACTATTACGACGACGCAAACGTCCATCACCTCAGCTACTCTGTCTACCCCGACCCCCACCACCAAGCCTACTACAGCCCCGAACACCTCAATACCTCCTACAACGCCAACCACCTCAACCAGCTACATCCAGCCCAGGATAACTGACGTTACGTCGGAAGGTTTTGTACACGTGGACGGGGAGATCTACTGGAGGTTTAAGATCTCAGGTGAGGTTGATCTACGGGATAAAATCGAGATCAATGGAATTTACAGTTGGTGGTTCGGTAGAATTAACGTGACGCTCCCTAACGGGGAGCATGCATACATCTTCAAGCCTCCTGATTACACGAACATTGTAACGAGTTTACGGTATCTTTCAGGAAGTGAAATCTTTGATGCTTACGTGCTCGACGTTGAGGCTTGGTGGGAGAAGTCCTTCCTAGATGGAACATATAGGATTGTAATTTGGTTGCAGGGACCGTATGAAAACAAATCAGTACTTTTCGATAAGAGCTTCGTCTTTAGGATGGCCTTCAACACATCTATAACCCCGACCGTGTGGACCTCCTGGGACGAGAATCTGAGTCTAACTATTACCAACGTCGGGGATGTGCCGCTGATCCTACAGAGCGTCGGCATAGAGCGTTCGGGAACCGGGACTGTAGTAGGGTGGGTGTCCACTCCTAAGGAGATTGTCATGCCTGGAGAGTCAAGGAAAATAACAGCGCCGGTTCAAATCCTCGAGCACTTCAGAGAAGAGTTCAAAGGGAAGAACATCGATCTAGACTTCTTGGTGAGCTTCGTAGGAGCACCTGATACGTATAGGATAACCTTGAACGTGAGATTTCCTACAGAATAGAACCACTCTTTATTCTCAAATTAATTCTGTAGCGGGAGGAAAATTTAAGATAGAGCATTCAATTCTTTTGCGAAAATACTATTTGGAGAAGGACATGAGTTAGAAAGTAAGATTGAAAAAGTCCTTTCCTGTTTTCTTAAATGTTGAAAAGTTCCACTCTATGGCCAGTTAAGACGATGAAAACTTCTAGATTCAAAGACACATTTTCATTGACCACACTTGAGATGCTAAAGCTTATGAAGGTTTGTGAAAGACATGAACTATGCAAACATGGTTGCTAACTGATCGATGTTTCAGCTCGTTAAAGCGCCGTTCTTTGTGCTCTTTTGGCAAGGGTCTCCATTAGCTTTTCTTCCTCCAGAGCATGTTTTTCTTCTTGTGTGAACTCCTCAGGAAGCCAATCTGGCTTAGATCTATTTGCGTAGTAGGCTCTTATAGCTCTCCTAAGCGATCCGACTGCAAGCACGCCACAATGATATTTAACTGGTGGTAGTCCGCCAAGCTCATTGGACACGTCTCTCCATGAAATCTTCCAAGCATCTTGCAGGTTTTTCCCCTTGATCATTTCAGTTAGTATGCTTGCCGCGGCTATATTTGCAGCGCAGCCATAACTTTCAAACTTCGCATCAACAATTTTTTCAGTCAATTCATTAATTTTCAAGTATATTGCTATCATGTCTCCGCATGCTAGGCTGCCAGCAAGCGCTTCGGCGTTAGCATCCTCCATTCTGCCAAGGTTCTTCGGATTTCTAAATAGCTCAAGAACCTTCTTTCCGTATGTTAGAGGAACTCGGCTCGACAAATTTATATCACCTTCCTCGGGGGTTTAATCGGACTTAACGATCTAATTCTTCTAACAGCGCCAGGCAAAGCGTCTAAAACATACTCTACGTCTAATGTTGTATGAAACGGTGAGACCTTCATCAGCAAACTTCCATGCGCCTCCTCATATTTTCGCCCAATAGCTAAGAGCACATGGCTAGGCTCTAAGACGCGACTTGTGCAGGCGCTTCCACTAGAGACGTAAATGCCTTTCGTACTTAACTCAACTGTTAAAGCCTCTCCCTCGCAATAAAGGAAGCTAACATTCACGTTGTCCGGAGCGCGTTTATGGCCAAAAGGACCGTTTAATAAAGTATGATCAATACTGTTTAAAATGCCATTAATCAAGCGTTCTCTAAGACCAGTCATCTTTAACACGTTCTCTTTAAAATTTCTGTGCATGATCTCAACAGCCTTGGAGAAGCCGATTATGCTGGGTATGTTCTCAATGCCCGGCCAGAGCTTTTGTGTGCTAAGTTGTCCATGGACGATTGGTTCAAGTTTAATTCCCTCTCTAACATATAGTGCACCTGCGCCTTTAGGTCCATACACTTTATGACTGCTAAAGGATGCCAAATCAACGTCAAGTTTCTTCATGTCCAGCGGAATTCTTCCAAGGGCATCGCAGGCATCTGTGTGAATCAGAATTCCTTCGTCTTTATCTCTGACAATGTCCCTTATGGCTTTTATGTCTTGTATAGTGCCTATCTCATGGTTTACAGCTGCCACGCTTACTATTAAGGTCTCCTTGTCAACATGCTCGGATAAGAAATCCAAGTTTACGAAGCCCTCTCCATCAACAGGTACCTTTATAACCTTGAACCCGTGTTTTTCAAGTCTCTCAGCCGGAAAAATCACACTTAAATGCTCTATACTTGACACTATAATCTTCTTTCTCTTTGATGAGAGCTCGGACGAGCCCATTATGGCTAAGTTATTCGCTTCAGTCCCACTATGGGTGTAAACTATTTCTTCTGGGCTACAATTGATCGCCAAAGCGATATTTACAGTGGCTTCATAAAGAGCCTGATAGCTTATCCAGCCCATCAAATGAGTTATAGATGGATGTCCTTTACCACTTAACCTATAGGCGTCATCTATAGCTCTTAGGGCTTCCGGGATTATTAAGCCGGAGTTCTCGTGATCTAAATAAACTTCTCTCTCTGGTAGACCATGCGACTTGATTAACTCATCTATCGGCTTTGATAGGTCACTATAGGTCAACTTGAAACCTCCAAATATATTTGGTATGTTTCATCCGCCTTTTCAATATTCAGAACCTTATGACCTACATTTAAAGCCCACTCCCTAATATCCCGAGGAGCGCCTGGATCAGTTGCCAGGAGCATAATTATCTGACCTGGACTGGCCTTCATAACTGCTTCAGCTAATGCTAAAAGTGGACCTGGACAAGACTTATATCGCGCATCCACAACTATATCGACTTTCATAAAGCTACCACCTGTACTAGGATATGAATAGATTAATATCTGAATCCTTCGCTTTACTTAAAAAGGATGCAGCGCCAACAACCCCATCAACGTATTCTACCAAGTCTTCAGTCTTCACACCGAGAAAACTCATCGTTGCAGAGCAAGCATAAACCTTCAACCTTCCAGTCTTCTTTCCCTGCTCTAATATTTCTAGCCAGCTCGGCATAGCTCCAGAGCTAACAGCCCTTCTTAAATAGTCTTCATAAACTTTATAATCCGAGCTAACTTCCTTTGGCTCATAATCCCTTTTTAGGGCTAAGAGCCCCCAAAATGTAAAGAACATCTCTGACTCCCAACCCATGACGGCCGCTGTCGTAGCCAGCGTCGCCGCTGGAAGTAGCTTATCCAGTTTTTCTGAGGCCACTATTATAGATATTTTTGACATCACATCACCAAGTATAATTTTATAACAGAGTTATATAAACGTATCTTCTCGCTAAGTTACTAAACACTATTTTCTCTAAAACGCTCAATTTTCATTTATGGATTTTTGTAGAATATGGAATTATTTAGTGTTTGTCGACGTAGCCAACCCTGAAACCTCTTCTTCGCGCATTCCTCAGAGCAGAAGATGTAAGTTTTATTTAACAGGTCTTCTGATTATGGACTTTCTCCAAATTAGTTTGCCACAGCTCTTCTCCGATTATATGGTCTCTTTTAGATATTGCCTTTAGGTTTATTAGCATGTCGTATGCGTATGCTTTAGTCACTAGTTCCCTCTTTATGCTATTGTTCGTGTTTTAGTCATATAGGTTCTCCGTACTGGCGTTATGAAGGTTGATAATGCTGTTTCGGCAGTCTACCTCATACCGTAGTCCACCTTCCTCGCCTAGCCTTCTGATAAGCCTGACTGTTCTACGTCCTTTCCTTCCGAGGACCTCTATTGGTTCTAGTGTCACGCCTAGGCTTGATATGTTTTCACACCAATTCTCCTGGAAGCCTATAGATCTTGGCTAAGTCAAACGCTTCATGTATGAGTGCTTCGCTAATTCTCTCATGCTTAAAGGCATCATCGATTAATGCCAGCAATGCTTTTGGACTCGCGAACATCGCCTGTGGTCATTTCCATCGCTAAGCTCCTTAGTCTCAACGTCAACAGTGAAACGCGCTTTCACACACTGGTCTGTCCTTCCTACCACCAACTTCTCTATCCTAACCCTCCAGAACAGAGAAAAGGACAATTTCACCACCTCCTCACTAAAAATTGCTGTACATGCTCCAATCCATAAGGGCAGCCTCCACGCAGTCAAATATCCATCAAAGTTGATCAGGACACAGACAAAAATATAGATATGTAACGAAACAGCTTTCCATATTTACGTTCGTCAACACCATAACTACGTGTTTATTAAGGCCATTGTACGAACAACAATTGTTTGAAGCTGTTTTAGATTTTTACTAAACCATAAAAACTACACTCTAGGTTTTAATCGGTGTCAAGCTCTGGACAGCAAGTCACCGGTTATTGAGCCCTCCGATAACGGTGAACGTTGTGACAGGGCATTGGAGAAACCTAAGCAATGGAGGGAAGCGTTACAATGAGTCTGGAACCGTTACATCCCGGGATAAGAGGCCTACCGACCAACCTAGTTGAGGGTGCTGTGAGATACTCAACACCGAGCATGAAGTGGTTCGAGGAATATTTAAGTCAAGCTAAAGTCATTCAGGACGAATCAAGGAGCATAGGTTTCAGAAGGCGTGTCAGGATTCTCGAGGAGCTAGGTAAGGCATGGGTAGAGAAATTAGAGAGTTGCTCGCTTGAAGGCTTGAAGATGGAGCTTACGAGAAACACCGGCTACGGTAGAGCGATGATAGAGAAAGACCTGCGATTTGTCGTTGAGGTTTTTAAGAAAGAGAACATTGAAGCGTTAATGAACGCGGGCCTCCAGGGTGGGTGGAGAAGCCTTGACGACTTCGTCGAGGTAGAACTGGGGGAATACGTCTCTAACTTTCCTGCAGGCCCCGTATTAATAATAGCCTCAGGCAATTCCGTAATACCGCCCCTAATAGCTGCAGTCACGTCCCTGGCAACCGGCAACTTAACCATACTAAGGCCTTCACTAACTAACTACAAAGTCGTTAGGGAGGTCTTTAAGCCTCTTGAGGACTTAGCAGAAGCTGGCGGGGATGGTTCGGTAGTGGGGAGAGCTCTTCTAGTTACGTACTTAGCGCATGACAGTGAAGTACTGGAGTATCTGTTAAAGAGCGCGCCTATTGGCGTCGTTAATTATTGGGGCGGCGAGCCAGGCAGGACAAGAGTGTATAGAGCTGTAATGGAGAATCCCTACAGACCGAGGCTGTATGTTAACGGTCCGCTGACTGGGGTTGCCGTGGTGGACGGCGATTCCGTAAGCGACGAGCTCTCTGAAGCTCTTGCTAGGGAGGTCCTCATGTATGATCAGCAGTTATGTAGTTCACCAACAATATCCTTCTTGATAGGTGACTACGAGAGAGCGATGGGTCTTGCTAAGGAGGTTGGCAATCGCCTAGACATCCATGGAGCTCTGTATAAACTTGAAGTGTCTGAGGGATGGATGTTCGGTTTGACCACGCTTAGGAAGGCTCTAGAGCTTCATGGAGCAAAGGTTATTCGCTCAAGGGATCATGAGAATCCATATACGATAGTGATTAGTAAAGGGAAGTCCTCCTTCGTCGGCTTAAAGCTTATCCCGCTCAATATTCACTTAAGGAGGAGGTTCCTGGAGATAGTGTCGGTCCCTGACATTAAGGAATGCGTTAAGATCATTAGAGAGCTACCTAAGATCCCCGGATACACGGGAATAGACGGAGTTCAAACAGTCGCCCTCTGGGTGAAGGACGGCTGGAGGAGAAGAGAGTACATCAGGGAATTAATTAAGGCAGGTGTCTACAGGGTAGTACCTCTGGGCGAATCTTACATAAGAACGCCCTTCGAGCCTTATGACGGTGAATTCATGCCGCGTTACTTCACGTATACTGTCTACTTCAGGGAGAAGCTCTTGAGTGAAGGTTAACTAGAATTGATAAGGACTAGTTATCAGTTACTCCCTATGGGTTTTCTTTCAGCCTCAATCAGAACCCTCCTGACTAGATAGAACGCTATGGGGATGAGTATTACTGCGAAGGCCATAGCTATTTTATGGATAGCACTCTAAAACCTCGCCAACCACGACGTGCTGGCTGAAGATCACTGAGAGACCTATGAACATGAACACTATTATGAACTGCAGGAATGGGTCACACTAACCTGCAGTAGAGATTTAAACCTCACTCCGGAGAGCTGAAGACCAAAGTCGATAGTGAGTATTTTAATGCGTGTAATTAATGAACTTGGTTAAGGTGGGGTCAAGTGAAGATATTAGTCACTGGCGCCTCGGGTTTCCTAGGCGGACACTTGATAGACGAGTTGAGTAAAAAAGGTTACAGTGTAAGGGGCATGGTGAGGAACCCTGCTAAGGCAGGTCGCTTGAGGGAGCTAGGCGTCGAGGTCTTCTATGGTGATTTAACTCTTCACGACACCCTCTATTCAGCGGTTAAGGGAGTTGATGCAGTCGTTCACCTGGCGGCTTACTACACCTTCGTTGGCAGTAAGAAGCTCTACAGGCTCGTTAACGTTGATGGCACTAGAGCATTGGCTGAGGCCTCACTTAAGGCAGGGGTCAAGAGATTTATATACTGCAGCACTACTGAGGCCATTGGACCTGTTAGAAACCCGCCGGGCGACGAGCTCACACCACCTAACCCTCAATTCGAGTACGGTAGATCAAAACTAGCGGCTGAGGAGGTTGTGAGGGATTTAGGAAGTAAGGGGCTTGACTACACTATAGTCAGACCCTCAGGAATCTACGGACCTAGGAACGTGAATGATGTGGCTTACTGGTTTATAATGAACGTCGCTAAGGGCGGTGTATTCTCCAAATTCATGGTTGGGGATGGCAATTACTTAGTTCAATTCACACACGTGAAGGACGTCGTAGAGGGCTTCACCTTAGTCCTCGAGAACCCAGAGGTCTCCTCAAGGCAGACATACATAATAAGCGACGAGAACGCCTACACGTATAGGGAGGTCTATCAAATACTCGCCGAGCTGCTGGACAAGGAACCGCCGAAGTACACAATACACCCTATACTGGCTAAAGGTCTGCTAGCGTTCACGGAAATCTACGATAGATTGAGAGGAGGCGATAACCTGATGCTGAGAATGAAGATAGTTGACGCAGTGACTACCCACAGAGCCTATAGGATAGATAAAGCTAAGAAGGAGCTGGGCTACAGACCGCAATACGATTTAAGGAGAGGACTTAGAGACACGATCAAGTGGTATAGGGATAACGGGTACCTGTGAATCTACTGTATTCGTTCCAGGAGAGGTTTGAAGAACCTCTGGCAATGAATCCGCTACCAATAGGGCTCACGGGCTTACAGGACGCGCTTATACCATACCTTGAGAATATTAAAGGGATCCGTTGAATCCTAAGAACCGAGTCTTATCCGTATGTCTCTGGCGAGGGGCTTTTAAACCAAGCTGATATATTGTAAGATAGGTGAACTGCTCATGTTTAGTTATATGGGCAGAGTGCTCGAGCTTGACCTAACCAAAGGCAAGGCAACGCCTATGACTCTTAGTGAGGATTTGGTCAAGCGCTTCATCGGCGGGAGGGGCATTGGCGCTTCGTTCTTATGGGATCTGCTTAAGCCAGGCGTAGATCCTTTAAGTCCTGAGAACGTTTTGATCTTCTCCGTAGGTCCTTTAACGGGAACTTCAGCTCAGTCTTCACACAGGTGGGTAGCGCAGTTTAAATCACCGCTCACCACCACGTACTTCAGGTCAGTTGGTGGAGGTTTCTTCGGCGCCGAGCTTAAGTTTGCAGGGTACGACGCTGTAGTCGTGAGGGGTAGGGCTGAAAGACCGACTTATGTCTACATAGAGAATGACGTCGTTGAGTTCAGGAAGGCCGACATCGTTTGGGGCATGACAACTGACGCGACCAGAGACTTCCTAAGAGATGAAACCAGCAAAGATTCTAAGATGGTCGTCATAGGTCCTGCAGGCGAGAGATTGGTTAGGATCTCAGCCATAGTCACTGATGACATGAGAACTGCCGCTAGGGGTGGTGGCGGTGCTGTGATGGGTTCTAAGAATCTAAAGGCTATAGTGGTCAAGGGAAGCAGTAGGCCGACTATATACGACGAGGATGCGTTCAGAGAGGTTGTGAAGGAGCAGGTTGAGAGATTCGTGAAGAATCCCGTTTTCGAGAGGCTCAAGGCCTTCGGGACCGATGGCTCCTGTTACCCGTTCTACACGCTAGGACATTTCCCTACCTATAACTTCAAGCAACTTGAGCTCGACAACATAGAGGCCTTCAGAATCGAGAACTTGACTAAGTATATGGTGAAGCACTACGGGTGTTACGGATGTATGATAAGATGTGGGAAGGTGTTTAAACTCACGGAAGGACCTTACGCTGGAGTCGTGTGGGACTTTCCAGAGTATGAAACCCACTGGTCTTTCGGCGGCAATCTAGGCATTACCAATGTGGAGGCCATAACTGTGGCCAACATGCTGTGCGACAAGTACGGATTAGACACCATATCGACGGGTGTTGTTATAGGACTAGTCTACGAGCTCTATGAGAAGGGGATCATAGGCAGGAAGGAGATCGGAGGTCTTGATTTAAGGTGGGGAGACCCCGAACCTATGGTGAATCTCGTTAGGAAGATAGCGTTGAGGGAAGGTATTGGAGACATACTTGCCGAGGGGGTTAAGAGAGCCGCTGAGGCCTTAGGGAGAGGTGCTGAGAGGTTCGCTATGCACGTTAAAGGTCTGGAACTCCCTGCGTACGACCCCCGGTCAGCTAAGGCTAACGGCTTAAACTTAGTGACGTCACCTATAGGAGCTAGCCACACAATGGGTTGGAATTCATATGAGATTGCCGGGATACCGCAGAAAATGGATCCCTTAAGCGTTGAAGGTAAGGCGGAGATAACTAAGTACGTCCAGGACAGAGTAGCGTTGATCGAGACAGGAGTTTTCTGCACGCTTCCGTGGAATCGATGGATGATGGACGAGGAGTTATACAGTAGAATGCTCTACGCCGCGACGGGTATTAGGGAGTTTAATGATGTTAAGTATCTACTACTTGTCGGTGAGAGAATATTTAACCTGGAGAGACTCATAAACGCTCGTGAAGGTATCGACGGCAAGTATGACAAAGCACCGTTAAGGATTGTTAAGGAGCCGGTCCCGAGGTTCCCATCAAAAGGACAGGTCTTCGAGGAGGAGATCCTCCTGAAGGATTACTATAGGGCTAGAGGGTGGGACGAGAGGGGGATGCCGACAAGAGGAAAGCTCAACGAACTTGGCTTAAGCGAGGTTAAGCCAGCTAGCACTAGGATTGATGTCAAATGAAGGTCCTAGTTAAGATACTACTTGAGGAACGCCCGGAGGGCGTAAATGATCTCTGGGTACATATGAGAGATGGTTCAACCTTGAAGGATCTGGTAGAGCATCTAGAGGCGATTGGTCTTAAGATAGATCTCAGCAGGAACACGATAATATTGGTTAATGGAAGGCACGCCGACTACATAGGGGGCCTGGGAACCTGCCTAAATGATCTGGATGAAGTGGTTTTAATGCACCCACCAGAGGGTGGTTAAGAAAAGCTCTTAAGCACGGCGAGTTAAAACGAGACTAGTTCGTTAGGATCGCAACTGAATTTTTATGCGTTCATATGGATACTGTGTGGGTGATGTTATGGGCAGGTTGTTGAAGGCAATTAACGCTGGGGGAGTTCTTCTTCAGGTTGCCCTTGACTTCACAGACCTGGCAGATGCCTTTAAGGTTATCAAGAAGCTCATTAACTTGGATATAGGGATCTTCGAGGTCGGCACTCCGTTAATTAAGAGTAGAGGAGTTGAGGCAGTAACGGCCATTAGATCTCTCTTGAAGCCTGAGAACCTGGTTCTAGCCGATATGAAAACAGCTGATGTAGGCGCGCTTGAGGTGACGCTCGCTAAGAAGGCAGGCGCAGACATCACCACGGTATTGCTTAGTAGTGATGACGAGGTGATTAAATCAGCCCTTGAGAAAGGTGAAGAGCTGGACATCGATGTAGTGATCGATACAGTTGGTGTTAGACCTAGATACCTCTTAGAGAGGCTTGAAGAGGTGGTTAGCCTAGGCGCTCGCGTAATCAACATACATACAGGGATAGACGTACAGCTCATCAGAGGTTTAACAGCCAAGGATAGCGTTGATTTAGTGAGAAGGCTTAAGAACGAGTACAGCAGTTTATTTCTTTCCGTCAGCGGCGGGATAAAACCTGAAGAGACTTACCTCTTCAGGAGTGCTGGAGCCTCGATCGTGGTGATAGGCTCCGCAATAACGAGGTCGACAGACCCTCACGCCGCCGCGCTTAGAGCGCTAAAACTTCTACAAGGACTGGCAAGTGATTGAAGCCCTAACGCTAGAACTCTACGACTATGTTTAATTCATTAACCAGGTCTCTATAGCGGTTTCTTAGAGTGACTTCAGTGACGTTAAGTCTTTCTGAGACTTCTTGCTGCGTCCGCTTCTCGTTCATAAGTATCGAGGCTAGGTAAAGTGCAGCCGCAGCCACTCCCTGCGGACCCTTACCAGACATTATACCTGATTTCCTGGCGGCGGCAACTAAGGTCATAGCTAGAGACTCAGTTTCAGGAGCTACTTCAAGAACGTGTGAGTACTGCCTTACATAGCTGAGGGGATCTATCAAACCCGCACGGATTCTCTCCCCTGAGTCTCTGTGTATTTTGAGAAGCGCCTTCCAGACATCCTTCTGAGTTACTTGGCATAGGTTAAGGATCTCTCTGTTGTCAAATGGGATGCTGTAGTTCTTAAGCGTTGTTATGAGGACTGCAGCTATCATCGCCTTTAAATTTTTCCTCTTAATTAAGCCCTTACGGTAAAGTTTATTGACTATCATCCCGGCGTCGTTCTTAACGAGATTTGAATTAGGTAGGTTGAGTTTATTTGCCACGGAATTCATCAACTGCAAAGCCTTAACAACCCTCTTCTCCTTCCCCGAGGCTCTTATGGCTTTATTCAGGTCATTGAGTTTCTTACCTTCATAGGAGTACTCATCTATCGACGTGACCATGCCGTAGTCATGCACCTTGCTAGTTATGGGCTCACCACCTCTAACCCTATTAATGTCGCTGTTTATCTCGAAGAACCTCCATTCAGGACCTACGTCAACGATCCTCTCCTCAAGGACCTCACCTGTTTCAGTGCAGATGTATTCACCGCGAATTTCATCGTAAATTATCGATGTGGGGGGACATGCAGACATATTGCTCACCTCCTACCCACCTTAACGAAGACCTCCTCAAACCGGCTTAGGTTCATATCAGGTCTTACGGGCTTTATGACTGCGTAAGGGGAGCTCACAGGTCCTATGACATCAATGACCATACCTAGCAACTCACCCTTACTGTTAATGACCCTGCTCCCGAGTCTAGGAGGGCTTCTGCCGCTAATCTTGACTATCAGCCTACCTGAGGGAACTCTATGAAGGTAATACCCAAGTTTAATCAAGATTGACCCCGAGCCAAGACTCTATCCTGCAAGAGGATTTAAAAGTAATAATTTATGTAATACCTCAGTTGATTTAAAGAGCTGTATTTTGGTGAGGTTTGATAATACGACGTGTATTACTTAAGCGCATTATACCTTTCTCTCGCTAATTTCTTTCAGTTTAGCTGTCAAGGATCTAATCACCGAGTTCTTGCTAGCAATCTTACTCTCGAATTCCACGATTATTTTAAAGCCGTGAGGTTCAAACCATGTGCGTGGATATCTCCCCTCCTCCACCCTACATTTCCAGCTCAGTTCATTGCAGGCCCTAATGACTAGCTCAGGCGTTACTCTAGACGGCGCTGAGGCCTTCATAACCTTCCTGCCTCTGCCCCTACTCAGGTCGGGGGACAAGTACTCAGGCCATATCACGTACTCGTGCAAATTATCACCACATGTGAAAATTGACCTGCTCGGAAGTATCTTAAATCCTTGTCTAGCGTATTTAATCTTACTGCTTAATCAACACGGCGTTGATTACCCCGTCCTGCCCAGGTCTAGATGTAATCCTAGCCAGACCTGCCTCAGTCTCGATGATGGAGCCTTTAGTCATTACTGAGAGCCTGGCTAGCTCCCTGTTAGACGGGGTCTCAACCACCTTAATTATCCTAACCTTCTTAACGACGTTAGTAGATGGATCTAGAACGTTTGCGTATGAGGTCTCCTTACGGCGTATCTTAACGTTCCCTCCCCTCACCCGGAGTACCTCTGACACTTCCTCGTCGCTTAAGGAGGTCATGGTCGGGAACCTGCCTAACTCATACTTCCTATTCATCCTGTGGGATCTCCTCCTCCCACCAGACACCCTCCTGAAGTCCTTACCCTGATACACGCTCACTCCAATCACCGTTTAAGTCTTGTGACCGTCTAAGTCTAAGGTACGTGTAAGGTTAATAAGTATGGAACCACGCCTACAACCTCGTCACTAAGACATCTAATTAATGGGGTAGGCCTTCAGATCGGGTGAGTTAAGGTTTTAAACGTGTTAGAAGTATCTAACTGGGTATAACGTAGGGTTGATGGAGTCCCTCGCTAGAAGAGCTAGAATCCTCAGTAGGAGGCTAAAGTGGATCTCAAGACCTCTCGGGAGGTTCATTTATAGGTTTTACGAGGAATGGCTTCACGCCCAGGTATCTGAAGGGCCCATACCTGAGCACGTGGCGATAATTCCTGACGGTAATAGACGGTGGGCGAGGAGTTTAGGGCTCGACGCCAACGTAGGGCATGAGGCTGGTTATGAAAAACTTGAAGACGTTCTTAGGTGGCTCTGGGATCTAGGTGTGAAGGTAGTGACTGTCTACGGAATGTCTTACGAGAACTGCATCAAGAGACCTGAGGATGAAAAGAGGTTCCTGTTCAGTCTCATGGAAAGAGGCTTAAGCAGGTTCGTGGAAGAGCGGGCATATGAGAAGTACGGTGTGCGTGTTAAGTTCATCGGGAGGCTTGACTTAATCCCTAAGGACGTCAGGAGCAGAGTGGAGGAGGTGGAGAGCTTAAGCCGCCTACACTCAAGCAGGTTTCTTAATATAGCGCTATGTTACGGTGGCAGGCAGGAGATACTAGACGCCATAACCGCTCTAGTGAATGATGTGATTAACGGGAGATCGATAAATGAAGTAAACGAGGAAGTCTTCAGGAGATACTTAACTATGACCTCCTACCTACCTTCAGACGATCTAGCCGAACCAGATCTGGTCATAAGAACCTCGGGAGAGCTACGTATAAGTAACTTCCTGCTGTGGCACATAGCGTACAGCGAGCTCTACTTCTGCGACGCTTACTGGCCCGAGTTCAGGCGCATAGACCTATTGAGGGCTATTAGATCTTACCAGAGGAGGGAGAGGAGGTTTGGCGCCTAACGATATGAAGTTAACTCACTCTTTCATGAATCAAGACCTTGAAGTCGCCCTTATCCGAGATTTTAAGCAAACTTAAATACTAACTTAGTCTCACTTCTTAGTAGAGTCAGCAAATGGAGTGGTTTAGCTTGGTCCGGGTAATTCTTGATTTGCCTGAGGAATTGCTTAACTCGCTGAAGAAGATATATCCAGGGCTTCCGAACGAGGAGCTTGTTAAGAAAGCTGTTGAGGATTACTTGAGTAGGGCCGTTCAACGTCAATTATCACCGGACGAGTCGCTCAGTAGCATTCAGAGGCTCTTAAGATCTGCGACAGACACTATAAACACTTACTCGTCATTACTTACAGAGTTAAGAAGCAAGCTCGTCGAGATACGCGAGGTTCTGGACGAGCTAGGGCTGAAAGTTGAAGAGCTACCGTCCAGGATCGTCACACAGGCTCCCCCCGAGGCAGCTGGACTACAAATGCCTAGAGGCGAGGAGGTTGCACCTTCTCAAGAAAGAAGGGTCACCGCTATCGAGATACTCAGGAAACAGAAGACGATCTACGAGGCTGACGTAGCTAAGAAGATAAGAAATAGGGACGCATTCTTCGATAAGCTGGAGAGGGAGGGGGCAGTGGTACTGAATCTTAAAGATCAGAGAGTGGCTGTAGATGAGACGTTTTGGAACGAATTCGTTAAGAAGGTTGAAGGAATGACATCTGATAGGGACGATGATATAGCTAAGGTGCTTAACAGACAGGAGGCAGAGCTACTCAAGAAGCTGATGGAGTCCGCTGTAGCCTACTACGACAGGAGCAAGAAGAAGTGGGTAATTAAGGCCTAGTGTTCAACGCCGAGTTGGCAACAGTTTCTCGTTCGTAGATGTTTTAATGCTTTTAGCGCCATGAGGTATGCTGACGCTGTCGGTCCTAAAATCTATAGCTGCGGGTCAGATTTAGTAGTGAGAAACTAAGGAAATCGTTAAGAAGTAACCTACGGGACCCAAAAACGTGAGTTGGAAACGGTAACGAAGACTTCACAACTATAATAAGATCTAAACACCCTTCTTTATACGATGAGTGACGCGTGATGGTTATGATTTAAGCATGTGCCAACGGACTCGAGGGAGGCTCATAACTCCTGACGAGTGATTCACGACTAAAGCGTAATCGGGTCTTATGCGCCTAAGAGTTAAGTTTCTCTCCAAGGTTCCTTAACGTGAAGCGGTAAGAATCTCGTGAAGCATCCGCAGGAGTTCAGGCTCCTCGATAGGTTTTCTATCCTCTGCGAAGAGCCTGAAACGAAGACCACGTTGACGCATAAGTCACCGACGTGTTGATGTGTATACCCTGTTATGATTTCCTTAAACGTTTCATAGAGGCTCTCGAGGCTGATTTCAACCTCTTTCTTAACCACTATCATAACCCCTGAACAGTGGTGAGGCATGTTCTCGTGCTCTAAATCGTTAACGTAATTCCTCACGATCTCCGTAACTACCTCAGATCTCGTTACGCCTCTTTTATCGGCGAGCTCTTTAATCCTCTTCGAAAGCTCAGCAGGTATTGAAATTCCAAACCTCTCTTTCCGCATTACACGGAACACCTCCGTTTAATCAGCGTTGCTAAGTAAATTAACGTTAAGGCACCTCCAATAGCTCCTGAAGGGGACACATTTAAGTAAGTTGAGAGGAAAAGTCCTGCTAAGGCCGTGACTACGCTGAGACCGACGCTATGTATTAATGTCTCATGGGCCTGCTTGCTGAGGTTCATAGAAGCGAGTGACGGGAGTAATATCATAACGTGCGATAAGACATAGCCAACAAGCTTCACTAAAATCACCGCATTGATAGCAATCAGCACGTACGGCGTTAAATCGTAGAAGAATGCCTTAACACCGCTCAGTCTTACTAGATCAGCGTCTATGCCTATACAAATATTTTCTCTAAACGTGGTGAGGGCAATAGCTATTGTTAGGATGAGGACTACCACCAGAATTAGGGCCTCCTGAAACGATATGAGCAGTGGATCACCTAACATCAGAGCGTTGATCGAGTACACCATCCTGTAATTAACCAGGACGTAGTAAAGTAGGAGGACACTAAAGGCAGCACTACCTGCGACGAAGGCTGACGTAGCTACGTCAGGATCAAGACCGGATCTTACCAAATGGTTAACACCAAACATCATTGAAATAGCTATTAGGATCGATGCCAAGTAGTAATTGTTAGACCCTATGGACCCTGTGAGTATTATTGATAACGTGATAGAGAGTAACGAGGCGTGCGGGGCAGCTGTTGAGAGGTAATAGAGTCTCCTGGCAGCTATCATTGGGCTGAGGAAGCCGAAGAGCAGTCCTAGAGAAAGAAAAGTTATAACCCATTTCAGCTCCATCCTCGGCAACATACTAAGCCCTAGAAGGAATGCTGAAATCAACGTATAGGTTAAAACAAGTCTATAAGCATGCATCACAGCCAGCCCCTACGCGAGATCGTCATCACCGCTACAAACAGCAAACACGCAACAAACGCCGTAAGCACTAGCGTCGTTACGTCGTGTGGGTCGTGATACTCAAGCCTCTCTTGCAAAGTGTTTGAGATCTGTATCTCACTGATTTGAGAAACTACGTATTCCAACTTACTGATTATCGATCCTTGTGCAAACGGGATGGGAATCTCTATAACAGGCACTCCGTACTGCTTGCCGAGATTCCTTAGATAATCTGAGTACTCATCCCCTTTAATAACTACCAGTATCTCAACGCCACGAGTTCTAAGCATATTCTCGATCTCCAGTATCGCAGTAGTCGTTGGACTCACCCCCTCTTCTGGAATTACTAACCTAGTTACGTTGACGCCAAGCCATGCAACAGCGTACTGGGCGACTGGCTTCGTTGCTATCCCTCTTAAAAGACGAGTTGTGTTATGTGCTAGTAATGACTTTACCTCTGCCTCTACCACCGCGTAATTAGCCTCGTAGATTAGCGAGCATGAGGGGTTGAGCCTCTCCAAGGTCTCAGTGACGTTCCTCATAAACGTGAGGTAATTCCACGGGTCATAAATAGGCATGTGTAGGTTGTCCATACGTGTGGTGGGGTTCTTCATTATCTTGACCTCCGGAATCCTAGGTATTTCTATTAAAAACGAGTTAATTTCACCAGCATCTATCAACTCATGTATCTGTAACTCGAAATGCGTATGTGCTGTTGATACGATTAAGTCGGCCTGCTTCAACAGGCGGACGTCTTCAGGGGTTAGGTAGTAATCATGAGGGTCCGCTAACTGAGGAAGGATGGAAATCACGCGGTCCTCCTCACACTTAACCATGTTGATGTCGTCGACTAGGTTTGGGGACGTTACAACTATACTTAGTCCATTGTCACTGCTACTGCTTATTAGCGGGTTAGCTCTAACTAACAGAAGGACTACGCCGACAAGGGTTAAGAGCCTCACAATGCTGACCATACCCCTACCCTAGCAGCTATCTGTGCACACAAGCTTATAAGTATTCATTAGAAGTGTGCATAGGGAATGGCGTGCTTAGGACAATTGATTTGAGTATAGGCTACTCGGAACCTGTGGTTGAAGGGATCACAGTCAAGTTCCGAGAAGGCACGTTAACGCAAGTGGTCGGGCCCAACGGCTCTGGGAAGACGACTTTGCTTAGAACCCTCATAGGACTTATAAGGCCTTTAAGAGGTAAGGTATTCTTGCGCGAGTTGGATGTCACCGGAATGCCGGACCTCATAGGGAGGTACGTAGGATATGTACCACAAATATTTACGCCCTCCTATTTCGCTTACCCGGTGAGTGTTGAGGAGTTCATAGAGTCCTCATATCTCCTCTACAGGAGGAGGTGGCCTAGGATTTCCTCTAATAAACTCATCAAGGAAAGAATCAACGAAGTCTTAAGACTGGTCGAGCTTGGCGAGGATATAAGGCGTAAGAGCTTCTGGGAATTATCAGGGGGTCAGAAACAGAGGATTCTGATAGCTAGGGCTTTAGTACATGAGCCTAAGCTGCTTATACTTGACGAACCCTTTTCTTTAGCAGATCCAACCAGCAGAACCTCGTTAGCGCTGACGTTAATTAAGTTGGTGAGGAATAACTCTATGACTGTAATAATGAGTAGCCATGACCCTACGTTACTGCTACCTCACACTGATGAGATACTGTTGCTTGGAAACAGTAGGTGGTTCTTTGGCAAGCCTTATGAGATTCTAACAGAGGAAGTACTCAAGGAGGTCTACGGTGAGGCGATAACGGTTCATGAAAAACATACACACATACACGATTACCACATGTAAATGCTCCTTGATATTTTAACGTTGGCTATCGTGTCAAGGATAGCCGGGATGCCTCATGTGTTTTTAACTCAGTTTATAAAGAGTCTTTCGGTGATGTAAGTTTAAGTACGTGAGCTTCGCAGCTCACTCAGGCGATGTCGACGAATCTTTAAGACTCAAGACCCTAAGGCTCTTCAGAGGATTAGGCGAGTGCAGTCCTGACAACCTGACGGTCGTTGTCGGCGGCTACTGGGGTCTGATGAAGGACGTGGTAGACGTATCCCTCAGCCTAGGCTTGAAGGTGTTGATCCTGCCTCCTTTAGAGCTGGAGCACGTGAACTTCCCTGAAGGAGCTTTAGTTGTAAAGACAGGCACGTCCTTCAGAGTCAGGTCCGTCTTCATGGTCAGAACCTCCGACGTTCTTGTGGTTCTAGGCGGCGGTGCAGGTTGCCTTCAAGAACTAGTGACAGCGTACACTGAGGGCAAACCAACGTATGTTCTAGTTAAGACAGGATTGCCAACAGACGTCACTGAAGGATTGCCTGAGTACTTAGACCACAGGAAATTAGCACCGCTCAAGAAATTCGACGATGAGAGTGAACTTCTTAAGGACCTATGTGAGCATTTAAGAAATCTTAAACCTCAACAAGCCCCCTCCATACACGGGTGATTAACGCTGAGCTTCATAGTGACGGCAGATGTAGGGGCTACTAAGACGAGGGTCGGGATCTTTGACCCTAAGGGCATGAGGCTGTTGATCAGAACAGTTCTCAGGACCCCGCAGGAAGGCGATGAGAATGTGGTTGCCAAGGCTATCATTGATGCCGCTGAGGCCCTAATGAAAACCCTAGGGCTTCATGAGGTAATGGCCATCGGCGTGGGTTCTATAGGCCCTTTAGACATTAGGAGAGGAAGTGTGGTTAACTCACCTAACATCCCACTGAAGAACTTCAGTATTAGAACACCGTTAATGAAACACTTCAATAAACCCACCTACGTGGTGAACGATTGCGTAGCTGCTGTCTATGCCGAGTTCATGGCTGGGGCTGGAGCAGGTAAGAGAAACGTGGTCTACATAACCATCAGCTCAGGCATAGGAGGCGGCGTTATAGTGGATGGTCATGTCCTCCTAGGGAAGGACGGCAACGCGCACGAGATCGGCCATCTGGCGATTTCTTACGATTCAGACATTAAGTGCGGTTGCGGTGGTATAGGACACTGGGAAGCCTTGGCGTCAGGGGGTAACGTGTGGAAACTCGTTAAACAGCTTAGGATTAAGTGGCATGGCGATTCAGAGCTCTACAGATTAAGCGCTTCAGAAGTAATCACGGCTGAAACGTTATTCAGATATTGGCGTGATGGTGACGGCTTCGCCTCATACGTAGTCAATGAATTAGCCAGAATAAACGCCGCAGGCATAGCCTCAGTAATCAACGCCTACGACCCAGAGATGATTAGCTTCGGTGGCTCAGTAGTGCTTAACAACCCTGAACTCCTTAAGCTGTCTTTAAACCTAGTTAATCAGTATGCAACGAATAGGGCGCCAGAGTACGCTATAACCAGCTTTGGGGATGAGGTCGTCATTTACGGTGCGGCTTGGATAGCGGTCAACCCGCCTGAAGAACTGATAAAGATCCAGAGGTGATGAGCGCTCGTCAACCATCAACATGCGGACATTTCTTCAGAGGATCACCTTACCTTCCTCTTCGACGTCCTCGTTTAATTCCTTATGTGGAAGCACTGTCACGTTCCTAGATATGAACACGTTATCGTGAACCCTGACTTCGTCCCCTAGAACAACGCCGGGGGACATGCGCACCCATCGACCTACATGAGATCCCACACCTATTATAACTTCCTTCATGTAACAGGCAGACTCAGTGACCACGTTATCCAGGATTAATGAGTTGATTATACGCGTGTTACTGCCTATTATGGATCCCCTACTTATCAACGTGTAAGGACCTATCACTGAGCCAGGTGCTATCCTGACAAGCTCGTCTACAAAGACGGGCTGAATCACCTCCACATCCTCTCCGATATCAGCTGTAGTTGCTATGAAACCCCCTGGCATCAGGTATTTCAACGCGTTTAAGTTTGCCTTCAGGTAATCCGCAGGGACTCCTATGTCAAGCCAGAGACCCTTATGGACGTATGCGTTCAGAATCCCTAACTCCACGAGCTTGGGAAGTACGTCCACCGCCAGTTTAGAAGGCCTCTTACTTGGGAAATACTTAACTAGATCAGGGTTGAATATGTATATCCCGGCGTTCACGAGGTCTGAGGGGGATGCTTCCCGAGGTTTTTCAACGAATTTAGTGACCTTACAATTACTATCTACTTGTGCAACGCCGTACCTCGACGGGTCATCAACATGGGTTAGGACTATGGAAGCCATGCCGTCATTATCCACGTGAGCCTTGATGAAGTCACGTATCGAGAGATCGGTAAATATATCACCGTAGATCACCAAGAACGGATTATTGAGACCAAATTTATCGATTATCAGCGGGATTGGTCCTCCGTCACCTAACGGATTTATCTCCTCGATATATTCTATATTAACCTGGAACTCTGACCCATCCCTATACCTCTCTTTAATCATGTTGCTCATGTACCTAACGGACATAATGATTTTCCTGAGTCCAGCCTCCCTCAGATTATCAAGTATCCAGTCCAATAATGGCTTCCCTAGAACTGGCAATAAGGCCTTAGGCCTTGTTAATGTTAAGGGACGCAACCGTGTAGCGTACCCGCCTGCGAGAATTATAGCAGTATCTATATTCATCAGCAACACCACGTAATCATAGAAATTTACGGAGAGGGAGTTATAAATTCGCTGTACGTTGACTAGTAGTCTTCATGTTCGATGATGGAAATGCTTCATAACGGAAGAGAGGATCAAGCTTCGTACGTGTTAAGAATCATCCTCGGCGTTGTCGGGTAGGCTTCAACGACCTTAGGACTCTCGTTTAAGTTTAAGCGTTTAGCCAGCCTAACGCTCAAGTAAACAGTAGATCCTCTCCTGTATGCAAGATCTGATAGAATTAGACCGTTGAGAAGGTCGTCATCGCTAAACGGTACTTCAATCCACTTAACCAATCCCTCTGAATTAATGGACTCGTAAACTCTCCTCGACCCTCTGAATCTTCTAATCAACCTCCTCCTGAACTGGTATTTATCCTTGAATCTTGCCGGGCAGTAATGAAGATTTACTGGAAACCCCTCCCCCAACACCCAATTTAGTGCCTGTAGGGCAGCTTCCCTAGAGCCAGCCACCGTAAGGCCGTCAGGATTTACCCTTAAACCCCTACTCACCACTCCGGCGTAGTTCAACTCGCTAACTTCCATCTCATTTAGGTTTATGAAGTTAACACCAAGCTTAAACCCCTCGACCACTATGTTCTTAAGGGTCTCAAAGTCCGGGACAGCCGGGTTCTCGATACCTACATCCAGACTGCTGTAGTTAAGCGCCATCCCTAACGCCCTCCATGAATGAGCCCCTGTAACGTGTATTCTGAGCTCGTCAAGACCCGCGTCAACCAGTTTCCTAAGGGCGTTCTCATTTAGATGTTTGCCCGTGGTGTATAAGTGAATGTGAAACCCCCGCCTTAAACTACCTTTCAACAACTTAATCACGTCGGCGACGTAGTCAACCACCAGGATGGGGTCCCCACCAGTTATCCCCACCCCCTTAGACCTTGAAGCCAGCACTTCCAGCAATATATCCCGTCCTTCCCTCACCGGGACTTCGTTAATGTAACTCACTGCTTTACCCTTCTTAGCACTTGAGAGCGGGCAGTAGAAGCATCCCTCATTACACACGCCTGTCGCGAGGAAGACGCTCTTCAGACCTTTGACACACTGGATACATCCCTTAGGGAGTTTACCCACCCAACACCCTACGTCGTCGCAACGGGTTAGGTCTAACTTAACCGCCTTCTTGGTGACTGCTTATCGCCCCCTAAGAAACACCAGATAAATCCCTTCAGCTAACTTAATTGCACTGGTCATATCCTCCGGAACCCCTGTCACCACTGCCGTGACTTTATGTAGTTCCTTAACATCATCCGCTATCTCAACGTATTCATGCGGGATATACAAAACACCTTCCAGCGGCTCGGCGAAGGATATGTTGTTCTCCTTCTTATACTTCCATACCGCGGAGTTAACGTTCACCAGGTATTCTATTAGTTTCTCGTTACCACCAAGCTCGCTTAGATCCTCTTTCGTCATCACCTCATCCCTTAAACCTCTTGAAGAGTACATACTTCTCCATATGTAGTCAGTCACGAAAGGCATTATCGGATGAAGCGCCTTGAGTATGAGCCTGAAGACTCTATGTAGGGTGTATCTAGCGCCGTTCACGTATTTCTCATCGTAGTTCTCAAATCCATATGCCCTTGACTTAACAGTCTCCAAGTAATTCGACGCGAATAGATCCCATGCCAAGGCATATAACTCATTCACCGGTCTAAACACATCCAGCTCTCTGTAGTATTCGAGAACCCTCTTTACTACTGTTATCGCATACTTAATCATAGCTTTGTCAATCTCCTTCAGCGTAGAGTCCTTCAACAAAGGCTCTTCGAAAAACGAAACAAACCTGCCTATGTTGACCAGCTTCGTTGCGAACGCCTGCCCGCTCTTAACTAAATCCTCCGACCACCTATAATCGCTACCAAGCATGCCGGAGGCCGCTGCCCAATACCTGAACGCGTCAGCGCCGTATTTCTCTACATAAGGCATCGGCGGCACTATGTTGCCTAGTGATTTATGCATGGCCCTCCCCTTAGGATCTAGTCCCATGCCTGAGATCCTGACCCACTTAAACGGTGGCTTCCCTGTGAGTAGCCACACCCTTAATATGGAATAGTAGAGCCATGTCCTTATTATGTCGTATCCCTGTGGCCTCAACGCGTTCTCAAGAGCTTTAAGAGATGCCTCCTTACCATCAAGCCACTTAGTTACGTAAAGCACGCTGACCGAAGAGTCAAACCAGGTATCAAAGGTTCTGGTCTCACCAACCAATTCTTCCTTAGTAGCACCGCAGTTAGGACATGCATTGAGGGGGGGTGGGTCGATCCAGGGCCTCACGTACTCCCCATACTTGCCGAGGATTACATGCCCGCACCTTCTACACCTCCAGAGAGGCACCTCAGTACCATAGAACCTAGTTCTCGAGATAGGCCAGTCCATCTTCAACGACGTAACCCAGTTATCAAACTTCACCTTGTGTTCTACGGGCTTAAAGGACATCATGCCCCCTACCTTAAGTAACTCATCCCTGAATTCAAGTTGCTTCAGGAAGAACTCCTTAACGTGAATGTACTCTACAGGGGTCCTACATCTCCAGCATGTGGGGATTTCATGTCTTATGAGTTCCTCCCTAACCAGGAAGCCGTTCTGCCTCAGCTCATTTGCGATGCGCTCCCTCGCATTCCTTATGCTCAGCCCTTTAAGGAAGCCTGAAGCCTCGTTCATAGTCCCGTCAGGGTTGACTAGTATCCTCGGCGTTAACCCTTGCTCTTTAAAGAACCAGATATCTCTCGTATCACCGTAAGAACACATCATAGCCAGCCCTGTACCGAAGTGCGGATCAGCGTACGTGCTAGCCATTATAGGTATTTTGTTACCGTAGAGGGGCACTATAGCATGTCTCCCCTCAAGGTATTTATATCTTGAGTCGTCTGGATGGAATATGACAGCTCCACACCCGTTCAGCAACTCAGGCCTCGTGGTTGCGATCGTCACGCTCTCACCTGTCTCAGCAACGTCGAACTTGATGTAGTAGAGCTTTCCCTCCTCCTCGCGAAACTCTATCTCGGCTTCAGCCAGTGACGTTCTACACCTGGGGCACCACATAACCGGTCTCTCAGCTTCATATACGAGCCCCTTGGACCACATGTCCATGAACGTCGCTTGAGTTAATCTCCTGTACATGGGGGAGTCCGTCCCATCCCTCCAGTACTGGTAAGAACACCCCAACCTCCTCCACGTATTCACTAAAATGGCTTCATACTCGTCAAGCACCTTACTAACCATCTCAAGGAACTTAAGCCTGCCTTCAGGGCTGTTCGCGATCTCATGCGCTGAGATCCCGTATTTCTTCTCAACAACTACCTCAGCCGGCAGACCGTTCCTGTCAGCATAGAAAGGCAGGAGGACCTTATAACCTAGTAGTCTCAGAGCCCGTGCTGCCATGTCTATCTGCACGTAGTGAGCTGCTTGACCAACACCCCACTCCCCTGAAGGGTAGGGCGGTGGGGTGTCTACGACGATGTAGTTGCTGTCCTTTATGAGGTCTATTTCAGGCCCTTCAACCCCCTCCTCACTCCATACCTTAAGCAACTCCTCCTCCATACGTGGTTCCCATCTCTTAACCTTAACCTTAGGTTCCAGCGTCACTCAATCACCTATAGCATTATGAAGATGAAACTTTATTAACTTTACTTTGACCGGATTCTACACGAGCTCCTACCCTCTAAAACTTTAATATGCTGGAAATCTATATTTATGGGGATAAATATGGTGATTAGAGTACTGTTGTTGGGTTCTGGGTATGTCACGACCCACCTTGCCACGGGCCTGGAGAGGTTGAAGAAGAAGCTCATTGAACCCTACGGCATCCCCCTAGCGAAGTATAAGCTGCCTTACGGTCTGGAGGATATCGAGGTCGTCGGGGCGTATGACGTTGACGACTCTAAAGTGGGTAAGACACTCTACGAGATAGCTAGGGAGGTTATGGGTGGTGAGTACCCAGTCCCTGAAGAGCTTAAGTACGTAATGGTTAGAAGGGGTGTGAGGAGGAACTCAACCGACGGGCTGGGCATTCATGCCCAGGGACTTGATGATGTTATGGGTTATGAGGGCTGTTTAGAGGCGCTACTTAAGGAATGGATTGACTTGAGACCCGACGTCATCGTCAACGTGATAACGACAGAGCACGGTGAAGAATATGATGACGTTGCGACTGCGATGAACAGACTTAAGGAGGGTGACGTACCAGCTACTCATGTTTATGCCTACGTAGCCGCCCTCTACGCCAAGGCCAGAGGAGGTGTTGCGTTCATCAACGCAATACCGACGCCTGTAGCGAATAACCCTGGACTCCTTAAAATCATGGAGGACTCAGGAGTTACAGTGTTCGGGGACGACGGTGCGACGGGCGCTACACCGTTGACAGCCGATCTCCTTGAGCATCTGACACAGAGGAACAGGTTAATTGAGTTCATCGTTCAGTTCAACATAGGGGGTAACACGGACTTCCAGGCCTTAACCAGGGAAGACAGGAACCAAATGAAAGAATTAACTAAGACCAGCATGGTTAAGGACATTACAGGGTATGAAGTACCCACCTACATCAGACCTACAGGCTATCTAGAACCCCTAGGCGATAAAAAATATGTGGCAATGCATATAGAGTACCTAAGCTTCAACGGCTTTAGAGACTCTATATATGTGAACGCCAGGATAAATGACTCCCCAGCACTAGCGGGGATCCTATGCGATTTAATCAGGCTCGGCAAGATCTCCGTTGAGAGAGGCTGGAAAGGGACTGTGTATGAGGTTAACGCATTCTTCATGAAGAGACCAGGTCCTCGCGGATCGCCGAACACGGCCAAAATCAAAGCGTATTACCAACTGCTCAACAAGTTCGGGTTATTACCTCTACATAAAGTGAGGACTATGGTTTGATCCCTTTCAGGTGGTTCTAAATGAAGGGGGTTATCGTAGTTCATGCCGGGGCGGGTAAACTGATGAGCGCTGACGAAAACCTCATAAAGAAGGTGATCTCAGATGCATTAAGGGCGGGTGTGGACGCTTTGACGAGAGGCGGGACAGCGGTGGATGCGGTTGTTGAAGCTACGGTAACGCTTGAGGACTCAGGTGTTCTTAACGCAGGTCTCGGCTCAGTTCCTGACCTAAGAGGGACTATCTCGATGGACGCTGGGATTATGGACGGGCTGAGCGGACGGGCTGCAGCGGTCGCCGCGGTTACGTATCCTAGGAACCCAGTACTGCTTGCACGCAAGGTTCTTGAGTTAACGGATCACATATTGCTTACTGGGAGTGCGGCTGACGAGCTAGCCGCTCGTTTAAGACTTCCCAGACACCCAGGCCCTTCCGAAGAGGTTAAAAGACAATATGGGGAAGTTCTAAGTAAGGCCAGATCAGGTGATTTATATTTCAGGAATAGCTTCAACCTGGCCGTCCAACTAGGCTACGTGGACACCGTAGGAGCGGTTGCTAGAGATGACGGAGGTAGGCTGGCTGCTGCAGTATCAACAGGAGGGATTATCCTCAAGTTTCCGGGACGTGTGGGTGACTCAGCCATTCCTGGCGCTGGGTTCTACGCCAACAGACAGGGGGCGGCAGTAGCTACTGGGATAGGGGAAACCATAATCATGAGTTTGTTGTCTTACAGAGCTGTTTCCTTCATCAATGAAGGATACCTAGCAAGCACGGCTGCTCGCCTAGCCATCCAATATCACACATCAATTCACGGGAAGGACACTGCTGGCATAATAGTCCTCGACCGTGAGGGGAACCCCTATGGAGCTTACAACACTCAGGCTATGCCGTGGGGATTTACCAGAGTAGGGTCAGGAGAAGTGGTTGTGTCCGGGCTCAGATAGGCTTCCGCGGACTCTATGTCCAGGCTCAAACACGCATTGACAGAGACTTCATCATTCACGTATGGTATCTTCCTTGTGTATTGACGCTCTAGAGTTGTTAATCAGCTCCATAGCCTCTGTCCGTAATTTCTCGTCAACGCTCAACTCTCCTCTAGTCGAGAGAGTGATCATGCTTAACGGCTCTCCAACACCTCTAATTAAGGCGCAGGTGTGCGTAGCTTCGATCATGACCAGGAGCCCTCTGGTCTTGAGTTTCTTGTATAGGTAATCAGCTATTTCCTCGGTCAGTCTTTCTTGTAACTGCAGCCTCCTTGCGAATACATTAAGAACGCGTGCAAACTTGCTTAACCCAATTACTTCGTCGCCCGGTATGTATGCAATGTGCGCGTACCCGTAGAAGGGTAGTAGGTGGTGCTCGCACATGGATCTAATAGGCACATTAACCACTACTATTAAACGGTTCGCGCTTATGTAGTCGGCAGAACTGACGTGGAAGTACTTCAAGTGTTCGTCAGGATCCTGATCATAGCCTGACGCCAGTTCCTCAAGCCACATCCTAGCCACCCTCTCCGGGGTCTCCCTAAGTTCAGGGCGTTCAGGATCGTCCCCTATGAGCCTGATGAAATCCTTCACAACCTTTCTAAGGTCTTCATATTTAGAGCTCGACTCAGCAGACCTCACGTTCAACCACCCGGTCTGAATTCAATCACTAATTCAACGCCGTAATTCCTCAGCGCGTCTTTAATGGCGTCAACCTTGCTGCTAGCCAGTGTTAGGTTCTCGTCAGGCTTAAGGAGCACGTACGCCATGCCTTGATAGCGTCTATCGTCAACGCGCCTGAGACGCAACTCACTGAGACTTAAACCGTTCCTAACGAATTCCTCCTTCACCACGTTTATGAGGTCTCTCGGGGGGGCTACGTCGCTGATGAAGCCTAGGACCTCTGTAAAGACCTTCCTCAACTCATAAAATATGTACAGCGTGAGGAGTACGGCACCGCTATAGTCTATTAAGTAGCTGTAGAGAGCGCCAACAAGGGATGTGGAGACGACAACGGCGCCCTCAATTAACTCGCTCACGGTAAACGTTGAGTAGTGAGTGAAGACGATGCTAAACCTCCTAGAGATAATTATGGATACTAGGTAACAGATCACTCCTAAGAAGGCCATGAGAGGAGCGTTCAACGAGATTGAGTACTCTCTGAGATCTAACAACTTGAGAGTCACTACACCTGCGACGAATGAGTAGGCCATTAACGTTAATATAGAGCCTCCAAACGCTAGTTTATGATGACCGAAATGGTGGTCCTCGTCTGGGGGCTCCAGACTGCTTCTCCAATACTTAATAGCTAACAGTAGAGCTATTAAATTAGCTATTGAGGTTAAGGCATCAACGAAGACCGCCTTGGAGCCGTAGAGAACACCTCCCAAGATTTTGAAGAAACCTCCCAGAGCAGAGAACACCAGAATCAAAGGCAATGCCTTAACACCTGCCAAACCAGCTACACCAAGGAAAGAAGACTAATACAACCTTTAAACATTGACGAGGCTGGTGACCCGGCTGGAGACGCACTTCGAAATGTGTTTTAGTGAGAAAACTAATATGGTAGCTTGTACTGACTTGTAGCTATCCTATCTAGTCTCAGCTTCTCCAGAACCCTTAGAGGAGTCTGTAACGTTATCTGCACCACCCCTGGTAACCTTCCTATCTCCACAGCTCCACTAATCGTGACCCTGTTCTTGACCTCCTCCACGCTCATTCCAAAGAGCTTGGAAGCCCTTGCAAAGCCCCTCGCAACGGCGTCGTTTAACGTCGGCCCGGATCCTATTATTTGAACAGGCGCCACTGGCTCAACCTCTATCTTCATCCTCCTAGCCAGGCTTGTTACGTTTTCCCATTCATCCTTCCTCCAGGGTCTGGCGAGCGGTGGGAGGTCTTCCTCAGGCGGAAGAAGTATAGGACCCTCTAGAGCTAAGTTCTTGATTAGAGATACCTCAACGATGCTCTTAGCCGTGACGTCTGTTGTGTGACCCGCTGCCTCACCGTCTCCTTGCATTGCGTGGACGTCGCCAGCGTAAACTCCTCCGCCCTCGACCTTGACTGGAACTATTAGGGTGGAGCCTTCCCTAACTGAATTCACGTCTAAATGACCGTCAGTCAGCTTTGTCTCGTAATCTTCCTTCGTGATCGCGTAAGGATGCGGTGCATCTACGAGGAACCACCCGAAGTCACCTGCGTTGTGGGAGTCAGGTATGTTCACTGCAGGGACGCTACCTAACTGACCTAGGAATGGTCGCATCCTGGTTGCCAAGCCAACTATGTCACTCCTGCCCAAGACCAGCACTGGGACTTGCTTAGAGTTCTTCGGGAGGAGTATCCACTCACTTGCATTCTTCGCTATATCATCTGCTACCCTCTTGTTGACGGTGAGCCCCACACGTAAGCTTAAATCAAACACGATGGTATAGCCGTTAACCATGATGAAAGGTGCTGCAGGAGACCCGCACCTCCTGCACTTAACAGAGTTCTCACCGATTCCATCTACATAGAACTCAGGCCACGGCTCGTTACATGAGGGGCATTTCTTCATAACGTACGGATCTCCGACATAGCTCCCAGCCCTGGTCTTATCAACGCCTGATGAAGTGGCCTTGGAGAGAACCTCAATGCTCATGACGCGGAGTACCAGAGCGTCACCAACGCTGGCGCCCTCAACGGCTACGGGTACGTTAACCTCGTGACCGCCTCGGATGTTGGGCGTTATCATAGGCCCCCAACAACCCGGGGCGGTGACGAAGATCACCCTCCCGCCCTCAGCAACGGGTCCAATCATCTTTGTGTGGGGACCTATGATACCGTTAGTCTGAATGTCGTTGTAGATCTCCTCCTCAACACTCATAATAACCACCTATAATAAAACGTAAGTAAGGTATTTATGCGGTGTGAGGCTTGAGAAACGAGTTAAGCGGGTTTAAGAGTTGTTCTAGCAACTGCGTCGATTATCTTGACATATCCCGTACACCTGCAGAGGTTGCCCTCAAGGTGTTTCCTGATATCCTCAGGAGTCTTGACTTTACCCTTAGTTACCGCAGCGTAGGCCGTGAGCAGGAATCCCGGCGTGCAGAACCCGCATTGAATAGCTCCTTCCTTAACGAAGTTCTCAACTAACTCCACGAACTTCGGGTCGCTCTCAAGCCCCTCTACGGTGACTATGTCAGCTCCCTCAACCTGCGGCGTTAATACTAAGCAGGAGGTCACAGGCTCTCCGTTCAGCAGTATTGTGCAAGACCCGCATTCACCTCTCTCACACCCCCTCTTAACGCTCTTAACATCTAACCTCAACCGCAGAGTATCGAGAAGTACTTCGTTAGGCTTTGCATCAACCTCTACTTCCTTTCCATTCAACTTAAACCTAGTTAGCACTGTGTTAATCACCTCCAGCCTCCTTCAATCTAGTTAGCGCCTTAGTTAGGGCATCTTTAACTAAAACCTTAGAGACTTGTCTCCTGTACTCAGCTGAGGCCCTTACATCACTTATAGGCGATATGTCTTTAACGACGAGCTCAGCCGCCTCCTCAATGTTTCTCTTGTTTGTTTCTTTGTCCAATAGGAAGGACTCAACGCTCCTGGCCCTGACCGGCGTTGGGGCGACTGAGTTAAGCGCCAGCCTGACGTCGTTAAACTTCCCTTCGTTCGTTTTGAGAACTGCCGCTAAGGACACTACCGATAACGTGAAGGCGTTCCTCCTACCTAACTTGACGTATGAGTAACCCCTGGCGAAGTTCTCGTCGTATGGTACTTTCACTTCGTAGAGTAGCTCAGTGGTATGCATAACGGTCTTTCTCGGTCCTGTGAAGAATTCCTCGATGCTTACTTCTCTGGATCCTTCCAGGCTTGCTAGTCTTGCTTTCGCTTCGTGTACTAGGAGTGGGGGTGCTGAGTCGGCCGCGGGCGACGCGTTACACAAATTACCGCCAATAGTGGCC
>CALIKV010000005.1 GCA_938017505.1 uncultured Sulfolobales archaeon | reverse complement strand
AGCCAACTTCATAGCTATTAAAGGGCCTGAGATACTGAGTAAGTGGGTTGGCGAGTCGGAGAAGGCGATAAGGGAGATATTCAGGAGGGCGAGACAAGTAGCGCCCTCAATAGTGTTCTTCGACGAAATAGACTCAATAGCACCCCTCAGGGGGCTCTCAGGCGACTCCTACGTGAGTGAGAGGGTTGTGAGTCAGTTGCTCACCGAGATGGACTCCATAGAGAAGCTGAGTAACGTGGTAGTCATCGCAGCCACTAACAGGCCTGACTTAGTGGATCCAGCGCTCTTAAGACCTGGCAGGCTGGAGAAACTAATCTACGTGCCACAGCCTGACTTAAGAGCGCGACTGGACGTGCTGAGGGTCCTCACCAAGAAAACCCCATTAACCCCTGACGTCAGCTTGGAGGAGTTGGCTAGGATGACTGAGGGATATTCCGGTGCTGACCTCACCGCTCTGGTGAGGGAGGCGGCGTTGAGCGCACTGCGCAAGAACCCCAACGCCACTCAGATAACCAAGGAGGACTTCGAGCACTCCCTACGTAAGATACCCCCCTCCTTAACGCAGGACATAATCAGGTTCTATGAGGTATGGACCATTAGAACTAAGCAGAGGCTGCCTCATGCACTAACGCATCCCTACCAGATATAGGCTGCTTCCCGTGTAACGATAAGCGTGAACCTGTAAGTACTAGGCCCTGCCACCCGTTCCTAACGATTTCAAAGCCCCTTGCCCAGGACCGTGCTTCAGGAGCTCAGTACCATCCGCCACGGACTTTCTAGCGGTGAAGCCGCTGTTTTCGGGTGGTCGAGGTTCTAACCACTCATTCCCCTCGCGAGGGGTTTCGAGGACGCGGTGAAGAACGGCGCGTCAGGGTTTTAAGGAGTGCTCATCAGGCTTCCCTGGTACACCGCGTATCGGGGACTACCGCCTAACCTGCAAGGCTTGACTTCCAGCGTCTCCTCCTTAATAAGGCGATGTAGCTGAGGAGGTGTGCTAGAGTGCAGCTCTAGATGCGACGGTTGCTCAGCCGTGGGAGGTGGTGAAGGAGAGCAGGGAGAGGTGGAAGTGGGGTTCGCCTTTTATAGACCTGAACATAAAGCTTAAAACCTCCTCAACCTTAATTATCTGGGCAATCTTAAGCGGTGGCATCAGGTTGAGCGCTATTAAGACCACCATTAACGTAGCTTTTAAGCTACTTGAAATCACTGTTGAGAACGGCTGTATCGTTAGGGAGGACCACCTATACACCGAGCTCCGTGGCGAGTTCGGCATCTCGTACTCCGAGTTCGTGAGGGTCCTGATGCTTCTTGAGATGCGTGGTTTGATCAGAGTCACCTCGGCTAGGGGCAGCGTTAAGAACGTGATGTTGAGCGAGGTCGGTAGGGAGCAATTAGGGGTCAAAGATAAGTGTGTTGATTAACCGTTGAAGGCGATGCGGTACACGGTCTCCACGTTGCTCACGAGATACCTCTGAAGAAGCTCGGCGTTCTTAACCCCCTCACCTACCACCAAGTCGATCTCTCTGGCTAACTCCCACGGGTACATGGCAACACCGGGCCTCCTAGGATCGTCTATGAAGTCACTCTCGACTAGGACTCTTGAGGCGCCGGCAAGCAAGACGTTGCGCAAGGAGTCTCTACGACCAAGCACCGTCGAGTAATACCCCAGCTCCTCAGCAGCCCTAACCACTGCAGTGGACGCGTGATGGAAGATAACCCTCTCCTTCGGGACCCCGACCAGCCTCACTAACGCGTCAATTGAAGAAACGGTCGCAATACCTCCCTGCTCCGTATGTAGGTGGACCACTGAGTCAGTGTCCTTGCTCATCTCAAGCACCTCCCTCAACACCACCTCGTTGACGGCCATGGACTCGGGCAGTGTTTTATAGTGAGGACGTCCGAACTCCCCGAAGCCGTCCAAAAACCCCTCCACCCTCAGTGACTTAAGGCGTTTTAACGCCTCACTAACCATCGAGACCACCTTATCAACCCTGTGGACTCCGGCAGTCCTAATCATCTCGTCGATGAATGCAGGGTGAACGCCGGCCATGCACACGACCTCCAGTCCCTCAGCCCTCGTCTTAGAACACTCACTCACGTGGATCTCGAACGACCTGACGATCCCGTCCAGACCTGCATCAAGACCGTAGTGTGTTGGCGGTAACGAGACCAAAGCCACAAACCAACCCCCGACCTCCCTGAACCTCCTACCGACTAGGGAGCCGCCAAGCCCCCTGGTCGACACGTGGGCGTGAGAGTCGGATACTGGAAGCACCTAACCACCTCTCGCGTTTCATAGAGATAGGATTGAATTATTATTTATAAGGGCATTGACTAAGTTATATATGGTGGGTCTCGATGAGTTCCATGGTGAGGGAGTTTAATAATGTAGCGGAGCTCCTCAGGAGCATTGATGAAGACCTAAACGACTACAGGAAGAAATTAGCCGAGCTACTCCGCAAGCTGGAGGAGCTGAGGGTCAGGGTGGAGCAGGAGAGGAAGATTAAATCGGTGTTCACCAAGCTCGGCATACCGGCTGAGACCGCGGCGGCCCATAACGTCGTTGATTTGAAGAACGTTAAGCTTATCATGAACCCGACGTCCGACCAGGAACTCGGCAACCTGGAGAACGTCGTCGAGTCACTTAACAGCAAGATAACGCAGCTAGCAGCTATAAAGAAGGACCTTGAGATCCTAGGAGGTCTTGACGTGGAGATCAAGTTGACGGCGATATACATAGACGGACTTCCAAGAACCCTCATAGTAAAGTACGCGTGAAGCGATTAAGACCATGAAACGCGGAAGCAATCTCGTTTGACCGCTTTAGGACATCACTAACGTGAGGACGTGAGACTGGGTCAGTCCTAGGGACGGTCCCTTTCAGGACTTCGGGTTCTCATATCTGAAGATTCCATACCAGGGTTTTAAGCGAAGAACTCCTTGAGGGCCGGGAAGTTCTACTGGTCGGGGCTTTCAGGCGAACCCGTGGTTGTGATTAAGTGTGAATAGAATATAATGGTAGTCAGCTAGAACAGCGACTCCTCCTTATACAGCCTCTGATATATCAGCGTTCTAAGTTTCAGCACAGCATATATGCCGACTACAGCTATTATGACGACTGCCACGACCGGCATGTATCTGAAGAAGAGGGTTACTGGTTGCGGACTCATGTACACTATCAGTTCCGTGTCCCTCTCCAGACTCACGTGCCTCACTTCATCGTAGTAACCCGGGTATGTGACCTCAATCCTCATGTCGCCGTAGAACAGCTTTGTCTCAACATGTCCCTCCTCGTAGGTGCTCAGCATTGCTATCAGCATGCCTGTCTCGGCGTTGATGAACCTGACCTCAGCGTTCTTAATCGGCACCTCGCCCTCCTGAACCCTGACCTTAAGCGTGTAGTACCTCCTGGTCAGCGGCACGTTAACCGACGTGTCGTTAGTCAGCTTGAGAGTTATGGCCTGCGACGGGTTATACATGACTTCATACCTGCTCGTAGGCTTGACCTGAAGTAAGTAGACCCCGTAGGGGAGTGTGAGGGTGGTGTTCCGAGCGATATCGCCGGCGACCCTGGTGTTGTTAATGTACACGTCGAAGGTCCCCTTAAGAATATTCACAGTGGCGTCCCTGATGCTAAGGTAGAGGCTGTAGGTGTTTCTAGGGACTCTAAGAACCCTCATAGAGGACGTCGTGAGGCTGACGTTACTGACTAAAGTCTTGTAGATCGCCTCGTAACCGGGCACGGGCTTTACTGTTATACTGTAGTTCCCGTAGGGGAGTAGGAAGTGCGCTCTCGGCGCCGTCACGTCGATTAACTGAGATACCCCGTCGATCACGACCTCTACAGGAGCTATCAGCTTGACAGTCACCGCGTCCTCAACCCTCACCTCGAGGAGGTACGACTTCCTGTTCAGGGTGACGTCCAGGGTTTGGTCGCTGAAGAGCAGGAGAGTCCTCTCGATAGACTCATAGACGTTCTCATACCCTGAGGCAGGGGCTACGGTGATGTTATGTATCCCGTACAGGAGCCTGACCTCCGCAATCCTGCTCACGCTCGAGGATATGAGGAGCCTGCCGTCAGCCACAACGTTGTAGGGAGCTATTAAATCACCCGATATAGCGTCGCTGACTCTCAAGCTGATCAAGAATTCCTTGTAGGTGAGGTGGATGTTCAGGTGAACGTCCCTGAAGTCGCTTAGCTCGATGTAGGTTGTGTTAGGATTCACGTACGGCTTGCCGTAGTTTACCACGACCTCGTACTTAATGCCCGGCAGTACGTTCTCGAAGACCACCATCCCGCTCTCGTCAGGAACCCTGGTCAGCGAGCCTCCAGGGTATTTGAAGGTCACTGTAGCGTAAGTCACGGGCTCGTTCCCCGGGGGAACCACCCTAATAAACGCGCTCCCCGCCGTGAAGCTGTCCACGGAGACGGGGCTACCGCCGACCAGCATGTCCAGGTTCCTCATCACTGTAAGCCTGCCGCCGTTGCACACAACGCCTGCGGAGAAGTCGCTTAAGATGTCTGAGTCGACGTACTCCCCTTCAGGACTTCCTGCGTAGTTAAGCGTTAACTCCCTCCTTAGGATGGGCGTTAAGTAGGGTGTGAGCCTGACCACCTGGAGACCTGAGGGTGAAGTGATGAAGATAGCTGGTGTGCCACCGCCCATGAACAGCCCGATCCTAGTCACCGACCTCCCGTAGATGTAGGTGTACTCAAGCCTGTAGTACTCCTGAGCCGGAGCCGCACGCACTAGGGAGTACGTCTTCACCCTACCATCGCTTAACGCTAGAACCAACAGCTTGCCGTCCTTTAACGTCATGCTGAAGGAGAGACCCGCGTTACTGCCGACGTACTCCGTTGTAAGCGAGATCCTCTTAAGGTTTGCGTCAACCCTGCTTATGTTCACGAAACCGCGTTTGGAGTCGTGATGCGTGATCAAGTACTTAGGGTCCTCAACCCCCTTAAGGAAGGTGAGGCCTGAGTCCGTCGGAGAGACCTTGAAGTTCACGAAACCGACTCTGCTGTAGCCGTAGGGCGCGTTGGAGACGTCCAACACCTCGAGGTTGGCGAGCAGGAACTCAGGGGTCTCGTAGTAGGCTGACGCCGGGATCGTCAGCGGGGGTGCGTTGAGGAGTATCCTGGGCAGGAGGATCGTGCTCACGTACTTGGGAACCTTCGAAGTATCGTAGCGGAGTAGGTAGGTCCTCATGTTGATGTCCTTCACGGTTATGTTGACCATGAGCCCCCTGAGCACGGGGATCCCAACCGTCCCGTCAGCGCCTGTGTTGAAGCCGTAGGAGTACTTGAGACCTGACGTGGCGTTGTAAGCGACGACTTCCACTAAGGCTCCTGAAGCCGGTTTAAGCTCTGTGTCCTGTTGATAAGTCACGTTAACCACCAAGGTGATGAAGTCCTGCCTCACCCACGTGACAATGAGTCTTGATGCGTCGTAGTAGTAGGTGTTGCCAGTGAACACCGTTAAAGGCGCTATGTCCTGAGGCAGGATGCCTTGATAAGACACGGTGGCGTTGCCTACTGAACTGCCTACCTTCAAAACCCCTGGCACCTTCTCACTGAAGACGTAGACGTAGCAGGAGGCGCACACACCTCTCTCAACGCCTCCTTCACTAACCAGGGCCGCAACCTTGAAGTCCCCTGCCGCCCGCATGACGACGGTCTCCCTCACGTAGAAATCAGCTCCTAAGGCGACGTCAAGCATCTTGTAGAGCCTTCCACCACCTACTTTAAAGAGCATTACCTCACCCTTATCAGTCCCTACGGAGATCCTGGTGACGGGCCACCCGTCAGTGGAGAAGGCAGTAACCCTCCCCACCAATGGGTACAGCTGCAGCACTTCAGGCACGACGTACGGGTTCGTGACGTCGAGCACCGCTACGTAGTCCCTCCCTCCGCCTGAGGCGACGACCAGTACAGCCGTCTCGTTAAGCATGAGGAGTCTCGAGACGCTTAAGTTACCAGGTATGGTTGCCGGGATCCTGTACGCGTATGGCATGTTTAAGTCGATGAACTGGGCTTGAGTCGGTGCGTAGGGCATGCTGAACAACGAGGCGATTAGGCTAAGGACCACACATATCGAGGTGATGGTCGATAGCGCATCCTTGCCACCACGGTTTAACGTGTTTAATATCATTTGTAACTGCACCACACATATATATACATCATAAACATTTATATCTTAAGACGCTAACAATCTTAGGTGAGTGGTTGAGTTCAACCCGCAAGAAGAGCTCAGCGTTGAGACTATTCGGGGGGTTAAGGCGTGAGGGGAGGGCTGGGAAAGCATCCGTTCCTGCCGCGGAGAGCCCGGGCGCTCAGTTCAGCGAAGCTACTAAGGTGCTTTCACACGAGCTCTTGAGCGTTAGGAAGGGGTACAGGATATACGAGACCTATCCTATAATGGAGCCCTTCTCCGCTATAAACATAGTTGAGGACGAGGCCACAGGGAAGCTGTTCTACGAGGTCTACGAGATATCGCTGACGGAGGAGGAGAGGTCTATCTACAAGCAACTCTACGAACACTTGATCTGGGAGGTAAGGCCCGTGGCAACGCTCTCGAGCGACGCCCTGAACGAGATAAAACTGACTGCGAGGAGGCTTATGGACTTATTCCAGATAAGGTTCCCTAAGACTCCCTCGCTCTCGTGGAGTAAGATAAACTACTACATAGAGAGGGATTTCCTGGGCTACGGGATTCTGGACCCTGTGTTCAGGGACAGGTATGTGGAGGACATATCGTGTAACGGGCCGGGGAGGCCTATATACGTCTGGCACAGGAAGTACGAGTCGCTTCCCACGAACGTTGTCTTCCGTGAAGGGATCCAGCTTGACGAGTACGTGCTTAAGCTGGCTCACATGGCTGGTAAACACATATCCGTGGCGTACCCGGTGTTAGACGCGATCCTGCCCGGAGGCCACAGGGTTGCGGCGACCTACAGCAAGGAGGTCTCGACCTCCGGTTCCTCATTCACTGTCAGGAAGTTCAGTGAGTCCCCGATCACCATAGCTGATATGATAAACCTCGGAACCATCTCCTCAGACGTGGCGGCTTACTTCTGGCTTGCGATGGACTACAAACTCACGTCCCTCATCCTCGGAGTGACTGGTTCTGGGAAGACGAGCACGTTGAACGCCATGGCAACCATGCTGAGACCAACTTATAAGGTGGTGACCATAGAGGACACTCCAGAGCTTAGACTACCTCTTGAGAACTGGGTTCAGCTGGTCTCAAGGCCTTCCTACCTAGGCGGGGCTGGCGAGGTCTCCCTATACCAGCTCGTCAGGGTGTCGTTGAGGTATAGACCGGACGTGATAGTGGTCGGCGAGGTCAGGGGTGATGAGGCTTACGTGCTGTTCCAGAGCATCGCCACAGGGCATTCAGGCCTGACAACCCTGCACGCGGAGTCCATCGACGCAGCTGTTAAGAGGCTCACGTCCCCGCCTATGAACATACCGCCGAGCTACATACCGCTCGTTAACATAGCCCTCCTCATAAGGAGGGTGACCCTAGTTGACGAGAAGGGTAGGTCACGGCCTGCTAGGAAGATAACCAACGTCTGGGAGGTGAGGGACTTCGGCGAGTACGACGAGGTGGCTAGGTGGGACCCGGCTAAGAACAGGTTCTCCATAAAGCTTGAGAATAGTCTCGTGCTCAACAAGATCTCAGAGTTAACCGGGAGGAGTAGGGACGACCTGCTTGAGGAGCTGGTGAGGAGGAAGATGCTCCTAGAGTGGTTGGTGGCTACGCGTAAGATGACGTACAAGGACGTGGCGACGTGGATTCAGAGGTACTACCTGAACCCGGTTAGGACTCTCCGCGAGGGCCCCCTCTATGGCTCGGCAACGCAGTAAGGAAAGGAAGCTCGACGACAAAGAGCTTAGGGCGATCGCCAAGCCGTGGCGTAGGAGGCTTTCCTTCGACGACCTATTCACGGCCGCCTCCCTAGCGGTCTTCGAGTCCTGGGGGGTTAGGGTCGCAAGGAGTCTGGAGCTCGATAAATCGATACTTAAGGCTGGGATGAACGTCCACCCAGTCATATACGCGTCGAAGACCTTGATGATGACGACCACGATCGCCTTCGTAGTCCTGCTCGCGTCCTCTGTGGCCCTCATAACGATACCCATGCCCTTCCTCGTCAGGGTTATCGTGGTATTAATAAGCATGATGATCCCTGTGATGATCTTCTCCATGAGGCTCCTTCAACCCTCGCTTAAGGCCTCTGACAGGAAGTCCGGGGTTGAGAACGAGCTGCCTTTCTTCATGGCTTACGCTTCAACCATGGCTAAAGGCGGCGTGAGCCTTGACAAGATAATTGAACGCACAGCCGGTCTAAAGGTCTTTAAGGCTATGAGGGAGGAGTGCATGAGGGTCCTCACGTACGTGAAGCTCTTCGGGTACGACCCCGTCTCAGCGCTTGAGAGGGTCGCGATACTGCACCCGAGCGCCAGGTTCAGGGACTTAATGCTCGGCTACACGACCACTTTACGTAGCGGCGGCGACATAACGCATTACCTTGAGATAAGGACTCAGGAGCTCTTCAACGCGAGGACTAGTGAGGTCAGGTCGATGACTGAGAGGCTTGCCTCCTTCCTGGAGCTCTACATAGTGCTGGGGGTGATAATGTCCATAACGGTCTTCGTCTTCTTCTCGGTCTCAGGGACTCTCTCAGCGGTCACAGCTGGTAGGACGACCGGGGTCATATCCGTCGACATCACCATGCCATCACTCTACAACTTCCTAGTCCTCCCGACGCTCGGGATGCTTGTCCTCCTCATGATCCACGCGTCACAGCCTAAAACCCCTGTGAAGATCATGGAGCCCTACGTGACGATGCTCGTCTTAATGCCTATGTCGGTGATCTCGTTCTTCGTCACCCTCTCAATCCTCGGCGCCATGGACGTCTTCAGAGGGGTTTTAGGCCTCACTCAGGTCGCGTCCCTCCTCATATCGATAACTGTGGCGGTGCTCCTGCTCACAGTGCCCCCTTGGATTGTGTACAGGAAAGCTTTAAGAGGTCATAAGGGCTTGGTCAGGTCGACTGCCGACTACCTCAGGGAGTTAAGCGAGATAAGGAAGACGGGCTTATCACCTGAGAAGTGCATCATCCACCTCTCAACAAAGGATTTCAGAAACCTAACTCCTATAGTGAGCAAGGCCGGCGTGGCTCTGAACCTGGGGCTAAGTCTCGAGGACTCATTAAGGAAGGTTCTGAGAGGTATTAGGGAGTGGTTCGTCATTGCAATCTTCAGATTCCTCACAGACTCAATAACGGTCGGCGGCGGCGCCCCAGACATAATAGACACACTAGCGAGGTTCACCCAGACTCTGAGCGAGTTGGAGGAGGAGATGAGGAGGAGGCTTAAGGCGTACGTGCTGCTCCCGTACTTCGGCGCCCTCATGCTCGCTTCATCACCCATAATAATAGTCAACATGCTCATCACAGCAGCCGGCGCCAGACCAGAGGCCGTAGCCCCCCTCATAGGGATCCTAGGCGTTGGGTCCGTGATAAACTCCTTCGTAATGGGTTTGGTAGCCGGTAAGTCGAGCGAGATGTCGATCTCCGCAGGATTCAAACACGCCGCTGTAATGAGCCTCGTTACCTCAATAACTGTGTTGGGGACGCTAGCTTACATAAGCGGCGCGCTAACCATCTAGCCAAGGTAGCTCAAAGGAAAACAAAATCCCTCAACATTTATATATTTATTTTTTCACTATTTAATATGTGAGGTCATTAAAATGAGAACAGGTAAAGGCATATCACCCATACTGGCGACGGTGATTCTAATCGCCGTAACGCTCATAATCTCAATAGCGGTTATAGGATGGATAATGGGTGTATGGGGATCAATGGGCGGTCCCTCGGAAAGCTTAGTAGTGACGGGTAGCACAGCAACGTGTCAGGGCAGTAGCCTTGTGTTTGACGTATCCATAACTAATAAAGGCACTGCAGACGCGGTGATATCAAGAGTTGAAGTTCTGGGTTTTGGAAGCACCACCACCTCTACTACTATTGCCAGAGGAACGTCCACTTCCACAACATTCACGGTCACTGTCACCGGTTCTAACGCTTGTGCTAATTTAGTAGTAGGCGGGACTTATCAGGTTAACATCTACACGCAGGCTGGCAACGTCTACTCTACAATGGTTAAAGTAATTTCAATAATCGGTTAGAGTGAATTATAGTTACTGATACTTCGATGAACTGGAAAGCAAGAGTTGGTTTTTAAAGTTTTAAGTGGGGGTTTGAGCTCGGTTGCGTTCTTATGTTCTAGGTATTGTTGCGTCTTCTCTTCGTGATCGATGGTTTTTAGCTGCGTTGCTTGCGTGTCTCTCAGTCTTGCTCACTTGTCTTTCCACTCCTGTACTTCTCCCCTACTACGGTGACGAGGAAGTGTACGTTGGGTGTGGTCTGGACTACGTAGTTAACCTTACCGCGCCCTACGCGTGTAATTTCGAGCACCCGCCGCTCGGCAAGTACCTGATCGGTTTCCTTGAGTTGCTCGGTTTCAGCAGGGTTGTTTTCCTGCTTCTGCTCGCCAGTTCCTCCATTCTCACGTTCCTGATCGTCAGGAACCTCGTCGGCTCCGACTCCACGGCATTCCTCACTGCTTCCTTCCTCGCTCTTGACACCGTGTTCGTTAACGCTCACAGACATCTCCTCCTAGATCCTCCCGCGGTCTTCCTCCTCCTCCTCTCACTCTATTTAATGCTGGTCAGGGGTCATCCTCTGCTGTCCGGCCTGTTCTTCGGTTTGAGCGTCGCGTGTAAGCTCAGCGTTCTACCTTACTCGCTAGTCTTCGCTCACGTGATCTTGACCGGCAGTGGTGCTCGGAGGGCTTCGCTGAGGAGGTTGATGCTGTTTGTGATCGCTGCGCTCTCCGCGTACTTAATCACTTACGCAGCTGACCTCAGTCTAGGTTTTCACTCAGTCATCCAGCATCACGTTGAGATGATCGCCTACATGTCTTGGAGGCACGGGTTCTCACTGCCGATGGCTGTTAACGGGCTGCTTAGACTTGTCGGCAAGGTCGAAGTATGGCGTTACGGCGGCGAGTTGTCGATCTACCTTAACCCGGTTAACGTCTCTTTCTTCACGTTAGCTAACTCGACGTTCACCCCAGGCACCGGCTCTTACGTGATCGTCGGGATTGGACTAGGCTCTCTCCTCTGGTACGTAACGTTGCCCTCGCTATTAATCAACACTTACTGGGCGTTGACGGGGCGCTTAAGCTCTGTGGGGGACGTAGTCACGCTGGCTGGGTGGGTCTCGCTAGCGACCGTCCTCCCAGGACCCATTGACTGGTACTACGTGAACGCGTTGCCGGCTCTCTACTTGAACGTCGCTTTGACCGTCAGCCGTCTGGTGAGGGACGAGAGTAGGTCTGGCTTAGCTGTCGTGGCGTCGTTGACGCTGGCTCAAGCGCTCGTCACGCTACTCACTCTGTTCAGCGTCATCCCCTTCGAAGTCACCTTGTTCACGCGTTGAATCAACGCGTGGCGAGCTCCAACCTTTATTAGCTTCCTTAAGCATATACTCTATAGAGAGTGTGGTCTGGTGAGGGGTCAGTCTGACTTAATATCGGTGGTCATCCTGGTCTCGGCGGTCCTCGTCATGAGCGTTGGTTTCCTCGGCTACGCGTCAGCGCTCATGAGTCAGAGGGCTGCTGAGAGCGACTTGAACAACCTCCTGCAGAGGGAGGCTGCGAACACCTTCATGTACAAGGAGCATGAGGAGGGCGAGGTCATCTACTTAGGGGTTGTGAGGATCGACGGGGTTAAGAGCGTCTACCACTACCTAGCCGTGAACAAGACGTACTGCTCGATTAACGGGGCTATCAGCACTGGTCACTACCTACCAGGCGTCGAGAGGCCCTCGAGCGATATCTACGTGCTCACATCGGACGGTCAGCACGTGCCTTTAAGCACTTTCACCCCTTTCAGAACCTCCATGACAAGCGTGCCCCTCAACGTGCTCCCTCACGGAGGGGGTAACGAGTTGCTTACAATTGACTTCAGCCTTGCAACTGGCTCCGAACCCCCGAACTCCAATTGTTTGGTAGTGATATTGTTCACGCAGGTCGGGAACAACTACTACGAGGTGAGCAGATATTATGAGGTATGGGAGTAGGGGTTTGAAGAAGGGGCAGGCGGAGGTCATAGCCGCCATGATAATGATACCCCTGCTGATAGTCGTCTTCTCAGCCGTGGTCACGAACATGTTTAAGACGAACGTCGTAGGGCTGTCGAGCCTAGCAAGCAGGGCGAGATTCGAGCAGGAGAGGGCCTCCGAGGAGATGCGGGCCGTGTGGAGTAACGAGGAATGCGAGATCCACAACACGGGCTCTGTGGATGTGAAGATAGTGAGGATATGGTGGGGGGACTTCTCTGAGAGAGAGGACCTAAGCGACTTAATGATCAAGAAAGGCGATAAGATAAGCGCCTTAGACGGAATCAGCGTTGAGGACGTAGAGCTGGCAGTAACTTCGAGAGGCAATCTATTCCCGCTCAAAAACATGTGCGTACAGAGCCGCGGCACCGTCATCTACAACATAGCTGGAGGCGCGCCTTTCACCAGTGAGGACATTTTAAACATGCAAAGATTAGTGGGGACTGAGTATCAGGATAAGAAAATCATTACGAAGGTGAGTGGAGTAAGCGAAGCGGCAGTTCTTTACTGGAGTGACTACCCCATACCAGATTGGTATTTCAACAACGGCACGGGATGGTATAAGGATATAGACGGCAACCCGCCCCCTCCATTCTCTACGACTGTGATCGACAACAATGCTCAAGACCCCGACTTGGACAACAACGGCATCAACGAGGTCACGTTGGTCAGCGTAACTAAAGTGGGTAGGAATCCACCCTACACACTAAGACTATCACCAATAGTCTTGAGCAAAGGAGGAAGTTATGATATGAACGTAACGTTTGTGGAGCTTCTCAGAACACGAGACTACGTGGACGTTATTACAATCTATTTCAAGTTCGTGGCGTACCTCAGTACTTCGCCATCCCAACAAATATCTATCGGTACGTCGGCTGTGCTAGAGGGCGAGAACGGCAAGGCGTTCGCTAGCGGTAGCACTGCTATAGGCTCTTATAAAATGGGTTCTGGAGGTAACGTTTTTATAGCTACGGGCAGCATCTTCTTCCCGGTAAGGGCTTACGAGCCGTATGAGGGGGTTATAGTCCCAAACGCTAACTATAATCTAACGCTGTCATTTACCGTAGCCAACCCATCGAGCAACCCAGACCTTCGAAACGTGAGAATCGAATATATCGCAGTCACCGGCGCTGAACTTAGATGGAGGCCGTAAATAATCCCTCTTGAACGACCCTATACAGAAGCTTTATTACGATTTTTGAGTTTACTTAATTGGTGGTGTGTTTGAGTCTTCCGGGCGAGTTAACCCGTGTTATTGAGCTGACTAGAGCTCATAATAGGTGGAGGAGGTTTGAGTGCGTTAACTTAATACCTTCTGAGAACACAATGTCTCCTCTCGCTGAAGCCGCTTACTTGACTGACATGATGCACAGGTATGCTGAGGGTAAGCCCAGGAAGAGGTACTACCAGGGCTTGACGTACGTTGACGAGGTCGAGTTGATTGTAATGGACCTCATGTCCAGGCTCTTCAAAGTTAAGTTCGTTGAGCCGAGGCCCATAAGCGGTACAGTGGCCAACGCGGCCGTGTTCAGGGTTCTAGGGAGGCCCGGTGATAAGGCGTTGATAGCCCCTGTTCAGGCGGGCGCTCACGTTTCCCACACGAAGTTCGGGACTCTCGGGGCTCTAGGCATCGAACACGTTGAAATGCCTTTCGACCAAGAGACGTGGAACGTTGACGTCGACAAAGCCGTCAAGATGATTGAGTCCGTTAAGCCGGCGTTCGTCACTCTAGGAGGCTCCGTCTACATGTTCCCCCACCCGACTAAGGAGATAGGTGAGGCGGCCCACGCGGTCGGGGTTAAGCTTATACATGACGTAGCCCACGTCCTGGGCTTGATAGCGGGGGGCGTCTGGAGGAACCCGATAAAGGAGGGCGCTGACGTGATAACTTCATCAACTCACAAGACATTCCCCGGACCTCAGGGAGGGGTTATAATGACCGACGACGAGGAGTTGTACAAGGAGGTTTCGAGAGTGATCTTCCCGTGGTTCCTCAGCAACCACCACCTCCACAGACTCCCGGCAACCGCTGTGACGACTGTCGAGTTAATGGTGTATGGGGAGGAGTACGCGAGGCAGGTCGCGAGGAACGCGGTGGCGTTCGCCGAGGCTTGTGCGAGCGAGGGCTTCAAAGTCCCTACAGAGCACCTCGGATTCACTAAATCACACATGTTCGTAATAGACGTGAGGGATTTAGGAGGCGGAGCCAAGGCAGCGACCCTTCTCGAACAGGCCAACATAATAGTCAACAAGAACCTCCTTCCTTGGGACCCGCCTGAAGCCGTTAAAGACCCGTCAGGGATAAGGCTTGGGACCCCCGAAATGACTAGGTTCGGGATGAAGGAGGACGACTTCAGAGAGGTGGCCAGACTCATGCGTGAAGTGCTCATAGACGGGAGACCTCCTGAGGACGTCAGGCGGAAGGTGGTAGAGCTTAGGAAGGACTTCATAGAGGTCAAGTACGGGTTCAGCGTGCCTAAAGAGCTTGAAGAGAGCCTGGTAAAGATACCCATGCTCCTCTGAAGGCGAAGAACACCATAGTTAAACCGTAAGGGCTTTTCCTGCTGAAACCCAATGTTCAGGGTTCTCAAGCTCCCTCTAGCTCGCCCTGCACGAATGCCCCCAGTGTGTTGACCTGCCTAGATCCACTATGTGGTATGATTTAACCCCCGACCTCGGATCCCCCAAACCATTGCCCCGGCTTTACGCGTTAATAGTCGTTGATTGCTCCACGTTCACGACTTAAGCGAGGGTTCTCCTCAACCTGTTTTAGATTAGTGTATTAAGGTAAAGTTAAGTCGCGGGTATGTGCCCTCCCCATCCGATGTTACTGTCTTGTTCGATCCATTGTTTTCATCCGACAGGTAATTGACAATCCTGTATCTCATTAAGAACTGAGACAAGCGATAACTGTTTTCACTTGAGTCCGTCTGAGTTCGGCCTGAGAACCATTGTGACTAGGTCTTATCGCTTTGAGTTTTGAGGCAGTTCTCAACTTTAACCAGTCTTAACATGCCTAGGCGTTCGTAGACTTCACTAACGTAGTCATCCACGTCCTCTGGTCGCACTCCCCTCTCTCGAGCTATCTTCTTCACCTCCTCCTCGACTAACGCGTAGTTCTTGAAGGCCTCGTTAAGGCGCCTCCAGTTTATGCCTGACAACGACTTGCCTACATCTGGGTTGTAGGGGAGTGATCCGCTGATGAGCAGCGCGGAGATTATGGGGTAGCCCACGTAGTTCCTGTAGGTTGTGCCGTTGTCAGTGCTGCACGCCTCCCCCCTCTCTAAATCAACGTAGACCCTATACTCTCGATCGCCCTCTGACGAGAGGACCTTGAAGAACTTCTCGCTAACCCTACTGACTCTCCCGTCAGCCACAGCTCCCGCGGCCTCAAGAACCTTTATCCTAGGGGGCTTCCTGAGGTACGTGATCTCACAACACATACTTTGTTTCAAAGCCTAAAAACGTTTTAACGCTTGAATGATTTAACAGCGAGGGGCTAGGCAGTCTCCTCCCTCAGTATCTTGCTCGCATACTCCTCAGGACTCAGTAACTTACTCCTGTCCACGTGGGAAGTCCTTATCTTAACCGCCCACCCAAGCCCGTAGGGATCCGTGTTTAGTAGGTCGGGCTTGTCGATCAGCTCCTCGTTAACCTCGATTACCTCCCCCGAGACGGGGGTGTAGATCTCCGCGACGGCCTTAACAGACTCAAGTGAGACGACGGCGTCCCCCACCGCGACTTTCCTACCCACCTCAGGTAACTCAACGCTCACCACGTACTTGAGCTTCTTCTGCGCGTAGTCGGTGACCCCAACCACAGCCACATCACCCTCAACTCTAAGCCACTCGTCCTTCTCCGTATAGAGAAGATCTTTACGAACGATGTACTCGCCTAGCTTCGTCCTGACCACGAGCTCCGAGGGCTCTCCCACAAGTCATCACCACTATATGAAGGGGAAGTCTACTATTTTAGCTTTTTGCCTGGCGCCCCTGATCTCTAAGTCCAGCCTAGACCCTATGTACGCGTGGTTGACGTCGACGTAACCCATCCCTATCCCTGAGTTCAGGCAGGGTGAGAAAACCCCGCTGGTCACCCTCCCCACGAGCCTCCCTCCAGCGTATATGCCTGAACCGTGTCTCGGTATGCTCCTCACCCCCTTCCTAAGCTTAAGGCCGACCCTGATCCTGGAGACCCCCTCCTCATATATCTCCCTCAACTTAGGGCATCCGACACACTCCTCCTTCTCAAGCGTCAGAGGGAGCCAGTACCTGGCCTCAATAGGGTTGACGTCCTCACCCGTGTCCTCCCCTATTAACGTGTAACCCATCTCAAGCCTTAGGGAGTCCCTCGCTATCAAGCCAGCCGGCCTAGCCCCTAGAGCCACGGACTTCCTCAGTATCTCCCCGCCGTGATTCACGTCAGTCCATACCTCGAAGCCGTAGGACCTGACCTCCTCACCAGTCCACCCTGAATGGCTGACGAGAAGCGTCTCCTTACCTAAGACCTCTGCCTTGTAGATGAACTCGAGTATCTTCAGATCTTTAGCGTTGCTGAAGCCCAGACCCTCCATCACCTCAGCCGCCTTAGGCCCCTGAATAGATACCAGTGTCGACTTAAGCGTGACGTCCTCCACCTCAACGTCCGTGTACCCCCACCTGTCCCTCCACGCAAGCATCCACTCCCTATCCTTCACGACGTTAGGCGCGTTCACCACGGCCAGCCATAGGTCTTCATCGACCTTATACAGCATTATGTCATCCTTAATGCGGGCCTCCTCGTTCATGAGGAGCACGGGACCGCTCATCGAGCCTCTCTCAACCCCGCTTAAGTCTTTCGAGACTAGCCTCTGAAGGAACTTGAACGTGGACCCTCCTCTGATGACGTACCTCCCCATATGCGACACGTCGAACACGGAGACAGACGTCCTCGTGGCGAGGTGTTCCTCAACAGGGTTGCCGTAGTCCATCGCGGTCAGCCAGCCGGCGAACTCGCCTATACTGCCGCCTAACTCCCTCTGAACGTTGAGCAGGGGTACTTCCCTAGCTATGTTGAACACCCTTTATTACTCGTTAAAAAGAGTTATTTAAACCCAAACCTATTATTTCCAGGAGATTACTATGGTACACAGTTGGATCCCTAACTCATCCCCTAAGGTCAGGGATGAGTTGTTAAGGGAGCTCGGGATTAAGGAGGTCTCAGAGCTGTTCAACGATGTCCCCCCACAACTCCTCCTGAGTAGGGACTTGAACGTCGGCTTCGGGAGGGTCCTCAGCGAGTATGAAGTACGCAGGCTCTTCACGTCGTTGATCTCCAAGAACCGCTTGGGGGACGTGCCGTCGTTCATAGGGGGCGGGGTCTGCCAGCACTACGTGCCCGCAGCGGTCAAGGCCATCGTCTCTCGATCTGAGTTCTACACCTCCTACACGCCTTACCAGGCCGAGATAGCTCAGGGACTCCTGCAGGCTTTCTTCGAGTACCAGAGCCTCATGGCCAACCTTTACGGGGTGAAGATAGTTAACGCCTCCATGTACAACGGGAGCACCGCCTCAGCGGAGGCGGCCCTGATGGCCGTCCGGGTCAAGAGGAGGAGGAAAATCCTGGTCAGCGGGTCGGTCCACCCGGAGATAGTGGACGTGATCAGGACGTGGGGGTTCGGCGCTGGCTTGGAGTTAGTTAGGGTTGGGTTGGACTGGGAGTCAGGCCAGACGGACCTCAGCGACCTCAGGAGTAAGCTGTCTGAAGAGGTAGCCGCTGTGTTCATCCAGACGCCCAACTTCTTCGGAGTCATTGAGTCAGGGGTAAGGGAGGTGATTGACGAGGCCCATAGAGTCAACGCATTGAGCATAGTCTACTCCCACCCTCTCGCCCTCGGCCTTCTTGAGGCGCCAGGCAACCTAGGGGCTGACGTGGTCGTCGGCGACGTTCAGGGCCTCGGCGTAGGGCTTAACTTCGGAGGACCCTCGGCAGGGGTTCTCGGCATCAACGACGATAAGGAGCTGCTCCGCCAGTTCCCGGGGAGGTTGATAGGAGCGACGCGGACTCCTGACGGCAAGGACCTAGGCTTCGCGATGATCCTGCAGACGAGGGAGCAACACATAAAGAGGGAGAAAGCCACGTCCAACATAACTACCAACGCGGCTCTAGAGGCCCTCGCCGCAGCCGTGTACGTGTCGCTCCTGGGTGCTCAGGGCCTCAGGGAGCTCGGCGAGGCGATCCTTGGGAGGACGAATTACCTCTTAAAGCGGTTAAAGGAGGTCGACTCACTTGACCTGCTGTTCCCCGGAGGGCTTCACTTCCGCGAGGTAGGTGTGAGGTTCCGATCAGCCGACGTCGAGAGCGTCGTCAATTCACTTGCCGGTAAAGGACTCTGGATAGGCCCGCCCTTAGGCAAGTTCTACAGGGAGCTAAGCGACTGCAGCTTGATGTGTGTCACCGAACTCCACACTAAGGACGATATAGAGTTGTTGATTAACTCGTTGAGGAACGTCTTAGGGGGTGGTGCCTGATGGCCTTCAGACAGGCGAAGTGGAGTGAACCGATGATATTCGAGTTGAGCAAGTCCGACAAGCAACCGTTCATGGTGGACAGCGAGTTCAGGGAGCAAGCTAGGGAGGCGCTAGCTAAAATACCTGAACACCTGCTCAGGAGCACGGAGCCTGAGATACCGAACTTAAGCGAGGTGGAGGTGGTCAGGCACTACACTAAGCTCTCTCAGATGGCCTACGGCGTCGACTTAGGTCCCGTGCCTCTGGGCTCCTGCACCATGAAGTACAGCCCCAAGATCTCGGAGGAGCTCGCCTCAGACCCTAGAGTGGTTGACCTACACCCCTACCAGGACTTAGACAGTGTTCAAGGAATACTCGAGATGATGTATCTAATGCAGAGGTGGCTCTCAGACATCACGGGGATGGACGAGTGCTCCCTCCAGCCGCCGGCCGGGGCGTCTGGCGAGTTCGTGGGCGCCCTAATAATAAAGAAGTACCACGTTGATAAAGGCAATACCTCTAAGGATGAGATGCTGGTTCCTGAAGCCGCTCACGGGTCAAACCCCGCGAGCTCTGCTATGGCGGGCTTCAAGGTCATCAAGATCCCGACAGCCCCGGACGGGGAGACTGACGTGGAGGCGTTGAAGTCCGTGCTGAGCGATAACACGGCAGGTCTAATGCTGACTAATCCCAACACGCTCGGGATATTCGAGTCTAAGATCGTCGAGATATCCGATCTCCTCCACGGGAGGGACGCTCTCATGTACTACGACGGGGCGAACCTGAACGGCATCCTAGGGATTGTAAGGCCCGGTGACATGGGGTTTGACATAGTCCACCTGAACCTCCACAAGACGTTCTCGGCACCGCACGGTGGAGGGGGCCCGGGCGGCGGCGCCGTCTGCGTTAAGGGACGCCTCAAGGATTACTTGCCGGTCCCGATAGTGGACTTCAACGGGCGTAAATACGTGTTCAAGTACGACTTGAGCAAGAGCATAGGCAGGATCACGTGGTTCTACGGGAACGTGGTGCCGGTGGTGAAGTCCTTCATCTACATCTCAGCCTTAGGACCGGCTCTCAAGGAAGTCGCTGAAGTGAGCGTCCTCAACACTAACTACCTCATGCAGAAGGTCGCCAGGCTCAAGGGGGTCTCGCTGGTCTACGGCGAGGGCAGGTGGCGTAAACACGAGTTCGTAGTGAGCTTCGAGAAGTTGCTTAAGGAGACAGGGGTTAGCGCCGAGGACGTGGCCAAGGCCTTGCTCGACAGAGGCTTCCACGCACCGACCATATACTTCCCTCTGATAGTTAAGGAGGATCACATGATAGAAGTCACTGAGACCGAGACGAAGGAGAACATAGACGCGCTGGCCAGGGCTTATGAGGAGATAGTGGAGCTAGCCTACAGCAGGCCGGAGCTCGTTAAATCAACGCCCGTTAACACTTCAGTGAGACGTCTTGACATGCTGACTGCTAATCACCCCAAGACTGTGACGCCCACCTACAAGTACATTGAGAGACTGAGGACTCGGTGAAATGTAAAGAGAGTTCATAGGTTGTGAGGCGGTAGGGATGCTGGCCGGTGTTTCGGGGTTGCTTAGATGAGATTAGGCTTAGTTGTGAATCCAGTGGCGGGTATGGGGGGTTCCGTAGGTCTTAAGGGCACTGACGGTGAGTTGCTTTACGAGGCGTTGAGGAAGGGTGCCAGGCCCGTAGCTCCTGTGAGGGTCGAGAGGTTCCTACGCAGTCTAGTTGAGAAGGGCTTTCAAGGAGTTGTCGTGGCTGCTAACTCCTCCATGGGTTGTGAGTACTTGACCAGCTTCAGCGGCGAGCTTCGCTACGAGTGCTTAAGTATACCTGCCCCTGGCAAGACGGAGACGTCGCGTGACGATACTTTGTTAGCGGTCTCGGAGCTCGTTAAGCTAGGCGTTGATTTGATAGTCTTCGTAGGCGGTGATGGCACGGCGAGAGACGTCCTCGAGGGCAGCGGGTTAAGAGCTCCAGTCCTCGGAGTGCCTTCCGGGGTGAAGATGTATTCCGGGGTGTTCGCGGCCTCGCCCGAAATCGCGGCTGAAGTGGTGATGAGGTTTGCAGGAGGTGAGGCAGGTCTGGAGTACGTTGAGGTGGCCGACGTTGACGAGTCCGTTCTCAAGGACGACGTGCTCAGCGTGCGCGTCTACGGGTACGCGGCAACCCCCGTCGCGGAGGGCTACATCGTTCCGTCTAAGGAGTTCGCAAGCGGTTCAGAGGAGGATAAGTGGGGGATTGCCAAGTATTTCGTCGAGGAATTCATGCGTGACGACACGCTCTACCTCCTGGGGCCGGGGACCACCACTAAAGCCATAGCGGATCTACTGGGGGTGAGGAAGACCCTGCTCGGCGTCGACGCGATCTACGGCAAGACCCTGGCCGGGCTTGATTTAAGCGAGTCAGAAGTGCTCAACCTCATAAAGAGGTACGAGAGGGCCGCGATAGTTGTTTCGGTGATCGGGAGGCAGGGGTACGTCTTCGGCAGAGGTAACCAGCAGTTTAGCGCGGATGTATTACGTAGGGTTGGGAGGCAGAACATATACGTACTCTCCACTGCCGCGAAGCTGTCCGAGATTAAATACCTGCTCATAGACGCAGGGGATCCAGACCTCGAGACCGCGTTAAGCGGTTACTGGAGGGTGATAACTGGCTACGGTGAGGAGACCGTCAAGCTAGTGCTGCCTGCATGTTGCCTGGACAAGTACTTGGGCGTTAAGAGCTCCCCCCACCTCTCAAGCCCCGGCTAACCCAGCTCAGACGGGCTTCACCCCACGCTAACATTTAAAATTTCTTCGGCGTTAATCTCCTTTAGGTAACGTATGATGACGAGGAATATAGAGATTGAGTTGGTTGATTCGACCCCTGCTGGGGGATGGAAGGTTGAGTTAGTTGAGAGGAAGGGGTTAGGCCACCCCGACTACATAGCTGACGCAGCCTCAGAGGTCTCCAGCGTCTCGCTCTCCAAGTACTACCTGGAGAACTACGACATGATACTCCACCACAACGTGGATAAGGCCCTCGTAGTAGGCGGTCAGTCGAAACCTCGTTTCAGGGGTGGCGAGGTCCTCCACCCGATATACATAATAGTGGCGGGCAGAGCCACTGAGTTCGTGAGGTTAGGCAATGACCGCTCAGACAGAGTACCTGTGGGTACTTTAGTCGTTGAGGCCGTTAAGAAGTGGATATCCCAGAACTTCAGGTTTCTAGACCCTGAGAGACACGTCGTAGTGGACTACATGATTAGGCCAGGCAGCGCTGACCTAGTTCGGACGTTCGAGTCCGGGTTGAAGGGGGGACGAAGTCCACTAGCCAATGACACGAGCGTGGGCGTCGGCTACGCGCCGCTCACAGCCCTCGAGAGACTTGTCCTCGGCGTCGAGAGGTATTTAAACTCGCGCGAGTTTAAGGAGAGACTGCCCGAGGTCGGTGAGGACATAAAGGTCATGGGACTCAGGGTAGGGGGTGAGATCAAGCTAACGATAGCCGCCGCCATGATATCACACCTCATACCAGATCTAAACCACTACATATCGGTTAAGGAGGAGTTGAGGAACGCTGTCGAGGACTTCGCCGCTAACGAGCTGTCGAGGGATGAGAGACTCCTTAAGTACAACGTAGAAATAACTGTTAACAGCGCGGACGTGATCGCCGGAGACGAGGAGAGAAGTAACGTATACCTAACTGTCACAGGGACTTCAGCTGAGCACGGCGATGACGGGATGACCGGACGCGGGAACAGGGTGAACGGATTGATAACTCCGATGAGGCCGATGAGCCTTGAGGCCACTGCCGGCAAGAATGCCGTGACTCACGTCGGGAAGATATACAACGTGCTGGCCAGTAAGATGGCGTCGAGGATAGTGAGCGAGGTTCCTAAGGTTAAGGAGGTTTACGTGGAGCTCCTCTCGAAGATAGGACATCCAATAGACGAACCGCAGATGGTTCTAGTGAGGTTGATGCCGACGGAGCGTGACGCCTTCAACGCTGTAAAGTCGGACGTGCTTGGAATAATCAACGAAGAACTAGACAGGATAGTAGGCGTGGCTAACGAGGTAATAAGCGGTAGGGTAATGCTCTTCTAGGGTCCTCAAAGCTGCGTGAGCGATGCGTTGAGGCTGGTAGCGTGATGAGTGAACCCGGGCCTGAGCAGTGATGTAGCGTTCGTAGCTGATACCGGCCTCAACGTTAAGCCTAGGCGTGGCCCCCGTGAAGTTACGGTTAAATCCCTCGAAAGGATTTATGGTCTGGAGGACGTAAGCGTCTTGAGCGGTGAAGGGTTTAAGAAATGAGTCCTGACAGGATAGTTGGTGTTGATATAGTAAGGACTGGCGGGGATCTGTCTCAGTTCGCCTACGCTCTAGTAACCATTGAGGACGGCTCCCTCAGGGCGGTTAAGGAGGTTAGTTTCGGCGGTTTGATAAGGGAGCTCTGGGACTTAAGACCCACGGTACTCGCGACCGATAACATCCTTGAGCTAGGAGGCAGTAAGAAGAACTTGATGAGAGTACTTAAGTTACTCCCTCCAGACATTAACGTGGTTCTGGTTAACGTTGAGGCCGGCAGGTCTCTTGACCTCCACGCCCTGGCTGAGGAGGTCGGGCTTACTAGCGGTAGGGGCAAGCTCGACCCCTTCAAGACCGCGTTGGTCGTCGCTTATCTCGCCAGGGAGGGCTACGGTCAGAAGGTGAATATCTTCGAGAATAAGGTCAAGATATACGTCTACCCAGGACGTTCAGGGGTTGCCGGGGGTTCCAGGACTGAGAAGTTCCTTAGGAATCTCCACGGAGTGGTCTCGAGGCACGTGAAGAAGATTAAGGAAGCCCTGAATAAGTCAGGCATAGATTACGACCTCTTAGTGAGGAGGAGTAGCGGTGGTATTGCGAGAGCAGTCTTCATAGCATACACAACCCGGGAGAATCTACAAGGGGTTGTTAAGCCGGTCAGGGGCAGGGACGTGGTGGTTAGGATTAAGCCCGTGTTGAGTAAGAAGTTCCTGAGCGATTTGCTCAAGGACGTCAGTGATGAGGGGAAGCGCTACTTGATCGCCGGTTACGATCCAGGCATGAACGCCGGTCTCGCCATCATAGACCTGGACATGAATCCCGTATACATCACGTCGGGACGGGAGCTGGACAGGGGTGAGGCGTCAAGCATCCTTATTAAGCTCGGTCACCCCGCGGTGATTGCCACTGATAAGAACCCGCCGCCTGAGATGTGTAGGAAGCTGGCGGCTTCCTTAGGCGCCCTGCTCTACGTCCCTCAAAGATCCCTGAGCACTGCTGAGAAGGAGCTCATGGTGGCTGAATTCACGGATCTACACCCCTCAACCCCCGTCAAGAACACTCACGAGAGAGACGCTCTAGCAGCTGCCATCAAGGCCTACAGCGAATTTCAGGAGAAAATGGAGAGGTTGTCCCGGAGGTTGAGGGAGATAGGGCTTCACGATGTAGACATGCAGAAGTACAGGGTCAAGGTGTTGATGAACGAGACCATATCCACGATAGTTGAGGAGATAATCAACGAGTACGTCGGGGGTGTGGGCGGGAGAGACGACGTGCCGGTCGTGAGGCAGGAGTCACCTCACCAAGCCAGTAAGGCTGAGGAGATCCTTAGAGAGAAGCTGAGTGGTTTGGAGAGGGAGAAGGAACTCTACAGGCGGAGGGTCTTAGAGCTGGAGGACCTTGTACGTGAGTTGACGTCACGTCTTGAAACGGTCTCCACAGAGCTTAGTGAGAAGATCCTTAGGGACAGGAAGGTCAGCGAGCTCGCCCAGCGGGTTAAAAGACTGGAGGCCCGCATGAGGGCTTTAGAGAGTGAGAACTCCCTCATCAGGTCTAGGTTAGTCAATTACGAGAACGCGGTTACGAAGCTCTACACAGGCACGCACACGTTGATCCCCATCCATAGTCAGAAATGCTCTAAGCTATCAAGGGCCGAAGGGGTTAAGACGTTAGTCATCTTCACATACGACGTCACCGAGACCCTTAAAGAGATGCAGAGGATGGTTGAGGGAGGTAACGTAGCGCTCGTGCTCCCTCCCACAGCCCTAGACCTAAGCAGGAGACTTATTGAGGGGAGCCTAATACCTGCGGTGGCCTCAGAAGAAGTTATTGAGGTGAATCAATGCCTCGTGGCCGTCGACAGGAACTCCGTGAACAGGGCTATCGCGCTGGCCCCTCAATTAGCCGAGGAGAGGAGGAAGAAGGTGTCGGGGCTGAATTACGAGGACCTCGCTCACTTACTTGAGGAGTACAGGAGGGGTAGGGACTTAAGTCCCGTTGACTAGAGCCCATCCCGGAGACTCCGGGAGGTAAGCATGGGTAAGAAGCTCTCCTTCAGGAAGGAGTACGGAAGGGACATAATGCTTGGGAGGAAGACGACCACAGCCAGACTCCACACCAACTTGAAGAAGGGCGATATAGTTAACGTCAAGGTCGGGAACATCCACGTTGGCAAAGCGCTCATCGAGAACGTGACTACTAAGAAGGTCAGGGACCTTACCGACACAGACGCGATGAACGACGGCTTCAAGGACAGGGAAGAAATGATCAACGGACTTAAGAAGATCTACGGGAAGAGAGTGACGGAGGGCACTGAAATCAAGCTAATTAGATTCAAGCTCCTAGACATGGAGGACTGACCAACTCGGTCACCGTCATCGCGTGAGTCTGAGGATCGTGTTAGTCAGGGCAACGCTTCTAAACTCCTTCAGGACGGGGAGAAGATGACCAGTGACCTCACTCGGTGAACTTCCTCCCTTTAACTACAGCGTAGGTTATCGATGACTTAGGTATTATAAAGCCCTTATCCCCGCTTTTAATGCCCAGTTCATACTTAGATATCTTCGCCAGAACCCCAGTCACAGCAGACCCGTCTATCAGGTGGAGCTCCAGCTCCGTCCCAATTAAGTCAGCGTCAAGCACCGTATCGTCCAGCGGCTCCGCGCTAAAGCCGTGGAGGTCTGAAGACTCCACGGCCACGGTCAGGATCGCATGTCTGAATAAGACGAAGGCCTCATCGCCTGATAACACCCCTATCTCATATCTTGAAACCTCGTCCACCACACCCCTAATGGGCTCAGGCATCCCTAGAACCCTGAACTCGACCTCCCTACCGTTAAACCTTGCATCGATTATGTTCTCCCTTAACGGCATTTAAACCCTCCATTCTATTCTTATGAAGGCCTTATAAGTACGTAGTACGGTGACCCCCGCCCTGACAAAACAAGGGTGGTTGAAGCTCCTTTAGAGCTTCACACCTCACTCCTCGTCCGTGGCGTAAGGCTGGGTTTTAAACGTGAACGCCGTTAACCACCGCATGAATTCCGCGTTTGCTTTTAAGTCGTCTGGGATGTCAACACAGTTCTTAATCACGTCAGCGAGAGTTAGGTCTTTGGACGAGAGCTGCTTGGCCTCCGTCGCCTGCAGGAGCTCCTCAGGACGCCTGTACTTCCTTCTGACCATGGCTTTAGGCACTCCATCCCCGGCTATCCAGACAGCTGTAGCTCTGCCTGAGGTTCTGTGCTTCTCCACGAAGGAATGCAGCTCGTCACCGATCCCTGGAGGTCCTAGCCTGACCTCATAGGCCGGTAGCTCACCGCCACGCTCTAAGTCTAGAGCTATGAGGGCCTGCGTCGACTCATCGCTCCAGCAGTCGAAATCCATAACCTCGAGTTTATAAGTCCTCAGCAGATTAACGACCCTCTTACTTAATCTCTTGAGCTCGCCCCATAAGACGTCAGGGGGTATTTCATGGGGTATCGCGTACCTGAGTAGCATCACCCTCCTCCCAGTCTCCTCGACGAACCTAGCCAGCTCAGCCGGCTTGGCGGGCTTGAGCTCACGGTAGAAGAAGCTCTTAGAGGGTTTCCGTAGGAATGAACGCGCACTTACGACAGCTATCTTAAGGGTTCTCCCAGACACTGCGGAGGCGGCGTTCCTCCTAGGATCCACAGGGTCCGGCACTATTAAAGCATTGCCTCTGAACGCCCTCTTGACGTTGTCCAGCGTCAAGTAATCGCGTAGGACGTCCACGTCCACCACAACCACCTCGCCCTCACGCCACTTACTCAAAGCCTCGAGAACTCCTACGAATGACCTGTACCTTATTATCAGGAGCTCCGTGAGGTAGCCTGAGAAACCTTCAAACCTCACTTCAGCCCCGTAAATATTCATGCTCTTCATGAATTTCTTTAACACCCTCACCTCATCCCTCAACCTATCGTCGAGCTTAGAGTTGACGTATCTCGTGTGGAACGGCGTCCTGTCAACGGGGGTTATTATCTCCCTGACGTCCCTGGCCCAGTACGCAGGCACTACATCTACTTCGAAGCCCTGAGTCCGTAGGGTCACGTAGGGGTGTGACGCGTACTTCATCCGGATCTGATATTTCCTTAAGTTGCTATTCAATATCTGTTCGACTATGTTCCTCTTAATCCACTCATCACTTAAGTCCTCCTTCCTCAGCAATATGAAGACGTCAAGGTCTATATCACCTCTCAACGAGGTCCCCTTAGCGAACGAGCCCTCCAGCGAGACCTTGAAGTCGCAGTCTATGTGCGGTAATGACTCTATTACCCTCCTTACCTCCTCGAACAACTCAAGCCCCTTACGGAGCTCCTCGTGAGTTGGCCTCAGCTCCTCCTTTAAACCCTCGATTAACTCAGACAGGCCCTCGCTCAACTCAACCATCCTTCAGCCTCACTACGACTACATCCGTGTAGACAGGTCCCTCAGGCCTTAAGACGCTTCTCTTCAGCTTGACCTGAGTCACTTGTGAAGAGCCGAACGTTAAGTTCTCGTAGGACGCGAGGACGTTCCTGAGACAAGACACATCGAACGAGCCCTTAACCCTGCCTACAGTTATATGTGGGACGAACTCCTCTCTGTCAGGCTGGGCATAGCTCCTTAGACATTGCTCCAGCCCATCCCTCATGACCCTTAACTTATCGAAACCCTCAGTAATCCCTACCCACAACACCCTGGGTCTGGAGACGGAGGGGAACGCGCCAACCCCTTCAATCCTTACCTGGAATTTAACGTATTCACCAGCCCGCTTAACACACTCGCTTATCTGGGGTAGGTAGGACTCCGGGACCTCGCCTATGAACCTCAGCGTGAGGTGTATGTTCTCGGCTTCAACCCCCTTAATGCCTCTCTGCCTAGAACACGCGACCACAGCATCCCTAAACCCCACTACCCCCTTCAAGACGTTCTCGTCCTCTATCTCAACAGCTACGAACAACCTCATCAAGCTAACCAACCAAGTAGAAACGTGCTTAAACATTTAAAAGAGAAACCTGTTAAGAAACATGGTGTGCGGGGCCGTCGTCTAGCTTGGATAGGATGCCAGCCTGGGGGGATTTCCCCGCCGGGAGAGTCCCGGAACGCTGGTGGTCCTGGGTTCAAATCCCAGCGGCCCCACCACCTCATCCACCCTCGAAATCAAAGAGACCCTACCTTAAACTAGGGCAATACGAACAGCGTTATCGGTCCCTTGGCAAGGGGGTCTACTGAACGGGGTTTGCTCTTACGCGTCGGAGAGTTTTAAAAGGAATTTAGCTCTCTCAGGGCTAGGTATCCTCGTCACCCTCCCCTCCCTCACCAGCCTCGCTACAACCTCCCTCAACTCGATATCCCTGAATTCAACCTCCTCCTGGATGAGGTGCTTACGTAGTTCCTCGTAAGTGGCGGTCTTAAGAGTCTTCAGCGCCTCGATGACTTGACTCTCAAGCACTGCTGTGCTCCCTTACCACTTCCTTCAGAACCTCTTCCATCACGTCCATGGATCTCTCCATTAACTCCTGCGATATCACGAGGGGTGGTGATATCCTGATCGCCGAGAACCCAGCACCTATCACCGCGATGCCTCTCTTGAAGCACTTGGTTAGGAAAGCCTCTAGCTCTCTCCTAGCGTACTCTTTAGTCCTTCTGTCTCTAACAAGCTCTATCCCAATCATCAGCCCCTTACCCCTCACATCACCAACCATCTCGTAGCGATCCATCCACTCCCTGGCCCTCTCCATCACGTACCTGCCAACCTTCTCAACGTTGCTCAGCAACTTCTCCTCCCTGATAATCCTTATGACCTCTGTGCCCGCCTTTAGAGCCACTGGATTACCTCCGAACGTGCTCGCGTGAGAGCCTGGAGGCAACCTCATTATATCTTCCCTCCCGCCAACGACTCCCAGAGGTATTCCTGAAGCAACGGCCTTAGCCATGGTCACTAAGTCAGGCTCAACACCCCAATGCTCTACCGCGAACCACTTGCCAGACCTCCCGAATCCGCTCTGAACCTCATCTGCAACGAGCTTGATCCCGTTCTCACTCGTCAGCTTCCTCAGTCTCAGGAGGAAGTCGTCGGGAGGCGTTACGTAGCCCCCCTCACCCTGTATCGGCTCTATGAAAACTGCGGCAACCTCGGCAGGGTCGACCATCCTCCTGAAGATCCACTCCTCCATGAACCCTATTACAGCCTCACCGCACTCCTCAGCATCCACGTGAAACGGACACCTGTACGGGTAAGGGTAGGGGACGTGTATAATCCCCGGCAACAAAGGCTGGAAGCCCCTCCTCTGAGCGGGCTTGCTGGCGGTCAGCGACATCGCGCCGTGAGTCCTCCCGTGGAAGGCCCCTATGAACGCTATTATGTAGGGCCTCCTGCCCTCAGCGGATCCCTTACAGATCTTCATAGCGGCCTCAACAGCCTCAGCACCGCTGTTCCCGAAGAAGAACTTCTTCCTACCGCGTATCGGCAGCACCTCGGATAACTCGCTTGAGTACTCGACGACCTCCTCATAGTAGAAGTCCGTGAGCGAGTAGTGAATAAGCTTCCTCACCTGCTCCTCAACCGCCTTAACCACCCTCGGGTGACTGTGGCCGACGTTCATGACAGCTATGCCTGAGTTAAGGTCTATGAAGGAGTTGCCGTCGAAGTCCTCGAGGACCACGCCATAAGCGCTCTTGACGACTAGAGGGTACCACCTGACGAAGGACTGCATTAATAGCTCGTGATCCTTATTAAGGACCTCTCTAGACTTAGGGCCAGGGGGCTCCACCACTACCCTAGGCAGTTCACCAGGGTTGTATCTATCGTAGTAGTAGAACAGATTACCCACCAAGTATAAGGTAGTTACTAAAATATAAAAATCTTTCAGTTAAAGCTCAAATGCGTTTTAACGGTCACGGAATCGACCCTACAGCGCGAGCACTTTGTTGCAGTGCTTATAAGCCCCCTGAAGCCTTGATTGTTGGTGATGAGGTTTAGATCCTAGTTTAATCGAGGTTGGTTGGATTCACTCTCTTGAATCCCGCCTCACTGGAGGTATGGGGGGCGCCTCAGCACTGGACGCGACGCTGAGCCGGACCGCCTGTAGTGAGGCTAGCGAAGGCCGCGAACGGTGTCCTTGATGGATGTGAAGCCAGCCCTGGAGGTCGTTGAGGAGATCGAGGTCGAGGGGGGTAAGAGATACCGGATAAGACTGCTTAACACGAACATCACGTTCAACGTATCAGCAAGTAACTCGGAGGAGGCCGTTAGGAAGGCGGCTGAGCTAGCTTTGAAGCTGGGGTTGATCCCAGCTAAGTCGTGAACTCGAAGGCCTTAACCTCAATCGTGATGAGAGTCAGTGCGTATAATTACCTAGGGGCGATCCAGAACGATATATTAACTCCCTCCTCCCCCGAGAGAACTATCCTGAGGGGCAGGGAGGGACCGAACTCCACAGCGGCCACGTCGAAGGCGGAGAGCGCCGGTACAACAGATCTAACTAGGTCCACGTCGTACATGCTGTCCACGCTCTCCGACGTTCTTGAGGACAGCTCAAACAGGTGTTTACCCCTCTCTAGAGTCATCAGGTATTCCTTGCCCTCGCTGGAGGAGCTGAACCTAACCACATCCCCTAAGTATCTTACGCTTAACTCATCCCCGACGAGACTTACGTCCCTTATCAACCTCTGGAGGATGACTGTCTCCACTTTAATGGAGACTGGTAGATCTAACTGTATCGGGTCCACAGGACCCTCTAGACTCAATACCCTGACCTCGTAACTACGCTCGACACCGGACCTAGTGTTTATTAACTTAGTGTCTACCCTACCACCCCCCTCCTCATAAGTTAGCGTTATCGTGTCCCCAGCGCCCAGTCTCTTCAGCACCTTACTAAACTCATCCCTATCCACCGTGAGGTCGCTCACCCCACTGACTCTGTACTCCTCGAAGGCGTGATGAGGTATGAAGACCTCCGTCAACACGCTCTTATCAGGGCTTAAGCCCCTGATCAGGAGGCCGTCCTCAGAGACTCTGAGAGGGACGTCGCTCAAGGGCTTTATAGCGCTCGCCACATACTTCCTGAACGAAACCCCGTCCAAGTACTTAATACTGAACACTGACCCCACCTAACAGGAGATTTACGAAACCCATATTATAAATACGTGCTTAAACTTAAAAACGCTTGCTACCTGGAGCGTGTTCGATACGCGGTGTACCAGGGAAGCCTGATGAGCACTCCTTAAAACCCTGACGCGCCGTTCTTCACCGCATCCTCGAAACCCCTCGCGAGGGGAATGAGTGGTTAGAAAGTCAACCACTCGAAAACGGTTACAGAGGCTATTTAAGTGTTTGAGTAGGTCCTGATCGCGTCTTCCTCACGTCCTTAGGTTTCTTGGCTTTCTTGACTGCTTTCCCTTCCCTATTCTTTTTCTCGGTTTTCTTAACGATCCTCCTGCTCTCCTTAACACGGGTTAATCTCTCCCTCAACTCCCTGATCTTAGTGGTTGCGTTGCTCACGTACTCAGGCTCGCTGGCGGCTTTAAGGAGTAACTCGCCTATGTCGAGCATCGCTTCTAACGCGTTCAGGTTGAAGGAAAACCTCGGTACTGAGACCTCCTCAAACTCCTCCCCAGACACTTCAGCCCCGGTCTCGTCCAGGTTTATCATTCTCTCGAAGCTCTCCTCCTCAGTCTCTTCCTCCTGCTCCTCAGGCCTCTTCTCAGGCATTCTAACACCTCATACACTTCTTTTAAATATTTATAAGGTTGATTTCAGCTTTTATCACGAAATAATTTAAAGCAGGTTAATAAAGACCTAGGGCTATGTCCCTGTGGGTAGGATGCTGGGTGGTGCTGCAGAACTACTAGACAGAGAGCTTGCTGGCGTGCTGAGGGATCTAGGCCTGACTACGTTGACGAGTATTCAGGAGATCTCCATCCCGGTAGTGCTTTCAGGCCGTCACACCCTGATAGTGGCCCCCACCGGCAGCGGCAAGACTGAGGCAGCGATCCTCCCAGTTCTCTCGAGGATGGTTGAAAGCAGACACGCTATCAAACCCATTACCGTAGTGTACGTGACCCCACTCAGAGCCCTTAACAGAGACATGTTGCGTAGGCTCAGTGACTTAAGCGGTAGGTTGGGCTTCAAAACCGCGGTCAGACACGGCGACACGCCCAGCAGTGCTAGGAGACTTATGAGCGAATCACCCCCGCACATACTGATCACGACGCCGGAGACCCTGGCCTACCTGCTGGTGAACGAGGCGTTAAGGAAGTACTTGAGCAACGTCAAGTGGGTTGTCATAGACGAATTCCACGAGCTCATTAACAGTAAGAGAGGAACCCATCTGCTCGTCGATCTCGAGAGGCTTGCCAGGCTTGCAGGCAGGTACCAACGCATCGCTCTCTCAGCCAGCATAGGTAACTTGAAGGAGGTCAGAGAGATGCTAGCTCCGGGCAGGCTTGCTGCTGAGGCGGCGATACCTACGTCCAGAGAGTCTGAGGTGAAAGTAGTGACGCTCCCCTACGCAAGAGGGGTCGGGTTTCAAGGGAGCCCTGAGCGTCAGGGGATCGTTGACGTCATCCTGAGACTTCTCGAGGGCTTCAGGAGCGTCATAGTCTTCACTAACACCAGAGATGAGGCTGAGTGGCTTGGCGCTAAGTTGGGGAGGTCGGGCGTGGCTGTTGAAGTACATCACGGCTCCCTATCGAAGAGCGTTAGAGAAGAGGTTGAGAGGAGACTTAAGGAGGGTCTTCTCCGTGTTGTGGTGTCGACCTCAAGTCTAGAGCTAGGCATCGACATCGGATACGTTGACGCCGTCGTCCAGGTCTCGTCGCCCAGGCAGTCGGTGAAGCTCCTTCAGAGGGTTGGGAGGTCCTCACACAGGGTGTGGTCGAAAGCAGTGGGGTACGTCGTCACTAACCGGAACGTTGACGACATCGCCGAGTCCGTGGTTCTCGTCAGGAGGGCTCTCAACTACGATCTAGAGGTCCCGAGGGTCTTCAGGAACTCCCTCGACGTGCTGGCACACCTGCTTGTCGGACTGGGCCTAGAGGGCAGCTTCACAGCCGAGGAAGCTTACGACCTGGTGAGGAGAACCAACCCATACGAGGGGGTGCAGGACTCCGAGCTACAGGGGGTTCTCAACCTGCTTCAGGAGCTGAAGTACCTTAAGAGAGGACCTGACGGGAGGTACGTCGCAACAAGCAGGGGGAGGATCTACTACCTTAGGACAACCATGATCGTGGAGTCCTCGCAGTATGATGTGGTGGATGTTGTGACTGGCGGGCACGTTGGAAGCCTGGACGAGGAGTTCATAGCCCTCTCAGCCAGCGAGGGCTCAAGCATAGTCCTCTCGGGGAAGGTTTGGAGAGTGCTTAGCGTGGATGATGAGTCTAAGAAGGTGTTTGTCGAGCTGGGCGGTGACGAGGAGGCGTTGATACCTAGCTGGTCAGGCGAGAACATACCAGTGGATTACAAGGTGGCTAGGGAGGTCTGCGCCTTAAGGCGCTTGATAACCTCAGGCAGGAGGCTGGAGGACTACATAAGCTTCGTTGAGGGGCCCGACGTCCTTGAATACGTCATGGACGTCTTGAGTAAGCACGTCAGCGAAGGATACCCCCTGCCGACGGACAGGGATGTGCTTGTTGAAGTCTGCAGGAGCGGCAACGTGCTGGCCGTCATTCACGCTTGCTTAGGTAGTAGGGGTAACTTAGGTCTGGCTCACTTGGTCTCCTACTACTTAAGTAGGATGCTCGGCGTGGAACCGGTTGTGAAGTCCGACCCCTACAGGGTCTACGTGGCTCTACCTAGGGAGGTGAGAGAGCCTACCGTAGCTGCCCTGGTGGAGAGCGCTCTGAGTAGTGAGGAACTCCTTGAACACCTAAGCGATTCACTGCTTAAATCAACGCTGGCCAAGTACGTGGCTAGGAAGGTCCTAGTCAGGTTGGGAGTCATTCCTGAGGACGCACCAACTCAAGTGGTGAGGACTCTGGTCAGCAGATACATAGGCAATGAGGTCGTTAGGAGTGAGGTCATGAACGAGATCCTGACCCGCTACGTCGACCTTGACGTCATCAGGGAATTCCTCACAGGACTTAAGTCAGGCACCATCACGAAGGGCTTTGCTGTGGGGCGTGAGCCATCCCCGATAGCGCTGGAGGGGTTGAGGAGTGCGGGAGGGTACGGGAGGGTGGAGGTGGAGAGGTTACCCAGGAACGTTGTCGTCGATCTCATTAAGAGGAGGCTGCTTGGGAAGAGAGTCAAGCTTTACTGCCTACACTGCGGGAACTCTTGGGAGTCAATTGTCGGGGAACTGCCTGAGAAGATCACGTGCAGTAGGTGTGGTTACTCGATTATCGGGGCCTACTTCGGCAGCGAGGATCTAAGCCAGGTCGTCAAGAATGCCGTGAAGCACGGGTCTAGGTACGAGTACGTGTTGAGCGAGGACGAGAAAAGGAAGTTCAACGACTTAGCAGCGTCGGCGAGACTAATCCTAGAGTTTGGCAGGAGGGCTGTCATAGCCCTGGCAGTTAGGGGTGTGGGTCCTCACAACGCGGTGAAGGCCTTAAGCGCGAGTGAGGAACAGGGCTTCTACACCGCCCTATACGAGTTGGAGAGGAACTACGTAAGAACTAGGAAGTATTGGGACTGAAGACCCCCTAACCCTGAGGGTTATTCGCGAGTTACGAATGGCGTGAGCGTCAACGGATTAAATCGTTCTCGTCTCACGTGAGTCTGTACTCCCTACCTGCGTGTAGATAAGCCAGTCCCTCACCAACCATAGCGTCAAGTAGCTCCCTCTCCTCACGTGTTAGGCTCCTCACATCCCTCAGATTGATGGGGAACCTCCTCCTGAACTCCTCCAGGAATTCCTGAGCAACCAGGTAGTTACCGATGATCAAGCAGTTACCTGAACGTACCAGCGAATCTACAGGCACCTCACGTGCTCTAGCTTCATCAAGCCTCATAAACACTCCCTTGCTAAGTCTGGGTTCGGACTCCCTAACCTTCCTCTCAGACTTAAGGGACTTCATGAGGAGGTTATACTCCTCCTCGAGCTTGGTGACTCTCTCGCTCAACGCGTTAACCGCCTCCCTCAACCCGGTTAACTCACTCCTCAGCGAGCTGAGCTCTGACTCTAGCAAGTCCCGTATAGTGCTTGAATCAACCCCGCCTCTAGTGCTGGGGGGTCGTAAGCCTGCATCCCTACCACCAGGTTCCTGAAAACCTGCGCCCATCCCAGGACCGCCGGCCTCACTCAAGTCCCTGACGCCGGACTTGACGAAGTAACCGCCCTTAACGGACTTCACCACATACCCGGACTCCCTCAACCTGAGGAGAGCAACCCTCACCATCCCTATCGAGACGCCTAGAATGTCAGCTATCTCTCTTGGAGTAGCCCCGGGGTTTGATTTAAGGTGCTCTAATATCCTCTTATAGATGCTCTCGCTCATCACGTTTAATTAGCTCTCAAACAATATAAACTGGGTTGCTGATACTGAAGCGCGAGAGGATTATTAAGGAGCTAACCGGGATGGTGGATGAGAGCGATGACGTGTGGGTGAAGGTGGCTTTCTACTCAGACGAGAGGGTTCAGGAGTTGCTTGATATCCTTTACGTGAGGTGGGGCAATGCAGGGTATGACAAGACGCCGCTAGACCATGCCACAGACGATGAGTTGAGGGAGCTATACGATAGAGCGACGCGGATAAGGAAGGAGGATAAGGACAAGGCGGCACTCAACATGTACAGGAGGATGTCGCTAAGCAGCGGCGGGGAGGGCTAGCTGTGGATCACTTCCTAACGGGATGTATGTAGTCCTTAGGCGCCCTGCTGAAGGCCTCTAGGTACTTCCTCAGGACGTTAGGGACTGTCACCGTGCCGTCATCGTTCTGGTGATTCTCAAGGATGGCTGTTATGGTTCTCGTGCTCGCTATCGCGGTGGAGTTGAGCATGTGTAGATAGTCCTTAACCATCCCCTTCCTCCTCAGGTACCTAACGTTCAGCCTGTACGCCTGCCAGTCAAGCACGTTGCTGCAACTCACCAGCTCTCTAAACTTCCCCTGAGCAGGGTACCACGCCTCCAGGTCGTACTTCATGGAGGCCCTCAGGTTAAGCTCGCCGGAGGCGATGTTGACGACCCTGTACGGGATCTCTAGACCCTTGTAGAGTTCTTCAGCGTTCCGTATTAAGAGGTGGAAAACCTCCCAGGACTGCTCAGGCATCGTGTAGGCGAACTGCTCGACTTTGTGGAACTGGTGAACCCTGAAGATACCCTTTATATCCCTGCTCGCCGCGCCAGCCTCCTTCCTGAAACAGGGACTCACCCCTACGTAGAGCTTAGGCAGTTCTTCCTCAGGGATGGTGTCACCGGCGTGTAGAGCCGCTAGCGGATGCTCGGCAGTGGCTATCAGGTATAAGTCCTCACCGTCGATCTTGTAGAGGGCGTCCTTAAAGGCTGTGAACTCCTCCACAGCACCCATGTACTTACCCCTCAGCATGTAGGGAGGGAGAACCAGCCTGAACCCCCTGCTGGTGAGATAGTCCATCGCGTAAGAGAGCAAAGCCAGGTCAAGCCACACGAGATCGTCGAAGAGGTAGTAGAACCTAGACGCGGCGACTTCGCCAGCCTTAACGGTGTCCCCCAGCCTCAGCACGTACTCAAGTATGTCGGCATGCCCGGTAAGGTCCTTCTCAACCACCTCATAATCCATCTTAACACCCTTGCCTTCAGTCTCGGCAAGGAAGTCGCTTAAATGCGCCTGCTGAACCCTAGCCCTACCCCATACGCTCACAACGACGTTAAAGCTCTCGTCCGGCCCCACGGGGACTGATTCGTGGAGGAGTGACGGCATCCTATCCAGGAGGGCTTTCCTATCCCTCTCAACCTCCTCAAGCCGCTTCTCCATCTCAGATATCCTGCCAAGCAGCTCCTTAGCCTCAGTCACGACCTTCTCCCTCTCCTCAGGAGGGAGACCGGCCACCCTAGAACTGAGCACGTTGTGCTGGTGCCTGAGCTTATTAAGCTCTGTCTGAACCCTCCTCCACTCCTTATCAAGCTCTAGGAACTTATCAACTAGGGAGACGTCCATGAACCTCTTCCTCAAGACCTCCCTCAACACGTCAGGACTCTCCCTCAACACCTTCAGGGTAGACCAGACCAAACCAAACACCCTCACTAGTACTCCAGAATAAATAGAGTCGTAATTATAAAAGCCTATCCAAGCGTTCCTCAATCCAGGATGTGGTGCATTGAGTTCGCGTGGATGAGTATTTAACTCTCTACAATAGAATTTCTGTTTAGTGGTAGTGATGAGAGCTAGGATAGCTATAATGGGCGGGTACCCGTTGCTGATGAACCTCTACGAGCCCTATAAACGCAGGATAAACGAATACAACCTAGCGATCAGAGACAGTGGGTACTACCTAAAGCCTATTCACTTCGTGTACATTAAGCTGCCGAATGAACGTACAAACCCTAGGTATGTTTACTTCGGGAGGTACTGGTATAGAGTGCATAGGCTTTTCAGTCCACGTAAGCGTGGCTCAAAGATCAGGTGGATCTACATAGGTAAGGAGAAGCCGGATCCAAGCCTCCCAGACCCCCCGCTAAACCCGTTCGAGGGACTTCACGTAATAGCTGTGGAGGGCGACCTCCTGGTCGACGAGAAGAGCTACAGAGCACTAACTAGGATATCGGAGGGCTTACATGGTACCAACATATTCGGGGGGAATGTAATCGATTTAAGTTCTAAGCTAGAATCTAAGCACTTCTGGTCTTTCATTATTTAACTCGCTACGCACCCTCTCAAGGAAGTGCTCCCTCTCCCCATCACTCAACAACGTCTTAACCAGCGTTTGAGGGAGTTTAGTGAAGACCTGCTCAACCCTGTTTATCTTGTGAGGCAGTCTAACTAACTCCAGCGGGTTATCCTTAACAACGAGTCCCTCAACTCTTACGTTCAAGGAGCTGAGCATCCTCCCAGCCGAACTAGGCGTTATTGGGTATAGCATCACGGCTAGGGTTAAGGTTGCTGTGAAGCCTAAGTTAAGCGTGGTTTTAACGTCTTCAACGTCCTCCTTAACCTTAGCCCACGGGGCTTTAGCGTTCACGTACTGGTTGCCTCTCTCGCCGAGCCTCACTATCAACTCACTCGCGTCCCTCAACCTAGCCCTCCTCATCAACGAGACGTAGGAGTTCCAGGACTCCTTAATGAATGAGCTGAAATCCTTGTCAACGTCGCTGGTTAGGCTTGCCTCCTGAACAACCCCGTCGGAGAACCTTTGGATAAGCGTTAATACCCTGTGTATGAAGTTGCCTATGTGGTCGTTTAGCTCGTTGTTAACGAACCTCACGAACTCGGACCACTTAAAGTTGGTGTCCTTGTCCTCGGGCCTCATCCTGATTAGGGAGTATCTCCAGTAATCCGTATTATCAACTATCTTCAGAGCTTCGTCGATCCAAACACCTATCCTCCGGCTCTTGCTGAACTTCCTGCCCTCATACATCAAGTACTCGGTGGCCGATATGATTGTTGGCAGGACGTACGGCTCCTTAGTCGCCATGAGTAACGCCGGAAGTATGACGGCATGGAACGGTATGTTGTCCTTCCCTATGAAGTAGGCTGTTCGCGAGCCCTCCTCAAACCAATACCTAACCCACTCAGACTCCCTGCCTAGCTTAGTGAAGTACTCCTTAGTGGCTGACACGTACCCTAGCAGGGCGTCGAACCACACGTAGATGCTCTTATCACTGGAGTCCGGGAACGGTGCCTGGATACCCCACTTATTGTCACGTGTAAGCGACCTGGGGGTGAGGCCTGTCGTCTTTATCCACGATACCGTGAAGTTCTTCACGTTCTCCTCAAGCATCCCATGCCTACTCACCCATAGGAGGATATCGCCCTCCAGCCTATCAAGCCTGAAGAACCAGTGTCTCCTGTCCTTGAAGACGGGCGCGGACCCGCATAAGACGCATCTAGGGTTAATCAACTGATTTGGTTCGAGAAGCCCCCCGCAGTTATCGCACTGATCTCCCCTTGCTCCCTCGAAGCCGCAGTAAGGACATGTCCCTTCAATGAATCTGTCAGGCAGGTATACATTGTCTCTAGGGCAGTAAGGCACTGTCTGCTCCCTCTCCTCCATAAGACCGTTCTCGTAGATCTTCATCAGGAACTCCTGAACGAACTTCTTGTGAACCTCGTTCTCAGTCCTCGTGTAGTTATCGAACGATATATTCCAAACCCTCCAAAGCTTGAGTATGTACTCGTGCGAGATGTCGGTTAACTCCTTAGGTGTCACGCCCCTCCTACGCGCTTCAACCTCGATCACAGTTCCGTGTTCGTCACTACCGCTCACGAAGACGACGTCCTCACCAAGCATCCTCAAGAACCTCGCGTAAACGTCGGCGGAGAGAACGCTGCCTATCATATTACCTAGGTGAGGCACTGAGTTTATGTAAGGCCAGGCTGAAGTAACCACCCACCTACCTATCACCACCCACCTCACGAGTATATATGTCGAGACCGCGTTAAATTTTAATCGATCGCGGGAAATATTACCTCCGCAACGGAGAGTTGAGGTGGTGGGGTCTCTAAGTGAGCAATTATTACTTATACCCCTTCCTGAAGGGGCTTGAGGAATACTTCAGGGAGAGGTACGGCAGTGACGTGAATCTGGAGAGGCTTTTCAGCATGGGAGTCCTACGAAGTAAGGCGCTGGAGAGGGTTAAGGAAGCCGTCTTAGGTGGGGGGCGGGAGCGAGTGGCAAGACCGCAGGGAAGTGAGGACGAGTACATCTCGTTCTACATGGGGCTCTTGCTCGCAGGACTGGCTGATAGATGGGCGTTAAGGAAGTACGTGGACAGCGAGGTCAAGAAGTTCGTGTCTCTCCTGGAGGGTGAGAGCAGCAAGTTCGTGTGGGACGTGTCCCGCAGGCTGGGGTTAGTAAGCGAGTTACTGGCTAGGGAGGATGAGTGCGGCCATAAGGTCATCCTAGGAACTAAGCCGAGGCCCGAGATCTCGTGCTTTCAGTTCAAGGTATCAATTCCTAAATACCTGGTGTACGCTGAAGAGCTATTAGGTGAGGTCAGCTGGTCACTTGCCAGCACATACGTGGAGAGAGGCCACGTGTACATGCCTAAGAGCAAGTACGTGCGCTTGATCGAGGGGCCTCTTAAGAACTATCTCATGAAGGTTTTCGAGGCCCTGAGCCTGAAGGTCATGGACTTGGACTCGATAGCTGATTTAAGGGAGGAGATAAGGAACCTTGTTCGCAAGGAGCGTGGCTACACAAGCGATGAGGAATCGCCAGAAGGGTATAGTACCTTGGGAGAAGTGAGGGAGGAGTTCTTCCCCCCGTGTATTAAGGAGCTGATTAACTCCTTAAAGGCGAGCGAGCACCTAACACATAGCCAAAGATTCGCGCTGGCGACCTTCCTCCTGAACGTAGGGGCCTCGGCCGAATACGTGCTCGATTTAATGAGGAACGCGCCGGACTTCAACGAGAGGATGGCGAGGTATCAGATAGAGCATCTGGCTGGTATGAGGGGTGGGGGTAAGAAGTACAGGATGTATAGCTGTACCCACATGAGGGATCTAGGCATGTGCGTGGCTGAATGCCGCGTCAGAACCCCTATTCAGTACTACTTGAAGCACGTCAAGCGTGCTAAACCAACCGGCGGAAGCGAATCCGCTCGTAACCAGGGGTTCTGAAGCCCTTCACGACTTTAAACCTCAGGACGTTGGACGGCCCGACTGTGTGATCAACCCCTAGAATAGCCTCAACAACCTCAAACCCCTGTGGGAGGACCCACGACACGCTGTAATCGTAGGTAGTGACCTCAGGTTCGTAGATGTTCTCGTACGTGTTAACTCCCTCCCTCAAGCCGCCTTTAAAGTGAACGAGGAACTCCACGAAAGGCCTCTTGAGAGACCCCCTGAACCCAACGTCAACCAGCTGAACACTAGGTCTAACAACCACGTCATTAACCTTAACGACTTCCTTATCCAGGAAGGATTGCATGTTCTCCTTCATGGACTCCAGCTCCTCTTGAAGCCTGCTACCAACAATTGAGGCGAGCTCCTCAGCCGTATCCAGGTACTCGTAAATGATCATCTGGAAAAAATCACCGTTCTCTGAGACGACGAAGCGTCCGTACGCGTATATTGGTCTCACGTTATCAATACCTTCCTATCTTCCTTAATAACCCTGAGGACGATGGCTGTTGACGTGCTTTGGACACCCTCCAGAGCCCCGATCACGTCAAGTATCTCCGAGAGCTCCTTGTGATCCTTAACGTAGACCTCAGAGACCAAGGTCCACTCGCCAGTCACGTCGTAGACTGCCTTGACGTTGGTTATGTTAGACAACTTACCGACTACGTCGTTGTATTTCCTGACGTCTATGGCCAGGAAGATAAGGGCCCTGAGATTCAGCCCTACGGGCTCTGGGGCGACCTCTGCCACTATCCTCTTTATGAATCCCTTCTCCTTCAGCTTCCTCAAGCGCATGTACACGGTGGAGGGGCTTACGCCCAGCATCCTGCCCAGCTCGGCGTACGTCAGGTCCGCGTTCTCTTGAAGCACGTTCAGTATTTTCTTGTCTAACTCGTCCAGCTCCTGATTCACGGCGTCACACCAAAGAGATTATATTAGGGGTATAAAAATTTTCTCATGCTTTAGGCGCGCTTAAATATTCTACTAACTCCCCTCCAGGGGGGTTGAAAGCCAAGTGTAGTGGTTGATCGTTACTGAACTCTATTTTCACAGCATCTGCTATGTCGCAGAGAGGGCTGACCTTAGTCACGTAGCTCTCATCATAAGGGGTTCTAGAGCCCTCCTCCACCTCCAGCTCTATTAAGGAACCCCCGGTTAGGGAGAACTTAATCTCGCCCCCTACCTCCGGTGCCTCGAGCCTTAAGGTTTTATTATCCTTGGCCTCGAAGACTATGACCCCGCTGCCTCTCAAGTCATTTAAGGCCTTCTTAAACGCGGCAGTGTAGACGGAACCCCTGACCTTGAAATCCAGCTGAAGCTCCGGCACCTCAGTCACCGGCACCTCTATAGACCTATACCTGTACCTCTTAACGCCTAATGCCTCAATGACGAACTCGTAGAAATCCTCGCCAGCCCTAAGCACAACTCTATCCGACTTCCTAGGTTTAGGTAATGTCCTCATTAAATTACTTAAGTTAACGCCTACCGAGGTCTCCTCCCTTAAGTCGTAGGTGAGGAAGCTGGAAGGCGGTATGTACACGGTCACTAGAGCCACTTGAGCGGGGTCAAGCGCCTTAACACGGAGGCCTTCCTCGCTAAAGCTAAACACAGCCTCGTCAACTATGTTGGAGAGGGCCTCTAGAATACTGCCGAAGACCCTCCCACTGGGGTATTCAATGACAACTCGGAACTCCTCCCCACCCATCAAGACTTCCCAGATATATAACCTCGGAACTCAATAATAAATAGAAGAGTGGGTGATGAGGAACACTGGAGCTGAGGAATGAAGAACCGTGTGAGGCCTGACCCCGCGCCTGAGAAAGCACTTAAAAATCGTAACGAGGGTCTTATTATTGGTGGCTCCGGTAGCTCAGTTCGGGAGAGCGCGGGGCTGTGGACCCCGAGGTCCCGGGTTCAAATCCCGGCCGGAGCCCCATCCCTCATTTAATTTGTTCACCAGGTTATCATCCGATTAGTAACGTCAATGCTCGCAAGTTCAGGCTAAATGAGTGCAGTAAGGGTTTAAGGTGGCTGTTAATGATACGATTTTAAAAGCGTTTTTCGGGGTTTAATGCAGGTGGGCACATATGGATCAAGTTCTAGTGAGTCGTGAAAAACTTTTGAATTCTGCAAGAACGTGTTGATGCGTGTTGGGGTAAGCAAGAGCGACATTGAAGTCGTCGCCGACGCTCTAGTCATGGCTAATCTGCGTGGTGTAGATTCACGTGGTGTGGTGAGGCTCCACAGCTACGTTGAGAGGATCCTAAGAGGTCTCATAGACCCGAAGGCTAGACCGCAGATAGTGCGTGATTTCGGGGCCACGAGCGTTGTAGATGGCAATAACGGACGTGACGATCTACCACACGTCTCTTTACGTCCAAATACACTATAACTCACTCAAAAACAAGGCTTAAGAGGTTGCCGAGGGAAGAGACTTCCAAGCCTTGGCGAGGTTATGAGACGTCAAGGTCATTGCCTAATACCCATCATGGTTCTCGTATACTTCCTGATCATAGTGAAGTGGAGTCCGATAACGTCGGCTCTAGCGTCCTTCTACACCTCGCTGGCATTGAGCCTACTAAGGAGGGACGTGCGTAGGAACCCATTATCAGTTCCCAACGGACTTGTGGAGGGCGGTAAGGAAATAACATCGATTATAATTGCCGCGTGTGCCGCCGGAATAATTGTTGGCATACTCACCTACACCGGGATCACTCTGAAGTTCGGCTACCTACTCATGAGTGCATCCTTCGGAATACAGGAGCTTGCATTGCTTTACACGGCGTTACTGACAATCCTACTGGGCTTCGGTCTGCCAACCACTGCAGCTTACATAATGGCTAGTGCCGTGGCGATACCTGCGTTAAGTTTGCTAAACATTAAAGGCTTGGTCGCTCACATGTTCATATTTCACTTCGCAACCAGGTCTTCCTTAACCCCTCCTGTAGCGTTGGCAGCGTATGCAGCGGCCAATATAGCTAAAACATCGCCCATGAGGGTAGGGCTTGAGGCCGTGAAGCTAGGGATAATCACCTTCATCATCCCCTTCGTCTTCGTTTTCAAGCCGGAGCTCCTTCTAGTGGTGAAGGAAGCCCCGGTAATGAGTCTTGCGTGGCTTATACTAATCGCGATAATAGCGGCTTCCTCAATATCCATAGGTATAGCGGGATACATGAAGGACCACATACCTACAATCCAACGAGCGGTTTTCATGGTGGGCGGATTCATACTGCTCTACTCGGGCTCAACTATAGTTGATGCGGCTTTAGCGGCTATAATCCTTCTGTTGATAATCTACCATCGCGTTAAAGCAGCGCCTCGTAATGTGTAGGCTAGGCATGTGAAGGGGACAGTCTCTTTTAATCTAACAGAGTTCCTAGGAGGTTCGTGAGCACTCTCAAGACTTATAAGTCTGGAGTGCACGCAGTTTATGGTGCTACGCTACGAGTCTGGAGAGGAGGGTTGATTGGTATTCAGTCTCAAATGAACTGCACCGTAAGTATGGAGGTAAGATCGAGGTCGTTCCCAAGGTTCCCGTGACCAGGTTGGACGACCTTTCCGTGTGGTACACGCCTGGGGTTGCAGGTCCTTGCAGGAAGATCTACGAGCACGGTGAGGACGCCTCCTTCGACTACACCCTGAGGTGGAATTACGCGGCGGTCATCAGTAACTGCACTAGGGTGTTAGGCCTCGGCAACATAGGGCCTGCAGCCGGGTTACCGGTTATGGAGGGTAAGTCACTCCTCTTCAAATACCTCGGCGGCGTGGACGCGGTTCCCCTCGTTATCAACGAACGCGACGCTGATAAGTTCGTCTACGTAGTCAAGGCTCTGGAGCCGAGCTTCGGCGCAATCAACCTGGAGGACATTGAGTCCCCTAAGTGCTTCTACATACTCGAGAGGTTACAGGAGATCGCTGAGATACCTGTCTGGCACGACGACCAGCAAGGTACTGCCCTAGTCAATGTGGCCGGCCTAGTCAACGCGCTTAAGATAGTTAGCAAGAAGTTAGGCGAGGTTAAGATAGCTCTGGTCGGTGCGGGCGCTGCCAACATAGCCCTCTACAAGTACCTTAAGGTCGCCGGCGCCGACCCTAAGAATATCGTGGCTGTCGACAGTAAGGGCGTTCTCCATAGAGACAGGCCCGACGTGGAGGCTATGAAGGAGGAGAATCCATGGAAGTACGCAATAGCTGTTGAGAGTAACGGCGAGGGAGTTACGGGCGGCATTAAGGAGGCCATGAAGGGCGCTGACGTGGTCATAGCGGCGGCTAAGTCAGGTCCGGGCGTGATTAAGAAGGAGTGGGTGGCTGAGATGAACAAAGACGCGATAGTCTTTGCTGAGGCGAACCCGGTTCCGGAGATATGGCCTTGGGAAGCTAAGGAGGGGGGTGCTAGGATAGTCGCTACAGGCAGATCCGACTTCCCCAATCAGATAAACAACAGTCTTGGCTTCCCAGCAGTGTTTAGAGGAGTTCTGACAGTCAGGGCCAGGAAGATGGTTGACGAAATGTTCATTGCCGCGGCGTACGCGCTGGCGAGATACGCTGAGGAGAGGGGCATTCACGAGGAGTACATAATGCCTAGGATGGATGAGGATGAAGCTTACGTGAGGGAGGCCATGGCTGTAGCCCAGAAGGCGATGGAGCTAGGGCTTGCTAGGAGGACGATGAGCACATCGGAGCTTGAGGACGAGATACGGGAACTCATAGAGCGTCCCAAGAAATTCGTCAAACTAGCCCTGGACAACAACTACATCAAGGTGCACTCCCCGTACGGAAGCTGGTGATCAAAAAGCATGAGTCTTAAACTCTCCAACGCAATCGGAGAAGCTGCTGTGGAGACTATAAGGAGAGCAGTCATATCAATACCTCCCGACATTAAGGAGGCCATAAGGAAGGCCTACCTAGAGGAGGATGGTGAGGTAGCTAAAGCACAGCTCAAGGCCATACTCGATAACATAGAGTTGGCTGAGAAGCTTCAGAGACCCATGTGCCAGGACACCGGGACCATAATCTTCTACGTTAGGGTTGGACATAGCTTCCCAGCCATTCACGTCACAGAGGAGGCGTTAATTAAAGCTGTGAGGAGAGCTACCCAAGACGTACCGCTAAGACCAAACAGCGTCAACCCCTTCACTTCTGCAAACACTGGAGACAATACCGGCAGATACATACCGTTTATACATTGGGAGGTGATTGCGGGTGAGGAGCTTGAGTTTACGGTAGTGCCCAAGGGCGGGGGCTCTGAATATCCCGCAGTACTGAAGATGGTACCGCCTGGGAAAGGCGTTGATGCCATTAAGGAGGTGGTGTTGGATGCAGTGCTTCAGGCAGGAGCCATGCCCTGCCCGCCTACGATAGTTGGTGTTGGGGTGGGCGGAGGTGCCGATATAGCTATGGTGCTCGCCAAGAAAGCGGCCTCCTTGAGGAAGGTGGGCACTAGAAATGAAGACCCCGTCCTAGCGAGGCTTGAGGAGGAGCTTCATAAGCTCGTCAATTATTTAGGCATAGGCGTCATGGGTATGGGCGGTAGAACCACCGCTCTCGCGGTACACGTAGAGTATGCACACAGACATCCTGCTAACTACCCGGTCGCGGTGGTGTTTCAATGCTGGGCTACGAGACGAGCTACGGCGACTGTGAAACCCGACGCGAGCTATACGATAACTCAATAAGAAGGTGGTTGATGTGACGATCTACTACTTAAAGACCCCGGTGAGGGAGGAGGAAGTTAGGAGGCTCAGGGTAGGCGATATAATATACGTTAGTGGCGTCGTGGTGACAGCTCGGGACGCAGCCCATAGGAGGATGATCGACTACGTTAAGGAAGGAAAGACCCTGCCAGTGGACTTAAAGGATGGCGTGATATATCACTGCGGCCCCGTGGTCAGTAAGAAGGGTGGTGGATGGGAGGTCATCTCCGCAGGCCCTACCACAAGCGCGCGGCTAGAGCTCTATGAACCTACAGTGATTGAGGAAGTCGGCGTGCGGATCGTAGTTGGAAAGGGCGGTATGGGCCCTAAGACCGCTGAAGCGTGTAGCAAGTACGGAGCCGCCTACGTGACTTTCACCGGGGGTGCAGGTGTATTGGCAGCTAACGCGATAAGGAAGGTCATAGGGGTTGAGTGGCTTGACCTAGGCATACCTGAGGCTCTATGGGTGTTTGAGACCGAGAACTTCGGCCCGTTAATAGTGACTATAGATGGTACAGGCAGGAACTACATAGAGGAGGTAGTCGAGAGAGCCAAGGCCGTAAAATCGAAGATGCCAACCAAGTTTACTCAGTCCACGTTCCCCTAAAATCCTCCTTCTCCAACATTACTTTGAACGCTCTTTAGTTCAAGGTCGTACCTACCTTACGCCAAAACTATGCATTACGCATATATGAAGCGGCTAAACTCAAGGAGTACGAGGAGAAGCATGCGAGGTGACTCTCGCTCCTGTAGCTCTATGAAAAATCCGAGCCTTAAGAGGCCTTCTGTTCCGTGTTATAGGGTTTCTAGACAACTTCCCGAAAGTGTTAGAATGCAAGCTGAAGGCCTTAAGTCTTCAGGGCTGAGGACTGTGGTCCATTAATCACTTTCCTGTGGCACGTTAATAGTCTCAGGGCTAATGACATATTGAATCAGCGTTCCAATCCTCCTCCTTAGCTCCATCAATTGGATTGGATATACGTAGAGGGGGCTTACGCTCTCCACCCCAAGTATTCTGGATATTAGCTTGACAGCTACCTCATCCCTGACCACAGCCGTCGTGATTGTCTGCGTTGGGATTAGCTCGACGTATATAGGGAGCATTAACCTACTCGATTCCTCCCCCAGCTCTTCCATAGCTAGGAGGAGCTCGGACCTGCGGAACATGTGAACGCCTCCATCAAGCGTGAGGACGTGTGGGTATTCCTCCTTAAGCAGGTCGGGGAGGGACTTCCTCTTACTGGCAATGTAACTATTAACAACCCTTAGCTCGTTCCTCAGTAAGGACTCGTATATCCTGTCCTCGCTCACCTACCTGGCCCCCTGAATGACGTGTTCAATATGCTCTCGGTGGTTCGATTCCGTATCTGTGGAGACGTCTGTGAAGAATGCCCTAGAGAGCTTAAAAACCTGTGTGAACTCGATGCAGGACTTGCGACAGATACGAGGCATGTGGGATTTACCGCAACATAACTCCCTTACGTGCCAATATCTGCTTTATGCGTTTCCTCCTGATTTTATCCTCTCTCTCCCTCTCTTCGAACTTCATTCTCAGGTACTTTATGGTTGACCTCAGCCTAGGTATTATTATGTTCTCCAGGGCATTCACCTTCCTTCTCACCCTTTGAACCTCCCTGCCGACCTCAAATATCGAGGCCTCTACCTCTGCAAGCCTGAGGACCTCCCTCAACACCTCTTCATAGCACTTGCCCACTTCCTCTAGCGTGAGCGGGTAAGTGCCGTGCTCGTACTCCCCAGTCTTAGCCTCATACTCCAATAGGGGCAGTCTCACGCCGGCAACAACCCTCGAGCCCACGACAACGCTTGACGTGGAGATCCTCACGTTGGAGAATTCCTCGATCACCCAAGGAGGGGTGTAGGATGAGGTCCTCATAAGTTCCGTCTCGCATCTCATAACCTCTTCATGTATTCTTGACCTCCGCTCTATAGCTTCCCTATATAGGGAGATCAGCTCCTGGGTGAGGATGAGAAGTCTATCCCTGAGTACTTTATGCAGACGTCTTGCCGTGGCTAACCTACGCCTAAGCCGTATGAACTCTATCTTAGTCGGTCTGGCTAACCTGAGTATTTGTTGTGACACAGCTTTCCACCACCGGCGCACTACTTACCCTGTACTTAGGGTGGTACTTCTTGATGTTCTCCAAGCTTATCAGCTTCAGCTCCTCCTCATGAAGTATTGAGAGGACGTCCCAAGCAAGGTTAAGTGTGGTGTCTATATCCCTCCTCTCGAACTCCCCTTGGTTAATGAACCTCCTCTCGAACAGGTCTGCGAAGCCCAAGTACTTCCTATCTCTCTCGCTGAGGGACTCAGCGCCGACTATGGCAGAGAGCTCCCTCAAGTACTGGCCCTCAGTATATGATGCGATCAACTGCATGAAGACCTGGTAGTGATCCTCCCTAGTCTTCCCGGGCCCTATGCCGTCCTTCATCAGCCTTGACAGAGAGAGCAGAACGTCGATCGGTGGGTAGACCCCCTTCCTGAACATATCCCTTGAGAGGACTATCTGACCCTCAGTTATGTAGCCTGTTAAGTCCGGTATTGGATGTGTTATGTCATCGTCAGGCATGGTTAGTATAGGCATCTGAGTCATTGAGCCTTTCCTGCCAGACACCCTGCCGGCCCTCTCGTATATGGTGGCGAGGTCGGTGTACATGTAACCTGGGTACCCCCTCCTCCCAGGCACTTCCTCCCTAGCCGCTGAAAGCTCGCGCAGGGCCTCCGCATAATTCGTCATATCGCTCATTATCGTTAACACGTGCATGTCGTGCTTCCAGGCGAGGAACTCAGCAGTTGTTAGAGCCACGCGAGGGACTGCGATCCTCTCGATCACGGGGGAGGAAGCCGTGTTAATGAATGAAATCACGTTCTCCACGCTCTTAGCTCTCTTCAGCGACTCTATGAAGAAGTAAGCCTCCTCATGAGTAACCCCTATGGCTGCGAAGACCACTGCGAACCTCTCCTCCCTACCCCTGACCGCGGCCTGTCTGACTATTTGAGCAGCTATCCTGTTATGAGGCAATCCAGCCCCGCTGAATATAGGTAGCTTCTGACCCCTCACGATGGAGAAAAGCGCGTCAATTGCCGAGATGCCGGTCTCTATGAATTCCGACGGCGGCTCCCTCATAGCGGGATTCAGGGGGGCGCCGTTCACGTCCATCCACTCCTCAGGTATTATTCTGGGACCGCCGTCGAGCGGGTTTCCCAGGCCGTCGAAAACCCTCCCGAACATGTCTATGGAGACAGGCATCTTAAGCGTCTCCCCCTTGAACCTAACCTTGATCGAGTCAACGTTCACCTCGCTGACGCCCCCGAAGACTTGAAGAACACATACGTCCTTACCCACATCAATCACCTGGCCTACTCTGTACTCCCCGCTTGGGAGGAGTACCTCGACAACCTCCCCGAACTTAATCCCCTCCACAGATTTGATGAGGAGTAGCGATCCCCTAGCACTCAGCGCCCTCCTAACCTCCTTCACACCTAGTCTTAGAACCGTCTTAACCACCCCTCACGCGTTCGAAATAACTCTCGACCTCCTTAACTAGCCCCTCGTAGGCTCCTCTGAACTCCTCGTTACGGACCTCTTTCATCCTAGCAATACGCGTGATCACTGGAGCCTCCCTGACCTTGCTTAGGGGGACACCCTCGCTCAGGGCTCTAGCCGCTTCCTCGTAGAACTTAATTATCACGTCAAGCATGAGAACGGTCTTCTCAGGCGAGCTGTAAGCATCTACGGAATGGTAGGCGCTCTGCTGCAGGAAATCCTCCCTGATCATCTTGGCCACGTCCAGGAGCAGCTTGTCCGGGTCTGGTAGGGCCTCAGGCCCGACCAGCCTCACTAACTCCATCAACTCCGACTCCCTCTGAAGGATCCTCAAAGCCTCGTTACGTAGCTTAAGCCACTCACTGAAGTCACGCCTCCACCACGTAGCCACGGTCTCAACATACTGAGAGTAGCTCAGCAACCAGCTGATCGCTGGGAAGTGCCTCCTGTTAGCCAGTGAGACGTCCAGTGCTAGGAGAGCACCTATGTACCTAAGCGTGTTCGTGGTGACTGGTTCGCTGAAGTCAGCGCCGGGCGGTGAAACAGCCCCTAGCAGCGTTAGAGACCCCGTCCTCTCGGGACTGCCCAGCGTCACAACCCTCCCAGCCCTCTCGTAGAACTCAGCTAACCGAGACCCCAAGTACGCTGGAAAACCCTCGTCACCCGGCATCTCCTCAAGCCTAGCGCTTATCTCCCTCATGGCTTCAGCCCAACGTGAAGTCGAGTCAGCAACCATGAGCACGTCATAACCCATGTCCCTGAAATACTCACCCATAGTAACGCCTAGGAAGACGCTTGTTTCCCTAGCGGCCACAGGCATGTTGGAGGTGTTAGCTATGAAGACCGCCTTCTCGGACAGCGGTCTACCAGAGGCGGGGTCTGTCAGCCTTCTGAAGCTATAGAGAGCGTCCGCCATCTCATTACCCCTCTCACCACACCCCACGAATATGTTAACCTGTGTTCTGCTCCACTTAGTCAACGTGTGGAGTAAGACTGTGTTGTGGTATATTACAGGCACGTAGCCGCCAACGAAGTTATGCACGTCCTCAACAACGAGGTCGTAGACTTCGCCTTCATATTTAACTGCCTTAACGTCCTCGACCTCATCCAACGCCACATGCTCAAACACGCTCGTTGCCCCCTTCAACATGTCGAGCGGAGCCAATGCCCTACCATCCCCTAGCCCCCCAGCCGCGACGTCTGCGTGCCCTAACACCTGACCGTAGCCAGCCCTCCATACCTCACATACCTGGTTCCCCGCTCGCACGTCTCCAGCCTTAAACCCTCCCTCAGACAACGCCTCGTACATGAACTCCAAGGACTCTGGAGCCATGTATATCGTCTCTCCGGAAGCGCTTCCCCCATCCTTAGACCCCACGTACGTAAGTAAGCTCTTAACGTCTCCGGGACTACGTAGATCATCGCTCACACCTGACAACACGACGTTGAAGAGCTTTCTCAGCTCGCTCAACCCCGCCACACTCAATTTACAATACCTGCCTTCATCATCAACGCCTACCGAATACCCCACCCCCAACTTCGTCATGAGATAAGCAAGACCGTGCACCAGCTTAGGCGATGTTGAGGAGAACTCTAAGACGTCCCGGCTGAGGCGTCCACAACCTAAGTAGAGCCCTCTAATAAATGCCGCTGCAACGTCCTTGTCAGCCTTCATTATCACCTCAGGCACTGACGCCTCCCTCGACTCACGGTGTTCATGAACGCCGAGAACCTCGAATAACTTGACAAGCAGTGAAGAGCGGACCTCGACGCCGTGGGCGGTGCTGAACGGTTTTTCCCGACCTTTAACGCCGAACACCCTGTAGAGCAATTCGTTGAACCTGGTTCTTAACTCCCTGGAGTCGTTAACGAACACAACCTTATCGCCTATAATCAAGCCGCTAGATATCATAAGTCCGAGGAGTTCGGCGAGTTCTTCATCAATACCCTCAGGAACCCTCACGGCCACTCTACTTCCCCGCACGCCCAGGACCTTAGGCAGCCTTAAATCAGTGACTCCCTTCCTAAGAGAGCTCGCAAGAGTTAACGGCACGCTCTTCCCACGCCCTTTAACTAGGTCCCTCAACGTATTCATCGACACACCTGACTCCCGACTCAACCTCTCCAATTCCTCCCTACTCAATCCCTTCAAGAACTCCCTGACCTTATCATTGTACTCGCGATCCCGACTGAATATCCCAGGGTGCTGCGCTAGCTTCTCTACAGGTATTTCTCTGCGTCCATTAGCTGAGGGTATTTGCCTGGGCACTATTAAGAACGTGCCCAGGCTTACGTCCCTCGCCCTCACGTACTTAACAGCACTGCGGGAGTCGAACACAGGCAACCTATGTTCCGGGGTAACCCTCAGCACCCTGCCTGAGGCGGTTCTCAACTCAACTATCGAGTCCGTGAAGCCCCTGTACATGTGTGTCGCTCTAACAGTCTTCAGCCCCACTCCGTCGAATCCCACTACGTATAGGGGTTTATCAAGTTCGATTACCTCCTCATACTCACTAAGCCTTAGCCTCCTGCCTCCAGCCTCCCTGTATAGCTCGTCAATGGGTCTCACGCTCCAGTCGGCTAAGAGTACCGGCGTTCCCGGCAAAACGCACTTCCCACTACCGAAGCCGCCAGGCACTGCTGCCTTACCGCCCTTAGCCACAGGAAACATCATATCCAAGACCCTGGTCCCTGTTATGAGGGGCTCCACTGGCTCTAAGCGGTGTCTGTACGGCCTGGGCTTACGTATCGGCCACTTACTCATCAGCTTCACTTCCATCAACTCCCCACCCCCAGTATCCAGCAGGGCGATGACGTCACTTACTGTGTAGTCCCCGTCCTGAGCAAGCTCCTTAAGGGTTCCCGAGAACCCGGGAGGAACCATGATCTTATGCTGTAGGATGGGTGTTTCCTGAACGTACCCGAGGATGTCGCCCTCCTGGACTTTATCGCCAACCCTGCGCTCTGATCTCCTGAAGAACCACTTGGCATCCCTGGGCAGTGCCGGGAGCTTGACGCCCCTCCCTATGAACGCTCCTGAGACCTCGCCGATCATTGAGAGAGGCCTCTGAAGCCCGTCGTAAACCTTGCCAACGATCCCTGGACCTAGCTCGGCTGAGAGGAGGCTTCCCGTGCCTTCAACAGGCTCCCCCACCCGAAGCCCTGAAGTATCCTCATAGACCTGAATGAACGCCCTGCCACCCTGGAGGCCTATTACCTCACCTATAAGCCTCTCCTCGCCAACTAGAACAACCTCGTAAACCATCGAGCCCTCCATACCCTCGGCAATCACTAGAGGTCCTGAGACCCTCATTAACTTACCTTTAACCACTCATCACACCTCAATACTAATACCTACGTAGGATTTAATTGCACGTGAGTAATAATCCCTTACATTCACTTGAGGCACCTCCTTGAGACTAGGTATGAAGACGACCAGCGGCTCCCTACCGGCCTTCTCCACCTTATCAATGATTAGGTCTCTGAACTTCTGCTGTATTATTATCACGCCAACGGAAGGATCTTCGTAAAGCCTCATTAACGCGTCGCCAAGCCTCCGCTTAACCTCGCCAGAATCCTTGACGTCGGAGACCTCCACCAACCTCTTAACACCGGCTAGCTTGAAACCCTCTATAAAACCCAACTCACCAATCACCACTACATCCTTCCTACTTGGGAAGCGACTCATAGAGCCTTAACCACCTCCCCACCTCATCCCTGATCATATCGGTTGGGTATCCGATGTACATTAGGTAAAATACGTACGAGAGAGCCTGAAACTCCCACTCCTTAACCGTGAGGTAATGGAGAAAAGTGTCTGTTGAGGGAGGCATTGACCTCAGGACGCTGTGGCATGAGTTAACAGGTAAGGTTACGAGCAGGAACTCAAGCGTGTGGGGGTCTGATGAGTGTTTGATGAGGGCTTCCCTCTGACTAGGCGTTAACCGGGTCAAAGCCCCCCTGAAGTCGCCTCCCTCCCCTATCGAGCGCCTCACCGCGTACTTAACGCCCTCGAAACCCTCCAGAGAGTCGACACATCCAAGCCCGCGGCTAGAAGCGCCTGAAGCCGAGAGAACCCCCTTAAGCCTCCTGAAGAAGGAGGAGTTCAGCTCCTCAACCAACTTACGGACGTCTAACTCACTTACTCTGAAACCCCTATATTTCTCGAGCACGTCGACTATGAAACCCGCATTAAGCCCGCTTCCAGCCAGTGTAGAGAGCAATCCATCGACCTCTGCGGCCTCTCTTAACGCCTCCGCGGCCTGTGCGCTTAAGTAAGTGGTCTCCTCAACCCCAGCACTCAGGATGCCCGTGAGATCGTTTAGGACGTACCTGCTGACATACAGGTCGAACACGTCCTTCATGCAGTCCGAGGGCTTAATTAAACGAATCTCATCCCTCAAGACCCTCTCCCAGCACTTAAGCAACCTGCTGTAAATCCCCCTGCGTGATAAGGGGGTTTCAGCGCTAAGCTCCCTAGCCACGCATGAACTCGCCTCAAAGTTCTGCAGCGTTGTCAGGAGGTCTGTGAACGTGTAGGTAGCTACCTCGCGAAGAACCATTACCCTGCTTGGGGTCAGGGTTTTATGCAGGTGTAGCCTCACGCGGTTGAAGAAAACCTCGTCATTGTTTGTCTGGAGCACCACTCAATCCCCGAAGACTTCCTCCCTAAGTCTCCTATAGAGGTGTGAAGCAGCTCTCTCAAGCCTGGTTAAGTAAGTGTTATCTATTCCCAAGGATCCGTTCCCGAACTCCACGAACACGCCCCCCACGTATTTAGGAGGAAGCAACTCAACCCCTGTAACCCTGTCCTCAAGCCTTAACTCCCTCACCACATCCTTAACCAGGGATGAATCCCTCTCAACAACCCTCAGCCTCATCCCCTGCTCGGACAAGCCCCCCTCAACACACTCCTTGATCAGTCTCTTCAACGACTCCCTCCTCAGATCCTCAGGGACTTCGTAAAGGGTCTTCAAAGCGCTCTCCATCAGATCCCTAGCCAACTCGTTCTTCAGTTTAAGCAGTTCCATGTTGAGCTCCATGGACCTTTCGGCAGTTCTCTTGGACAGCTCATCACGTAGCTCCCTCAACTCAGACTCTTTAACTAGCTCATATCTTCTTGAGTACTCTCTCCTGGCCTCACCGAGGATTCTCCTGGCCTCCTCCTCAGCCTCCTTAATCAAGGCCTCCGCCTTAGCTCTCGCCTTCCTTAAGACTTCCTCCCTAAGCGACTCCAGACCCATGACTTCTTCCTCAACAAATCTAACTAGACAGGCAAGCCCGAAACTATTAAGACTAGTAAGTAGCCTAAGACCATTCCGAGGATGCCGAGCATCTCCACGTAAGCCGCGAGAATCATCGAAGGTACAAGCATCCTCCCCCCAGCTCTTGGCAACTCAACTATGCCTGACATACAGATAACTCCCTGATACCACGCCGAGAAGAGCTCGGCGAACATCACGAACAAACCAACCCCTAGAAAGGCACCGGCCTTAGCCCAGGTCATCTCAGTTATGCTAGGCAGGACGGACGTAAAGTTAAGTAAGGCGAAGATAAGGCCGTAGAAGGTCTGGGTCATGGGAAGGGAGGACAGGATAAGCACTTGCTTGAATGTCCCTGGGTCTTCAGACACTACTGAAAGGCCTGCTGAGGCAGCCCTACCTATCCCTATTGATGAGCCAGCTACCCCGCCAGCAACCCCTAGTGCAGCCCCGAGCGATGCAATGACTGACGGGTTGAAGAGCGATGTAATGTCAGCTGACATAGTCCTAAACACCTCGCCTCAATAATACTTTATGAAAGGATTTTAAAGTGTTAACGTTGTCGAGGATCTCTAACTCAATCCCCCTCTGGATCCGCCGTTGTCAGCAGTTTCAAAGTGTAAAGACTTGATGCTCCGGACGTGAGATGGTTAATTCCTCAAAAGGAGCGCTCCATAAGCCTTCAGATGGAGGATCTTTCCCTGCCCATGAAGCTCTTCAGTGAGCTTGTGAAGAGGTGGAAGGGTTTAACCTGACGGGGAGAAGACCATGAATCTTATAGGAAAACTACGTAGCCCAGAACCCTTAGCGAGTCCTATTTAACCCTGCCTATGGGCACATGCCTCTCTATCTTCAGCGTTAAGGGCATGAACTCCGATCCATTACCCTCATACCACTTAAGCAGGAACTCAACGAAACAAAGCCTCATAGAGTGGACGAAGCCGCCTATCGACCCGAAGATTAGGTTAAAGGCGTTCATGAATGCCGCCACCACAAACATGAGCAAGAGCCCTATGAGAGGGCCGACGAGCGGTGTGAGGCCGGAGAAGTACTCGAAGATCCCTAAAGACAGTTTATTGAAGTTGGCCGCCATAACGTACGTCGCAATCCCTAACCCGGCTATCCTCGAGTACGACAAGACATCACCGAGGATGCCCGTTATGTTGAATATCCACATGAAGAGCCCCACAGCCCCCATGAGCTTCACAGTCCCTATAACCATCACCAAGACCCCCGCGAGCGACGTGTAAAGCATGTAGCCGTACCACTCGATGCTCAACGGTATTAAGTCATAGTGCAGGAATTCATGAAGTATGTAAGGAATGCTGAAGGCCTCCGCGATCAACAGCCCAGCCTCGCTCAGAACCCTCCCCGAATCCCTCGCCTTAACACCTACCGCGAGGGAGAGGGCGTGGCCTATGTTTATATGCACTAACCCTATGATCAAGGCAAGGGTGAGGAACAGCATGGGGTCGGTCAGGTTAATTAAGGAAGGCACTATCAACGAACTTGACTTAACATCGCTAGCCACTACCAGGTGAATGACGCCGTCCCTAAAAGCTATTGAGTATCCGGCGAAGGTGTTTGAGAGCACGCCGAAGATCGTCGCAGACGTCGCCAGGACCGCTAACATCCTCTTAAGGGAAACATAACCGGGGGAATAGGGGTTATCTATGAAGCCGCTCCTATCCAGGACGTACTTAATGATGAGTAGGAGTAATAAGCCGTAGACCACATCAGCCATCATCAAACCGAAGAAAACCAGGAAGGAGTAGGTCAGGATCGGTGTAGGGTCCCATTCACCGGGTGATGGCACACCGTAAAACCTTGTCACGAGCTCGAAAGGCCTGAAGAACTTAAGATTCCTTAGTTTCGAGGGAGGCTTCTTATCAGTTGGAACAGGCACCACTAAGTACGTCCCGATCTCAGAGCTTAACCTACCCTTCAGAAGACCCAGCGAGTCCTCAGGAACCCAGCCCTCCATGGCCATGAGATACTCGCCGCTGGCCGCGTTTAGTAAGGCGTTTAGCCTTGACTCAACGATCTCGTTAAGGACCTTAGCCAGAGCCAGGAGTTCTGCGTTACTGCTCAGAAGATCGCTTAACTCCCTCTCCGTCTTACTCAGCAATAACTTCAATTCATCGACCCGCCTCTGTAATCCGCTTAAGTACTCGAGCAGTGAGATATCCAACGGAGGGAACTCCACGACCTCGGCCTTAACCCTGCTGATCGCCTCTTGAACCATGCTTAAAGCCCCCGTAGGCCCCATCACCAAAACAACGAACTCATCGCCAGCTAGACCCCACGTCATAACCAAGTCCTTAGGCAAGGTCGATGCAAATGTCTCTAGATCCCCTGCCTTACCAACCGCGACGAGGGAGAAGAGCATCTCACCCCTGAAGGAGAGCTCAGAAACCTTAACCCCTCCCCCGACTTTATCCTTAAGGACCTCCAACACCCTTAATCGCTTAAGGCAATCGTTGATCTCGTCTGCGATGCGTCTCTTATTACTGACTAGGTTCTCGACGTTCCGATGCACGGCACTCAACTTGTTGAACGCGTCGCTCAGAAGCTCCTCAAGATTCTCAACGCTCACCTCTCTCTCAATACTCACTACCCTGACGTTATAGTAGCTCTCGAGCGCGGTTATCAGGTTTGAGAAGGCCCGGACATCCTCAACGCGTTTGGAGAGGCTTCTCCGATCCTCATCGCTTAACTCTCCCAGGATCTCGACGTGCATGACGCCTAGTCCCTGCAGGAGCTTTAACGTCTTGTCACTCACGTCCTTAGGCACTAACAACCTGACGTAGCGGAGCCTCTCAGGCGTTGAGAGCAGCAACATCCTATATCTCCCTTAACCCTGTCACGATCTCCACGAGCTCCTTGACAAGTCCCTCTTTCTTCTCGGCGAAGGCCCTCAAGATCCTGCTCTTACGCTTCTCCATCGAGCGCTCCAGATCCCTCAACCTCGCCTCACACTCTTCCTCAAGCCTCCTCCTCTCATCCGGCGTAACGAGATTGACGAGAGGTTTCGACTTCAGCTCCTCAGCCTCCTTCCTAGCCTTACTCAATATCTCCTCAGCCTTCCTCCTCCCATCCTCAACCACCCTCCTAGCCTCCTCTTCAATCTCGCTTATCGTCATCTCAACACCCTTAGAAACTTCCACAACTAACCCTTAAATAAGAGGTATCAAATGGTCGGTATTATAAGTTGTGTAGCGCAATATAGTTGGTGCGTGACGTGAAGGAAGCCGGGATGGAGCTGTACGTGCCGGATGTGAGCGTGGTAACTAACGGGGTTCTTAAGATGTTAGTCAGGGATGGGAGGATCCAGGGCAAGTTAATCATACTGAAGGAGCTCGTCGACTACTTCGAGTTACTGGCTAAGAACGGCAAGTCCCTGGGCATTCTAGGTCTTGAGGAGATGAGGTTCATCAGGGCTGCGTGCGTGTCTAAGGGGATACCTCTCGAGGTGGTTAGCAGTGGCAGGAGGGTTGACGACATAGACGCCTTGATAAGGTGGTACTCACTCGACACTGGGGTTACCTTAATAACTTCTTCTAAGACGCAGCAGCTAGCTAGTGAAGCCCTAGGCATTGAAGTACTTTACGTAGCGCCGCCTAGGAGCCGTATGACCGCCATTGAGAGGTTCTTCAACGAGGAGACCATGTCCGTGCATCTGAAGGAGGGGGCGGCTCCCTATGCCAAGCAGGGCAGACCTGGTAAGTGGAAGCTGGTAAAACTCTCAGAGACCCAACTGACTAGAGAGGAGGTGGAGGCCATCGCCGACGAGATACTTGAGGTCGCCCGCACGGAGCCCGATGCAGTCATAGAGATCGAGAGGCCTAACTCTATCATAATACAGATGAACATGTACAGGATAATAATAGCCAGGCCACCGATGAGTGAGGGCTGGGAGATAACGGCTGTGAAGCCGCTTGCCAGACCGAAGCTGGAGGACTACACCCTCCCTGAGAAGCTCATGAGGAGACTTGAGGAGAGGGCTGAAGGCATCTTGATAGCGGGCGCTCCAGGCATGGGCAAGACCACTTTCGCACAAGCACTGGCTGATTACTACAGGAGAGGAAATAAAGTAATCAAGACTATAGAGTCGCCCAGGGACATGCACCTACCCCCAGAGGTTACCCAATACTCTAAAACATACGCCACACCTGAGGAGCTTCACGACATACTGCTACTCTCGAGACCGGACTACACGGTCTTCGACGAGTTACGCACAGATAACGACTTCAAACTGTACGTTGACTTGAGGCTGGCCGGCATTGGGATGGTGGGTGTCGTTCACGCTACATCACCCATAGACGCCCTCCAGAGATTCGTTGGCAGGATAGACCTAGGAATGATACCGTCCGTGATAGACACGATCCTCTTCCTGGAGGACGGTGAGGTGCGTAAGGTCTATGACGTAAGCATGAGCGTCAAGCTCCCAACAGGCTTAAGGGAGGCTGACTTAGCCAGGCCCGTCATCGAGGTGAGGGACTTCGTCAACGGGCAGCTGGAATACGAGATGTACACCTTCGGGGAGCAGACGGTCGTCGTGCCTGTAAGACAGGTTACAGGTAACGACCTCGAGGGCAGGGTTAGGAGAGCCATCCTAGCACTCCTGCCCTCAGCCGAGGTAACGTTTGACGGCAGTGTGGTCACTGTAACGGTTCCTAGAGAGGAGGCTAGATCAGCACGTAAGCTTAAACGAAGACTAGCGAGCGTGGAGAGGAAGTACGGGGTAGTAGTGTCTCTCAAGCTGGTCTAACGCATGGCAACAGCGACGGGGTTAACCCTTCTTAACAGCCCTCACTACCTCCCTAGCCCTCTCAGGGCTTTCCTCAACCACGGTTCCCGTCACGATAACGTCAGCGCCTGAGCTCACTACCTCCCTAGCTTGCTCATAACTCCTTATCCCGCCACCGACTATGAGTATTAAGTCGCCCTTAACCCTTGAAGCAGCCTTAATGAACTTAGGCGGTATTGGTTCGGGAGCGCCTGAGCCGGCCTCAAGGTAGACGTACCTCTTACCAAGGAATTTACTGGCCAGAACGTAAGCGGCTCCAAGCTCGGGTCTGTCGTACGGTATTGGCCTCGCCCTTCCTACGTATCCAGCTGCGCCGCCGTAGCCAACGATCACGTAGCCCGTCGGAAGTGCTTCAATCCCGTACTTGGCGACTAAGGGGGCTCCCAGTACTTGAGCGCCCACGATGAAGTAGGGGTCGTCGGAGTTCATGAGAGACATGAAGAGTATGGCGTCAGCATGTCTGGAGATACCTGACACGTTGCCTGGAAAGAGTATCACAGGCAGTCCCCACTTCTTAAGCGTGGTTGTCAATGCGTCGATGTCCGTCTCTGAAACCCCTATAGAGCCCCCTACGAGGAACGCGTCAGTCCCCTCAGACACCATAACCTCCACAGTCTTGTCAACGAGACCTAGGTCATTGACCTTATCTGGGTCCAGTAGTGTCAAGTGCAGTTTCTCCCCAGAACGCACCTTGCTTCTCAGGTAGTTATCGACCCAAGGCTTACGTTCACTCAAAAGACTCCCCCTTCTCAAACCACACCTTGATTTTCTCACTACCGTAGAGATCCAGGAACTTAGAGTACGCGTCAACGGCCTCGAAGATCGAGGGCAGCTCCTCCAACCCAGCTCTCAAACCACACTTGGGGTTCATACACTTAACTAGCGCTCTTTTCTTTTCCTCACCAGCGTCGTTAATGTAGGGCTCCATGTACACGATGATGGTCATAGACCCGCATGCAGGACATTGAAACACCCTAGGCAGGGTCCTCTGCGGAGGCCTAAACACCTTATATCGCTTCCTGCTCCTCCTCCCCATACAATCACCAATACACTAAACACACGAATCTTATAAGTTACTTAGACAACAAGTATAGCGAGTCTTTTTGTAGCTGATGCCCATGAACTCGCCACGGCTTCTTTAGATCTCCGCATAGGATTTATCACGGCTTCCCTCAACCCTCCCCACAGTAGTCTATATGTCTCTGAAACCACGTGTTTAACGTTCCCTTCGATCCGCTATTAACGTGTATATGATCGTTATCAGTATCGCTGCGTTTCTGATGGTTGCTAGCCACTGCGTGGGTGAATCTATAGTCCATGGGTTAAAGCCTGTGTTGATTGGTATCAGCCTTGACAAGAGCGTTCTAAGTGACGCGTCCTCGAAGAACGCTATTATCAGGAGGGAGTTAGCTACGTCGGCTACAACGTATGCGTAGAGGAGCAGGCGGTTCAGCGTCAGGAGCGCGAATGGGGTTATCATCAGGATCATCTGTGGTGTGAAGACGTAGTTCAACGCCACTGCTCCCCCCACAGACGCGTAGGATAGGGCGATGACCTCAAGAGCCCCCCTGTAAGAGAGTATCGCAATAACTACAAATAATGCCGAGCCTAGTAACATGTACAGGTACTTGTGGAGCGGACTAAATATGTCTGGGATCATTAAAGCATAGATACAGTTCTCGCAGTACCAACCCGTATGGTGAGTTATGAAGGCTGTGAAGCCCTTTGGCGATGACACGTAGAGAATTGCGAAAGGACCTAAACTAGTGATCAGGAAACCGCTTGAGAACGCGATCAAGTCACGTACTTGATTACCACCGCTCCTAACGCCTCTAATTAAGTGGAACGTGAGGGGTATCAGAAGGCCCCCGGTGAGTATCTTACTGGCTACTGAGAGTCCAAGCAACGTGCCTGACACGGAGTGCCTCCTCCTCAAGAAGGCGTAGAGGGAAGCCAAGGCAAGGCCCGACGCTATCACGTCCCAATTATAGGTCATGTAGAGGACTGTGGAGGGCAGTGCGATGAAGAGCAGTGATCTCTGCAAGGGCCTGCCGCTAGTTAGGGCGACCCTCCTTAGAAGGTAGAACGTAAGTGCTGTGAAGCAAGCCAGTACCAGTGACTGTAACGTGTAGTTGATGCTTGACGCTGTGTTGAAGAACTCGCTGACCGTCAGCGTGAGTTTGCTCGACATGGTGAAGGAAGCACATGTAGTGAGAAACCATAAGAGACCAACCACAGGCGGATATTCAAACACGTAATCCACGTAGGGGGCGGGGCAGAGGTAACTCTTCTTAACCAAGCTGTCAAAGACCCCTACATCAAACCAGAGTTCACTAAGCCTCCTCAAATCCCCGACGAGCTCGGAGGAGAACCTAACGGAGAACACGCCGTGAACTACGTCACTGTACTTGAGACCCATTAACCCTAGAGGCACGTCCGTGAAGGGTGCGTGGATCAGGAACGACGTACAGATAACCAGGTAGGTGGTCAGGATAGGGAGGGACACGGTCCTGAGTCTCTGGGAGGAGTGCGTGAACAAGAAAACGAACACCGAGCAAAGGATCAGCAAGAGCGTTAAGGGACTCAAATCACCCTCACCTAACCAACACCCTACCGTAACTACTTCAACACCCACTCAAAAATATCTTCACAACAGTGTCGAGTAGGTAACACGATAATTAAACCCTAAGCACTACTACTGATGTAGGGTGTTGACTTGCTTCAAGGCGATGAAGTAATACACTGTCTTCATCCCTTGGTCAAGGAGTTCGTTAGAGGGGTTCTTGGTGATGATTGGACCCATGGGTACCCGCATGTCCAGAGGGTTCTCAGGCTCTCACTCGAGATAGCTGTCCGCATGAATTTGGGGGTTGATTTAAACGTTCTGGAGTGCGTTGCTCTTCTGCATGACGTGAAGAGGGTCTTAGGAGAGCCTCACGCGTACTTCTCGGCAGTTGTGGCTAGCGGCCTTTTAAGGAGTCTTGGAATAAGTGAACGAGTGATAGGGATTGTGGAGAACGCAATACTGTACCACAGCTACAGCTATGCCTCGACCCACGGCATCCAGCCCACGAGCGAGGAGGCCAAGGTGTTTAGCGACGCTGACAAACTAGACGCGCTCGGTCTCATCGGCTTCGTGAGAGTCTTCCTCTATGATCAAGAACACGGGATAGGCTTTAAGGAATCTGTAAGGCACTTCCATGAAAAATAAAGATACCGACTTATTAGTTACTTCGACTATTGTTTATGAAATTCTTAACATAATCTTTTTAAACTCTGTTATATAGTTTCTGAGGTGCTCTTAATGAACTTTAAGGGGGACATTCCAGCCATATATGGTTGGGGTTCATACATTCCTGTCTACAGGATTAAACTTGACGAGATAGCTAGGGTATGGGGTGAGGAGCCTGCCAGGGTCAAGAGCGGGTTGCAGGTCGAGGAAATATCGGTGAAGGGTCGTGATGAGGATCAAGTAGTCATCGCGGTGAACGCTGCCTGGACCGCTTTAAAGAGGGCTCCTGAGGTCAGTCCTAAGGACATAGGTGCTGTGTATGTTGGCTCCGAGTCTAAGCCCTACGCTGTGAAGCCGACGGCGACCATAGTTGCCGCTGCCGTAGGTGCGCCGGTAACCATCAGAGCTGCTGATTACGAGTTCGCTTGTAAGGCCGGGACGGAGGCCCTCATATCCGTTATGGCTCAGGTGGTGAGCGGGATGATCAGGTATGGCCTAGCTATAGGCGCTGACACTTCTCAGTCATGGCCTGGTGACGTGTTAGAGTACACAGCGGGTGCGGGCGGATCAGCATATATAATCGGGTCTAAATCCAGCACCAGCGTTGCTTACTTCGAGAGTCAGTACTCCGTCGCAACAGACACCCCTGACTTCTGGAGGAGGGATGAAGTTAAGTACCCCAGGCACATGGGTAGGTTTACAGGAGAGCCAGCGTACTTCAAACACATCATGTTAGCAGCTAACGAATTGATGAGCAGGGAAGGTCTTAAACCAAGTGACTTCGATTATTTTGTGCCGCATCAACCGAACGGAACGTTCCCTGTTAGAGTTGCTCTTAGGCTGGGCTTTAAGCCAGAGCAAGTTAAGCCGGGGCTCATATCGCCGTGGGTCGGAAACTTCTACTCCGGGTCTTCATTAACAGGACTATCAAGGGTGCTGGATAAGGCTAAGCCAGGTCAGAGGATACTGTTGGTTTCGTTCGGGTCCGGGGCCGGTGCTGACGCTTTCAGCCTAGTAACGCAGGAAGCTATAGAAGGGAAGAAGGGGCTGGCACCCACAGTTGATGACTACATCAGTAGGAAGAAGTACGTTGATTATTCAACGTATCTAAAGTTCTGGGATAAGATATATGGGGTGTGATCATGAGAGGGGACGTGGCTGTAATAGGAGTAGGCATGACTAAGTTTGATGAGCACTGGAACAAGCAGTTGAGGGATCTCTTCGTTGAGGCGGCTTTAGAGGCTCTTGATGACGCGCGCGTGAGTCTTAAAGACGTTAAAGCGATGTTCGTCGGTAATATGGGCTCAGGCATGTGGGTTGAGCAGGAGCACTTGGGCTCGTTGCTAGCTGACTATCTAGGGATCTCTGGAGTACCGTCTTTAAAGGTTGAGTCTGCGTGCGCGTCTTCGGGGATGGCGTTTAGGTTGGGGCTCATGTCCGTTACAGCAGGTCTTCACGATGTAGTCCTTGTGGGCGGTGTTGAGAAGATGAGTGATGTGACGACTAGTGAGTCTACACATCACCTAGCGACGGCGGCTGATAGGGAGTGGGAGGCGTTCTACGGGATGACGTTCCCAGGCCTCTTCGCGTTGATAGCCAGGAGACACATGAAACAGTACGGGACTACTAGGGAGCAACTGGCTAAGGTGGCTGTCAAGAACCACAAGCACGGCTCCTATAACCCTAAAGCGCAGTATCAAAGAGCGATATCGATAGAAGACGTTCTCAACTCGCCTCTAGTGGCGGACCCGTTAAGGCTGCTCGACAGTTCACCGATCAGCGACGGTGCGGCGGCCGTCATTATAGCGAGATCCGACATAGCAAGGAGATTCACGGACACGCCGGTCTACGTGCTGGGCAGCGGCGCTGCAACTGACGCAATAGCCCTACATGACAGGGACGACATAACGACCTTGAGATCTGTTGTTCTGGCAGCTAAGGAGGCCTACAACATGGCCAAGGTGGAGCCTGAGGACGTGAACCTTGCTGAGGTGCATGACTGCTTCACTATAGCGGAGATCCTGGCCTACGAGGACCTGGGTTTTGCCAGGAAGGGTGAGGGCGGTAAGTTAATCGACGAAGGAGTGACTGAGTTAGGGGGTAAGATACCTGTGAACCCAAGTGGCGGCTTAAAGGCTAAGGGCCATCCGGTCGGCGCGACGGGGGTTGCTCAAGTAGTGGAAGTGACGTTACAGCTCCGTAATGAGGCTGGCAAGAGGCAGGTGTCGAACGCCGAGATAGGCTTAACGCATAACATCGGTGGTTCAGGGGCCTCATGCATAGTTCATATTTTAGGGAGAGGTAGGAGGTGAGACACGTGAGTGACATGTCCGTACCAAAGACGCCAAGGATATGGCAACTAGCTGAAAGGAGGTACAGATTAATAGGGAGTAAGTGCTTAAAATGCGGGAGGGTCTTCGTAGGATCAAGGAAGGTCTGTCCTCAATGTGGGAGTAGAGAGCTCGAGGACGTTGAGCTGAGCAGGAAAGGCAAGATATACTCCTACACAGTCATCAGAGCCTCACCGATGGAAAGGGAGAAGTACGGCCCTTACATAATGGCTATAGTAGAGCTTGATGACGGTTGTAAATTAACCACAGAGATCGTCGATTGCTCGCCGGAGGAGATCGACATAGGTACCGAGGTTGAAGCGACTTTCAGGAAGATCGGCGAGGAAAGCAAGTCAGGTGTAATATACTATGCCTGTAAGTTTAGGCCCGTAGCGAAGGGGGTGTGAGGCGTTCTGAAGAAGCCTTTAGAGGGCATTAGGGTCATTGACTTAACAAGAGTCCTAGCAGGGCCTTACTGCACTATGATCTTAGCTGATTTAGGCGCTGAGGTAATTAAAGTTGAGAGGCCAGGGACCGGGGATGACTCAAGGCACTTCACACCATTCATAGATGATCAAAGTGCTTATTTCATCAACATAAATAGAGGCAAGAAAAGCGTCGTGATAGACCTTAAGAAGCCGAAAGGAAAGGAGATATTCTTAAGACTAGTGGAGAAGGCCGACGTGCTTATAGAGAACTTCGCTCCCGGAACCATGGAGAAGCTAGGGTTAGATTACAATGTGATCAGCAAGGTTAACCCGAGAATAATATACGCGTCCATATCAGGGTTCGGTCAGGAAGGCCCGTATAGAAACAAGACGGCTTATGACTTGATAGCACAGGCTATGGGAGGTATAATGAGCATCACTGGATGGCCTGAATCACCGCCGACCAGGGTAGGTACAGCCATAGGAGATATTCTAGGCGCCCTATACGCTACCGTAGCTATCCTGGCCGCCTTAAAAGCTAGAGACGTAACAGGGGTTGGAGAAAGGATAGATATAGCAATGGTTGACTGCGTTATCCAGGCGTGTGAAGCCTACAACATGATGTGGTTGGTTGAGGGCAGGGTACCTACCAGAATAGGTAACAGATATGAGTTCATTTACCCATATGATACCTTCAAAGCGAAGGATGGTTGGGTTGCTGTGGGGGTTGGGAATAACGAGATGTGGAGCAGGTTCTGCAAAGCCATAGGCAGGGATGACCTAATAAACCACGAGGACTTCAACACGAACATGAATAGGGTTAAGAATCACATGAAAGTGAAGGAGATAGTGGAGGAGTGGACGTCGAAACTAACTACGAGAGAGATCGCCGAAACCCTTGAGAGGTACGAGATACCGGTCACACCAGTATATACTATGAAAGACGTGTGGAGGGACGAGCATATAGTCACGCATAGGAGGATGCTGGCTAAGATAAATCAGCCAGGAATAGGCGAAATGCCGGTTGTCGGGACTCCTTTCAAAATGAAGAGCCTAACCCCAGAGGTCGGGGGCCCAGCCCCACTATTAGGGCAACATACCAAAGAAGTGCTCATGACGCTCTTAAACCTTACTGAGGATGATATAAATGAGCTTGAAGAGGAGGAGATTATATATTGTTACTAAAAATATATAAACGTTCTAACTAATAAATCAAGAGGGGGTGTATTCATTTGAGCACTAGCCCCTTAAGCAAGTACGCAACTGGGTTGTTAGTAATTCTAGTAGTCGTTGCAGGTGTTGTAGGGTATCTGGCTGGATCTTCAGTCGTTCCAGCAATCACGTTAACTGTAACGAAACCGGAGACTCGCGTAGTAACGAGCGTTATAACACAGACCCACACTGTCACTATTACAGGCCTGACAACCCCTGCAACGACGCCTACGACAACATCGCCAACATTCACGCCTCCTATACTTTCAGGACCGGTAACGCTAAGAATTGCTACACATACTATGGGCTCCTCATGGTATATGATGGGATCAGCGTTCGCGGCAGTGATTAAGGACTACCTACCTTCAGGTTCTGTCGTCGACGTTATGACAGGTCCTGGCACTATCGGGAACATACCGCTTGTCTCGAGAGGGGATGCTGAGCTGGCTATAACCATGGATAGCTACGTGTTCTTCGCGAGAGAGGGGTCACCGCCGTATGAGACTCCTATTACAGACATAGCTATGGTTGTGAATAAGTTAAGTCCTTACTTCCTGTTGGTGGCTGTGCCTAGGGATTGGGCTTCGGCGAACAACGTGAAAACCTTCGACGACGTTGCTCAAATGATTAAGGACGGCAAGAAAGTCGTCATAGTGACTAGCTCGGTGGGCGGTTTAGACGAGTACGCTACAAGGATCATGCTACGGCTGTACGGACTAACTTATGATGACGTTAAGAGAGCTGGTGGCGACATAATCTTCGGCGCGACGGAGGACTACAGAGTTGAGGTCTTCCGACAGGGTCTGGCTCAAGTATTCAGTGACGTGTGTACGTATAATCACCCCACATGGGAGTCACTAACTGTCGGGACAGATATAATAGTCCTGCCGTTGAACGAAGCTGTGAGGGAGGGATTTAAAAACTACGGTCTAACACCCTACATAGTTGAGAAAGGGATTTATAGGGGCGTGGATGCAGATACAAAGACCGTTGGTCTCTGGGCTTGCTTAATAGCCAATACGAGAGTGCCTAAGGAGGTCATCTATTACGTAACTAAGGCGTTGGTTGAAAACAAAGAAAAGCTCACTGCGTTATTCGCAGGTTTCAGTCGCTTTGATGTAGAGCATGCATATGACTCGCCAGTACCCCTTCACGAGGGAGCAGAACTCTACTTCAGATCTGCTGGTTTCTTGAAGTAAGATCAATACTAGTTTTTACCTAAAGAGGTTTTCGAGATGCACGGTTACACGCCTGGTAGGATACCTAACTTAAAACAGGTATTACTGGTTAGGGGATTTGACCTAAGGCGAGCTTCATTATATGTTACGGGATTAATGTGGACTTTGTTTCAGTTATATGCCATATACATCGGTTTTGAGCTCACGAGACTTATGATAATCCATATAACGTTCGCGTTGATCTATACATTTATTCACAAACACTTAAAAACCCCTATGGGTAGGTTAGTAGATGCAGTGTTAATAGCTCTCGTAATCGCTACTGGTGTTTATTTCTTTCAAACAGCCGATTTGATAAATACTAGGATCCCCTACATCACACCACTGACTAACGAGGATGTGGTGTTTGGAACTTTGTTAATATTGTTGGTTATCGAGGGTGTTAGGAGAGTGGCTGGGTTACCGTTAACCATATTCATATCAGTCATTGCTGCGTACGGCTTCTTAGGAAGATACATACCGGAGGTAGGGCATAGAGTAAGTCCTCAACTCGTTTTTGAGCAGATAGCTATCGGGACTGCAGGAATCTATGGTACACTACTTTTCATCTCAGCGACGTACGTCTTCTTGCTGGTAGTGTTTTCATCACTCTTCAGCAGGACAGGGATCGGTGATTTCTACATGAAGTTAGCCCTGGTAGGTGTAGGGAGAGCGAAAGGGGGTGGAGCTAAAGCAACGGTAGTTGCTAACGCCCTTTTCGGGACTATAACAGGCGCTTCAGTTACGGCAGTCCTAGCTACCGGGGTCTTCACAATCCCGCTTATGACTCAACTAGGATATAGAGCGAGCTTTGCTGGAGGTATAACAGCTCTCGCAGGAACTGGAGCACAAATAATGCCTCCTATAATGGGCACAGCGGCATTCTTAATCGCTCAGGCCTTGGGCATTAGCTACTGGGACGTGTGTGTGGCCGCTGTAATTCCGGCGTTGCTGTACTTCATAGCCATCTACATATACATAGATTTAGTTGCTAGGAAGGAAGGACTTGTGGGCGTTATCCAGAGATTGACTTGGAAGGAGACGATCAAGGATACCTACCTGCTAGTGCCTCTCGCGGTTTTGGTTTACAGGTTAGCGACAACGCTCTCGGTGATAAGCGCTGTATTTGACTCTATAATAACGTGCTTCATAATAGCGACCATTAAGATCGCTCTCGTAGATAGGAAGCCAAAGGATTTAATAAAGATCCTCAACGGGTTAGCTGAAGCTCCTAAGGAAGCGATTACTGTAGCTAATGTTCTAGCCGGTGTAGGTGTAGTCGTCGGTATATTGTCGATAACAGGGTTAGGAAGCAAGTTAGTCGTGTTGATATCGGGCTTGTCGATGGGGTTCCTCTGGCTGGCAACAGCTCTCACTATGTTAGTCTGTTTATTGTTAGGGATGGGCATGCCAACGACGGCTGCTTACGTGCTCACGTCCTCTATAGCAGCACCGATATTCATATTTGCCGGGTTTGACCGCATGGCGACGCATCTGTTCATATTCTTCTATGCCTGTTTATCAGCTATCACACCTCCGGTGGCGGTGTCGTCTTACGCTGGCGCATCACTCTCTAAAGCCTCAATAGGGGCAGTGAGTCTGGAAGCTCTTAAAGCTTCAGCACCCTTATACGTAATTCCCTGGTACTTCCTGGTATACAGCGACATATTACATCCTGGCAGTATTTTCGGGTTAATGCACGTAGCTCAAGCCCTAGTAGGACTTATAGCTATAAGCATTGGGATAGCTGGTTATATACGACGTAGGTTGAGCCTAGTAGAGAGAGCAGTGTTCTTGAGCATATCGATACTCGTGCTAATACCGAACACGATACTTAACCTCGCCGGCCTGCTGATCTTTATACTTCTACTAGTCAAGGAGCTCTTTCTGAAACGTGGGCCGCGTCAAATAGCCTAATCCGTTAAGATCTTGGATCCTTAAGTGATTTTGAGGCGAGGGTTGTTTTCTTTTCCATCCACTCCTACTAATTAACATCTCTAGTAATTTTAAAATTCTAATTCTATATGATATGGTGATACGTGAGTGCTTAACGCTCAGTGCCTCAACACGATGCTCACGAGAACTAGTATCAGGAGGTTTAAACCCACCCCCATACCGGATGAAGTCGTGATGAGGATCCTGGAGGCAGGCACTAGAGCCCCTACGGCCGGCGGTGGTGAGCAGTGGTTCTTCATGGTAATAGTTGATGAAGAGCTTAGGAGATCTATACATAAACTGTTGAGGAGAGCTCATGAAATCTACGCTAGGGAGACCCTCTTAGAACCCTACCCGGAAGACTCCGTAGTTAAGTGGATGAAGAGAATAGATGAGGGGATGTATTACGCGCCGCTCTATATAGCTGCCTACCTAGATCTGAGGAAGAGAATGCATAAGGACGAATACTTCCAGTATGAGAGAGTGCTTGCGATACAGTCTCTTTCGGCAGCGCTCCAGAACATGATCATATCAGCGTGGTTCTTGGGGGTAGGTAGTGTATGGCTTGGAGTGCCCCTCCTACTTAAAGAGGAGTTCGACAAAACACTTAATCCACCACAAGATTGCGAGCTTCAAGCCGTAATGGCGTTCGGATACCCCTCAGAAGAACCTAGGTTAAGGAAGAGGAGGGGCATTGACGAAGTTGTGATCTTCAAGCGCGGGCAGGAGCTTCATAGAGCTTAATGCTAGGTAGTACCAACTTCCATTCCCTACGTGTTACTGAGGTTCATAAGAACGCTCGCTGTTGAAACAAAGTTAGACACGTGTATTGGATGAGTGAAGCCAGCAATTCACTATATGTGATGAGCCGCCTACGTTGAACGCAGGTGGTTCCTCCTTCCTGCAGACCTCCATCGCGTAAGGACATCTAGTATGGAACCTACATCCTGAAGGCGGGTTAATCGCGCTAGGTATTTCGCCTCGTGATTCAATCCTCGTAGGTAGGATCCTCTCATCTTCTTCAGTCATGGCTGGTATGGAGGAGAGGAGCATCTGAGTGTAGGGATGTGTCGGTCTGCCGAAGAACTCGTCAGTACTGGCCTCCTCACATATCTTGCCAAGATACATTATTATTACCCTACTCGCTATATTTCTAACGACGCCTAGATCGTGGGTTATCAGCAAGTAGGAAACTCCTCGATCCCTCTGAATTTTCAAGAGAGTTCTCAACACCTTTGACTGGGCTGAGACGTCCAGCGCTGAAGTGGGCTCGTCAAGTATTATGAAGGCCGGGTTAACGGCTAAGGCCCTCGCCAAAGCCACTAGTTGTTTTTCACCACCACCTATCTCTGTTGGACGTTTGAAGAGATGCTCCTCAGAAAGCCCAACATAACTCATCAACTCGAGAATCGTCTTAAACCTCTCAAGCTTCACACCCTCTCCGTACACTTTCACTGCAGTCTCAAGAATGTCTTTAACGGTTTTCTTCGGATTAAGCGATGTTGCAGGGTCTTGGAACACTATCTGTATCTCCCTCTTCAATGAGAGAGGTCTTTTCTCGATAGGGATCCCTATGTTGATACCCTTATACATCACCAAGCCCTCTGTGGGCGTGTAGAAACCCATGATGACGTGGGCGGTGGTTGTTTTACCTGATCCCGACTCACCGACCAACGCGAGAGTCTCCCCGGTGCTCATAGAGAAAGTTACGCCATCCACTGCCCTAACTAGACCCTTTGAAGTCCTGAAGTATTTCTTAAGGTTCCTCACCGTGAGGAGAGCTTCTGAACCCCTGCTTGAATCGTCGTCATCTTGCATTACCATCACCTATCCTCCTCCAGCCCCTTCACTGTACATGTGGCACGCCACATACCTGTGTTTAGAGACCTCAACGTTAGGAGGTCTCACCTCCTTACATATACCGGTGGCGTAAGGGCATCTAGGATGAAACCTACATCCTGAGGGCGGGTACCTGTAGTCAGGGGGATTGCCCTTTATCCCCTCACCGAGACGTGTGCTGGCGAGTCTTGGCGCGCTCTCAATGAGCATGCTGGTGTAGGGATGTAGGGGTTCGCTGAACAACTTCAGCGTTGGTGCCTCCTCAACTATGCTACCCGCGTACATTACGTACACCCTATGCGTCATCTTAGCTACCATACCTAACGCATGGGAGACAAGTATCATGCTTAAACCTCTCTTCACCACTAGTTCGCCTATGAGTCGAAGTATCTGATCCTGTATGGTTACGTCTAGGTTGGTAGTCGGTTCATCAGCTAGCAGAAGATCTCTAGCGGAGGCAAGTGCCATCGCGATGATTACCCTCTGTCTCATCCCACCGCTTAACTGGAACGGGTAGGACTCTAGAACCCTTGCCGTGTCAGGGAGCATGACACTACGTAGGAGCTCCTCAGCTAAGCTCAAGTGATCTGACTTATCGTGATCGCTATGTGAGTGCCTAAGTATGTCAAGAAACTGTTCCTTCACCTTGAAGACGGGGTTGAGAGCGCCTAGAGGGTCCTGAAAGATCATCCCTACTTCCTTCCTTCTAACGTTCGTTACGTAGTCCTTACTGACCTTAAGGAGGTCTGTTCCTTTCCACAACACCTCTCCACTCACTATCCTGCCTTGAGGTGGTAGTATCTGAAGTATTGATTTCAGGAGCGTCGTCTTTCCGCTACCTGACTCGCCTATCAAGCCTACTTTATCTCCCTGGCTCACTTGAAGCGATACATCGTTCAAAACGTGATAGGTGTACCAGTAGCTCCTGTAGTTCACGCGTAGGTTCCTCACTTCAAGCAAGTTCATGCTTACTCACCGGCGAAGACGTCTCTAAAGCCATCGCCCATCAGGTTGAAAGAGAGCACAAGCGCTACGATGCCAAGTAAAGGTCCTAAAGTCATCCACCAATAAGCCGGTAGGTAGCGGCAGTATTCCGAGAGCATCGTTCCCAGGTCCGGTGTCGGGGGTTGCGCACCGAGACCTACGAAGCTTATGGAGGCGCCTATTATTATGACCCAGCTGGCATCGAGCGTTGCTTTAGTCAGTATGGGTCCCAACATGTTGGGCAGGAGCTCCTTGAAGAGTATAGTCGTGGTTCTCATGCCGAGGGCTTTAGCTGCCCAGACGTAGGGCTCATTACGCAGCGAGGAAGTCACCGAGTATATCATTCTCGTGTACCAGGGCCACCACATGAGCGTTATCGCTAGTAACGCGTTAAGCACGTTAGGCTCCAGCACCGAGCATATGGCGAGCGCTAGGACTAACGGTGGAACTGCCACGAATACCTCCGACGCCCCGTTAATCACGTGATCAATTAAAGTGCCCTTATAGTAACCTGCGAGCAATCCTAGGACTGTTCCCACAGGGACCACTATCCCGAGCACCACCCCAACCATCATGAGGGCGTACCTAAACCCGAAAACAACCCTTGTGAACACGTCCCTACCGTACATGTCAGTCCCGAGTATGTGGTTTGGGTTAGGAGGTTGGTACTTTTCCTTAAAGTTTATGTAGAGACCTGCGTGGCTTGGGTACGGTGTTATGTATTCAGCTAACGAGGCCATTGTCACTATGGTTACGAATATGACTAGACCTGCTACAGCCAGCTTATTTCTGGAGAACCTAAACCACGCCCTCTTCAGGTTCTCCAACCTCACCTCCCTCTCTTTACGGGCTACAGCACTGTAATCGCTGCTCATCAAGACTCCCCACGCTCCTTGAGTCTGATCCGCGGGTCAATCGCGTAAAGTATTATATCCGTTATAGTGTTTATGACTATATAGACAATGCCTATGACGAGCACCACCCCTACTATCGCGTTTAGATCCTTCCTCAACATAGCCATCATCCCGTACCTGGACATCCCTGGCCAGTTACATATTGACTCAACTAAGAAGGCGTTGCCGACCGTGGACGCTACATCTAAACCCATAGTTGGGACTACGGCTATGATAGAAGGCTTAAGGACATACTTAAAGTATATTATCCTCTCAGGAATGCCGTGCGACTTCATGTTAAGCACGTAATCCCTGCTGATGTTCTCAATCATGCCTGCCCTCAGGATCCTGGCCTCCTGAACAGCCCCACCTATAGATAGAGCTACGGTGGGTATCAACAAATGCTTCAAGACGTCTATGAAAGCAGGGACATTTCCGCTTATTAACGAGTCAATAGTCATGAGCCCTGTTACTTTAGGAATGCCCATGAATTCCTCGGAAATTCTACCAATGGCTGGGAGCCAGTTAAGCCAGTACGCGAAGACAAGTTGGAGTATGATAGCCCACCCGAAGGTAGGTATGCATATCCCGACATACGCTAGAACCCTTATAGCGTTATCCATGGTGGCTCCAGGCTTCCTCCCACTTAACACACCTAACGGAAACGCGACGATTATGCGGAACACTGCTGAAGCAAGCAGCAATTCTAGGGTTGCGGGGAAGAAATCCGTAATGTCCGCACTTACATCCCTAATAGTTACCAAGGACCTACCCAGCTTAAGCTGGAAGACGTCCATGAGCCAGTAGAAGTACTGAAGGTAAAGCGGTTTATTCAAGTTAAGCATCTCCCTATATCTCTCAACGACCTCCTCAGGTATGTCAGGCCCGAGAGCGGTCTTAATCGGGTCTCCAGGCAGAACCCTAGCTAAGATGAATATTAACAGAGAGAGCCCCAACAGGGAGAGGAGAGACCGCAGAGCTCTCCTAACGAAGACGTTCTTGTATATCGACTTAAAAAATGCCTTTGTTTTACCCATCCTACGCACCTGTGCCTTCACCGAAGCGTATTACTTCAACAACTCAGCCCTCTTCTCAGGGTATACCTGTATCCACCTACACTCCAGGTGGTACCCCAAGAGGGGCGCGGCTTCTCCTCTAGCAGCCGGGAAGTCGACGTAGTACGCCTGGTAAGCCCTGAGGTCAACGTAGTCATACACGTAGAGCGTTGGGTAAAGGTTGAATACGTAGTGTTGTATCTCACAGTACTTCTCCAGTCTACTGTTCAGGTCTACTGTTGCTATGGCGTCTTCAATCATCCTATCGAGTTCAGGTAGGTAGAGCCACTCGTTCTGGTAGAATTTCCCGTAAGCCGAGCTGTGATATCTCTTCATGAGCATTGCACCTGCTTCCATGTAGTCCGCAGTGTTAATCACCGTAACCACGTGAGGTGATGTCTCCAGAGTGCTCAAGCCCTGGACTACTGAGAGCCAAGGCTGCTTAACGACATCTACCCTAAGGCCTATCTCCTCCAGGTTCGCCTTAAACAATAGTGCAGCTCTCTCCTCCCACGGAACCTCAGCAACCCACCAGATGACTATGGGATACTCGCTTAAGCTACCCCAGTACTTTGATTTCTTCAACTCCTCCACGGCTGCGGTGACGTTCCTCTCGAGGACCACTGGAGGCTGACAGAACCCCACTAAAGTGCTTGGAACAGGTCCCCAACCCCTCTTCTGATAGGGGTTAATACCCTCTATAGCAGCTTCGTAATCAAACGCAAGGGATATTGCCTTCCTCACGTGAACGTCGTCCAGCGGTGGTTTCTGCGTGTTCATCATGAAGTAGAATCCCCGCAACGTCGGGAGTGTGGTTAACCGGATCCCATTAATCCTGCTCATGGCTTCGTAGTTCTCTATGGACTGCCATGTATCAGTGATCTCGAGTTCCCTCCTAGTCATGAGTGTTAGTATAGTTGTAGGTTCAGTAGTGCCTAGCATTATCACTCTGTCGGGGGCGTTAGGAGCGTACTTGCCCCACCAGCCTGCGTACTTACGTAGGACAACTGACTCCCCTCTTCTATACTCAGCAAGGGTGTAGGGTCCGGAACCGGCGTCAGCGAGACCTCCCGCAAGCCATTCCGTGCCGTAATCGCCGAGCTCTCCATAAGGTCCTGGAGTCTTTATGTTCCGTATCACGAGCTCGCTATCCAGTATGTATAACCTCAGCAGTATATACGGGAATGGACCGAAGGGCTTCTTCAAAACTATTTGTATGGTGTAGTCATCCAACACCTTAGTCTTGTTTATATCTACGGTCGGTGTGAATAAGTACGCGAACCCACGACCTATTGTGAAAAGCCTTCTCAGCGAGAATTCAACGTCACGTGCCGTTAACTCTCTGCCGGTGTAGTGGAATTTAATCCCTCTCCTTATGTAAAAGGTCCACACAAGACCGTCCTCAGAAACAGACCACCTCTCGGCAACGTGGGGGATCAGTGTGCCGTTAGGGAGCGGATACAGCAATGTGTCGTAGACGTTTATGAAATAGATAGCGCTAGCTTCATCGCTTCCAACAGCGGGATCTAGATTCGGAACATTAGCGTTCGAGAACCTTAAGAGTCTCTCTACAGGTGGTGTTGTTGGGGTTGTAGGAGTGGTTACAGGAGTTGTGGGGGTTGTTGGGGTTGTTGGGGTTGTAGGAGTTGTAGGGGTAGTTACGGGAGTGGTTGGCGTAGTAGGGGTTGTAGTAGGCACAGTAGGAGTGGTGATGTACGTGACCGCAGCTATGATGGCAACAACCACCACAACCAATATGACTGCTATGTAAAGCTTACTAAGACCGAGTCTAAATCGACCATACACTGGTATCACAATAAGTATTTAATAACGAGAGTTAATAAAGATGAGCATTGAGTTTGTTTAATTTAGGTGTACAAAGATATAATATCATTCCTAGTTCCTCTGTTATCGCGATTATGTAGACTCCTGAAAACTTCTTAGGCATTATGAGATCCTGAGTGAGAATGTAGGTGAGACGAAGTAAAGCGACAAACCATCATAAGAATTGAATCTTTACCCTCGTCAACAAGCGTTGTTCTCGATTACTTAGAATAAAGTCCTTCAACTCCACCCTTGAGTTTAATTTATTTAATCGCTTGGATATTCACTGGGTTCAGTAATGGTACGCGAAGTCGTTACTAAGGTTTCCGCAAGACTAGAAGCTAGTGAGGACGAGATAGTTGAGACTTTGATGAGTTTAATCGAAGTTCCTGCAGTTGGACCAGACAACGGTGGCTTTGGCGAGTACTCGAAGGCTCTAGGGCTTCTGGAGCTGATCAGGGGATGGCCGTTCGACAGAGTTGAGAGGTATGACGCGCCGGACCCGAGGGCTGAGGGAGGGGTTAGGCCGAACGTGATCGCGTACTACCACGGCACGGACCCTGAAGCCCCCAGGCTTTGGATACTCACACACCTGGACG
>CALIKV010000004.1 GCA_938017505.1 uncultured Sulfolobales archaeon | reverse complement strand
CGATTTATGGCGTGCTCGACGCGTGGCGGGTTAGGCGGGCTGAACGGGCACTCCTTAAAACCCTGACGCGCCGTTCTTCACCGCGTCCTCGAAACCCCTCGCGAGGGGAATGGATGGTTAGAACCTCGACCACCCGAAAACAGCTAAGGCGATGGGGGTGTTTGACATGCTGAATCACGGACGCGCTATCCCTAAGAACCTCCTAAGCCTCTCAAGTCTCTCCTTGCCGTCCAGCAACGCCTCGTTAGCCACATTGACGAGCTCCCCCGCCTTTGAGGGGTCTATCAGGACTTGGTTCTTGATTTTAAGGAGGTGAGTGAGTCTGACTCCAGTTCTTAACTCTATGATGATCCCCTTCTCTCTGTTAATGGAAAGGATTCCCGAGTGCTTCATCCCGGAGTCCCGGGCTATCTTAAGGAGTTCGTAGGATGACCTTAAATCAGCGGCTGAGACGTGTATTATTGGTCCGGTCACGACTAGCCACAATCTATCCGCCGTAGGCATCTCCAGGTTCCTTATTAACTCATCAACGGTCATTGGGTAGTGCTTCTTAAACACTATCGTCGAGTTCCTCCTCCGCCATGGCAGGCGGCCGTCTATCAACGTGATCCTACCGCTGCACGAGCTTATAGTGTAGAGGCCCTCAAAATCGAATATTTTAAGGAGAATATCAACGATGTCTTCGTCTAGGTAGCCTATTTCGAGATCCTCTCTAAGTCTTCTGCGTAGCGCCTCCTTCCGGGCGCGCCACTTCACCGTGTCGACTAGAGGCAACGCTTGTCTCCTTTGGAAAATATTTCACTCATTTTTAAGATCTTAACATCAATTAAAACTGGTGCGGGAGGTGTTGGACGAGATAAACGCGCTGACGCCAGGGCAGGAGAGGTTGAAGAAGGCTCTAGAGGACGATGCCTACACGATAGTAGGTATTTTTGGACCTACGGGAGTCGGTAAATCGCTCTTCGCCCTCGCTTACGGGATAGGAGCCGTGAACTCGGGTAAGTACAGGAGATTAATCGTGATAAGACCTGTGATAGACGTGACCACAGGTAAGGAGGTGACTATGGCTGAGGCCGGACCTCAATTCATGGAGCTATCCAAACAGTACGTTACGGACGTTTTAAGCGGTTTAATGTCTTGGGAGGACGTGGAGAAGCTGGTTAACGACGGTAGGGTGGTTTTTGCTGATAGTCACTACTTGAAGGGGAGGACCTTTGACTCGTCGATAATATTCATTGACGACGCTCAATCATTGAGGATGGAATCCCTTATTGAGGCCATAGTGAGGGTGGGCAGGAACAGCAGGTTGATAGTGGCTGCCGACCCAATATTTCAGGCGTTAAGAGGTAGGCATCAAGATCCAACAACCGTTATGAGGGAAATCCTCGCCGGTGAGGCTAGAGCCGTGGTAGTTGACTTAGGAGTCAAGGACATAGTTAGGGAGGGGGCTAAGATGGGTTTAAGACTACTTATAGAGTACCTCCTCAGAACGAGGAAGCTCTCCGAATCCGAGCAGAAAACACTTGAGATAGTTAAACTGAAATCCCCCGACTCAGACGTGATAACGATCCTGGACATACTTAGAGTCGCAAGCAGCCACAACATACCCTCGGAACACATACCTCACTTCCTGATCGTTGTTAAGAAGGGACACCTAGGCAGGTTGGTTGGCAGGGGTGGCGAGAGAATATCCTTGATCGAGAAGGAGCTTAACGCTAGGATAAGAGGCGTTGAACTAGACATAGACATAACGGACATAATAAGGGCTGTTCACCCCGTCTCCTGGGTGTGGAAGAGAGTTCTCAACGTGGATTTTAAAGGAGCCCATGTATCGGTTGAGATTGAGGAGGGGGTTTTCGGAGCCTTCGTAGGGCAGAGAGGCTCGTACATCAGATTCCTTGACGTGATAGCTAGAGAGCTCTTCGGTATAGGGATTAAAATAACGCCTGTGGAAGGTAGGGTGAAGGAGCCCTCACAAGGTAAGTCACGTAACGTGGGAAGTAAGAGGAAACGCGAGGAATAAGGGCTGGTTCTTACAGCCGACGGCCTCGTCCTAAGGAGTAGGGGGGAGTCAGATCATTGCTTCCTGGTAACGTGTATGTCCAGCACCACCTGATAGTAGCGAGGTCCAACGCTCCTGACAACCCTGCTGAAGAGGAACTCATACATAACCCCTAACCCCCTCAGCTCTCTCTCGAAGACCCCCCTCCCCTTTACGAGGGCTTCTTCCCTACTCTCAGCGCTTACAAAGTCGTAGACGTGGATGACGCCACGCCTGTCCAGCGCTGAGATCGCTTCAGGCAGGTAGGTACGTGAGTACTCAGGTAATGGCATGAGAACCCTGTCAGCGCTGTTGACATAGTCCTTAATCACTTGAGCGGCGTCACCCAGCCTAGCCGTAACAACCCCCTCCACCTTATTCAAGGAGATATTCTCAAGCATCAACTCGTATGCCCGGGGATTGACGTCTATGGAGATCACCTGCTTAGGCCTCGCCTTCTTAGCTATTATTATGGAGAAGAGCCCGGCACCGGCGAACATGTTTATGACGAACTCTCCGGGACTGACGAGCTCGGCAACCCTCCTGTGTTCGTAGTTCAGGGCAGGGGACGCGTAAACGTTGTTGATATCTATCTTGAAGACGCAGCCGTGCTCTCTGTAGGTCGTAACACTCCTCCTCTCGCCAGCCAGGAAGACGTGCTCCCTAACCCTGTACTGCGATTTTATAGGGGTGATGGCAAGCCATACTGACTTAACGTAGGGCAGGGTCCTTAGGATCTCTTCCCCAACAGGTATGAAGAGCTCTGGGGCGAGATCTGGGGGTTTCCTGATCACAGCTATATCGCCGACCATCTCTATCCTGCTCCAGACCCTATCTGCGTACTCCCTACCTAAGATCTTCTTAACCACCTCCCTTAACAGCTTACCCCTACTCATTGAGACCCACACCAACGTCACATCGACATTTTAAACCCTCTAAGCTAATAATTAACTGGCGGTAATTATGCCGATCATGAGAACAGGTTTAATCACGGCAGGGAGGTTTGCATATAAAGTGAGAAGGGTTATCTTCGCCCAGCTCGCCGGGGATCTGAGGGAGAAAAGAATAGAGAACAGGACAGTCGCGTTCCACGTGGCACAATTAAACAAGTTCCTGTACTTCCTACTGGTCGACAGGCTGAAAGTAAGTAAGGGCGATGCCGTCAGACTAAGCATTGAGTACGAGGTCTCTGAAGGCAAGATCCTGTGGAGGTTTGGCACGTTGAGGGTTGAGGTCTTTCGAAGGATGCCTGACGAGGAGATTAATAATGTGGTAACTAAGCTAGTGCCTGAAGCTGAGAAAATAATATCAGCACCTGTTGAGCACGCTGTTGAGTACATGGGTGAGACTAGCGACGGTGACCATATCTATGTGGTCAGGACTGATGGACGGGAGGAGGGAGTTATTGAGGTGCTACAGATAGACGAAGAGTTCCTCTACATTAAGGTAGGTGTGTTCTTAACACCAGAGCCGACCAAGGTTGAGAAGGTTAAGATAGCTCTTGAGGGGAGAGGCCCTGAGGAGGCGTTAACCACTGCTATAAACGAGTTAATCAGCAAAGGCAAGCCCTTATCAGTGAGTGAGGCTGAAATAATAATGAACTACGTTAAGGGTAGACTAGCGTAGGCGAAGCCAGGTAGGACGTGAGTTACCAGGGAAAGACGTAAGGATCCAGCCTCCTCCTCAAGGACATGAAGGCCTCGCCGGGCGTTAACACGGGTTTAATGTAGTCGTGAAGATCTTCAATGGCTAGCCTAGGACAAGATGTAACCACTATGGAGTCGATATAATCCGAGTCTAGGTTTGTTAAGAGATCTCTTGTGAGATACGGAGCGGTGGCTACGTAGTATTTACCCCCGGAACTCGTGATTAGTCTTGAGATCTCCCTGATCAACCCTGGCCTGTACTGACCAGCTGACCCGGCAATGAGGAGCCAGGAGGAGGCATCTAGGGAGCTCACCACCTTACCAAGCCTAGTCTTTAGAACCTTAATAACGTGTTCTTTAAGGAGTTTGTAGGCGTTCATGTAGGGATCTACTGCAACCACTTCCTTACCGCCTCCCAGCCTTAGCCCAACCCCCAACGCGTGAAACTTCCCTCCTGCAATAACCATCACAGCATCGACGCTGTTCTTGATTGCGTCTAAATCTGAAAACCAACATCCAAATATAACTCTCTGACCCTTGTTCAGAACCTCGAATCCCCCAGCCCTGGCTAATTCAATTAGATTGTTGACTAGATCCTTATGCTGCGCTGTAGCGTATATAGCTAACCTCCTGGCATGCAGGCTCCTCAACTCGGTGAAGAGTGATTCAGTAACGTCGCTTGATAGACGTGTCCTCGACTGGAGGTCTATGAAGACGACGTTCTTTGGTGGGAGCCAGTATGGGTATTGCTCATGACCTATGTGAATGACTAAGTCATAATCTCCAACAACGCTCAAGTCCAGTAAGCAAGACCCAAAGCCAGGGCTGGCGTCGATGTGTATCTCAACCCCACTCCCCGTTCTCGGGCTTAAGCGATCCACGAGCTCGTAAGCATGACGTTTGAAGCCTTCTGGGATCTGTATTAAGACCTTAGAAGCTGCCCGATCCTTAATAATTTCGAGCATTTTATCAATATCTAGGTCATAGTGCTCGAGGAATCCCCCTCGGTGAATCGGCTTCATTGCTGCGTTTACGTGCCTCCTTCAGGAGCCTTAGCTTGACCAGGCTTCAGCTCCCTTACCTCCAGCGTTGTTCTAACCCCTATCTTATCTCTGAAGAGCCTCAGTGCTTCCTTAGCTTGAGGCAGGTGCTTAGCAGGGATTCTGACCTCAGCTATTACGCTACCGTAGAACACTCTAGCGCCCACCCCGATAGGCTTGCCGAAGGCCTTGCGCATACCGTCCTGAAGCCTATCAGCCCCGGCGAAGGCCATCATCTTATTCTCCCTGAGAACGTGATGCGGGTACTGCCTAACCACTAAGAAGTACTTATCCTCGCCGATGTACCTGTTCAAGTACTTGTGAGCCATGACTCTAGCGGCCTCAAGACTGTTATGCCTAACCACCACGTTCTCTAGTGAGACCAGCTCGATAAGTAGGTCGTAATCCCCGCGCGGGTTACCCATCGTGAACTTACCTATCTTCGACTGAGGGATGCCGTCGATGTACTCCCTCCTAGTGTACGGGGGTTTATGCATGTCCTTATAGCACTTCGCCGGCCTCAAAGGCAACTCACTCACCACTAAACACTACGTTAATCCAAGGTATTTAAGCGTGAACGTCCCCGCACTCAGGCCTCTTCAGCTTAAATATGATCTTCTTCAACAATCTGTAGAGGGCTCCACACTCAGGGTTCCTAGGGTTAGCCCTGAACACTAGGTTCTTAAGCGCCCTAATCCCTTTCTCATCATCGCTCAGGGTCTTAAGCTCTTCCAACTCTCTCCTCAAGGCCTTCAAGACGTCCTCAGCACACTCGTTCCTCTCGTAGGCTTCCGAGACCTCTCCCCTACGTAGCTCGTAGAGGTATATGCCGACCGCGTGCGAGAGGTTGAGAACGTTGTAGTCAGTCCCTGTATCCAGGGAGGAGACTAGATCGCACTTCTCTAACTCCTCCCTCCTGAGCCCCACGCTCTCCCTACCGAAGACCAGGGCCACGGTGCCTGACCTAGGCAGGACGTATTTCAATAGATGCGGTGGTAGTGACTGCCTTAGAACATCTGATTCTAAAAACCCTATAGATGTAGTACATATGGACAGCCTCACGCCTGAAAGACACTCGTCGAGGCTGGCCTTGACGGCCACTCTATCCAGCAGCTCAGCGCCTCTAGCGGCAAACTCCCTGACCTCAACGTCGTCCAGGTTGAATTGAGGGTCCGCTACGCAGAGATCCTCAATGCCGAAATTCCTTGCAAGCCTTAAGACAAAACCCATGTTCACCCTCCCCTCAGGCCCTACCAACACCAGCCTCAAACCCTGCTGACCCATGCTAGTAACCCATAGACACTACTTCACTGCTCTATATTAACGACCTTCTTAAGTGTTGAGTGAACGCTTGGATCATCTCTTATTAGTTATGAAACCCTAATCTATGAGTAGGGGATTGGAGGAAGTCAGTTCAGGTGATGTTTTATGGGTAAAGCGCCTGATTTAAGTAGGCCCTGGGTTAAGGAGGCTAAGCACTGGGTGAGGGTTAGCGACGGCAAAGTGCGTTGCAACCTATGCTATAAGAGATGCCCTATAAGCGACGGCGGTTTCGGCGCTTGCGGTGTCAGGTTCAATAAAGGCGGGACCCTATATACTCTGGTCTATGGCCTGCTCACTGCAGCCAACGTAGATCCTATCGAGAAGAAGCCGCTGACCCACTTCCATCCCGGGTCGTATGTCTTCTCAATCTCCACGGCTGGATGTAACTTCATGTGTATGTTCTGTCAGAACTGGACGTTAAGCCAGTCGAGGAGGGAGGAGGTTTTCGGGGATTTCACGCCTCCGGAGGCGGTTGTCGAGGAGGCTGTGAGGGAGGGCGCTGACGGGATTAGCTATACCTACAACGAACCAACGATCTTCTTTGAGTACATGGTTGACGTGGCTTCCTTAGCTGAGAAGAACGGCTTATTCAACACGATGGTGACTAACGGCTACATGACCACTGAGGCTTTCGACGAGCTCTCGAAGTTCCTGGACGCTGCCACGGTGGATTTCAAGGGCAACGCGAACAAGGATTTCTACAGGAAGTTCATGGGGGTCCCGGATCCAGAGCCTATTTTCGACACGCTGGCGGATATGAGGAGGAAGGGGGTCTTCGTAGAGGTGACGGATCTAGTCGTCCCCAGATATGGTGAGGGGGTTGAGGACTTGAGGAGACTTGTCAGGAGGTTGATTGACGTCCTAGGGGTCGACGTGCCTTTCCACCTCCTCAGATTCTACCCTAACTACAAAATGAACGACCTCCCGGAGACTCCGGTCAAGGTTCTCGAGAGGCTTGCCGAGGTGGCCAAGAGTGAAGGCCTCCAGTACGTCTACGTAGGTAATGTACCGGGACATCCGTTTGAGAACACGTACTGCCCTAACTGCGGTGAGTTACTCATACGTAGGTATGGTTTTTACGTCGCTGAGTGGAGGGTTAAGGAGGGTGGCGTGTGCCCGAAGTGCGGTTACCGCATCAATCTCATCGGTGATTTGAAGCGTGGGAGACCTTCCAGGCACTGGCTATGAACTATTTAAGAGTTGATTACGAGGTTCTTAAGTCAGGGAGTGGTTGCGATGTATTTCGTGGTGGTAGCTGGTCCAGCTGGGTCCGGTAAGTCCACGTTCGTCTCAGCCATATCTCAGTGGATGGAGGGTAGTGGGCTGGACGTGGTTAAAGTTAATCTAGACCCGGCTGCGGAGGTTCTGCCGTACGTCCCTGACGTAGACGTGAGGAACTACATAACCGCGCGTGACTTCATGGTCAAGTACGGCTTAGGTCCTAACGGGGCTCTGGTTCTCAGCGTTGACTACCTGATTAACTATGTCGGTGACTTGAGGAAGGAGATCGATGAGGCAGGGGGTAATTACGCGTTAATAGACCTGCCAGGGCAGCTTGAGGTAGTTGCTTTCAGGAGACTGGGGCCTATAGTGTTGAAGGAGCTTGCCAAGGGGTGTAAGTCCGTTGTTGCTTTCATGATCGATTCACACTTCGCCTCAAGCCCTCACTCAAGCTACTCCGCGTTACTCCTTGCGCTCTCAACGATGTATAGACTAAACTTGCCAATGGTTTTAATACTTAATAAGGCTGATTTGATAGCCAGCCCGCAGATGTCTGGCGAATCAAGTGAGGTACGGGTTAAGCCGTTCATGCTCCAGCTTCTCAGCGAGTATTACAGTTGTGTGGCTTCTGGCAGTGACGTCTTCTTCCTGAGTCCGGAGGTTAACGAGGAACTCTGTAACGTGTTCAGGGAGGTGTTCAAGGACGTCGTCCTAGTGTCGTCAAAGGAACTGTGGGGCGTTGATGAGGCCTACGCGTTGTTTCAGAGAGTTCTGGCCGGGGGTGAGGATTTCCTGACGGAGGAGTACAGCGGAGGGCCTCAGCGGAGTGACTAAAATCTGGGTTCTGAAACAATATAGTTAACTCTCATCCATTTTACTATTGCGTGCTCGATGTTTGGCGGACTGGGTAAGCCGAATGGGCACGCGATGGTTATGGGGCGTGGCTCTAGGCTCCCGATATACAGTCCTTCACCGTTGGCGGCGAAAGCCGCTCATGAAGCGTTTAAAGCAGAGGTGGAACGGGTAGTCATAAGTTAACTATCCGACAACGGTAGGGGACTTCCGTATAGCTTTTAAATTCGGTTCAACTAATATCTGGGGTTTACCAGTATGAATAGTGTTAAGGATCGTGTTGAGGCCTTGATCGGTAAAGCGAGGAGTGAGGGGAGAACTAAGTTATTGGAGCATGAGGCCTACGAGGTCTTGACTCAGTACGGATTCCCAGCCCCTAAGTTCGGGCTAGCTAGCTCAGGTGAGGAGGCCCTCAGGCTAGCTGAGGAGATAGGTTACCCGGTCGTCCTGAAGATTGTGAGTCCAGACATAGTTCATAAGTCTGACGTGGGCGGTGTTAAGCTGAACCTATCCTCAGGGGGGGATGTCCTCAGGGCTTTCGACGAGATAATGAGGAGCGTTAAGGTGATGGCGCCTGAAGCCAAGGTTGCCGGGGTTCTGGTCCAGGAGATGATACCCTCAAGTCTCGAGGTCATTGTCGGCGCTACGAGGGACTCAACGTTCGGACCTGTGCTTATATTCGGTCTGGGCGGGATTTTCGTAGAGGTTCTTAAGGACGTCAGCTTCAGGATAACCCCACTCACTAGACACGACGCCGAGACCATGCTAACCGAGATAAGGGCTGCTAAGATACTTGACGGTTATAGAGGAACTCCGCCGAGGGATAAGGAGGCGATAGTCGATATTATAATGAAGCTCGCCAGGTTTATGGAGGAGCAGGAGTCAGTCACCGACGTGGACCTTAACCCGGTGATGGTATTCGAGGAGGGCAAGGGAGCTAAGGTGGCTGACGCAAGGATCCTCGTAAGGTAGTCTTAGTTGAGCGTTGAGGAGCTGCTCAGGAGACTGGATGAAGTAAGGGAAGAGATTAAGTCCCTTAAGAGCGAGAGTTTCGAGTTAATAGAGAAGCTCAGGGAGTTAAGTAATAAGAAAGCGGGGTTGAGGAGCAAGCTAAGTAATGCTAGGAACGAACTAGAGAAGACGAGGGAGATTAAGAACAGGCTTAGAGCGGAGAGAGACTCCCTAATAACAAGGAGGAGGGAGGTAGTGAGTAAGCTGAGGGAGGCTAGGAGCAGGCTAACTAACGTAAGGGAGAGCATGAATAACTTCAGGGAGGGCGGTCCCTACTCCCTGAGTAGGATCAAGGAGGAGATAGAGAGGCTAGAGTGGAGGATAATAACGGAGTCGCTTCCGATAGAACTTGAGAACAAGCTCGTTAAGGAGATATCGAGGCTTGAGGGAGAGCTAGAGAAGCTCGTTGAAGGCAGGAGGCTGAAGGAGGAGTACAGAGCGATTAAAGCCGAGCATCAGAGCCTTAGAATAATTCTGGAGGACCTAAACAAGAAAATATCAGAGTTAACAGATAAAATAACCGCGCTGAGGGAGAGGGAGCTTAGGCTGAAGGAAGCACGGGATGAGGCTAAGAAGGATCTAGAGGAGCTGGTTAAGGCTTCTGAGGGAATTAGAACGAGGCTGGATCAACTAACCAATGAGATCGCATCTAAGATCGGGGAGCTTCGCAACCTGCAGGAGGAGTACAGAAGGCGTAAAGCCGCTCAGAGGAGGAGCGAAGAGGAAGCGGTTTTAGATAGGAAGAGGCAGGAGGTCGAAAAGAAGATCAAAGACTTCAAAAGGCTAACTCTGGAGGACCTGAAGATATACTATGGCGAGTTAGATGCTGAGGGATCGGAGAGCGCCCGGGGTTAGTTGCTTAGATCAAATGAGGTTCAACGTGTTCAGGTGATTAGCTTTATTAAGGAATATCCGTTAATATTAACCAGGTGTGGTTGATGGTGAAGACGTCTCATGGCTATAGACACAGGACAAGGAAACTCCTGAAGAAGAGGGTCAGGGAGAGGGGTGCGATCCCTCCTCTGAGCCAGGTCTTAAGGGAGTACAACGTAGGCGATAAGGTGTACATAATACCTAACCCAGCGATCCACGACGCACTCCCGCACAGGAGGTATATAGGCAGGGTAGGAATCGTTGCGGGTAGGAGGGGTAGAGCGTACTTAGTCGAGCTTTACTTAGGTGATAAGAAGAAAACCGTCGTAACTTACCCTGAACATTTAAGACCTGCCAGTGCGTGAGGTAAATGAAGGTTATCGCGGCGAGGAACGCAACGTATGCTGAAGTTCGGAGAATCCTAGAAGGGTTAAGTGAGAGAGGGGTTGAGCTCGAGAGCATAGAGATGCGCGTTCTTGATTATATACGTAGGTTCACTAAGTGTGGGCGCGGCGATGAGCTAGCCGAGGAACTCGGTAAGATGGGGTTGAGCGAAATCACCGCGGTGATGATAGCTAATATAGTTCCTAGAGACCTAGACACCTTAAGAATCCTGCTAATTTTCGAGAGCAAGACGTTCGAGAACGAGTTCCTAAACAACGTGCTCAGCACGGTTAACGCGTACTGTGCCGAATAACTCTTGCTGAAGGAGGATATTCTATGGGCATCAGAGGACCCTCTAGTGGTGAGAAGAGAGTGACTAGAGAGGACTTCGCTATAGTCCTCGATTTTATGCCTGGAGGCAACCCGCTTGACGCACATCACCCGTCACATAAGAACAAACCCCTTGCACAAGCCGTGGGATGCACTCACTTCACATTAATAGAGTTCCATCCTAAGCCAGGAGTTGCAGTCTCGCAGGGGGAGAAAGTATGTGTTAGCTTCAAATTTAGAGAGTTGAGGGATAAGGTTGGGTATGTTTGGGGTGAACCGATCCTTTACAATGAGTTAACCACGGTAGCTAAATCATATCTTCCTGAGGCCGTCAAGGCAGCTGTTAAGGATCTGGAGAAAGTCTTCATAATGTTCTTCAACATAGCAGCCCCAGTTACCATTAAGCTACACTCACTAGAACTAATACCGGGTATAGGAAAGAAAACTATGTGGATAATTCTAGAAGAGAGGAAGAAGCCCTTCGAGTCCTTCCAAGATATCCAGAATAGAATTAAAATACCTGACCCAGCCGCCCTGATAACCGAGAGGCTAGTTAGGGAGATCAAGGGGGAGGAAAGAATATATTTATTCATAGACCCGCCTCTAGGCGTGAAAGACGCCATAATACTTGGCTACCTCCATAGAATATACAACATGCTTGGCTACGGCTGAGGTCCGAGAGCTAGGCTACGTACCTCCCCCTAATAGGTATCTTGTTACCACATCGGGGGCATCTGTAATGTCCTCCCTCGCTACTTAGGTTGAAGAACTTTACTCTATAGCTCTGTCGTTGTATGAGGGTCTTACCACATTTAGGGCATCTAGTTGTCTCCAGGTCGGGGTCTCCTAGATTCCCCACGTATACGTACTCTATCCCCTCTCTCAAGGACTTATCGTACATGTCAAGTAACTCCTCCAGAGGGGTTTGTCTCTCTCCCCATTTATGCGCTGGATAGTACCTGTTTATGTGAAGCGGCGTCTCAGGTCCTAGTTCGGAGAGGTGTGTGTTGATTATCCACTTGAAGCACTCTTCATAATCGTTGGTGTTCGTTACAACTAGGTATACCATCTCCACATGCCCTCCTAAGTCCAGGATCTTTCTCGCGTTTCTGAAGACCTTCGAGTGATCTATGTTGACTAGGGCTTTCTTTATCCCCGGGCATCCCTTTATATCTACACACCAGCCGTCAAAACCCGCCTCGACCAACTCGGTTAGCGCACTCAACGATTGGTAGCCGTTAGTCACTATTGAGAGGTATAGTCCGCTGGCCCTCGCTACCTGGGCTACGTCCAGCAGGTACTCGTAGTTGACCGTGGGCTCGTTAAAGCTTGCCGAGAGACCTTCATCACCTGACGCCACAGCTAACTCGACCAGGTGATCTGGCCCTATTACAGGGTCCTCTAGTCTTGGGCGGGTGAAGCTCAGGTAGTGATTCTGACACCACGGGCAATAGAAATTACATCCCCATGTAGAGAATGTTAGGGCGGTGCTGTTAGGCCAGTAGTGGTATAATGGCTTGATCTCTATCGGCCTGCTCTCGAAGGCGCTTAACCTACCGTATCCGACGGAGTAGAGCCTCCCGTTGAGGTTCACGTAATTCCCGCAGATACCGGTCATCCCCGGACCTATAACACACCCCCTCTCACACACCATGCAATCAACCTTAGCGCTGTTAGGCCGCTTACTGTACAGTCTGCCCTCACGCATTACTGACCTCCTCCCACACTTTAGACGGGGCTTCAGTCGCGGGTTCTTCGGAATCCGCCCCTGCCCTATTGCTAACGGTTTCACTTAATTTAACTTTGATACGGTGTAGTGACTGTAGTTATTTAGTGCGGTGAATAAAGATCTATGTGGTGTAGTCGCGTGCACGTGATCTCACTACCCTCAGACCCAGGTATTGGAGAAAGACTTGCCTCTGTCATGAGATGCGCTCACACTAGCGCGTGGTATAAGGCATTCCCTGACGGGGAGCTCTACATGAGACTCCCGAGTCGGGTCAGCGAGCCCATCATCCTCACGCTGACGACGTACCCGGAGCAGAACCGCTCACTCATGGAGTTGCTCTTCGCCGTTGAGTACTTCAACTTTAAGGGCTTTAAGGAATTATACATCGTAGCACCGTACTTAGCTTACAGCAGGCAGGACAAGGAGTTCCTTGAGGGTGAGGTGGTAAGCGGAAGAGCCCTCCTGAGGATACTTACTGGTCTAGGGGTGCGGAAGTTATTCGTGGTGGACATACATAGCGATAGGTTGAAGGAGGAGTTCAGCAACTTAGTGGTTAACGTGGTCCCAGCCAGGACGTTTGCTGATTACGTGAGGAGGGCTGTGAGACCTCCTTACGTCCTCCTAGCACCCGACATGGGAGCCTCTAAAAGGGTTGAGGCTGTAGCTAAACTGCTTGAATGCAATCACGTAGTTGTGAGTAAGTTCAGGGACAGAGTGACTGGGGAGGTGACACACCAGATACCGGAGGAAGTGAACATGAAGGGGGTTAACGTAGTGATAATTGACGACATAATAAGCACGGGCGGCACCATAGTCAACCTAGCGAAGTGCTTGGTTGAGCGGGGTGCTGGCGACGTTTACGTCATCGCGTCCCACGGGCTCTTCGTCGGCGACGCCTTGAAGAGGCTGAGTTCTTCAGGCGTAAGCAGGGTCGTAGTCTTAAACACGGTTAACTACAGGGCGCCAAGCGACTTAGTGGAGTACCTAGATGCGACGGAAGAAATATTAGAGTCCATTAGGAACACTTTAGAGAAGTAAGATGCTTCACTACGTCCACCTTTCCGGAGAGCACAGGGAGTTACCGCTCCTGGAGTTCAAGGCTGTTATGGAGTCGGAGGAAGTAAGACACAGGGTGTTAGCACAACTTGATCAAGTGGTGTTGATTGAAAGCGATGAAGACCCCTACCAGGCCCTCAGGAGGACTGCGTTAGTCAAGTATGCAGGGATCTTGTTAGGGGTCTCCGAAGTCTCTGAGGGGATTCAAGGGGTTAGAAGGGTTCTTAAGGACTCAGATATATGTCCTTACGGAGGATACGACCACGTGAACTTCAGGAGGGTCAAGAGATACGGAGCTAATTTAAGTTACGAGAGCCTGGTAAACGCTGTTAATGAATTGTCAAGCTCCCTGTGTAGGAGTGAGAGGGGGAGGAGATTGGACGTCGTCGTTTCCGAGGGGTGTGTTGTGGTCGGTTTAAGGGTTTACGAGAGAGACTTAAGTTCTTACAGAGGGCGGGAACCAGTCGCGAGACCTTTCTACGCACCAGGCGCGATGGCGCCCTCCATAGCTAGGGTCTTCATAAACTTGAGTAGAGCCAGCGTTAAGAGGAAACATAACGTACTCGACCCTTTCTGCGGGGCTGGCGGGTTCCTCCTTGAGGCGTGCTCTATGGGTTTGAGTTACGTTGGCGTGGAGATCAATTACACGTTAAGCGAGGGTGCATGTAGGAACCTAATACATTACGGTTGCGTCCCTAACGTGGTGAGTGGAGACGCGTGCAGCATCCCCGTCGATAAAGCTGATTCGATAGCCACAGACCCGCCGTACGGGAGGATGACTAAACCATCGCAAAAGGAGCTCGCGGAACTTATGAGGTGCTTCCTGGAGGAGAGTTACTGTGTCTTGAGGAGAGGGGGTTACATGACCTTCGCTCAGAAGATAGATATCCCGTTGGATGAGATGATCGAGCAGGTCGGGTTTAAGCTCGTCGAAAGGATCCCTAACTGGGTTCACGGCTCGTTGACGAGGGATATCCTAGTGGTGATGAAGGAGTGAATCCAGTCATCATAACCTTCCTCGGTTCCAGAGGGCCTTACCCGGGCAGTGATGAATTGCCCTCAGTACTGGTGAGTTATGGAGGCAGGAACATCCTCCTAGACATCGGGGAGGGAACGCAACACAGACTTCTCGAGGTTGGTAAGAGTGTGGCATCCGTAGATTCAGTCTTAATCACCCACATGCACGGGGATCACGTCCTCGGGCTTATCCCGTTCCTTCAGTCAAGGTCTCTAGCAGGGATAACGACTCCCCTCCTCTTGGTAGGCCCGAGCGGGTTGGGTGGGTACCTGAGAGACTCCTTCAGTCACCTCTACTTCGATGCAGGTTACGATCTAGTAGTGGTTGAGGTCGTTGAATCCGCTGGTTGTGTTGATTGGAGGGATGTGGTGGAGCCTCTTAAAGAGGTATTGAGAACCTCTGCAGGAGGCGTAAAACTACTCAGGATCCCGTGTGATAAGGTGATTCTGAAGAACCCCTTCGAGATAAGGTCCTTCTGGGTCAAACACTCAATACCTACTTTATCCTATCGTCTAAACCTGGCTGGATCAACAAGTATCTGCTACGCCTCAGACGTGACCTCCTCGGAGGAGGTGGTGGAGGCCTGCAGGGGTGTGAGGGTCTTGATACACGACGCAACCTTCGGAAGCGAGTTAAGCAATAAAGCACGTGAATACATGCATTCAACAGCGCTCCAAGCTGCTGAAACAGCCTTAAAGTGCGGTGCTGAGATCCTAATACTGTATCACATGTCACCTAGATATAAAGAACTGGGGGAATTGCTCAGTGAGGCAAGGAAAGTCTTCAGAAACTCCTACCTAGCTGAGAAGTTCACAAAGCTCTACTTAACCCCCAGCAGATAGTCCAAGCGTTGAGGCACGTCCTGAGGCGCCTCACCCTCTACCAACTTGCTTAGCGATCATCGGTCTAGGGCTTATTAAACCTTAGGCATAGGTCTCTCGTGTGTAGGGTGTCCGCCAGCGGTCCTCGGAGCTAGCCATTCTATGACATCGTCAATTTTATCGCTCACAATCCTCACTACCACAGGGCCTAACGGTGATTCACTGTCTAACGTGACTATGTTCGCACGTCCTGCATAAGCGCTCTGCTTATGCAGCTTAAACTCAACGGAGTTTCCCACCCTGTTACCGATTAACACGCTTCTCACAGTGTCGAGAATCCTCTCCTGCCTGAAGAGTCGATGCAGTCTCGCTAAGGAATCAACCCTTCGGCTCTCGCCAACAACCCTGCTGTATGGGAACCCCTCAACCACTTCAACGGTATCCAAGTCGAAGAGGTTTGAGAGGGCTTTAATTACTTTGCCCTTATCTTCAGTAGGCCTCAGCTCACAAGTCACTGTCAGTAGGAACATCGCTCAGGAACCCCCGAATGAGCTCTAAGGCCTCAGCGGTTACTGAATCTATGTCTTTACCTTCATTAGTTACGATGACGTCGGCCATGGCTATGACGTTCCCAAGACCCAGCCTCAGTTCCTTAATATCCCTCTCCAGGAATTCATGGTAGGACTTAGGGTCGTCAGCTCTCCCCCTGCTGGACAGCCTCCTGAACCTCTCCCTAGGGGATGAGTGAACGGCGATAAGCACCACATTACCTCTGTTCTTAAAGGTCTCGACCTCCTCGAGGCTCCTGACACCGTCTATGACGTACAGCCCGTCGCCACTAACTTGACTGAGGATTAACTTAGCTACGGCGTCAGGACCCATCTTCTCCCTCAACTCATTACCCAACCTAATCAAGTTCTCCATGCTAGAGTCGAGCCCCCTTCTCAACGCCTCCCGCCTCACAAAGTCGCCCATACTGAGTAACACGGCCTTAAGACGTACCGCGAGTCTCCTAGCAATCTCTGTCTTGCCAGCGCCGGGCATTCCGGTTACGCAGATAAACATTCTCATTCCCGAAACATAAGGTAGCCAGCGTTAATAAGGGAGGGCTTAACCCGTGGTGGCCGACGTCTCGCTACTGAGAGGCTTCAACTTAAAGTACACTTTATCCATGACGTTAAAGTACTCGTTTATCCTCTCCCTTGACTCGATCATCACAACATAACCCCAGAGCGATATGATGAGTTTCTGTATTTTCTCCTGAGGTGAAGGACCACTCGACTCCACCTCCTTCTTACTGATCACGTAACCCCAAGCCACGAAGTCCCTCTTCTCATCATACTCGGGCTTCTCTCTGCTTAGAAGGTACTCTGCTCTACCGCCTTCCGATACTGTTAGCAACTCCTTCAGGAGGTCTAACTCGACCTTGCTATCCTGGCACTGAAGGGACAGAAGGACTACACTTGATATTAGCGACTTACGAATTCCGACTACAACGCACACGTCACGTAGCGAACCCTCGCTTAACTCCACTTGAAAGCACCATCAAATAATGGTGTAGGCGCTTTAAAACTCTTGCCTTCTGAGGAGCTTGATCAGAAGTTCCTCCGGCAGTTCCTGTGAGAGCCAGTCAACACCTACATGGCACTCCCTTAACCCGTTAAGGACCTCCACGATCTCATTAACCACGTCGCTAGTCTCTTTACCGCTTACGTCGACCTCGCACACCTTGCCTACGGGGTGCTCGCTCAGGGCGTTGTAGGTACATACCCCAAGCATCTCCGCCTCAACGTTCTCAAGGATCTTCGACTCCCCCCAACCCCTCTCAACGAGTTTCCTGTAAAGCGAAACGGGATTCAACCTAAGCACAAAGATAAACCTAACTAGGTAGTCGGGAACTATCTCGCCGTAATGGCTGTCCACGATTAAATCGCCTTCCTTCAGCAACCCAACGATCCTGTTAACCAGCCTATCCTCATCGACTACGTAGGTATCCCTCACAACGTCTCTCTCAATGTATAGGCCCTCGCCGATAACGAGGTCGGATAGATTCACGTATGTAACGCCTAACCTACTCGCTAACTCAAGAGCCACGGAAGTCTTCCCAACTCCTGGCGTCCCTGAAATCACTATAGCGCTTCCCAGTCCTCAACCCCTAGAGAGATGAGGGGCGTGTAAATTAACTTTAACTCAGTCCCCAGCCTCCAATCACCTATCATCGCTTTCAACCTTCATCACCCGTTAAGCCTCCTTAAGAGACGGAGGAGCCCTCCAAAGGGGTTCTTCGAGACGCCTAGGCCACGCCCCTCATTCAGAGGGCGTCGTGATTTTAAGTTCCTGCTCGGAACCACTGATTAGCTCAGAGTCAACCACAGGGTTGACACCCTCCCCATTGCCAAGAAGGTTTCCCTAAAAACTTAATAAACATTCACGCCGACAGTCTCTGAAGACGATTACACGCTCTGAGGAGGACCTTAAGCTATTTATTGCCCACCCTACCAATAACCTTTACCCTGTTCAGAGTCGGCCTTGTCAACCGCTTCCCACACTTAGGGCACTTAGGGCCTATCTTGGTGAAAAGCTCGTCAGGCGTTGGCACTCCGAAGCTATCCTGACCGACGGTCCTGAACATGAAGAGGGTCTCACCGCAAGAACCACATCTATATATGATAGGCATAAGCGTGACCCTATAAATTCTCTGGCATTTAAGTAGATAATATTACCGCGATTAAATACAAGTAAGTATTACCTCCTTAAAGCGTGATCGAGTGTAATACGAATGTGTTTAGGTAGACGAGATTCCTTAAGGTATTACAGAAGCCTCATAACCCTGTATGAAGTATGTCTATCGATCCTGGAGGGGTTCGAAGCCCTATATTTAATCATGGTGAACACATACCTGGTGTTAATGCTTGACCTCACACCAAGCTTACTTAAGCAGGGTATCCGTGCTTCAGGAGAAGATCATGGAATTAGACCTGGAGTGTGCTGTGATTAGAACCCTATCGGACTTCAAGTACCTGATGGGGTTTAAGTGGCTTAGGCCGATGCTACTCATCCCAGCTGACGGGCCCCTGACAGCCTTCGTTGCTCGTGGCGAGGAGGACGGCTTCCTTGAGAGGTCTAAGGTCAAGGATCTGGCTTTGATTACTTATACCGACGGGAGTGACTTAATGAGTAAGGTCTCATTAGCTATTAGAACGTTAGGGGCACGCAGGGTTGGCATGGCTTTCCGTGCTGAGAGGGATTCATACGTGTCATATCACGAGATGTTCAAGAAGGTTGAAAGAGGTGTTGAGGTGGTCGACATAGGTCCCGTGCTCTCGGAGCTCAGGGCTCTGAAAGACTCTCATGAAATCGAGCTGATTAGAAAGGCCGGCGAGATCTCAAGCATGGTTCTTGAGGAGGCTGTCTCAACGGCTACGGAGGGCTTGTCTGAGACAGACATAGCCGCTGAGGCCTACCGTAAGGCGTTCAAGCTCGGCTCCGAGGAACCGCTCATCTACGTCAACGTGGGGCCTCACCCAAGAGCTCATGCCGAGCCTATGAATGATGTCGTGGTTAAGAAGGGGGTCTTAGTTACCGTGGTCGTGGCCTCCGATCACGGAGGTTATTACGCGAACACGTCAGCGTCGATATTTGTGGGGGGCTCACCCCCGGAGGGCGTGAAGAAGGGCCTTAAATGCGTGAAGGAAGCCTACATTAAAGCCTACGAGTTAATGAGAGCTGGTAGGGAGTTCCACGAATTGATTAAGAGCGTCGACGAGGTCTACGGGAGGTACGGCCTCCTGGAGGGGAGACTTACCGAATACGTCCACGGCGTGGGCTTACGGTCTGAGGAGTATCCCGTGATCACCACTGCCTCAGCGCCTCAAGCGGGCAGGGTTAGGGAAGGGATGGTCTTAGCTTCAGTCCACACGCCGCTGATGCTAAAGGGCTACGGGAGTCTCAAGCTTGAGGACACCTTCATAGTCACGAAGGAAGGGCTTGAGGAAGTGACCAAAGCTAATAAACTAATAAGTGATCTCCCTTAGGAAGGGTTACTTCCATCCGATGATTTAAGCTTGGGAAGCAATGCTATACGGTGATGTAGGGTGAACGTGTTTGAGTTGCCGACACCAAGCATATTAGTTGACCTCGACGTTTTGGAAGCTAATATAAGAGGGATGGCCGATCTCTGCAAGGCGAATAACAAGGAGCTATGGCCAATGGTTAAAACGCATAAAAGCTCCGTCATCGCTAGAATGCAGTATGAAGCCGGTGCTAAGGGCTTTCTAGTCGGCACTATAGAGGAGGCTGAGGTGTTAGTGCTTAATGGATTCACCAACATCATGGTGGCTTACCCAGTAGTAAGTCCTGAGAACTTGAAGCGCGTTATAGACCTGACGAAGGAGGCACGCGTTGTGTTAACGCTGGACAGTGTGGAGGCAGCGTCTCTGATCAACAAGGCGTTGAGAGAACGCGGCGTGAGCATGGAGTACTTGATTAAAGTGGACAGTGGGGGACGCCGTCTCGGCGTGGAACCCGGGAAGGTCGTGAGGTTGGCTGAGAAGTTGCGAGAGTTCACGTACCTCAAGCTGAGAGGGATTTGCACCCACTCAGGACACGCTTACAACGCCAGGAGTGCCGAGGAAGTGCGTCAGGCCGCGGAGGATGAGGTGAAAGCGTTGAGGACGGCTGCAGACTTCCTGAAGGACGAAGGGTATGAAGTGAGCATAGTCGCCACTGGATGCACGCCCACGGCGAGATATGTCGTTAGATCCGAGGTCGTGAACGTTATGAGGCCAGGTAGCTACGTCTTCTACGACGCGATGCAGGTAGCACTGGGAACAACGACCGTAGGGAATTGCGCGCTCACAGTCCTGACCACCGTGATCTCACGCCCCGCACCGAACAGACTCATCATAGACGCGGGAAGCAAAACCCTCAGTGCTGACAGGAGCGCTCACAACATGCCCATCTTAAGGGGTTACGGCATCGTGAAAGAACACCCAGAACTCAACGTGACAAGCCTGTCGGAGGAGGTGGGGAAGATCGAAGTCGAGGGCCGAACAGGTGTTAATGTGGGGGATAAAATAGAAATTATACCCACTCATGCATGCATGGTCGCTAACAACGCCAGCTACCTAATAGGTCATAGGAGAGGCGAAGTTGAAGCTTTAATCCCCGTTGACGCCAGGGAGAGGGTCAGGTCCCCAATCTCGATTAAGCTTCGTGAGGCTGTTTGAGTTTTCATGGGCTGGTGGTGTGGCAGGGTCTTAAGTAGACGAGGCCGGTGACGTGGCCGGGCGATGAAAGCCTCTCAGATCCATTCTATCTACTAGAACTATTCCTTTTTCTAGCGCCTCAATTGCTAGCGGGTTCTTCTTGAGGAGGAGTTTGCGGAATTCGTCAGAGCTATAATCACCGGCTCTACCAACGGGTTCCCTTCATGTACTTTGTGCATCACGTCAAGTCTCTCGGTTGGTTTTTTGAGGGACCCCTCTCGTGTTATTATGAGGACGTCTATGTCGCTCCATTCGTTGAAGTCCACTCTCGGCACACTGCCGTAGATTGGTATTGCTGAGTTGCTAGCCTGCGTGTCACACACTCGGCGGATGCGTGTATTCTTGGTGTATAAGTCGCGTCTCCTCATTCTCTACTTAATGACTCCCAAGCGCCTTACACTCACTTCACCATTTCTTCAGCCATGGATATGGCTTCCAGAGACCCCTTCTCCGGGTACTGCTCTTCAGGCATGCTCTCACTTCAGACGTCCGGGTACCTGGTCGGTGTATAGTATTTGTTCAGCCTTATGCAGGGCTCTCTAACACCTTCAGGCACCTCACCTAATACATCATCCAATCCCGAGAGGAGGGCTGGCAACGAATGACCTATGCGTGGGCTTCCCAATCCCCATAACAGCGCTTTAAGCGCCTTCCCTATTGCCTGACGCGCCTTGAAACACGCCCAGCCGTAAAACATGAACACGGTCTGTTCTAGCTGATTCAAGAGTTCTTAACACGCTTTTAACCCATCTCACGAACTCGCTCTCGTCAAGCAATAACTACTGCCCAAGTAAGAATAAGCTACGTGCTGGACGTCAGTAGCTTGGAAGCGTCGACGCAATAAACACATAGTAAGAGCTCCCTAACGTAAAGCAAGGAAAGCCCCACGCGATGATGAAATACGCAATCCTAGACGAGGAGCCTACAGTTAGGCAAGCGTGTCGTAGAACCTCACGATTGTTGACCGGCGTTAAAAGGATGGAAGATGACAGGGTTAACGCTTCTGGGTAGTAGCGCTGGAATGAGGTGTGCTCGTTGCGGAGCGAGTCATTGCTGTGATTTCACTGTGGTTATCGTTGCTACGGCTATTATCGTCCCAACACCTACGTATTGAATAGGCTGTAAAACCTCGTTTATCACTACACGTGAGATGATCAAAGAGACGACGGGTTCAAGCGTTGTTATGAGGCCGGCGTGCACTGGACTCACCGATTTAAGTCCTTCGTAGAACAGGATCACGGCCACGCCCATGCAAATAACTCCGCCGTACGTAACGTATGGGAGTGAATCAACAGTCACAGAGACCCCGTCCAGGGCTAACACGACTAGCGTAAGTGCGAGGGTTGCTGAGAGCGTTGATTGAACCACCACCTCATCCCTGCTGTAGCCTCGCGCGTAGAGCAGCTTCGGAATTATCAAAGTCGCTGAGTAAGTGAGCGCTAGTAGGAATCCGACGGTGAAGCCTGTTAGGGAGGTAAGCCTGAGTGTAGGGTTGGTAGCTACGTAGGCTCCTACGAACCCTATAATCGAGGCCGCGAGATCCCTCAAGTTAGGGTACGTCCTACAGCGTGCTGAGGTAATCATCGTGACTATGAGGGGGGCCATGTATATTAGGGATGAAGTCAAACTAACGCCGTTCAGAGATATTGACGTTACGTACAACACCCTGAATGACGCTACCGCTAACACACCGTAGGCAATCAGATAAGGCCTGAAGACCCTTAACCCGTTCCTGAGCGCTAGTATTAGGAAGAGTGAGCTGAATAGGATCATAAGGTGGGAGACCTGAAGGTATGTTAAGCCTGAAGCCCTAGAGAACGCGACTGAGACGCCTGTAGTTCCCCATAGAACAGCCGCTAGCGCAACGTACAGAGTCCCTAACTTCCCTGTCATTTGAAGCCGCCAAGTGATAAACATGGTGGGCGTTATAAGTGGAGGAGCTTCTTCCTAGTCTGGCAGTCTTTTAAGGTGGGGGACATCGACTTATAAGCTCTTTTGTTAAAGGGATGTCATGGAGATGAGATCTTACACTGCTTGAGTCTCCGAGGGTTAATTTCGGTCCAGTTGTGAGAGCTTGAAGTTAAGTGAGGATTCAGGTAGGCATGTGGGTCCGGTCTTCGAGATAGTTACCTACGGACTAGCTCCTGAGTTAGTTAACGAGGTGATTAACTCTGTACGTCTCTTCAGTCCTGAAGACATTAAGTTAAGACACGTTAGTGAGGTTCCTAAGGAGTACCTTAACGTGATTAGGAATCAGTATAACGGGTTCTTAGTGTCAAGATGGATTGCAACGTTGAGGAGGAAGGAAGACTCCGTGGCACTAGGGGTCCTTGACGTAGACGCCTACGTAGAGCCGCTGAACTTCATCTTCGGTCTCGCCCTACCTACCCTCAACACAGCTACAGTTTATGTGACTAGACTCAAGACGTTAGCTAGTAAAGACAAGTTGCTGGCTAGAATTAAGAAGGAAGTTATTCACGAGTTAGGACATGTGTTCGGATTGGAGCACTGTAGAGATAGGAGGTGTGTAATGTGTTTCAGTAATACCTTAGCAGAGGTGGACGTGAAGGACTACAGGATGTGCAGAGCTCATTACGTTAAACTGAAGGAAAAAATACCTGGGGTAAGTAGCGAGCTACTTCTCTCACAAGCCCTTAATCCATAATCGCTTCAAGAAGGAAGAGAGGAATCGCTTAAGGATGTGCCTCACTTGTGCTTATCGCTTGATAGTTCACACCGCTTAGGTTTAAGGCTAGACCAACGTTAAGCAGCTTAAGATTGGACCACAGATAGTAAATATTTTAGGGGCACGTACGCGTATCCCGTCCTGTAGTTGATTTCGTAGATGAGCTCGTAGAGCGCTCTCTCAAGAGTCCATGTGTTAAGCGTCTTCATAAACACCTCTATATCTGGAGAGCCTTGCACGTCCTCTAGATTGACGTGTGTTAAGTATCCTTTTAGGAAGGAGTTAAAGACTGCGTCCTGCCATTGATTCGCTCTTTCAAGCTCGGTAACCCCACTAACAAAGGAATTGAGCGATTCCTTCGCCGTTACCCCTTTAGCTTCAGTTAACGATGTCAAGGCTATGTAGTGAAGTGATCGAGCGATACAGGCGAGATCCCTTGATGCGGTTTCTAATACTTCTCTCCTCCCTCGAGTTCTGTTCGGCTCCCCCTCGAAGTCTATGAGTATGAAATCCTTACCGGTATAGAGTGTCTGAGCTAGGTGTAGATCCCCGTGGGTTCTGATAAGTTTTAAGCCCTTGAGGTCCTTAAGCTCTCGCTTCAGTTTAGTTAGAGCTTTATTAATCACCTTGCAGACATCAATCCCTACCTCACTGCTTAAGTCTCCCAAGAGTTTTTCGTTCATGCTTGCTTGAAGCTCTATATCATTTAACCAAGTCTTAACGTCCTCTTCCGTAGCCATTTTAGGCAGGCACCATTCCTCCCTACAGGCGCTCATCACGTTGTGGAATAACGCGACAACGTTGCCCAGCTTCACAGCGTTTTCAAGCACGTTGTCTAACTCACCACCCCTGTAATGTCTAGACGCGCTTACGTAGAAAGGCAGTCCACCGTCACTCACCGACTTGATGTACCTAGTCATCACCGCCACGGTTACATCACCTAACTTAACCTCCATCACTAACTCAGGTGTGTGTGGGAACCCTGCCTTGGTTAAGTGTCTGAGGAACCTGGGCTCGCTCGAGTCTGCGGAGACTGTCCTATAGCCCTTAAGGACGTACTTAGAACTGCCTACCTCAACGATAGACAACACGTTAGTCCACCTGCTTGAGAGAGGCTTAACTCTAATCCTACCTCTAGGAATAGGTTTGACGACCTCCGTGTTTAGCAGCGTGCCCCCTTCCATCAAGCTCTTAACGTACTCCACAGAGTGCTCGCCTTCAGTAAACTCCTCACCGTTCACTAGAACCGGGGCGAAGACCTCCTGCGACTTGACTCTGAGAACTACTCCGAGCACGTTCTTGCTAAGTCTGAACGTAGCCATCTCGTCAGGCAGCGTTCCTTTAGACGGGTACCATCTCCTCCTAATGAGCCACTCGACAAGTCTATCACCACAGCAACTCAAGCCCTTGAGCACCGAGTTATGAGTAGGGATGTGAGTTAATTAACGCTCCTGACCTACTACTCACGGTGAGTTCGGCGGTGATTCGACGTTCAGAGGGCTTATTCTCTGATTCACGCGTTTACGTTCCCCTCAACCCACCTGCCAGGGGCCAACCCCTCCCAGACGGGTTGAGGCCCCTTAAAGAGCTTCTCCTCCACCCTCACTCACCGAGTTCACCGTCTAGACCTCTAAGGTACTTCACTCTGGGAAGACCCTCATCGCTGAGCAAACCTGGTGTGAGTTTATATGGGGCCTGAAGCTAAGAAGAGTAAGCCGGCGTTCATCTTCGTTGTCCACTTCCACCAACCAGTAGGCCAGTTAAGAGAGGTTCTTGACAGGTTGTTCGAGAACAGCTACGGACCGCTGATGGAGACCCTGCTCAGGTACGAACCTCCGATAGCACTGCATTTCTCAGGTCCTCTGCTGATTTACGCTAGGGACTATTACCCGGACTTCCTTGAGATGATTAAGAAGGCTGGTGATAAGGGCTTCCTGGAGTTTGTTGGAGGGACGTACTCTGAGGCCATACTCCCGTTAATACCTGCCGAGGATCGAGTGGAGCAGGTGAGGAAGTATAACGATCTTTTTCGAAGGCTTGTCGGCGATTACGCGTTGAAGGGGTTCTGGCTTCCTGAGAGGTTTTGGGATCAAATGATACCTTCAATCGTAAGTAAGTTCGGTTATGAGTACGTCTTCGTGGACGACCAACTCCTCTACCTGAAAGGCCTTAAATGGAGTGACAGTAAGTACTTATGGCTTACTGAGGACTCAGGCAACGCAGTCAAGCTGTTCTTCATAGATACTGAGGTGAGGTATAAGCTACCTTGGTCGCCCGTGCCTGAAGTCATTCAGTATGTGGTTAAGGCCTCAGAGCTGAGTGAACGCCCCTACATCTTATGGGGTAGCGACGCGGAGAAGTTCGGTGAGTGGAGGCCTTGGGATGTTACAGGTAGGTGGCTGGAGGAGTTCCTCAATGAAGCGCTGGCAGGCGAGGGATTCATCATGATGAGGCCGAGGGATTACGTGACCGTAGCTGAGGTTAAGGGATTGACTTATCTACCTCACGGGAGCTACGACAAGATGATGGAATGGAGTGGGGGCTTGATCTGGAATTTTCTAGTTAAATACAGCGAGTCTAATAACATGCATAAGAAGCTAATATACGTCAGGAGGAAGGTCGCCAACGCAGAATCTATGAGCGGTTTCAGGCTTGAGGACGCCCGGGACCACATACATCTAGCGGAGTGCAACGACGCGTACTGGCACGGGCTCTTCGGCGGCACGTACGTACATCACATAAGGTCGGAGAATTACAGGCATTTAATCATGGCTGAGAACCAGGCGGACAGGCTCTTAAAAGGTCGTGGGGTTAGGAAGCTGGATTTCGATTTCGACGGAGATGACGAGGTGGTAATTGAGGGTGAGCAGCTTAACGCGTACGTGAAGCCCTCAGACGGCGGCATTTTATTCGAGCTGGACGTTAGGAGGGCAGGTCACGAAAGCAACATACTCAACATAATGTCCAGATACCCGGAGACTTACTTAAGTGATTTAACTTACTACACGCCGGATACGTATAGGAGAGCTGCATTCAGAGAATTCCTGTTTAGAGAGCTCGGTGAGTTGAACGAGTGGTTAAGCAGGGGTGGTGGCTATTCCTCAGGGCGCATACTCAGCCCGACAAGATATCGAGTCGTCGACCTTGAGGAGCCCGGTGATGTGGTTATGTTCAGCACGCTTGAAAACCGGGGATTAACTAAGGGACTTCACCTTAACGGCGATTCGATCGCTGTGACTTACTATCTAAGCGACTTACTTAACACGTATAAACTGCTCGTTATCGAGATACCCTACTCACCGTACTCGCTGCACAAGCTGAGGATAGAGGTAGGTGGTGGGAATGTCGAAGTAGGATCTTACGTGGAGAGCGATTCATTCACACTGGCTTCGGAAAGCAATAGAGTTGATGTAAGACTAAGCGAAACTGCAGGGCTGTGGAGCTGGAAGCAAGTAACTCTCTCAAGAACCGAGAAGGGCATTAAAGAGTCGTTGCAGGGGCTAATAACTGCTATAGAACTCAAACTAACGAACATGACTAAAGACTACTTCAGAGTAACCTTGTCCATTAGCTAGCCTGACCTCGCACCTGACCTGAAGAGTGGAGGCTTTCAGCCGTAAAGCTGAAATTCTAGCCTTAGAGCTCTAACTCGATGGACGTGCGAGTGCGTAGTTGGTGGTTTAGTTACGAGTGTAAGGGTCACTGCACTGTTCACTATTCTTGTAAACACCGCCATAAAAGCACCTACTATGGGGCTACCACTACGTCAATTAAAGAGACTCCACATTTTCAACTACCGGCCGCCTTCTATGCCATAAGCTGTTAGCAGTGTAGTTCCGGCTTCCTTACGAAGAAGATTTATTAGGTTTTGTTCTATGTTTTAGTGGTTTGGGGGCCCGTCGTCTAGCCTGGTTAGGACGCCGCCCTCACACGGCGGAGGTCCGGGGTTCGAGTCCCCGCGGGCCCACCACCCTCCCGGCTTACCGCACGGGCCCACGTAGGCGAGTTTCTTCCCACTCTCATCGAGATACATAAGCCTCACGTACTAAAAGAGTTCAGAGGGTAGCTCACTTAATCATCGTTTCCAGGGCTTGTAATGAGGAGGCTGAGGAGCTCGTAGTTTCTGAACAGTGTTATACTACCGTTGCCGGCAGTTTCGGAGTCTAAAGATTAGAATGTCTTGGAGGGAGCACCCTAAGCTGCCTTCAATTGGAGGAGGTCCCTCCTCCCCCTAGGCTCTTCGAAGGGTGTGAGGGCCCCGATGAACTCGAGGGAGGGTCTAGGCTAATGAATCCCAAGGACTATGTGGTTCAGAACCCAACCCTGTCACGTACGTATCAGCAAAGAATGAATTGAAAGACTGGCTAAACTATGGATACGAATGTTTCGAGGTTCCAAAGAGAACTATGGGTGCTCCAATAGACTATCTGACACCAGAAACCCTAAGCGCTATCTAACGCAAAGGAGTGCATAATCGAAGCAACCATATTACAAGGCTACGAGCTTACTGATTATCAAAAATTGAGAGGGAAAACATAAAGCGTTAAAAATGTGTAGAATTATAAAAACTTTAACTCATTAACCTGACGTAAGGTTCCCCATGAAGGGGAAAAACGAACTCAGTTCCTACCACCATCTCACTATAGCGACCTTCCTGTCAGTGAAGAAGTCTACTGCGTCCATTTGAGGGTGGTGACTCCCAAGACCCGCCAGCTTCTTCCCTCCAAACGAGAACCAACCTACCGGCGCGGCTATACCTATATTAACCCCCACATTACCGACGTACGCTCTGTGCATGAACTCCCTAGCCCACTTACCGCTTCTGGTGAATATCGAAGCTGAGTGGTGGTATTTGTTGTTATTAACCCACTCCACAGCTTCGTCAAGACTCTCAGCCCTCAGCAGGTTGGCTACGGGACCGAATATCTCCTCACGAGCCACCTTCATATCAGGGGTCACGCCCTCAAGTATCGTTGGCCCTATGTAGAAGCCGTTCGGGTATTCAGGGTTTTTATAGTCCCTCCCGTCAAGGACCAGCTTAGCGCCCTCCTCTAGACCTACCTCAACCCACTTAACCACGTTCTCCCTATACCTAACACTTGCCATAGGCCCCATCTCAGACGTCTCGACCAGCCCGTAGCCAATCCTGATCTTCTTAGCCAGCTCTACGAAAGCGTTCTTGAATTTACCGTAGAAGTCGTTGTCACCCACTACAACTATGTTCTGTATAGCTAAGCACCTCTGTCCAGTATTACCGAACTTAGAGTCTCTGAGGTTATGGACAGTCCTCTCGAGGTCTGCGTCAGGCATGACTACAGCGTAGTTAGAAGCGCTGCCGCCTCCCAAGAACCTCTTACCATACTTAGCTGATAACTCATACAGCCTCAACGCCGCAGAACTAGTCCCCACGAAAGCGGTCCCCACGACCCTAGGATGTGTCACCATGTACTCGCCGATCACGTGATCTGTGTAGACTAGGTTGAGCACCCCCGGCGGCAGAGCCTCAGCCAATGTCTCGAGGGAAGCCATCGTCGGTAGAGGGGTCGTGCCGCTGGCCTTAACCACCAGAGTGTCGCCTAATGCTAGTGCGTGCGGTATGAACCAGAAGGGGATCATTATAGGGAAGTTATAAGGACCTACCGCGGTGAACACACCTAAAGGCTCTCTAATGAGGATCTCGTCAACCCCCTTTGCGACGTCCTGCTGGTACTCACCCTTAGCCAGCGTGTAAGCCGCGGCTATGGCAGCTTCGACGTTCTCTATGCTTCTCCTCAAATCACCTCGAGACTCTCTAATAACCTTACCGTGGTTCTGCGTGTTTACTCGAGCAAGAAGCTCCTTATTCTCCTCAAGCAAGTACTTCATTCTGAAGAGGTACTGTAGCCTGTCAGGCACGGGCATAGTGCTCCACGACTTAAACGCTTCGTACGCTGCCTCAACAGCAGCGTCGACTTCCTCCTTAGTTGCTAGAGGCATCTCAGCTATTACCTCACCTCTCCCGGGGTCGTAGACCGGCGAGTACTTCTCACTTGCGGACTCAACCCACCTACCGTTTATAAATAGCTTCATTCTGCCATAGCTGGTTTTAGGAGGCTGTAAGACGGACATGACTACTTCACCTCAACCTCCTTTAATGATTCCTCTAAGATGTCTAGGCCCTCATTCAGTAACTCCTCCTCAATAGTTAACGGCGGGAGCAACCTAACCACGTTCAGGTGGATGCCGGCCCTCAGGAGTAGTAAGCCCTTCTCCCTCGCCTTACTGAGCACCTTAGACGCCTCATCGGTGGCAGGCTCCTTAGTTTTACGGTCTTTAACGAGCTCTATAGCCTGCATAACCCCCAGACCCCTCACATCACCCACCAACTCATGCCTCTCGAACATCTCGTTCAACCTCTTCCTTACAACCTGACCTAAACTCATAGCTCTCTCAGGCAGCTTGTCCCTCAACATAATCTCTATTACCTTCAACGCCACGGCGCAGGATACTGGATTACCCCCGTAAGTCCCTCCGAAGCTCCCCGGATACGTCTTATCCACGATCTCCTTCTTACTTACTATGGCTGAGAGCGGCAGCCCATTAGCTATGGCCTTAGCCGTGATCATTACATCCGGCTCAACCCCGTAATGTTCTACAGCCCACATCCTACCAGTCCTCGCCCAGCCTGACTGAACCTCGTCGTCTATCAGCAGTATCCCGTGCTCGTCCAGGAACTTCTTAAGCTCCCTGACGTAGTCAACTGGTGCAACTACGAAACCCCCCTCACCCTGTATCATCTCCATTATGAAGGCCGCTATCCTCTCCGGGGGAACCCTGGTATAAGTGAACCACTTCCTAACGTAGTCGAGGCAGGCGAGACTGCACTGCGGGTACTCGTGTTTGAAGGGACATCTGTAGCAGTACGGATACGGGATGAACTCAATGCCGGGCATCATAGGCTCTAGACCGACCTTATAAGGCTTATACTTCCCGGTAGCCGCCAGGGCAAAGCCGTAGGTCCCCCTACCGTGGAAGGAGTTCTCGTAAGAGACTACGACGGTCTTACCAGTCACCTGCCTAGCTATCTTTATAGCGTTCTCAGTGGCTTCAGAACCGCTGTTCTGCAGGAGGACCTGCTTCTCAGAGGGACCCGGAGCTATCTTGGCAAGCCTCTCAGCAAGCTCTACGTAAGGTCTGTAATTCGCGACCATGAAGCAGATGTGCCACAACCTCCTCAACTGCTCCTCAGCAGCCCTAACCAACTCCGGGTTAGCGTGGCCTAACGTGGTAACTCCTACACCGCTCGTGAAGTCCACGTACCTCCTACCGTTAACGTCGTAAAGTACTGCGTTCTCACCTCTCTCCACAGTTATCGGGTGATATAGGGCGATGCCCCTCATAACGTACTTACCACGCATATCTATGTAGGGATCCAGGCTCATTATTAACACCAAGTGATTTTGTGTTTAAACATTAATATCCTGTGTTCAGTGAAGAATTGAAATATTTATAAGAAATGACCGTGTATGTATGAACAAATGTCAAACTACGGTAACGGAGACAGGCGAGACCGGTATGCTTGGGGATTAAATCCACGCTTAACTCGAAACACGTGCAAAAACCTGGTGAGGAATTTAATAAACGCCTAACAAGGTAAATCACGGTGAGACAATGAATTGCGGGTGCGTGGAGATAATGAAGGGAGTTCCTTGGCTGGACACGGTGGATCAGGAGCACGTCCCTCTCGAGATACTCAACACCTGTGAACACGTCATCGCCGTTGAAGTCAGCGTGCTCACACCATCTAAAGAGACCCTATATAAGTCAGGGGTGAAGATACCTGCCTCAGGGAGGCAAGGGATTGAGGTCGTGACTGATAAATACTACGAGTTCCTGGAGATCGAGGCACGTCTGAAGGAAGAGGGGAGGGATATCTGTAAAAAGAACTTAATAATTCACCTCAGATAAGCAGACCTGTAATAAAAAACTACGGTGTTTTACGAAGAACCATACCCGCTCTAACCCCTGTGATCTTGCCTTCTTCAACGGCCATCATTCCGTTGACGAGCACGTAATCTATTCCTTCAGGCAGTTGCGTTGGTTTTTGAAACGTCGCTTTATCAGCGATTCTCTTCATGTCAAAGATCACCATATCCGCTCTGAAACCTGGGGCTATGAGTCCACGATCTCCCAACCCGAGCTTCCTAGCAGGCATGGAAGTCATCTTCATCACAGCCTCCTCCAGCCTGAGAGCTGCTAAATCCCTCGCATACCTCCCTAAAACCCTGGGGAAAGTGCCGAAGAACCTCGGGTGGGGTTTGCCCTCTAGGGGTACGACCCAGGAATCCGAGCCTATCATCGTTAGCGGGTGTTTCAGCACCTCCATAACATCATCCTCCCGCATTAGATGCATTATCATCGTGGACTTAGCCTCGTCCTCAAGCAGGATATTGAACAGGGTTTCGTACGGATCCATTCCCCACGTCTTGCTTATCTCAGCGATGCTTCTCCCCTCGCATTCCTTGCATTTCTCTGAAAAGGAGATCACTATGCCGTCCCACCCAGCTAGCTTTATGAAGTTCTCCCAAGTAATCACCTCCGTTTCAATATACTCCGTTACCTTCCTTCTCGAGATCGGGTTCTTTATCCTCTCAATCAACGCGTCGACACCGCCTTCCTGAGCCCACCTAGGAAGAGTCGCTGCTAACATGGTCATGGCTGCTGTGTACGGGTACGCGTCGCAGGTTATCTCAACCCCTCTCCCCCTCGCCTCAGCCATTAGCTTAAGCGTCTCCTTAACTTTGCCCCAGTTATCTTTCCCAGCTGCTTTATGGTGACTTACCTGAACAGGGACGCCTGCCTTCTCACCGATCTCAATAGCCTCTTCAACAGCCTCTATTAACGAGTAGGACTCCCCTCTGACGTGCGTTGCGTATATGCCTCCGTATCCAGCGACCACCTTAACTAGTTCGACAATCTCATCTGTGGTGGTGAAGCTCCCTGGTGGGTATATTAAGCCTGTAGACAAGCCGAAAGCGCCGTCCTCCATAGCCTCCCTCAACAGCTCTCTCATAAGATTCAGTTCCCCGACGGTAGGGTTTCTGGCATCGAAACCCGTAACAGCGATGCGTAACGCCCCCTGACCAACGAGAGGAGCTACGTTAACGGCCGGATGAGCCTTCTCTAAATGCTCAAGGTATCCCCTGAAGGTGCTCCAGGTCATCTCCACTGGCAGGGACCCGTAGGAGGCTGACCAGTATCTCTCTAGGAGGTGTTTAGTATCCCTTAATACCGGAGTTACGGACTCACCGCAGTTACCTACAACGATGGTTGTGACGCCCTGTAGCAACGTCCCGGCAGCGTCTGGGTAGGCCATTATGTTCAAGTCCGAGTGGTTGTGTATATCTATGAAGCCCGGCGCCACGAACCTCCCGTCAGCATCCACGACTACGTCCGCTTGACCCCCTTTAATATACCCTACTTTAGCTATCTTACCGTCCTTAACGCCTACATCAGCGTAAACCCAAGGACCTCCGTCGCCGGAGACGACCTTGCCGTTCCTGATCAAAATGTCGTAGCTGGTCATTCTCTAGGACCCGCGATTTATTGTGGGAACGACGTTAAGCTTTCTTACGATATATGAGGTCGTAGTACTCGCCCAAGAGGTTCCTAGCTACCCTTTCAAACCCTAGTTTCTTAACTCTCTTAGACGTGATTGGGTATATGATGATGCCTAACACAACCCAGCCTATCAATATTAAGTACTCGTAAGGCCATACAAGGCTGATGTCCGTGCCAGGTATAATCCCAGACAATATCAACGCCAAAGTCAATATAATGGCCATACCACCTACGGCGTAAGGTGCTGGTGCCTTGAAGTACCTCGGTAGTTCAGGGTACTTCCTCCTAGTCAGGATGAGTGAGAGAGCCGCTAAAAGCCAGTATACACCTATGGACACGCCACCTACATCCAGGAACCATATCATCGCCCTCCTCCCTAGAAGCCCGAGGATCGTTGAGACTATTAAGACGAACGTCAAGGCAACGGTCGGGGTTCCGTATTTCGGATGGAGACGCTCGAACGTCTCCGGCAGGAGACCTGCTCTAGCGAGAGCGAAAACCGTCCGAGACATTGACATCATGCCCGGTATCCAGGAGGTAATCATACCCAGTGTTGACGCTAGCCAAGCTATGAAGCCCAGCCCTGGATTTACCATTGTGAGCAAATCTATAGTCCCCCTAGGGGCTACCTTCGCAGCCTCACTCCAGGGCATAAAGAGGCTCCCAGCAAACATCATGGTCATGTAGAAGCCGCCGGCGATGACGGCGCAACTCGCTATAAGATAGCCGAAAGTCATTATCTTAACCTTCGTCTCCTCCGCTAACGTGGTGAGTAGTTCAGCCCCAGTTATGTAGGTTAAGCTTAGAAGCGCGAACCTAATGCTGTTCATCAACGGGTTCGCACCCTCCGGGAATGGAGGGTAGAAGTTCGAGACGGAGCCCCTAGTAAGTGCTGTCACAGCTATGATCCCCCCACAGATCATAAGGAGTACGAACATTAGGAACTGAGTTCTGGCAGCGAACTTAGCGCCCACGTAGTTTAGAGTGAAGACTGCCACGTTCATGAGGATGCCGATTAGCAATGCTGGGAGGTAGACAGGCCATCCAGCCACCTCATAGATAGGTATGGTGTGGAGTTGCGGTATCACCCAACTTAATAAGTAGCCGAAAGCCGCCACGTAGAACGAACATGTCGCAACCAACCAAGCTAGGATGAACATCCATCCAACGATGAAGGATCCCTTAATGCCTAAAGTTGGAAGCACGAATGCGACCTCACCACCCTCCCTACTTATAGCGGTGCCCATCTCAGCGAAGCATAAAGCCACTAGGAAGGCTATTAACGTTGCTATGGCGAATCCCAAAACGGTAGCGCCGGGACCGTAATCCCCGTAGAACGTAGTGTTTAAGTAAGCCCAGCTACTGCCTATAATCCCAGCAACGCCTATGGCGAGGAGCTCATACCAAACCAATACCCTCTTTAACGACATTTTCCCACCTCAAACTATGTGACTAAACCAAGCAGTTTCGCAGTGGTAAGCGCTAGAACCTTAGTTCCATTCATCAAATCCTCTACCTCGATGTACTCGTCTACCGTATGAGGTATCTCCGCCCTTCCAGGACCGTAGATTACCGTTGAGTTGATGCCCGCGTTCTTGATGAAGAATCTATTATCATCAGTAGCTGCATCCAGGATTTTCGGCGGCGTGATACCCAACACCTCCCTCATAGACTCCTCAAGAACCCTCACTAGGGGTTGCTCCTCCGGAACTACTACAGCGTCTGTGTAGTACGTCTCTCCTAAGTCGTATTTGAACTGCGGATCCACCTTCTTTAAGGCTTCAAGCAAGTCCATGAACTCCCTTCTTACTTCATCAAGGCTTTCCTCCGGGATGAATCTACGGTCGATTTCAAGGATGCACTTCTCAGGTACGACGTTTACTTTCGCACCGCAGCTCACCACTCCTAAACTTATAGAGGATGCCTTGCCCGTCTCCGGGTAAATGTTATACTTACTCACCCTTTCTTTGAGTCTAGGTAGTAGGAAATGCGTCATTAAATGCACTAGATCCGCAGCTTTGTATGCTGCGTTCACGCCTAGCTGAGGAGCCCCGCCGTGGGCTTGCTTACCGTATATGTTCAGCTTCCACCATACAGCACCTCTGTTGCCTATACATATCTTATCAACGTCTAAGGGCTCTGTGACTATCACGTAATCCACTTTCTCCTTACTCACGTACCCCTGCTCGATCAGGTAGTAAGTCCCGGCGTTCTTAACCCCGGCAGTCTCCTCATCGACGACGAAGCTGTGTTCAACACTGCCCCTAAGTCTGAACCCGGCCCTACGTATAGCTTCAACAGCGTATATCATAGCCGCTAACCCGCTCTTCATATCGCAGGCACCGCGCCCGTAAACTTTTCCATCCTTCACTACCCCCTCGTACGGAGGCACACTCCAGCCACTACCTGCAGGCACTACGTCCACGTGCCCGTTGAAGTGAAGCACTGGCTTCCTCTCAACCCCTGTAAGTCTAGCCAACATGTTGACCCTCCTATACTTAGGATCTGCGAACGGAGCTAGCTCGGGGAATCTCTCAGTCGGTACTTCAACGTACTCTACCTCGTAACCTAGGTCGCTCATCCTCCTCCCTAGGAACTCGGTTATCTCAGGGTAATTGAGTCCTGGCGGGTTCTCAGTAGGTATTCTTATAAGGCCAACTAGAAACCTCACTAATTCGTCTTCTAAATCATCCACTTCTTTAAGAATTTCCTCCTTCCAATCCGTAAAGATCCCCTCTTTCCTAGGGGATTAGAAAGTATTTTTATACATTTATTTATGGATGTGGAAAATGTCCAAATGTATAAAAATTTACTAGCTAGTTGGACAGTGAAGAAAGAACGCAAGTGAAATGAACAAAGTTAACTATTTAATGATGAGCTGGTTGATCGATTTTTAAGTTTGGAACAGGTTTTTAGTTGGTGATATCTTGGAAAAGACGAGGTTAGATGATCTAGACATGAATATATTGAGGACTCTCCAGGAGAACCCGAAGATGCGTATTAGGGATCTAGCCGAGAAGCTCAGTGTGCCTAAATCAACCATTTACTACAGGTTGAGGGAGTTAGAGAAAGCGGACGTAATTGAGGGGTATAGAATGTTCGGTGACGTGGACTTTATAATTGTTGGGAAGTTCCCTTGTAAGGAGAAGTACATGGAGTTCTTGGAGGAGTTAATCAACTCATCGTTCATTGAGAGGAGCTCGACCATCGTCGTTGCGAAAGTCATTAAAGAGGATTTCCACCTGAACATATGAGTTCCCTGAGGCTTGAGAGGATGTCTAGAGCAAGCACTGTCTTATTTTTGACTGCAGTTGAGTAGCTACTCTCGACTTAGCTGTGTTGGTCACCTCATCCGTTAGGTTACTTCCTTGAAGATCTATGGCGACTATCAGGGGTCCGAACTCCTTCACCCTCAGCAGCCAGAGCGCTTCCGGAATTCCTAGGTCAAGCCACTCAACTCCCAGCACCTCCTCCACAGCGAAGGCGCCGAGAGCCCCGCAACCTCCGGGGAATATCACGTACACCGTCTTGAACCTCCTGCAGGCCTCAGCAGTCCTGTTACCCATACCCCCCTTACCTATGATCACCTTAACCCCTGTCCTCTCAATGAATTCGCTCTCGTAGTACTCCATCCTCATGCTCGTGGTAGGACCTATGGATTGACAGACCCACCTGTCCCCCAACCTAGCCATGATAGGGCCGGCGTGAAGTATTGCCAAGCCCCTCAGATCCACAGGCAACGGGACCCCCTCCACAAGGAACCTCCTGTGAACCGCGTCTCTCGCGGTCACTACGACGCCGCTGACATAGATGACGTCGCCTACCTTCAGTTCAGACACAACGTCGTCGGTTACTGGGAGATTCACAACTCTACTCAAGGACCGCACCCCCGTGAGTTAGTACCTGGTAGCTCAAGTCCGGGAACACTCTCAACCACCCCTTCCTGAGGGCCCAGCATGCAGTGCTCACCCCGACCGCTAGAGTGGCTGGATGTCTCCCAGCGTACTCCACATGAACCGCGAGGACAGTGATCCTGCCGCCGAGGCCTTGCGGACCAACCCCCAATCCGTTAATAGCATCCGCAAGCCTCTCTTCGAGCAGTGCTATCTTGGGGTTGGGATTCCTCGACCCTAGGGTCCTGAGGAGTGCCTTCTTAGAGAGGAGGGCGGCGATCTCCACGGTAGGGCCTAAGCCAACCCCCACTACTAGTGGTGGACATGCTGGCGGGCCGTACTCCGCAACGGTGTTTAACACGAATTCGGCGACGCCCTCCAGACCTAAAGCAGGGTCTAAAACCCTCGCCGAACCGGGTCTGCTTGAGCCTCCCCCCGCCATGTAGAGCCGGAGGTCAGCGTGGTTGACACCTGGAAGCAGTTCTATCTCCACCCACGGATGTCCGAGCCCCGTGTTATCCCCGGTGTTCCTGCCCGTGACCGGGTCGACCACGTTAGGTCTCAGGAAACCCTCGTCCGTAGCCCTTACCACAGCCTCCCTAACGGCTTCAAGAAGGTCGCCTGCATGTGGGAAGCCCTCACCCAACCCGACGAAGAACTCCAGCACGCCAGTGTCCTGGCAGAGAGGAACATTCCTGCGGATGGCGATCTCCAGGTTCCTGAACATCGCCTCGTAAACTAGTCTGGCGTGTGGGGAGCTCTCAATCTTGGAGGCGCTCGCCAGGGCGGGGAGCACGTCATCGGGCAGCCTGACGGCAACAAGGGATATGAACCTAGAGATCAAGTCGACGAACCCCTCACGAACGGACTGAGAGGAACCCAGAAGCACCACCTCCGAAGCACAATTAACGGACAGGTGTATTAAGATATATGAATTAGAGTTCGTGATTTAACGTGGGAAAAACTAGGTGGTTTGCTTCACGCTTAGAACGTCCTTGGCGTAGTTCACCTCATCCGGCTTTACAGTGAGTCTGCTGACGGTGAGACATATCAAGACGTTTACGATGAGTCCTATCATGCCTGCGTGCAGGCCTTGGTAGGTTGTGTAGCCTGTGAGTGAGAGCGTTATGCCGACGATAGCCCCCACGATCATGCCGCTTAAGAGACCCTTTACGTTAACCCAAGGTATGTAGAGGCCCAGCACTATGGCTGGGAAGGCTTGAATCAGCCCCTCAAACTTTATCTCAGTCCACCTCCATATAGTGGCTCTGGGCTCTATGACTATCGGTATGGCCAGCAAGGCTATCAGCGCTAGGAGCACCCTGCTCGCCAGCACGATCTCTCTCTCGCTTGCTTTAGGCTTGAACGCTCTGAAGGCCTCCTTCAACACCGTCACGCTTATCGCTATGGTAGTGGTTGCTGCGGTGGAGAGGGTTGCTGACAGTAGTGCGAGCATCCACAACAATCCTAAGGTTCTGGCGGTGGGATCTACTGGTGCGGCCTTGACCACGAGCAGAGGCACTATCCTCTCACTCTCCATAGTCCCGAGGCCTGGTATTATAGCCGCCCCGCAGACCCCTATTAGAACCAGCGACATGGCTGTTAGCAGGTAGAAGTACGGTGTGAAGAAGAGGGTCCTCTTGTACGTGGAGGGGTCTTTGGTTGCCAGCAGGTGTTGGAGGATGTGTATGTAGAGCGGGGCCCCCGCCCCGACCAGGAATATAGTGCTGAACCAGTTGACTATCGTCGTTAAGCTTGTAGGGGTCGATATTAGGGTAGGCTTCTTGCTAGCTAGGGTGGTTACAGCGTCCCCTATACTGCCGAAGTCCTTAGTCACTAGGATAAGGACTCCTATAAGGCCTACGAGCATCATGAGCCCCATGATGGTGTTCGCCAGCGCAGTACCTCTAAACCCTCCCATGATGGTGAAGATTATCACACCAACCACGAACAGCACAACCATATACATATATGGGATCATGCCAGCCGAAACCACCTCACCCAGGTAACCCATGGCTATTGCCTGTTCAAAGAACTGAACGAAAGTGCCCCACACTAGGAACACTAGTGTCAGTACAGCCAGGACGTTGAGCATCCACTTCTTCTCATAACCGTACCTGAGTCTGATGAAGTCCATCGGGGACGTGAGCTTCCTGGCTGTTGAGATTGGTATGAATCTGGCCGCCAGGATTATCGTGAAGGGGAGGATGGTTATCATGAACGTCGGGTACATGAGGAATACGAAGCCTGATCTGTAGCTACGTGCCGCATAACCTATGAAGGAGTTGCCGCTGTACTGTGCTGCGTAGAGACTCAAGCCTAGCACGACGTAACCCAGTACCCTGCTGGCTAGGAAGAAGTCGTATACACTTGTGCCGATACGCTTCCTGTAGGAGTAGTAACCTATCAGTATCAGGAAAACCACGAACAACACTGCCGCTATAGGGGCCTCAATACCGAACGCAGGTTGTTGATCGGCCAAGGCAATCACCTCCAGAACTTGTGAGCGCTTACAGTTATGAAGATTGCATAAAGGACGCTGACAATCATTATAGTTAACACCCAGAGAGGCAGACCAGCCACTACAGGTTCGTAGGTGCCTGACGGGAAGTACCAAGGCACACTGAACAATATAAGTAGCAGCCATACAACCCAGAATACAGGGCTTTTGGCGGGCTCTCTAGCTGGACCACTTGCCAAAGACAGACACCAAGAACGGTTACCTAAGCTAAGGTATAAATATAGACCCTAACATGTTTAGCCTGAAGATATTAAAATATTCTAAAAAGCATATGTTAAGCAGAAGCGACTAGCAGGAGCCCCTGGGGAAGGGCCTCCTCCACTCTATCTTGACCCCTAGGAGTTCTTCTACCTTATGTAGGATTTCAAAGACTTCCTTGAAAGTCAATGTCGTGTTCCGCGGTCGTCTCCTAACCACGACCTCAAGCTTGTCCTCTAGAATTGGATCCTTAATCAGCTCCACCTCTCTACTGTTTATCAAGGTCTTGATGGAGACCTTCACGCCGGACTTGGACTGTCCGTAGAGCTTCGCCATTAATGGATTCTCATACCTCTTATGTGGCAACGTGTTTTTAGAGATCACTATGTACTCGGTAGGGGCATCTGGATAGCAGTACCTCCTGATGTTCAGGAGTTCATTATCAAGCTTCCTGTAGTCGCTATCCCCTTCCATACTGGAGCTCCTTCCTAAGCCTCTCTATTAGACCCCCAGCTTCAATTATCTCCAGGACCTCCCTCGCGATGGGTTTGAACGGCAGGGTCTCGCCTGAAGCCAGTACGACCACACCGCTCTCCAGATCTATCACAAGTCTGTCGCCGTCGGATACTTTCTGACTCACGCCCGGGGCCTCAACCACTAAGAGGCCTCTGTTTATTGCGTTCCTGTAGAATATCCTGGCGAAGGACTCCGCCACCACCGCCTTAACGCCGGCGCCCAAGAGCGCGAGCACGGCGTGCTCCCTGCTTGATCCGCAGCCGAAGTTCCTTCCCGCCACGATCAAGTTCCTCTCCTTAAGCTTGCCAGGTATGCTTGGATCCAAGCCCTCGAGAGCATGCTTCCCTAACTCCCTCGTATCCGTTAAGGTGAGGTATCGACCAGGCACTATCGCGTCCGTATCCACGTTATCCCCTACGACCAGAACTATACCCTCAACGCTCTTCAAACACATGTTCTCACCCTAAATAACGCCTGGGGTCGGTCACGCACCCCTCCAGGGCGGAGGCAGCTACCGTGACTGGCGAGGCTAAGTAGATCTTAGCTTTAGGAGATCCCATCCTACCTACGAAATTCCTGTTAGAGCTTGATATGATCACCTCATCGTCACCAACCACACCTAAGTGCCCGCCGAAACACGCCCCGCAACTGGGTGGCGTCACGACGGCTCCGGCATCCAGCAGCATCTTGATCAGACCGTCTTGAAGAGCTCTCATAAGCACCCTCTTAGAGGCTGGAGTCACTATGAGCCTGACATCCTTTGACACCCTCCTCCCCTTAAGGATCCTCGCAGCTGCTAGAAGGTCTTCGTACCTCCCGTTGGTACACGAGCCTATGAAGGCTGCGTCAATACTCACCCCTTCAACACTTGGCACTGGGGCAACGTTCGCCGGGCTGTGGGGCTTAGCGACCATCGGCTCTAGAGTGCTCAGATCTAGTGTGAGGTGCGGGCTCTCTACCTTGGCAGTTCTCAAGTAGCTTAAACTGCTTAAGTCTATGGGTGTGTTGAATTCCCTCACGTAATCTAATGTAACCTCGTCGAGAGGGAATATAGCGTTCTTAGCACCGCACTCAACGCTCATGTTAGCGACTGTGAGTCTGTCGCTCATGCTCAACGTCCTGAGACCTGGTCCAGCGAACTCCAGGGCCTTGTAGTTCGCCCCCTCCTGACCCAGGATCCCCAGCACGCTTAATATGATGTCCTTGCCGCTGGCGTAACTAGGTAAAGCTCCGTCAAGTCTTACGTACAGTGGTTCGGGGACTTTAAACCACAGCCTACCTGTGAGTATCGCGTACGCGGCTTCTGAAGAGCCTATGCCCGTCGAGAAAGCTGCCAGAGCGCCGTACGTGGTCGTGTGGGAGTCCGCGCCCACCACCACCTCTCCAGGCTTGACTATCCCCTCAACCATCACCTGGTGACACACGCCCTCGCCCACGTCGAAGAAGTTTATGACCCCGTTAGTTCTGGCGAATATCCTGAACCTCCTGTGTATGCCTGATGCAGGGATTGATGGGGAGGGGCTGTAGTGGTCTAGAAAAATGTAGAGGCTTTCGGGCTTTGGGATCCGCGCATTCAGATTATCTATGAGATCCAGAGTTATAGGTCCTGTAACGTCGTGAATCATGACCTTATCGACCGTAGCGACCACAGTTTCGCCGACCTCGACACGATCCCTGCCGGACGCTCTCGCCAGTATTTTCGCAGTCAGTGAGTCCATGGCCACATTCACCAAGTCCTTCCTACACCATCTTCCGGGGACCTCCCCTGTACATCAGCTCCAACATCTTCTCCGGGAGGTATCTTTCCTCCATCTCCCTGAACTTGCTTACCTCAACGATCTTAGCGAACTCGGGGAACGTTATCAGCCTGTCTAGATACTCCTGGGCCATGCCTTTCTCCTTAAGTATCGTTAACGTGTCAAGCATTGCCTTAGCGGCGGAGTACAGGGCCGTCAGCGGGAATATGACTATCTTGAACCCAAGCTCCTCAGCCTCCTTAACGGAGACCAGCGGGGTTCTGCCGCCTTCGATCAGGTTCAGCATTAGGGGTGCTTTAACCTCGTTAACAGCCCTCCTCATCTGATCCAGATCCTCGAAGGCCTCAATGAATATGAAATCAGCCCCAGCCTTCCTGAACTCCTCAGCCCTCTCTATGGCCTCATCTATCCCGGCCACCGCTATCGCGTCCGTCCTGGCGCCGATCACGAAGTCTGGGTCCTCCTCCTTCCTAGCATCGCTGGCGGCAGCGACCTTACCCATCATCTCCTCCCTGTCGACTACGCGCTTCCCGAACATGTGTCCACACCTCTTAGGCCATACCTGGTCCTCTATGAAGAGTCCTGCAGCACCTGCCCATATGTACTCCTTAACGGTCCTGTACGCGTTGATGGGGTTCCCGTAGCCTGTGTCGGCATCTCCTATGACCGGCACACTCACCGCTCTGGCTATTGAGGCAACCCTGCTCACCATCTCCCCAAAACTCACCAGACCTATGTCGGGCATCCCTAGCAGCGACGCCGCAGTACCGTACCCTGTATGTATTATAGCTTTAAATCCAACCATCTCTATTATCTTAGCGCTTAACGCGTCGTAAGCGCCCGGTACAACTATGACTCCAGGCTCGTTGAGCATTCCCCTAAGTATTGTTGACTTCTTCATACGAACCACATATTAGGAGATTTAACCATGTTATTAAAAATAGCTCCTAACTTGTTTAGCCTGAATTTATTAGCCCAGTAACTCAGCGGAGCTTGGGAAGTGTTTTGAGCAGATATAAGGAGTCGTTGAGCTACGCCACCATCAAAGTGGCTCATTACGGTGACATACTCACCGACTTCACTAGTAGGCATAACGCAATCCTCCTGCTCCATCAGCTCAGCCTCATTGACGGCTATAGCCACATAACTCTACAGATGATACCCTCCAAGAAGGACAGGATCGATGAGTTTCTCGAGGCGAGCAAGAGCTACACGGATGTCAAGCGCATGGAAGCCTTGAACATCCCCGGACTGCCGCAAATCATACTTCTCACTAAGAGGAACTACGGCGTGCTTAAGGCAGTCCATAAAGTAGGGGGTGTTAGGACAGGACCTGTTACGGTGGAGCGCGGGTTCAAGTACTTCCCCGTCCTCATACCGCGCTACAGTAAGTCCAAACTGCTCAAGTACGTGGAGATCTTCTCACCCTGCGATGTCAGCGCTAAGCTCCTAGAGTCGCGCGCAATATATGGAAATATCAGCACGACAGTGTCACTGTCAGGGTATGAGTCGCAGATCCTCCGTATGGCGCTCGAGGAGGGTTACTTCGAGTGGCCCAGGAGAGTGAAGTTAGAGGAGCTGGCTTCCAAGATAGGGGTCTCAAAGGCGACGGCCGCCGAACACTTGAGGAAAGCGCTGAAGAAGGTGCTAAACGCCTACATAATGGCTTCCTCTCTAACGTCGAGGTGAGTTAGTGCTAGAGACCGACACAAACGTAGCCGCAGTGCTGAGGGGTTCGGCTCTTATGTTGGTTTAAATTGTCTGTTTCATTACTTCATTTCGTTCCCCCTGCATCCCCTGCCTTGAGTACTTTATGAGCAAGTCTAAGCATGCTGTTATGTCTCTATCTCCAACATACCCACATTTAGCGCAGTAAGTACTCTGTTATCGGATCCTGCACCCTGATAGGGAAGGCATCGATTATAGTGGAGAATAGCTGAATTCACTATTAGACAACGTAGTCGCGGAGGCCGCGTGCTACCTGAAGGGAGTCATGGTTGGCGCAGGCTCACGTATAGGCAGGTGGGCCCGCATATCTACTGGAGTCATACTAGATGATGAGGTAAGAGTTTACGACGGAGTCTTCATAACTAAAGACGCATCAATACTGCCCGCAAGGAATTAAGCGAGGATTCAATAGAGGAGGGCAAGGTGATAATATTTTAGTGAAGTAGTCCTTCAGGAATCTCTCCAAGCACTATCTAGCTTGCTCTTCTTCGGTTTTAGTTGCTTAGTTAGTACAATTTTCAAGGTGTTCCTTGCGTTGTTCTTTCGTCAGATTAGGGAGTTCCTAATTCATTTTAGGTGATGTGTGTATGATGCGTAGACTTAGAGAGGGCATCTAGTGACGTCGTAAGAATATGGACATGAAGCACATGTCGGTATATTACCCCAGCAGTCAGACTCGTTACTTAGTGTTATATGGCAGTATTCTCGTAAGTTGCATTCAAAGCATGAAGGCATTCTGAAGAAATATGCGTTCATCCTGAACCTAACATACTCAGGCTTCCTCCATATATCTAGTAAGTGTTCTTTAGTTATGTTACCGAAGATCACCTCCTTAATAGTTCTAGTCACTGATGCGAAGTTGGATGTCCATGAATGTGCGTACTGTATGCATGGAGCTACCGCACCGTCAAATCTTATGAAGCAGGCACTCTTTGATATGAAGGGGCAGTTTCTTTCCGAGGTATGACTGAAGTTGGGTAGTGAGATCTTCCCTCCGGTAGCGAAGATTCGTTTTGCTAACTCGTCACCAATCTCATTAATCACGTTCATGTACTCGATATCACCATAGCACGAGAGTTTTTTCTCAAGCTCCTTACTTAGTGGAATAACATTTGAGACTACTGCTTGGTGTGCGTTGACTCTCATCACATACTCAGGCAACTCAAGCAACTCATGAATATTAAGTTTAGTTAATGTGAATTGAAGGTAGACCTCGGGCTTAAAGGAATTATTAGCTAGCTTAAGCTCCTTTAGTCTGATGAGCCCTTCAGTGACTCTTGAGAGAGTTCCGCCACGCCTTATCAGCTTATAAACTTCCTCACTAACTCCGTCAATACTCACGTATAGTTCGTCAACGCCAACCCGGAATAGTTCGTCAACATAGTCCAATAACAGGTATCCGTTAGTATTAAGTAGTACTTTAAATCCTCCCTTCTTAGCTTCTGATATGAAGTTAAGTATTTCCGGGTGTGTAAGCGGTTCTCCCCAACCAGAGAAAGAAATTTTCTCCACTCCGGAAGCTGAGGCTTCTCTAAGTAGCGTCTTGAAAAACTCGAAACTCATGAACTCGTTAAGACCTTGATTTAACATAGTATTTCTAAAACAGTGAATACAGTCATAATTACAGGAGGTAGTTACTTCAACCATCATCTCCCTTGGATTACTATCGCCAGCGTACTCAAGAAGCCATTCACCGACCTTCTGCATGTATATTCCCATTCAAGCCACGACCTCCTGACGATCTCAGTAGTTCTACACTATACGTTACTAAAAAGGCACTTTAGAACCACTTTTATGATCGTATTTAATGTCTCAGTAGTTTGATTTCTCAAGCCACGCAGGGGTTGACGGCCTTCTAGAGCCCCCCAAAATTTTAGAGAGACCAAGCACATCATAGTAGTACGCATGAAACTCTAGATGACGTGTCCGTGCACCTACCTCGCAACAACGGAGAGATCGTCTTAGATTGGTGGTTGGGTAAAAAGAATTATTCAGGGATGCTATGAGAGCGTTATGCTCCTTCGAGGCACTAACTCTGCGAGACATAGCGGGTAGATTAAGCTATCACCTACAGAGGTAGAGACGCGGTGAGAGCAACATCGCTACAACCACTTACTATTAAGTAATTATGGACTCAAACTCTGTGAAGGACCTGAGACCTAGCCTCTAAAGAATCGCGGTTAAGTAATCACGGATAAGCTAATAACTATGTTACCGCCTAAGTATTCCTCTCAAGGACCTTCTAACATTTTATATTACGTGCTTAAAATAAGTGAGAGCTTACTACACGAGGGATACACGTTGAGTGACAGGGCCCGTCTAGCTCTATTGTTTTTCGGCAGGGAAGGAGCGCCCTTAATGGCTTGGCCGTTACACAATTACGACGTTGAAAAGAAAATTAGTGAATTAATTAATGAGAGCAATGCTTGGTGTGAAGGTAGGTGCGAATTTCTTATCAAGAAATGGATTAAGACGAGAGGAGATTTCGAGGATGTCTTATCTAAATCTCCTGAGATTGACGGTATTGTTATATACATTCTCACAACAAGTATTAATTACGGTTTATTCTACGAAGTAATTCGAACGTTGGATAAGCCTACCCTACTCTTAACTGAGCCGTATTACTCTCTCGCATGGCCTGAGATAGCGGAGCTTATGAGAGAAGGTCGTCCAGTAGTAGGTGTGTCATCTAGTGATAAAGAAGACGTAATTAAAGGAGTGAGGGTTCTATATACATACATCAAGTTAAAACAGAAAATAAAGACTCTAGTTGTCACAGTACCTGAGGAAGCCTCTCTAGAATCACTTCACAAGCACGAAATATACTCAGGCGATAGGGTTTACTCGAACACATACTACTTAAGGATTAGAGAGTTTCTTGATTTAATTTTCGTAAGCTACGAGGAGTTGATGAGTGCCTATTCCAGCGTTAGTGATGAGGAAGCTAAGGTTATAGCTAATGATATCTTAAGAGACTGTTATTGGGTTAGGGAGGGCGTTAGCTTAGAAGACTTAATTAAGGCCGTTAAGATCTACATCGCGCTCAGAAAACTATTGAATAAATACGATGCTGAAGCATTGGCAGTGAATTGCTTCACTATAATGCTTAAGAGCCTGAATCTATTACCTGTAACACCATGTGTTGCTGTTTCGCTTCTAAACGATGAAGGAATTCCCGCAGCGTGTGAAGCTGACTTAAGCTCCTTATTAATTCAGGTAGTGTTTAAGTATCTGACTGGGAGACCTGCATGGATCTCTGACCCGGTAATGGACTTTAGAGATAGCTCCGTTATATATGCTCACTGCACTGCACCAACTAAAATGAAAGGCTTTACT
>CALIKV010000003.1 GCA_938017505.1 uncultured Sulfolobales archaeon | reverse complement strand
CCTCTAAGCCTGCAGTCCCGGCTGAAATCCTCGATGAGGGCTGAGGGCTTCTGGATTGTTTTCAGGCTTAGCCTATCCACTTCCAACCCCTCCCCTCGTACTCAACTAGGCCGTAAGCTTCTAAGGCTTCAAGCTGCCTGCCCAACGCCCTGACCAAGTCGGTGTCTGAGGGATCTATGCCCAGATGGGCTAGAATCTGCTCCTGAGTGAAAGATCCGCCCCTCCTAAGCAACTCTATTAAGTCCTTATCAAAACGCCTCACACCCTCAAAAGCCTCCTCTAGGAATGGCTGAGCCCTATAGCGTTTAAGCTCATTATCCAAGTTCTCACACAGCCTCTTCAAAAGCCTGTTCTCCTCGCGCAGCCTCTTCAACTCCTCCTCAGCATCCCGAAGCCTCTTAACAAGCTCAGCCCTGCTCAAGTAGTCCCCTCGCCCTCCTCACGCCTAATGGAGTCCCCAACCCGCTTAACCACAAACCTGGAAATTGAAACACCAGCCCCCTCAGCCCGCCGCCTCCGATCCTCAATCATCTCCAAACTAGGCAAATAAACGTAAATGGCACGATCCTTAATTGTACGCGTCTTACCCCTATTTGGTTTCACAAACCAACACCACAAAGATAAACAGCATTCAAGCATGTAGTTCAGTAAATTAGTGCGGGGGGTGGGATTTGAACCCACGCAGGCCTACGCCATCGGGGTTCCCACCGTGTTGAGGACCTGAGCCCGACCCCTTTGACCTGGCTCGGGCACCCCCGCACTATTAACATAATTACCTCGATGCCTTATAAGTCCTGTCTTTCAGGACGTTGTCTTTAGCTCCGTGAGTTTCTTCCTGACGAGATCTGCCACGATTTTACCGTCCGCCTTACCCCTGACTTTATGCATTACCTCGCCCATGACTACGCTGAACGCCTTCTCCCCCCTAGCTCTTACAACGTCTCTAAGACTCTCCACCACCTCATCAACCAGCTTCTGTAGTTCTTCAGACGATATTCCCTTGTATTTGTTAATCAGCTCCTCTATACTGACTTCGCCCTTCCTCAATGCGAACTCCCTGAGTATCTCTGGGATAGCATCCCTGCTCACCACACCATCGCCAACGCTGCTGAGCACTGCTCTCAAGACCTCGTCGCTGACAAAGCCTATATCTAGGCCCTCAGACTTAAGCCCCTTCAAGTGCATCATTAAAGTAGTCGCCACTACGTGAGGGCTTACTTTATTACCTAGCTCATCAACTAGGTTTAAGTACGTGTGTATCAGTGGATCTCTGAGCAACTGCTCAGCTAGCGTCCTCGTCAGGTTATGTCTACTCACCAGCAAGTCCAGCAGGCGTTCAGGGGTGGGAGGCCTAAATTCCTCCGCCTTCTCAAGCAGCTCTTGCGTCACTCTTAACGGCTTGACGTCCGTCTCCGGGTACATTCTCATAGCTCCCGGCTGCGGTCTCATGTATTTAGTTGTCCCGTCCGGGTTAGCTGCACGAGTCTCCTTAGGAACGCCTACTAGAGCGTGGCGTGCCCTATCGATAACCGCTTTAAGAGCTCTCTCAGCCGATTCTCTATCGCCCACAACCAGAACGTACGCATCCCTAGCCTTATCAAGGCCTAAGTGCTCGTACACGGCGTTTGTCTCATCCTCGCTGATTCCGTAGGAGGGCAATTCGTCGCTGTGCACTATACCGCCCACACCACCCCACGCTTTAGCGTAGTCGGAGAGTTCTGTCCCGAACCTCCTTCCCGACATCAGCTCCTTCTTGAGCAGTCCTGCAAAACCCTTAAGAGGAGACGCGTAAACTCCTAAACCCTTGCTTAAGGAGGCTGTGATTAACTTGCTTCTGCTGTTTAAGAAGGCCTTGGAGACGTCCTCTATCACGTAAGGCAGGTCATTCTGACTTAAACCCCTCTTAACGAGCTCGTCTCTAATCTCAAGGAGTTTTAACTGCCTCGCGACTTCGTGCTCAATCACTTTGGGGATTAACTCAAGCCTCCCCACACCTTTGACCTCCGTCTTCACGCCACCGCTTATGGATATGTTTAGATCCTGCCTAATAGTCCCTATACCTCTCTTCACCTTACCACTAAGTCTAAGCAATAAACCTATCTTGAAGGCAATCCTCATGGCCTGCTCCGGGCTCGTTATGTCAGGCGCGGTGGCTATCTCAACTAGAGGTATGCCCAACCTATCTAGGTTATACTTGACGAACCCCTTCCCCTCATCTACCTTCCTAGCCGCGTCCTCCTCAAGGCATATGGTCTGTATCCCTATCACCCCGTTCTCATCCAGCACGTGACCGCCCATAGCAACTATGACTGTTCTTTGGAATCCAGTAGTGTTAGAGCCATCGACCACTATCTTCCTCATTACCTGAAGCTCGTCAACAGGGTTTGAGTTGAGCGCCTTAGCTATGGCTAGGGTTATCAGCACTGCCTCCATGTTCAGCTCGTGCGGCGGCTCCTCATCAAGCTCCACTAAACACACGTGACCCTCAGGCACCTCGTAAATAATGCTCCTGCCCTTTATGACTTCGTACTGCGCTGCCGGATCCACCTCTCCAATCTCGCTCCTTGTAGCCCTCAAGTACCTGGTGATCTCCCTCTTCACAGCGTTGTCGCTGGCAAGCTCGGTCGGACATGAGCAGAACAGCTTCTCCCTAGTAGCCAACTGTTGATGTATCTCAATACCCACCTTAAGCCCTAGAGCCTTGTAATCAATAGCCATGGAACCACCTCGGGAACGCTGAATCGCCGTGTGCTGGATTGAGTTCGTAGACCAGGTTCTTGTTGAAGAGCTCCACACACTCACTCCTCTCGAGACCTGGGTAATTGCCGAATATCCAGGAAAGCTTCACGTAAGCAACCTCACTCAACATATCCTGTCCTGAGAGGGCCCCAGCCTTAAGTAGCCTCCTCCCGGTACTGTAGACGCTTAGGTTAACTCGGCCGAAGATCGTCTGAGTTGTTATGACGACCAACACCCCTGAGTCCGTCGCCCTAGCCACGCTGTCCACGCATGCGTTCCTCACGTGGCCAAGACCCGTTCCCTCAACGACTAAAGCCCTATACCCTCTGTCAACGAAGTAGTCAATCACATCACAACTCATCCCGGGATAGAACTTGATCAAAGCGATCCTATTACTGAACCCACACCTACAAAGGAAGTCCTCCCTCCTCCCTCTGGGGATGAACTTGTTATTGAGCAGTCTCAACTTCATACTAGGGAGTTCCACCCTAGCTAACGGCAAGTCGTTTATGGTCTGAAAGGCGTCCCTCCGGCTTGAGTGCATCTTCCTCACCTTGACGCCTCTATGCACTAGGGCGTATTCGTCTGAGATACTTCCATGCATACACACTACCACTTCGCCGAACGGTGCTTCTTTAAACACTGGTAGAGATGCCTTCATGTTAAGCGCGGAGTCAGAGCTGGGTCTATCGCTACTCCTCTGAGAGCCTACGAAAACCACGGGGATTGGGAGGCCTGACAGGGCGAAGGCTAAGGCGGATGCGGTGTAAGTCATTGTGTCAGTCCCGTGAGCTATCAGAACACCGTCAGCACCTGACTCAATCAATCTGGCGGTCTCACGGCCCAACGCACTCCAACACTCTGGAGTCATGTCCTCGCTAAAGAGCCTGCTTAACTCCACGACCTCAAGGTCTGACGCATACGCGGTGAACTCAGGAACTGCTTCAAGCAACTCAGCCGCGGTTATCGCAGGCCTCACAGCCCCGGTCTCGTAATCGACCTTGCTCGCTATAGTCCCTCCAGTGCTAACGAAGGACAGCTTCAGGTCGCCGCCGCCCTTAACCAAGCTTCGAGAGAGGGCGACGTCACGAAACTCTATAGTGCCCTCCTCGATCACCTCAACCTCTGCGTTGCTTACATCAACGCCTACGTTATACCCGTTATCGAGCTTCAACACCAGTATGTCGTCCGAGCTGAACTCGTTCTTAGGGAGGACAATCCCTTCATAGACCACTGAGCCTTTTCTAACCCTCACCCTATCCCCTACGTTAACCTGAGAAACCAAACCAAGACCCTCAAACGAAGCTGCTGAAAAACGTCCTTACTACGCAGTGGCTTGTCTCTCTCTCCTAGTAACTGACGAGGGAGGTATGACTGTGGGTACAGGGAGTCCTGCGTCCTTCCTCTTCCTGATCCAGTACTCACGCCTGTTCCTCTGCCTAGGAGGGAAATTCCTCTTAGGCCTCCTCTCCACCTTAGGTGTCTGACTTCTCACCTTGCCAGCCTTCGTCATCGAACCGTGTGTAGGCATCTTTCCAACCCGCTTTAGATTCGCTGAAGAGAGTTATAAGTTTTACCACGGGGGCAGGGGTTCACTCCCACGAGGGCTGAAATGGTGTCACGCTATCGGTTTTGCATATATATAAGTTGTAGGTATTGATACTTGGTGCTGATGATGAGGGTAGTGGCTCTTGACACGTTCATGGGTTCCTTAATAGCTGATGAGGATGGGAACCTCTTGCTAAAGTCTTTAAGCCCTTCTACGAACATAAACGAGCTGGTTGAGAAGGTCTTGAGGCTGGAGAGCGGTGAGGTGACTGACGACTTCATCAAGGCACTCAAGGACTTAGTGAATACATACGGTGATCAAGTGGAGGTAGTTGTGGTTGATGAGGGGCATGCGAGAGCAGTCTCAGCCCTCAACATCAAGGCGGTTGTCGAGCCTGAGAACAGCGCTCTCCGTAGGTTACGCGGCTCCCTGATCCCCATACTCGTTAGCGAGGGCCTGATTAAGTCTGAGGATGAGTGGGTCTCCCTCCTTAACCAGGTCATGACTCAAGCCACTAGGATTAAGCTCAGGGGCTTCGCCACTAAGAGGGACTTACTAGCCATCCAGGCTATAAGGTCTATCGACGACATAGATAAAACGATAAACCTCTTCGCCTCGAGAATGAGGGAGTGGTACAGCGTGCACTTCCCGGAGCTCGACGACCTGATAGAGGATCACAAGCTTTACGCGACGGTTGTGTACGAGTTCGGAAGTAGGGACGAGCTCTCGGTGGATGGGTTAAAGAAGCTCGGTTTAGGCGAGAGTAGGGCTAACAGGATTTACGAGGCATCGAGGAAGAGCATGGGCGCCGACCTCTCCGGGATCGACGTGGAGAGGATCAGGGATTTCGTGGGGATCGTCCTGAGTCTTTACGAGCTGAGGGATAGGCTCTCCGAATACTTGGGTCAGGTGATGAAGGAAGTGGCTCCAAACGTAACGGAGCTCGTAGGAGCTACTCTGGGGGCTCGGTTACTGTCACTTGCCGGGAGTCTTGAGGACCTCGCTAAGATGCCTGCGAGCACTATCCAGGTCCTAGGCGCTGAGAAGGCCCTCTTCAGAGCGCTCAGGTCTGGAGGCAGACCGCCGAAGCACGGCGTGATCTTCCAGCACCCGGAGATCCACACATCGCCTAAATGGCAGAGAGGGAAGATCGCGAGGGCCCTAGCGACGAAGCTGGCGATAGGTGCTAAGGCCGATTACTTCACAGGGAGATTCGTGGCTGACAAGCTGAAGAAGGACCTCCAGGAGAGGGTGGCTGAGATTAAGGAGCTCTACGCTAAGCCTCCTGTTAAGCCGGTGCCTGAAAGAGTCAAGGGTCGTGAGAGACCTCCTTTCAGGGGGAGAGGTAAGAAAGAGAGGGGTGGTAGGTGATGGGAGTGATAGAAGTACTCGACGTTAAGCCTCACGAGAAGTACAGCAGCGTCTACCTAGTTGAGCTAGAGGACGGGAGCGTTAAGTTAGCTACCAGAAACCTAGCACCTGGGAAGAGGGTCTACGGTGAGAGGCTCTATCCTTATGAAGGAGTCGAGTACAGGGAGTGGAATCCCTACAGGAGTAAGCTGGCCGGTGCCTTGGTGAAGGGGATAGAGAGCCTCGTCATCACTGTGGGTAGCAAGGTTCTCTACCTCGGGGCTGGGTCGGGAACCACGCCAAGCCACGTCTCGGATTTGGTGACGGAGAGCGGGTCTGTGTACGCTGTTGAGTTCGCGCCGAGGGTCATAAGAGACCTCCTCAGAGTGTGTGAGGACCGTAAGAACATGATCCCGATACTGAACGACGCACGTTTCCCTCAGAGGTACGCACACATAGTGACTCTAGCCGACGTCCTGTACGCTGACGTTGCTCAACCCGAGCAGGCAGCGATAGTCAACATGAACGCGAAGCACTTCCTAAAGAGGGACGGCTACCTTTACCTAGCCATAAAGTCTAGAAGCATTGACGTAACTAAGGAGCCGGATGAGATATACAGACGTGAGATAGAGACGCTAACGCAGGGCGGTTTCGAGATCATAGACGTAGTGCACCTCGACCCGTTTGACAAGGACCACGTCATGGTGCTGGCTAGGTATAGGAAGTGAGTCGAAGCTTTCAGGATAACGTAAAAGTTTATTACTTCATTGAAGACTAAGTAATCGGTAGATGATGGAGAGCCACACGTCAAGTAAAGAAGCGTTCAGGAAGCTACACAAGGGCGTCAGTCAGATCCTAGAGAGGGTTAGGTACAGGTACGAAGTAATTAACTTCCCAGTGAAATACAGGGAGAGATCCATAGACATAATAGCTAGGAGTGAGGAGTACGGCAGCCTAATCATCAGGCTGAAGACTTCGACGCAAGTGAACAGGGGTGAGGCTCAAGACCTGGTTAAGTCCTCGCTGGCTTTAGACGCGTTACCGCTTGTTGTCTCGGACATTTCTGAGGTGTACGATAACGTTGTGATTGAGAGGGAGGGTGTTTACGTAGTTAACCTAAAAACCCTTCAGAACATGTACCTTGGGAGGGAGGAGTTAGTAACCCTCTACAGGAAGGGGGAATTATTCGTTAAGGTGAATAGGGAGGGTTTAGTTGGAAGAAGGACGGCGTTAGGATACACGCTAACCTCCCTCTCCAGGCTCCTCAACGTCTCCAGGAAGACCCTGGAGCTCTATGAGAGGAGAGGGGGGAACGTAACGATAGAGACTGCGGAGAAGCTTACTAAGAGGCTTGGCGAGGATGTCATTCAACCGATAACCCTGAAGGACCTTCACGACGACTTCGTCGGTAAGGCCGCTAAAGAGACGTCTCATGGTGAGGTGACGGCTTTAAAAGTGGATCTGAAATACCTCTTCAACGTTGAGGAGGGGGATATCTACCTGATAAGGAAGTCAGCACCTGACTACATAATAAGGGATGATGAGACGTTGATAACCATCGACGCCACCAACCCACGCAGATACGGGATGAAGGAGATGCTGATTAAGACTCACGAGTGCGTGAAGTTCTCCAACGTCGCGGGGGCTGAGCTCAAGATAGTCACCGACGACAGTAATAAGGCGAAAGCCATAGCTGACGAGCTCTCATCCTTAAGGCGAGGTAATGTGGAAGTAATTAAGGTGTGACCGTCTTAATGAAGATCTTCATCAGTGGGTACCCAGGTGTGGGTAAGACAACTGTTTTCATGAGAGTCATCGACCTGCTTAAGAGAGACGGGCTAGTGGTTGGAGGTATTGTGTGTCCTGAAGTCAGGGAGGAAGGGCGTAGAGTAGGGTTTGGGATTGTGGACCTGATAAAGGGTGAGAGGGGCTGGTTGGCTAGGTTGTGTAGCAGTCAAGGTGAGGGACCGCGGGTGGGTAGGTACTGCGTTAACGAGAGAGACGCAACTTTCATAGGAGTTAACGCCATTGAGAAAGCGCTCCTGCTTGCTGACGTAGTAGCCATCGACGAGATAGGCCCTATGGAGCTAGCAGTGCCCGCGCTTAAATCAGCCATACTTAAGGTCGTCAAAGGCGATAAGACGTTGATGGCTGTGGTCCATTGGAGGTTGAGGAACGAGTTAATAGGACTTACTAGCGGCCGCCGTGAGGTGGTTGAGGTCACTCCGACTAACAGGGATTATATATACCGCGATATATATTCTAAGATCCGTATCGGGGCTGAAAGCCCTCCTTAAGGTGGGCCTCGAACTATATTAGCTCCTAAACAAAATACTATTTGGTATGGGGGGATCGGTGTCATAGATGAGGTTAGAGCTCGAGCGACGCATACTCGAGATAGTTAAGCAACGTAGTAGAAACGGCATGATTCAGAGCGAGTTATGGGGTATTCTGGGGGTCGACAACAGGGAGGGGTCTCGAGCGGTCCTAAGCTTAGTGAGGAAGGGTTTGATAAGGAGGGATCAGATCATCTACAAAGGCAGGAAGACCTATGTCCTGAAGTACACCCCCGAGAAGCTAGAGAGGGTGAATTTAAAGATCAACTTGAACCCGGTCGTCAAAATACCCTGCTTCATCTGTAAGGAACTCCACAAGTGTGGAACAGGGGGCTTCTTCAACCCCTATAAATGCGGTCTCCTCACCTACTTCCTCCTTAGCAACTCTGAAGAGTGAACAACTTGTCTAGAACGTCGCTACCGTCCTGACCTAGCGTCAACTTCCGTTACGCTAGATCTTCCCCTCATCTCATGGAGGAGCTTTTGGGTAGGCTCCACCATCTCTAGACGGAAACCATTCTAAAGTCCTTAGAAGAATTTCACGGGTACTCGCGCTTCCTCGTATCCAGCCGTGGGTTATCCTCAAGGAGCGGTGGTGGCCGTGCACCTAACTAACGTGTCGTAGGTTGCGTTCGTTCTAACGCATTGTGGGGATAAGTGAGTTCTACCTGCCTTAAAACCCGCTTCCCTCAAACATTCGATGAAACGCGTGATAGGTGGGGTATTCACCTTAAGGAACCTGGCTAGCGTGACTAAATTGTACATCGGCAGATCAGTTAACTCATTCTCAACAACCTCAAGCAGTTTAGCCAGTCTCTTCAATGACTGCATGTATTCGAGGCCCTGGAGATTCACTCTAAGAGACCTAAGGAATTGAGCGTCGCTTAAACCACCACCCCATAAGGGCCCCAGGATCTTGAGGGAGTTCCCGCACATGGGGCACCTACCTGCGTCGGCAAGCTCGAGAGAGAACTCCAGGAACGCGCAACGCGTACATATACGTAGGTAGCGTATCTCTCTGGAAAGCATCTCAACAGCCCTACTAGCGCCTCTAGAGACCTCAACGAATACCCTGTAATAATGACCTGAGTGGAAAGCCAGTAGCGGGGAGACAGCTCTGTCACGCACGGCAGCCCTTCTCGCCATGAAACCTAGGAGGACCCGCAACCCTACGTCAAGGCCTACGTCGCTGGGCGACAGTCTGACGTCATACCTCCTAGAGCCTGCTACGTGTTTAGAGCCGCTTAAAGGTGCCACGTCGGTAGCGGTCACTGCCAAAACACCCCCGTTCCTGAGAGACCAGAGGCCTGCGTCTATGTAGGGTGCTGGCGAGCCATAGGGATCTATATCAACGAACACGAATGAAGTACCTAGGGATCTCAGCAGATAGAGGATGGCGTTAGCATCTCCTCTGAAGACCCTTACCTTACCTTGCAGACCGTTCATTCGCACATTCTCCAGTATCAGGTTGTAGGCATTAGGGTCTATGTCATTAGCGTAGATCTCGTCAACCTCAGGCACTTCGAGACCGTACCTGATAGCCCTAACACCAGTTCCAGAGAATGGATCGATAACCCTCACAGGTCTCTCGAAGGGTCGGGACTTTAGAAGGGTCTTAAGGACCAAAACAGATACATCCCTGTTAAGCACTTGAGCCGGGTTGTAAAAGACAGGAGCCCAGGCAGGCTCAAAAACCTTATCGGGCCGCAAGTACTTGTCTGGATTAGGCACTTTAATCTCAGCCCTACCCTCTTTAATGAGTATGAAATCCTCATCCATCACTGACCCACCAGCGCTCTACCCGCTACTCCATAGCTCCGTTAAAATAGCTCATCAGGGGATTTAGGTTAATATCTTAAAAGATCACTTCATGCGAGTATTCATTAGGGATATGGGTGATCGACTTAATACTGATGTTTGTAACAATAATTCTAGTTCTTGCATCCGTAACCGGCTACGACAAGTACGTAGCAGCGAAGATCCGTGGGAGTGTTAGACGTGAGCGCGAGTTAGATGAAGTCCGTGGCGGATTGAGCCGTTACGAGACGGATAATTTCACTAAAATGAAAATTAAGAAGGTCAAAGCATCTAAAATAGGGAGCTACTTAATCGTAACCCTGTTGATAAGTGAGGGTGGTGATGATGACAAAGGAGAGGTTATTGAGGTCGATAATCCGGTTCTGTTGACGTACATGGACGACGAGGAGGGTGCTATTACCTCATGAACTGATCCTCATACTGCTTTATCAGCTTGACGCTCTGCTTAGTGTCTATGAAGAGACTCGATGCGTCCTCAACGTCCCCCGGCTGTACTTCCTGGTGTTTCCTGCGCTCGGCTATTATTTGAGCTGGTCTCAGCAGTTGAACAGCGTACCTCAAACTGTGAGTAGTGCCTATGTCGGCAAGCTTCTCTAGAGCCTCCCCACTTAGCTGTACCTCCTCCTCCTCAGCTCTAATCAGTATTATCTGCTTTATCTCCTCCCTAGTGTATGGTTTAACAGGGATTATCAGCAACCTGTCCAGGAGGTCTAACGGAATCCCGTGAGGCGACTCCAGGTCCGTGCCTCTTATCTTAGTTATGCCTCTGTTCGTGGCGAGTACTAATATCGGGGAGAACTCAGACTCAAGCACTTTAGTCAGGAAGGAGTAGGCCTCGAGATCCAGGAGGTGGGCATCGTCTATGAAAAGAACGCCGGGCACTATCTCCCCCTTGCCCTCTTCCAACCACTTCCTAACCATGGAGTTGACGGACTTCCTGACGTCCTCGTCGATCTCCTTCTCCAACTCAACGCCGAATATCGAGGTTATCGAGAATCTCTGGCTGGCGACGTAGAGATCCAAGTCATTGAACGAGAACACGCGAACTATCTCCTTATCCCTCTTCACAGGTCCTGAAGGCATCTCCTCCTCAACGCGGATTGTCTCTATATCGTAGTACTTAGCCTCCTCAACGCCCTTAACACGCCCTACCTTATGAATCACCCCGGTCTCAGCGTCTATCCATATGTGATCACCCCTCCTCACCCTGAGTTGCACTAGCTGATTAGTCAACTCGTCACCGACTGAGAGGGTTATTGAATCGTCCTTAGTCTCCAAGGTTATCTTAGCTTCCCCAGGCATCCTAACATACGGGTTGAACGGGTGCTTCGCATAACCTATCTTAAGGTTCCTGACGACACCCTCATAAACCTTCCTAACCTCCCTTATCCTAACCCCTATAGACTTACGCACCGCCCTCATGAGGATCTCCGTCTTCTTGACTTCCGCGGAGTATATCTCAGCCCCATCTAGGGCCACGAAGGGTGTGTCCTCCCCTAATTCCCTCGCTATGGCTACAGCGAGCGCCGTCTTACCGGTGCCGGGAGGTCCTACGAAAAGTATGCCCTTACCCGCCATCCTGCCCTGTTTTATAAGGTCGACCACAACGCCAGCAGCTCTCCTTGCATCCACTTGACCAACTAGACCCTCAGCGACCGCTCTCGGCTCCCTTCTCTCATCCAGACCCAGCCCTCTAATGTGGCTGTGAAGGCTTAAGACCGCCTCAGGTCTCGCGGTCTTTATCTCCCTGATCTCACTGCTCATTTCACACCCCCTACGTATTATTCCATCCCGGTATGTGAGCTATTTCCCACTGATTTTCTGAGAGGGAATTTTTATAAGTTTTCACGCCTAGACTTAGGCAGGCCTAACGAAGTGAGGCTCGGCAGTCGATCACGATCTATTGCAGAGCCTTGTGAAGATCAGGATCTACGTAAGCAAGACACGAACAAACGCCTGAAGACGAAGCAGTGGTAGTAATTTATTAGCTACTGGAGTGATTTCGTTTAGGGAGGGCTAATGCCTCAGAAGCCGCAGGAATCATCGACGTCAACGTCAAAGGAATTAAGGATAGTTGCAAGGCCTGTAACCACTCTTGACGCGGTTAAGAAGGACCTGGACAAGCTGAAGCTCCTGAGCGTGGTTGGTCACTTAGGCGGGATCTCTGAAAGAGGTCTCAACAATCTCGTATACCTACTCATCAAGGAGAAGAACGTAGGCTTTAAGTATTCTTTCGTGTTGATCAACCAGCTCCCCAGCAGTAAGGATCTGAGCGATGACATACACTTGCTCCTGTACCTAGGTCTTGTTGAGGCGGAGCCAACGCTCAGGAAGCTCAAGTTAACTAGCTCAGGCAAGGAATTCATAGAACAGAATAAATTGGATGAAAGCGTGTTAGGCGAGTTGATTAAAGCTGTTGACGAGGTTAAAGAGAGGGTTCTGAGCGAGGAGAGGGCCTCCGAGCTCTCCTCAAGGAACTTGAGAGGTAGGAGGAGATTCAGACGTTAAGCTACAGTAGACGCTAGGTCTTCAGCCTATCTCGAACCTCTTGAGGCAGGACATCCATGTATTTTTTAATGAACTCATCCTCCTTAGCCTTGACTTTAGGATGCTGTCTCCTGGAGTCCGGATACATGAACGGAATACCGTTTATTACAGGGTACCAACGACCGCATTTTTCACATACAAGCACACCGCTTAACACGTCGTTCTTAACGCACGTGGCGCATTCCAGCTTACTCACGTCTAGAGAGCTCACGAGCTTCTCCTCCCTCCCACAATAGTAATCACAGAACGGCTTACTCACTGAGTAATCCTTTTCGTCAACCCTCCTCTCTATCACGTAGAGCTTAAGGGGGAAGCCCTTACACATCGGGCACGCAAGCAGATTTAACAGAGGGTATCTCATCCTAATACCTCACTGATAATTCTCAGTAAGTCCTTAAGAATTTCATCGGCCAGCGACTCGTTGTCCGCCTCCACGAACACTCTGAGCAAAGGCTCCGTCCCTGAAGGCCTGACGAGGAACCAGAAATTATTCCCCACGACCTTCACGCCGTCTACGGTTATCGTTGTGTAGTTACTGTAGTGTTGGGAGATCCTGGCGATTACTTTGTCTGAGAGACCTCTCTCCCTCAGGGGGACCTTCGTCTTAACCAAGTGCCTCTTAGGTAACTTATCGTAGAGGGTGCTTAACGATGAGTTCTCAGCACTCAGTAGCTCGAGCATCAGCACCACCGAGACGCCTCCATCTCGAACGAACTGATGGGGCGGGTACATGAACCCTCCGTTCTCCTCGAAACCGGCCATCGCGCCTAAGCTCTGCATAGTCCTAGCTATCCCAACACTGCCTACCTTAACCCACGTGACCCCTACACCGTAATCCTTCAGGACGTCCTCGATAAGCGTTGAGGAAGAGACGGCAGTCACCACGCGCCTAGGGGTTGAATCCCTCCTGTTCACAGCTATATGCTTGCATAGGAGAACGGCCGACCTATCGCCAGGAACGTAACGACCTAAGTCATCTACAAAGATGGCTCTATCAGCGTCCCCGTCGTGAGCTACCGCGAAATCGGCCTTCAGGACGTCAACAATCCCAGCCAAGTACCTCAGGTTCTCATACGTGGGTTCGGGTTCTCTGAAGGGCTGATGGCTTAAATCCCCGTTCACCGTCAGAACCTCGACCCCCAGCGACCTAAGTATTTGAGGGGTTGTGAGCGCCCCGACGTTGTTGGCTGCATCTACAACAACCCTGAACCCCCTACCTCTTATCCTCTCAGAGTCGACTAAATTCAGAACCCCCTTAACATAGAACTCGTTAACGTCGTCTAGGCGTACCTTCCTGTGACTCAACCCCCTCCAAGGAACCCTTCTGAACCTCTCTTCACGGAAAAGCTCCTCTATCTCATCCTCAACCTCCCTAGGAGCCTCTATACCGTCCGACAACACCACCTTCAAGCCGCTGTATTGAGGTGGATTATGTGAAGCCGTCACCATAACACCGCCTTCGAAACCCCTCATCTTAACATTGTACTGTAGCGCCGGGGTCGGTGTTAACCCGGCGTCATAAACCCTTAACCCTGATGACGCTAACACACCCGCCACGATATCCTGAATCAACTCACTCCCGGCCCTCGCATCCCTGCCTAGAAGTACTGAGGAGCCCTCGCCGAAGAACGAAGCCACAGCTAGAGCGAGCTTAGTCACGAATTCAGGAGTTAAATCCTCGTTGACAACCCCCCTGACGCCGTCAGTCCCGAAGAGCCTCATGATCCGCATCACCCCTAATCTCACGTTACCAGTAAAATATCGTTAGTAAAATAATTAACCTCGTACGTCTATAGTGTTGGGTGAGGGAGTTCAAGGTATGGATTGACGTACTGACATCTAAGCAGGCCACTCTATTCGGCTTCCTAGCCAAGGAACTGGTGAGCAGAGGTCATGAGGTGTTGAGCACGTGTAGGGACTACGAACACACGGTGGGCGCCTTAGAGAGAACAGGTTTTAAACCCGTGGTCGTCGGTAGGTACGTCGCTGGGAGCCCGTACGACAAGGTGTTAGGAGATGCCGACAGGATGTTCGGTTTAACCGTGCACGTCGAGAGATTCAGACCTGACGTGTTGGTCGCGTACCCAAACCCTCCTGCCGCCCGACTGGCTTTCGGTGCTGGGGTTAAGTACGTAGCGGTTACGGACTCTCCCCACGCTTACATACCCAGCAGGCTCTCCCTCCCCCTAGCAGACGTAGTGATAGCCTCGAGTTGCATCCCTGAGGACGGCGTTAAGAGGTACATGGTCGGGGACGCTAGGCTTATAAGGTATGAAGGGGTTGACGAGGCCTCTTGGATTGTTAGGAGCAGACCTAGCGAGGAGTACGTCAGGGGAATGGGCCTAAAGCCAGGTGAATACGTCGTCGTGAGACCGCATGAGTTCCACGCGACATACTATAGGGGGGTTGAGGTGAGCTTCGACTTAGAGAGACTCATTCTCGAAGTGCTTGATAGAGGGATGAAGGTGGTCTTCCTGCCTCGATACCCCGAACATGAGGACCTAGTCAAGAAGGTCTCAACCGCAGGAAGGAGGGGTTTAATCACGATCAGGGGCATGTATGACGGCGTTAGCTTGACCTTCCACGCTAGGGCGGTGATCAGCGGGGGCTCGACTTTAGCAAGGGAGGCAGCACTGCTTAACACGCTCGGCATGACGTACTATCCCGGCACCATTCACGTGAACGAATGTGTTAAGGCGAGGGGCTACCCCCTCTTCAAGGTATCCTCAGCTGAGGATGCTTTAGAGCTCATCGAGAAGCAGGGATTTACCTCGAAGGACTTAGAGGAGACGCTGACGAGGGTTAGGAGGGATTTCGAGGATCTCATTAAGGTGAGTGTTCAGGTCATTGAGGAGGTTAAGTAGGTGATAACAACGCCTAGATCCCTCGTCTTAGGGATTGACGAGGCCGGTAGAGGGCCCGTCATAGGTGATATGTTCATTGCCTGCGTCGGTGTTGAGGAGGGGTATGAAGAACTGCTGAGGAACCTAGGTGTGAGGGATAGTAAGGCCCTCACGCCCAGCGTTAGATCGACAATGTTCCCCAAAATCATAGAGGTCGCTAGAGTGGTGTATGTTAGGAGATACAGCCCAGTACACATAGATAACACCAACGTAAACGACCTCTTCGTTAAGGCGGTCTTGGACTCCGTTAAGACCATCTTACACAAGGGATTTAACGTTAGCAAGGTCTACGTTGACGCGCTCTCATCACGTAAACACAAAGCCGCGGTTATGAAGGGCATACCGCCAAGCTTGGAGCTCGTGTACGAGCCTAGAGCTGACAGTAAGTACGCTGTAGTTTCTGCAGCCTCTATAGTTGCTAAGTACCTGAGAGACGCTCACGTGAAAAACCTCCACTCAATTTACGGCGACTTTGGGAGTGGCTACCCATCAGACTCAAGAACTATGAAGTGGTTGGCTGACCACGCACTGCTTGAGACGCCTATAGTGCGTAAGAGCTGGTCGACTCTCTCTAAGGTTGGGGTAAGGCCGGTTAGGAAGGCGCGAGGACTTCTTAAATGGGCTAGAACTAGTAACGCCAGTAAATCGTAGTGGGCGATATCAACGTAGATCCCTCTCCTGTTTTGATCGGGCCCTACCGAGGGGGCTCCCGCAGTAGCGAGACAACACACCCACACGCTAGAACGGCTCCCAACCCTGCTTTGAACGTGTTTATGATTTAAGTCGCCGTAATCCTAGGATTTATTAGGAGGGAGCGTGCCGACCAATCTAACCGCAGAGGCTAAGGCTAAGTGGGTTAAGTACCTGGAGGCCAGGACTACTGAGGAGAGGATAGAGGCTCTAGAGGAGTTCCTTTCAGCCATCCCTAAACATAAGGGGACGGAGAACTTAGTAGCTTGGACCAGGAGAAAGCTGTCTGAGCTCAGGAGGGAACTTGAGGAGAGGAAGGTTAAGCGGGGAGGAGGTAGCGGTCCTCTATTCTTTATAGAGAAGGAGGGAGCCGCACAAGTAGTTATTTTAGGGTTTCCATCCTCAGGCAAGAGTTCCATCCTCAGGGCCCTGACTAACGCGAGGCCTGAGGTGGGCCAAGTACCGTTCACCACGAAGTTCCCGGTCCCGGGGATGATGCTCTTTGAAGACGTTCAGATCCAGCTTATTGACACCCCGGCGTTCGCCGAGGGCATCTCGAAGGGGAGTATACGATGGGGAACCAAGCTATTGGGGCTCGCTAGAAACGCTGATGGCCTACTATTGGTGCTGGACTCGACTAGTGAGCCTCTGAGACAACTAGACGTCATTCTAACTGAATTAGGCGGTGTAGGCATTCACGTGATGAGGCCTAAGGGTCAGGTTCAGATACTCAGAGGGAGGGGTTTTCAGGGCGTTAGAGTGATCATTAACGGTAGGCTGATTGGTTGCACAGCAGATGACGTCAGGAAGCTCCTCGAGGGCTATAGACTCTACAATTCTGAAGTAAGGATCCTCGGTGAAGTCACGCTGGATGAGGTTGAGAGAGCGATCTTCGAGAAGGTGTGTTATAAGCCGTCGTTAATCCTCCTCAACAAGGTTGATCTGCTCAACCCAGAGCAGGTCTCTGAGCTCGTCGAGTCTATAAAGAGAAGGGCTCCTAGCATTGAGGTAGTGCCTGTCTCGGCATTGATGGTGAGGGGGTTTGAAGGAGTCCCTTACTTAGTCTTCAAAATGCTCAGCTTGATAAGGGTCTACACGAAAGAGCCGAATTCCGACACTCACACGCCGAAGCCCCTGATCCTTAGGGAAGGATCTACCGTAGAGGACGCCGTGAGGGAGATACGAGAGGATTTCTTGAGATTCTTCAAATACGTTAGGATCTGGGGTCCCTCAGCCAAGTACTCAGGGGAGAAGGTAGGGCTTACCCACAAGCTAATGGATAAAGACGTGATCGAAATAAGAACCACTGTTAAGGGTATTTAAGGGTGGTTTAAGACGATTAAGAAGAAAAAGCCTTCTAAGAAGAGGGGGAAGCTAAGCGAAGACGCCGGAGGGAAGGCGGGTGGGGAGGAGGGGTTTGTAGAAGCGAGCGCGGGGGAAGCTGCCAAAGAGAAGAAAGAGAATAGGGTTGGGAAGGTCAGTCGAAAGGAGGTTGATGTTGAGGCTTGGGTGACCGAGAACATCAGTGAGTTCGTTGAGTTAACGGGTTTATCCTGCCTAAAGCTCACTAGAGAGCAGTATTTAGATCTACTACACGACCTACTTACTCAGCTGTACGGTTCGCCAACCACGCGCACGTCAGTCGAGACCGTTATCAAGAGGTATAACAGACATAAAGACAGTATAAATGAAATGATAGCTAACAGATTGGTCTTTATGTTCGAGGAGTTAGCGCCTGAGCAACTGGATTTCGTCGTCCTCAACGTTAGGGATTCATCACTGGCCGTAGCGCCGAGGATCTACCACCAGCTTGCTAGGGAGGGTATGAGGGACTTAACGGAGATCCTCAGGATCAAGTGGTTCAACGCGTGGATCAGCAGGAAATACAGATTACCCCCGCTTACATGCCCTATATGTGGGTTTAACGCCCTAATGCCAGACCTGACCTGTATAGTGTGTGGGGCCGCGGTGAGTGAGTCGCTGCTGAGGAAAACTGTGGATTTCGAGAAGACCTTGCTGAGGTTTCTAGAGGAACTGCAGTGTGATGACTTAAAGAACCTGCTTAACTACGACACGTTGCTGCTCAACAGTGAGGGTCTTAAACACCCAGCCTCGGCTAGAACCCCAGTAGACATAGAAATATATTTATCCGCCGGAGAGAAGAAGTTAATGAGAGAAACCTATATCAAGAGATGTAGGTCCTCAAGAGATGAAGGTATTAAGTGATCTAAGGGGCTTGATGGAGCTAGTGTATGGCAACGAAGTGGTCCTTATCGCGATCCTGAGACCTAATTTCCCGAGGACGCAGGCTATACAGAGGATTTTAGGGAGGATTGAGGAGAAGTCTAAAGGTTTAGTAACGGCTGCAGTGCTGCGCGTTGATGATATGGGGGATGATGACATCGTCATCTCACTGTTCTTCAAGGGAGAGGAGATAGTCAGGCAGAACCACGTCTTCGGGAATGAAAAGAAAGACTATGAGGCCCTTAAGTGGACTATCTCAATAGTTCTAAGTAGTAAGGGTATCGAGACCCCGTTCTGAGTTAACGGTCACTACGTCCTAACGGTCGTCACTCCAACAATCTAGTGAAGAAGTCTCTGCCCACCTTATCCCCAGTGAATACGACCCCCTCCAGGAGTAAGAGCTTCCTCTTGAACTCAGGGAGACGCCTACCGTTAATCGTGTAGCCCCCTACCTCACCGTTCTCGCGTATAACTCTGTGACATGGTGTGATTATGGGTTCGTCGTTGTTCTTCACGGCTTTAGCTATGTTCCTTGGATGTGTCTTGAGAATCTTCGCTAGATATGAGTAACTGACAACATTCCCAACAGGGATTGTCTGCAGTAAGATCTTAACAGACTCTCTAAAGCACTCCGAAGAAACGGTGACCTTTAAACATGCCTTCAGTTCCTCCTCAACGCACAACATCTTCAAAAAGATCACTTATCGCGTCTCCTCAATAACCTTGGCCGAGACTATGACTATCCTGCCGTTCTCCTCGTCCCTCTCAAGCATGAACTCAGTCCCCCATTTCTTTACCATGCTCTTAGGCAGGTATAGATTCAGAGGCAACGTGTAGTATTCGTATTGATAGACCTTATCCTTAACGGCTTTCCTACCCACCATCCTCCTGGCCGTGACCTTTCTCCTAAGCACCGACATTACATTGCACCAAGAATATCTAGCAAACATCTTTTAAAATAGTGTATTAGAGCTCCGTAGCTCAGGTTACGTGCTGAGTCTTCACATTACTCAGCACATGAATCGTTGCCTACGGTGAGCAGGTTAGACTAGTGTTCTCGTGATCGACTCAGCCATCTCCCTGACCACCCCCCCAGGGTCCTCGGCCTTCATCACTGCAGAGGCCACTAAAACCCCCTGAGTTCCTAACTTGATGGCTGCAGCCACGTCATCCCCCGTAGTTATGCCCGCTCCCGTGAGTATGAGTACCTCCCTGTTTAGGTTCCTTACCCTGCTGACGGTCCCCGTCACGACCTCCGGTCTAGCTTTGGAAACAGGTATGCCGGTTCCTATGAGTTCAGGAGGTTCTATAGCCAGCATGTCAGGGGTCAGAGTAGATACAGCGGCCGCCACCTCCGGCGTATCAGCGCATACGAGAGTCCTCAGACCTAGTTTACGGGTCCTACCTAGAATGACACTTATCTCGTCAAGTCTGATCCTTCTCTCACTATGATTAATCATGACCCCGGACGCGCCGGCCTCCTTAACCATCTCGACGGTTACGTGTCCCGTATAGGGACCTTCATCGACAGGGTCCACGTGTTGTGCGAACACGTTGCTGTGTGTGACTGAACCAGCTATCCTCAAGATCTCGGTCACAGGAGGTAACAATATCACTTCAATTAAGTCCCCGTATTCCTTAGCCACCTCATCAGCGTCTCTAGCGATCTTGAGAGCGCTTGAGCCGTAGGATGTCTTATACGTCTTAAAGTTTATGGCTAGCACGTACTTCACGAACACCACCGAAGAGTTTGCTGACTCTCCTGAGTCATTGCCCAGGACTCACGCGTCTACGCTTTAATGCCTCAGCCACCCTCCTTACCAGTGAGCAGGGAGGTAGTGATCTTGGGTTTCTTGACTTCATACCCCTTCTCAACGAAGAATCTCTCCTTAAGCCTCTCCAGGACTGAAGGCAGTGTAGTGTACTCCATTTCCTCAGGACCCAGCCTGTGAGGCATGAAGGGCCCGTGCCTCCTCATGTAGTCGGCTATCTGTTGAGCGATCCTACGTGACTCGTCGAACGCCACGTCATCGAACATATCTGCAGGTCCTACCAACCTAGCATTCTTGATTTGGAACCCTAGAGCAAGGATACGCGGAGGACCGTCGAACCTCGTGCATTTAGCGTACCTCTGAGGGACCGGCATTAAGGGTCCGTGGTGGGATCCTCTCATCCACCCAGCAACTAAATGCGGGAACGTGAAGGGCTCAAGTACCTCGCCGACCGCTGGGAACCCTGACTGAGCTCTAACTATAGCCACTGGATCGTCCTTACCAACGTACCTACCAGCCATGAGACTCAGTCTCTCAACACTCACTACAGCGGCTATCTCATTGTCGGGCTTCCTGTAGACCCTCCTCACGATGAACCTCCCTGGAGTCCCTATAAGAGCCAGTATGTCGTATGACTCCTCAGGGGCTGAGAGCATCACCGCCTTACTCTCGAACACGTCAAACACCTCGAATCTGAAGCCCTCGTGGATCTTAGGGTCTATAACGAGACCCGCAGTGTTGAAGGGGTCTGCGAAGACCTTGTAAATCGGTAGGTTGAAGGCCCCCGGCTCTGTCTTGTCAGCCATGAACACCACTACGGGCTCGGAAGGTCTCTCGACGAACTCCATTTCAGCAACCCCGGGGCCGAGACCCCTCACATTCCCTGAGAAGGCCTCACTCAATAAGTCCTGACCAGCGGCGTAGAGGCCGAGCTCCTTAGCAACGCCAGCGGCCTCCTTAAACGCGTTCCAGGCGAGCTCATGGATTTCAGGCGAATCAACGCCCTTCCTGTGAGTCATTATTAGTTGGAGGTCGTCACCCACGTTCGTAACGTAGAAATCAACTATTAACCCCCTCGACTTAGCCTCTGCGAGAGCCTTAGTAGCCACCGCTATGGTGTCTGGGTGGACTATGTGGTGCCCTGCTAGCGAGCCTATATCTGCCTTAATAACTGAGACGGTTGTTCTCTCCTGAGACATGTCAATTACCTCAAGAATAAAGGACTTAGAAGCTTTTAAGCTCGCGTTGCAGGAGCATTAACTAGGAAGCCTGCCGTAACACGTACGTGTCTCAACCCATATGCTCCGCTTGCTCTTTAATACCGCCTCCCACCACCTCGTTTATCGCCTTCAGAGCTATTAGCTCGCTCAGCAGGTAGATCAGCGCAGTGTCAAGCGACACCCTCCCTAGCTTAACACTACTCACTAAGGACTCCAAATCCCTCGTGAACTCGTCAGTCACTAAAACCCTGTACCTATCTTCGATGAACCTCAGAACCTCAAGCCCTGTTTTAGTAGGTATTAGGAACTGCCTCTTCCTAGAGAGGATCACGTAACCGTGTCTGACGTTATTCTCCACTGCCTTAGCGTACGTGCTTGGCCTCCCTATCCTGTGCTCCTTCATCATCCTTATTACGTCGGCCGAGGTGAGTAAGGGGGACCTAGAGGCCCTGATTAGGTCGACCTTAGTAGGCTTGATGACTTGCCTCACTGCAGTGAGGAACTCGCCGTAGGTCTTAATGGGTGTGGCCCTTGTGAAGCCCTCGAAGAGGATCCTGAGCGGCACCTCAGACTCGATAGAGTGCCTGCCGATGGATACTCTGATCCTAGCGTACAGGATCTTAGCCGGCTTAAGCTGGCTAGCTATGAAGCGCTTAAACACCAATTGGTAAGCCCTCCTATGGAGATACGTTAAGTTGTTTGCGAAGAAGTGTTCAGTCTCATCCAAGTTCTCAACAGGTTTGGTAGGCCTAATGCATTCATGAGTTCCTTCACCCCCCCACGTCCTAGGCAAGAATAACTCATCGATACCTGCCTTCCCAACGTACTCCTTAGCTATCCCTAACCCAACTCCAGACACGTGAGTGCTGTCGGTCCTATGATACGTTATGTAACCTGACTCAAAGAGGTCCTGAGCCACCCTCATAGCCACCGTAGGCGCTATCCTCAACTCCCTAACCGCGTCGGAAAGAAGGGTGTCTGTAGTGTAGGGCGGTGGTGGGTTGACATCCCTCTCGTAAACGCTGAGAACCTCGATAATCACCCCTGAATCCTCAATATCCTTAAGCACCATCACAGCCTCGTCACGATCCGTGAGGAAGTAGTTAAATTTGAAGCCGTTGGGGAGCTGGGCCTTGACGACGTAGCCCTTGGAACCCTCGTACTCTAAGTACCTCTCGACCACCCACTTCAGGACCGGAGTCTGCACTCTTCCGCCGCCGAGCCAGTGCTTGGTCAAACCCTCCTGAAGTATTCTGCTTAACTCAAAGCCTATCAGCCTATCATCAACCCTTCTGACCACCTGAGCACTCACCCTCAGCAGGTCTACGTCCCTTGGACTGCTTAATGCCCTTATTAGGGCCTGCCTCGTGACTTCGTGGAACTCTATCCTGCTGATCCTGTTGTTAACCGGCTTAAGGACTAGGTATAGGTCGTAAGCTATCTTCTCCCCTTCGTCGTCGGGATCCGTCGCGATGTAGACCTCGTCAACTTCCCTCGCAATCTTCTTTAACGCCTCTACAACCTTCCTGCTGTCTCTAACTCTCACGGACCCGCATCTAGGACATGTCTGGCGATCCTCTGTGAATTGGTAACCACAATTGGCACACTTCTTTATCGTCGCGTAGATGGGGTTCACGGTGGATTCCCTCACAGCAACTCCGTAAAGGCCTTCGTTAGTCACTAAGTCCAGCACATGACCCATAGTCGGGGCTACGGTTGTTAAGAGCACCTCACCATCGTGAGCTATCACGGTCTCATAGACCACGTAGTTGCCGGTGAACCTCTTGCCGGGAGATCCGAACATCTTAGCTATAGTCTTAGCCTTGGTCGGTGACTCCACGACTATGAGCACTGACTTGATCCTGTCTAGGACTGAATCGCCGGCACTACACAACCTGCTCATCTCCTGATCCCTCGCGACGCTCGACAGATCTACCTCATTAAGCCTTACTGGCGAGTAGCTCGGCAGTAAGTAACGTAGCTTCCGCTGGAATATCCTGAGCAGATCCTCGTCGTCGTATAGAACTATCGAAAGCCCTAAAGTCATGTGACCGCTGTACAACCGGCTACTACGACCGGATGCCTGGAGATAAGTCATCACGTCCGGCATTGAGACGACCAGCTTCCCGTCGTTCTCACGCTTAATCACGCAGAAGCCTAGAACCAGCTTCCCGTCGTTTAAGTCTAGTCTCTCATTAATGTGCGTCTTAACCCTATCCATAGCCTTAAGGACCTCGAGACCCAGGTCCTTGAGGAAGCCCTCCAGCTCCAGGAAACCTCTTAACCCGTGGGAGAGGGCCTTAAGAGCTCCAGGCTTCAGCGAGTTAATCCTGTTCAAGAGGAGTCTCTCATCATCGCTAATAGCGTATCCCTGGGTGGAGAGCTCCGTGATAACCCTCATCAGGGTCAGCGGGTTAAGTAGGGAGGAGTCTAAATCCATTTCAAACTTAGGTATCCCGTAGAAAACCGTGTTGTATACGTGGAGAGGCTCATCCAGGCCTCGAGTTAATACCCCGTAGTACGTGGACACCCCGATCAAGACGTCCACCACACCACTCCTCAGCCGGTCCAGGGCCCTCCTACTACCGGCGACAGCCGCCCTAACCCCAGTCTTAGTTAGTTCGGACGTTAGTTCCTTAGCCTTCACAACCCCTAGATCCTTACTGACGTATATGAGCGTTCCTCTATGTAGCCTCGTAATCAAGTCCTCAAGACGTACGGACTCCACGGGCTCGACTACCTCGACGATGTTCCTCAGGTAATCGGTTATCGAACCTACCTCGAAACCCAGTAGCTCCCGCAGTATTTTAACCCTCTCGCCTCTCCCCCTCCCGGTCGCGCTGGCTATGAGTACCTGACCCATGTTGACGTAGTCGAGTTGTTTGCTTAAACTTAACTCCAGCTCGTTCACCGTATTGAGCAGCTCATTCACCTTCTCTGCGTTACCAGCGTATCTATAGTAAAGTGCCTCACTCTTAGCTTGTATGAGCTTCTGAGCTAAGCTAATCGACTCCTCAGACACGCCTATAAGGCTAAGTATGACGTTCATTAGGGAGGACGACTTAAGCAATGCATCGAAGTCGTCAATCACTATTAAGGGGTACCTAGAGCCTTCGAAGAGCTTCCTATTCCTATGCAGGAACGCGTGTGTGAGGACGTCAACCCTGCTTTCAAGCAATCGCCCCCCTGACTTGATGGCTTCAGAGCTATTCACTTGAACCCCGTTCGTCTTGAAGCTCTTGAAGACGTGTAGGGTCTGCTCAGCCAAGTACTTAGTCGGAACCACGTAGAGCGTTGGTTTGCCTCTTGAAGCGGTGAACAGCGAGTAGATCTGGAGCAACGTCGACTTACCCACCCCTGTGGGAGCTATTAAGGCGAAGGACTCGCCTGACAATATTCTCTTGACCCAGGCTCTCTGCACACTCCACAGCATCTTCCCCCCAGTTACCGCGGCGAAGAACTCGCTGAACCTGTGGAGTTCTTCCTTCAGGAGCTCCGTATGTATTGAATCGTTCTCGCCCTCTAGCTTAGTCAATATTATGGGGTCTAGGAAAGACCTATCAGAATCATTAACAGTCACCATCGTTCAGCCTGGTAATAATCTTCATGTAAACAATAACCTTAAAAACGTGGAGTCTTTATAGAAGAAGGGCAGTAATGGAAGTTCTACGGAGTGATGAATCAAGGGCTGCAGACATGAACTCCGTCTTCTGGGGGGTCAGCACAAGGCTTCTGATGGAGAACGCTGGGGCTGAGGTCGCCAGAGTTGTTAAGAGGTTGACCAAGGGTGTGGGGAGTAGTGTAATAATAATCGCTGGTGTAGGGGGTAAGGCCGGGGACTCCTTCGTGGCGGCAAGACACCTGGCCGGCGAGGGATGTGAAGTACAGGTTTACTTAGTATCAAGGAACATCAGACATGAGGATGCTAGAGCTAACTTGGAAGTTCTCAGTGATCAGGACAATGTAGTCATTCGAGATTACGAGGTCGGCACGGTTTTCGAGGCCGACGTAATAGTCGACGGGCTTTTAGGGATAGGGGTTAAGGGTCCGCCTAAAGGCATCTACGCTGAGGCCATTAAAACCATAAACACGTCTAGAGGGGTTAAAGTAGCTATCGACGTCCCCTCAGGCCTCGATCCGGACACAGGGGCCACGCCGGGGGAGGTCGTCAAGGCCGACATAACTGTCACGCTAGTCGCACCCAAACCCGGGCTCCTTAAGGCCTCGCAGATAGTTGGTGAGTTGCTCGTAGCTAATATAGGGATGCCTCCCAACGCGCTTAGGGCTGTAGGTCCTGGCGACGTGGAGGTCTGGTTCAGGAAGAAAGACGTTAAAGCTAGGAAGGGTGATGGGGGTAAGGTCTTGGTCGTCACCGGTTCTAGGGAGTACGTAGGGGCTCCCTGGCTCACAGCTATGGGGGCTTGGGCCGCTGGCGCTGATCTAGTCTACCTGGCAACGCCTGAGTACGTACTAGAGTCGAGGTTCTCGCCAGAGATCATAGGGATCCCCCTAACCGGTGATTACCTCACTCAAGACGCTGTAAGCAAGTTAACGGATTTAATCGAGAGGGTTGACGTAGTGGCTACGGGACCTGGACTGACGGTTAGGAGCGAAACCAGAGGTTTCCTCGAGGCTCTGCTCAGAGTCGTTAGAGAGATTGGCAAGCCGCTCGTCCTCGACGCCGACGCCCTCAAGATGATTAAGGAGGGTGAGTTGAACGGTGTGACCGCTGTCATGACACCTCACCTAGGTGAGGCGGCTAAGCTTCTTGAGACGAATATAAAGGGCGCGACGCCATTCAAAGACACTGTCGAAGAGAGAATCACCGTAGCTAAGGAGATCGTGAGACGATATAAAACAACCCTAATACTTAAGGGGTACGTGGACGTCGTGATGTCCCCTGACGGAAGGATGAAAATGCGTGTCGGCGTTGGTCATCAAGACATGAGTTGCGGCGGGACAGGCGATGTGCTGACCGGCATAACGGCCACGTCGCTGGCGAGGGCTGGCGATGCTTTCAGAGCGGCGTCAGCAGCCGTCTTCATTAACGCTGTCGCGGGGGAACTCGCGTACCTGACGGACGGCAGGTCCTCACCAACAAATATACTTAAGTACGTTCCGCAGGTTACTAGGAGCCCCCTAGAAATAGCTTTAAAGGTTAAGGAGTTAAGGAGTAGTATATGAAGGGCTGGGGCGAGTGCTGATGGTGAAGTACGTGTTCGTAACTGGAGGAGTTCTCTCAGGTCTGGGTAAGGGGGTGACAGCCGCTTCGATAGCCCTCCTCATAAAGAGTCTTGGATATTCCGTTACTGCAGTGAAGATAGATCCATATGTCAATGTGGATGCAGGGACGATGAATCCTTATGTGCACGGCGAGGTCTTCGTCACTGAAGACGGGGGTGAGACCGATTTAGACATAGGACATTACGAGAGGTTTCTGGACGTAAGTCTCTCTAAAGAAAATAACATAACCACCGGAAAGATCTACAGCACGGTTATAGAGAAGGAAAGAAGGGGGGACTACCTGGGGCAGTCAGTCCAGATAATCCCTCACGTAACTGACGAGATCAAGAGCCAGTTAGATCTCGTGGCCAGCAAGCACGGCAGTGACGTAGTGGTTGTCGAGATTGGAGGGACTGTAGGTGATATTGAGGGCCTCCCATTCCTGGAGGCAGCTAGACAATTAAGGTTTGAGAGAGGAGTTGACAACGTGCTTTTCACCCACGTGGTCTTAGTGCCGAAGCTCTCGACCCTGGGGGAGCTTAAGACGAAGCCGGCTCAGCACAGCATGCAGGAGTTACGCAGGATAGGCATTCAGCCGGACATTCTGGTGGCTAGATCCTCTGAGCCCCTGACTGAAGAGGCTCGCGCGAAGCTGTCTTTATTTGGCAACCTGCCGGTCACACACATCTTCAGCAACCCAGATGTGGAAATAGTGTACGAGATCCCTATACAGCTCCATAGGCAGGGACTCACCAGAGCCGTCGTTGAGAAGCTCAAACTGAATTACGTCGACCCTGACCTAGATCCATTGATGGAGTACGTGGAGAAATTCAAGAACCCCTTACAGGAGGTTAGGGTGGCAATGGTCGGTAAGTACACTAGACTCACTGACAGTTACTTAAGCATTGTGGAGGCGTTGAAACACGCTGGAGCTTCCTTGAGGATTAGACCGAAGCTTGTTTGGATTGAAGCAACGGATCTAGAGAGGGGTGTTAAGAGGGTCGAGGAATTCTTGGATCAGGTGGACGGCGCTCTGATACTCCCTGGATTCGGTGAGAGAGGCGTTGACGGCAAGTTAAGCGCTATCAAGGCTTTTAGGGAGGCTGGCCTGCCTGTGCTGGGAATATGCTTTGGGCTTCAGTTAATGGTGGTTGAGTTCGCTCGAAACGTCTTAGGTCTGGCTGACGCCCACTCGACAGAGGTGGACGTCAACACCCCTCACCCAGTGGTCGACTTACTGAGCTCCCAGAGAGGGATCGTAGTTAAGGGTGGTACGATGCGTTTAGGCTCGCTCGAGATTAAGTTGTGTTCAGGAACTCTTGCGTGGAGGATATATGGGGGCAGTGACGTCGTATACGAGAGACACAGGCACAGGTATCAGATAAACCCAAGCTACGTCGATGCCTTTGAGAGGGAAGGGCTGATAGTAAGCGGGCTGAGTCCTGAGGGCTTCCCTGAGGTGATGGAGCAGAAGAATCACCGGTTCTACCTGGGGGTTCAGTTCCATCCGGAATTCAAAAGCAGGCCTTTGAGGCCATCCCCAATCTTCAGCTGGTTCCTCAACGGATTAATGCATTAATTGCTTTAGTGGTTTAAACCCGTAGGGATATATTTACTTTCGTTAAGTAACAAGCCTTGGGTTTAAGATGAGCTTCAGGTCTTCAATAAGACTACAAGGCGGTAAGTACCTACTCTTAGGTAATGAGGCGATAGCTCGCGGCGCCCTCGAAGGGGGTTTAGGCTTTGCTGCAGCCTACCCCGGCACACCGTCGTCAGAGATCCTGGAATCCCTGATGACCGTTAGAGATGTTTTAGGCATACATGCGGAGTGGAGTGTTAACGAGAAAGTAGCTTTCGAAGCAGCGTACGGGGCTTCTTTAGCAGGGGTCAACGCTTTAACTGCTATGAAGCACGTGGGGATGAACGTCGCGGCAGATCCGCTGATGAGTTCTGCGTACACAGGGGTTGAGGGGGGTTTCGTAGTCGTCACCGCTGATGACCCGAGCATGCACAGCAGTCAGAACGAGCAGGATAACAGGTGGTACGGCATCCACGCGTATATCCCGGTCTTCGAGCCGTTCGACGCAGGTGAAGCCAAGGAGATGACCAAGTACCTGTTTGAGTTCAGCCGGAGGTTTAAACACCCTGTGATATTGCGCACTACAACGAGGGTGAGTCATACTAGAGGAGTGGTTGAGCTAGGACCTATACCAGACCTTAAGAGAGCAGGGAAGTTCGTTAAGGAGGACAGGTATGTTGTGATGCCGGCTAACGCGAGGGTGAACAGAGTCAGGTTACTGAGTAAGTGGGGGGAGATCTCTGAAGCGGTTAACGACATCCCATTCAACAGGATCGAGGGTGATGGGGAGGTCTTGGTAATATCGTCTGGCAACGCCTACGGGTACGTTGTCGAATCGCTCAAACGCTTCAACGTCAGGGAGAAGGTCAGGCACCTCAAGGTAGGCACGCCAGTGCCGTTGCCGAGGAGGCTGTTGTCCAACGCGGTCAAGGATGTCAGCAAGATACTGGTGGTTGAGGAGCTAGATCCGGTTGTAGAGGTAGAGGTCAAGGCAGCGCTCCACGACATGGGGCTGAACGCAGTGGTCAGGGGTAAGGATCTGGTCGGTTACGAGTTCGAGTTGAATCACGTTAGGGTGAGGAGAGCGATCGCTAAATTCCTCGGCCTAGAGTACGTGGAGCCCCAGGTAGCTGCCAAATCCCAGGTGAGCGTGCCGGCCAGACCGCCGACGTTCTGCCCGGGTTGTCCCTACAGGCCCCTCTTCTTCGAATTGAGGAGGTTAGTGAACCAGGAGAGGATACCGTACGTAGCGTCTGGCGACATAGGGTGCTATTCACTAAGTTACAACCCTCCCTATAGAATGCAGGACGTGATGATTGAGATGGGTAGTAGCATAGGCGTCGGGTATGGCCTAAGCATTACAACGAACGATAATGTCATAGCGATAATAGGTGATTCGACGTTCTATCACGCCGGCCTACCACCGCTAGTGAACGCGTTGTGGCACAGGAGGCCCATGGTCGTCTTAATCCTAGATAACGAGGTCACGGCGATGACGGGACACCAGCCAGCCCCGTCAACCAGGAGGGAGGGGGAAACTTGCCACATACCGATAGAGAGCATCGTCAGCGGATTCGGCGTCAAGTTCGTTGAGGTCGTGGATCCTTATGACGTTAAGGCGGTTCATGAGATCGTTCGTAAGGCAATAAGTTACGTCAGGGAGGCAAGGGAGCCTGCGGTCATAATAGCTAGGAGGAGGTGCGCATTAGAAGTTATGAGGGACTTAAGGAGGGCCGGTGTTGAGGTAGTGCCTTACACGGTCCTGGAGGATAAGTGCGTTGGATGTGGTATATGCTATGACTGGTTCCTCTGCCCGGCGATAACGCCTAAAGAGAGTAAGAAAGCCTACATAGACCCGGAGCTATGTGTAGGGTGTAGCGCATGCGTTCAAGTATGCCCAACCAAGGCTATAGTGCCTCTGAAGGAGTACAATAAGGATGAGGTTGAAAGGTTCTGGAGGTGATGAAGGTGCTCAACGTGCTTATCTCAGGCGTCGGCGGTCAAGGCCTCTTAACGCTCTCGAGGATTCTAGGGCAGGCAGCCCTCAGCAAGGGGTTCAAGACTTACATAGCTGAGACCCATGGGATGAGTCAGAGGGGAGGCTCTGTATCGGTCTTCCTCAGGATAGGTGAAGATGTTATGGCACCTCTCCCTCCCGAGGACGACGTGAACCTACACATCTCGATGGAGTTGATTGAGGCTGTCCGGTACTCGATCACGCATAATGAGAGGACGGTGGTAGTGGTTAACAATAAAGTCATAAGGCCTTCACTCCCCGGTGTAAGGATTCCCTCAATTGACGATATGCTTGAGGCCCTCAAGAAGTCGACGAGAAATCTCTACGTAACGGATGCCTCAGACGCCTCGCTGAGGCTGGGCAGCACCATAGGCGCCAACATAGTGATGCTCGGATTCGTAACGTATCTACTAGACAAGTCATCAATACTCAGTAAAGACTTGGTGCTGGGCAAGGTTCTTGAGCTAGGTTCCCGCGAGTTAAACGCGAGGCTGTTTGAAGCAGGTTACCTGGATGCGACGGGTAAGGTGACACAGGAGACTATTGACTACCTGGTCAACGTGATGAAAAACGCCGGGAGCGGTTGAGGAACGCTCTCATTAATGTCGGTCATTACGACTGTTTGATTTAGCGGTGAATTAAGTTAAGGAAAAAAGCGAGTGTGTCTGAGAGACTCTACGCTGCTGAGGATCCCTTAAGGCTAGCGAACTATCCTCTGCTCGACCACTATCATAGTTGTGGTTCCCCTGACTTGAGGTATTTTCCTTATTCTGTTTATTATTAAGTCTCTAAGGCCCTCATGAGTTGTAGCCTCTATCTTTGCGACGATATCATACATCCCGTAAACCTCGTAGACCTCCTTAACACCATCGATGTTAGCTAGGGTGTTTAACACGTCAGTCTCAGAGCCTATCTCTGTATTTATGAGAACTATAGCTACAGGCATGCTATTCACATGATATATGATGTACTCAAAGTTAAAAAGTTTTACATTGAAGCGGGGTCACAGATGAAAGCCCGTTTAGAATGAAGATGGTTTCATGCTTCAGAAGCCTGATCTACATCATGTCTCAGGCCTTACAAGGTACATCATCAAACTTCATTGGTGATGAGGGCTTTTAAACTTGACCCCGCTTTAGGTCAGTTATTTTGCGTTCCTACATTATGTAATTGAGTGCGAGGAATGAAGGTTGAGAGAGGTAGTGTTGTGTACTTGATTGGCAGGTACCTTAGCGAGCCGTGTGTCACCGCTAAAGTCCTGGAAAGGGATGGGAGGAAGTCCAGTTACGTCTTACTGAGACCTGTTAACGCGCAGGTCAGGGTTAGAGACACTGTGCTGAGATTGGGAATACCGGTAGCCTCCGTGATCACGGAGGGTTCCCTGGGTTGCCGGGAGCCTGACTTAGTGCTTGAGGAGGATACCTGGGTTGAGGCTAAACAAGTCGTTGAATCTGATGAAGTTGAGTTTCTAGGGGACTTCACCGTTAAGGAGCTTCCGATCCTGAGAGGCCTGCGCGATGACTCGTCAGAAGGGATTAAGTGTAGCGTGTTGGATCTAGAGGACTCTGTGAGCCTTGACGAATACCTAGGTAGGCTGATCAACGTTAGACATGTTCTGCTGAGTTCTTCCCTTAGAGACGTCGTGCTGGGATCCGTGAGGGGCTCGTTGCGGAGCTACTGGACCACGCACTTCCTCCTCTCCGGTCTGGAGTTGCCTGCAGGCGATGTGGTTGTGGGGGGCAGTATGAGGGTTGAGGATATCCCGAAGCTTAAGCTGCTTCTTAAGCCCCTCTTAAGAGTTGATGAACACGTTGTTTTGGGGGAGTTGCCTTTAAACAGGTCGGTAGTGCTTAACGGGGTCTTTAACGGAGGCGCCAAGGATCTGTTCCTAGAGATCCTGCTTAGGGCTATTATCTATACCTGCTAGATCGTCGAGGGCCACGGTCTTCCTCCTCCTGGCCTGAAGTTCTTCACTACTCCCCTTAACCACTATCTCATATAGAATCGCCTCCTTACCGGGTTGCGGCCTTAGAAGTCTTCCTAATCTCTGAATGAACTGTCTCCTCGAGCCAGTGCCAGCAACCAGGATACCTATCGACGCGTCCGGTATGTCTAACCCCTCATCGCCAACTGTTGTGACGACGAGAGCCCCGCTCCTTGCCATCTTAAACTGATCTAGTATCGCCCTCCTCTTAACCTCCTCTAACTCCCCAGTCAGCAGGTAGGCTCCAGTCTCCTTAGCTATCTCCTCAGCCAGAGCTACATAATGCGCGAAGACTATGATCTTCCTCCCCTCACTTAACTCACGCTCCACAAGCTCCTTGACTTTCTCCAGCTTCGACCTACAAGTGGAGAGTATCTTCATCATCTCACTGTGAATCTCAAGCGCCTTAACGGCCTTGAAGTTGCCTTTCTTAGCTAGCTCGACTAAGGTCTTGAAGTCAAGGCTACCGGCTGCCTCACGGAAGGCTTTCCTTAATCGCAGGTAGGCAGCTCTCTCGTCGCTCTTAAGCTCTACTTTAATCGTCTGAACCCTGAACTTAGCTAGGAACCCCAGTTCCGCTAACTCCTGAGCTGTCTTGTGATAGATGACCCCGCCCATCAGTGGAAAGAGCTCTACGTGTTTCCCATCCTCCCTGTAAGGCGTTGCCGAGAGACCGAGTCTATACCTAGCCGGGGACGTGATGGCTATGTGTTTGAACTTCTCGGCAGGTAGGTGGTGTACTTCGTCAATTATCAGGAGGTTGAAGTGGGGAGACAGTTTCTCTATGTACTTGAAAGCCGTTTGATACGTAGCTAGTGTGACTGGCGATACCTTCTTCTCCCTACTGTAGTAGTGCCCTATCAGGGAGGGTGGCATGTTGGTGAAGCTGGTGATGGCTTTCTCCCATTGCATTAGCTGCTCCTTCGTGTACGTTATTATTAACGCTGCCTCGTGGATCCTGGTTAAGGCGGCTATGCCTATGAGCGTCTTACCGGACCCTGTCGGCAACGCCACTATGCCCCGTCCTGAGTTGTTCATCCACGCGTTGAGCGCCTCCAGTTGGTAGTCCCTCAAGGAACCTTTGAAAATCACTTCAGTCGGGAGGGGGAGTGAATCCCTAAAACCCGTTAAGTCGTTGAGACCGAACCCTAGGTTGGTGAGAATAGCCTTTAAATCATGGTATTTAACTGGGTATGTGTAGAACGACCTACTCGCTTTATCGTACTTGAGTAACTCCCTCAGGTGCATCTGGTATATGTCCCCCAGGTACCTGTCGAAGGAGATCTTCAACCTTCCCTCGCTGAAGGTTAAAGCAGCGGTTCCTCTGGAAGCGTTGAAGAACTTCTTGAGTCTCTCAACGAACTCGTTACCGTAATTTATGCCGGTCTCGTCAAGTATGCCGAGCACCTCGTTCATCCCTAGCTTCTTACTCACTATCTTGTGCTTGGATACCCTGAAGAGCAGTTCTTCACCCTCCCTACCCAGGTACTCGGCTACCTCAAGAACCCTCTTGAAGTCTGTTTCACTTAACCAGCCCCTGCGCCTAACAACCAGTTCCTCGCTACTCACTAAACCCCTCCGCCTTGAGGCCCTCCCTACTCCTCATACAGCTCCACAGTCACCCTAGCCTTGACGTTCTTGCTTGCGAATGCCGGAATCTCCTCACCCAGATCCACGGCCATCGAGACCTCATTGCCCAGGCCGTCCCTGAACGTAACTTTAACGACGTAGGAGTATTTATCGCCTCCCTCCAGAGCCTTCATCAACGTGTCGTACATTCTCGAGAAAGCCAGCTGGAACGAGACAGGGTCGCTTAAATCCTGCGGCGTTAACCTGACGCCGACCAGCCCCTTAGCGATGTTTAACGGCACTCTCTCCACCTGCCCATACCCCTCGAAGCTTAGGGTGTACCTCGCCTCCTCACTCAACTCTCTAACCTAATAGAGTATGCCGGCGGAAGATAATAAAGAGGTGGACGGACTTTAGCGTGAGCCTGACCCGTTGATTGTAGGCCCTTGCACCATCGTCCTCTAGGCGGGGCCTTAAGAGGCGAAAGCGAAAGGCTTTTAAGGGTGGGCTCATACATTATAACGACACGAAATAAGTGTAGAGGTGGAGTGAATGTCTCAAGGACCTATGTCAAGTAATGTAGTGTTGGTGGGCAAGAAACCTGTGATGAACTACGTGCTGGCTACGTTAACCCTGCTCAACCAAGGAGTTCCAGAGATAATAGTGAAGGCTAGGGGTAGGGCTATAGGCAAGGCCGTCGACACTGTGGAGATCGTTAGGAACAGGTTCTTACCTGACAGAGTACTCGTGAGGGACATAAGGATAGGCAGCCAAGTAGTAACCAGTGCTGAGGGTAGGCAATCAAGGGTTTCAACCATTGAGATCGTGGTATCGAAGAAAGATTAAGGCATGTACAGAGCTTTTTTAGCGTTAAGTAATTGAGCGTCAGAGTCGTTGATCCTGCCTCCCGTCTTTCAAGGGAAGATCTCCAGCGTGTAAAAACCTTCAGAGGATTCAGTCCTCAAGACTATGGTTCCCGCTCTACGAGCTCACGTCATCGTTTTATACTTACTCAGGAGGACGTAAACCCTCGATATCCTCGGGTATTCATAGCATGGGGTCTCATACTCTTCTCCCGTGGTAAGCCTAACCACGAGCTTACTAACCCTCACCCCACCCACCTCCTTGCAGTCGACAAGGGTGTGTTCCTTAACCATCCCGTTAATCGCTAGCCCTTCAAGCTTCAGGATGTCAATCTCCTCAGGCAAAGCTGCTCACCAACTCTAAATATATCGCGTAGACTTATATAGGTCGGGGAGGGTTCATGAAGGTATTGTTCGTGACCTCTAAGCTGGCTAGACCACTGCTCGACGTAGTGCTTAAGGAGATAGAGGGTTTAGCTGATTATGGCGTGTTTGAGCTCAGCGTGCCCGTGGCGTCGCTAGCCACGACTAGTCTCATTGCTAAGGAGTTAAGTGGGCGTGTAGGAGTTTTAAAGGATCTCGACCTCATAGTCATTCCAGGTTTGAGCATGGGCTCAGCTAGGGAGGTTGAGCGTAGCCTTGGAGTTAGAACTCTCAAGGGCCCCAGATACTTGGGTGATCTGCCTGAGATGATTAGGCAACTTAAACAAGGCTTTAACTTCAGCACGGAAGTGCCGGCGGATGACGTGATGCAGTGTTCCCTGACCAACTACTACAGGGAGAAGATAAGTGGCGTTATACTTGGTAGGGAACCTCTCTTCACGTTGAGGAATGTTAAGTTCACTGAGACCCCGCCACCGCTTAACCTGTTCTACGAGCATTTAGCAAGCGTTAGTGACGAGCCGAAGGCCTTACTTAGGAGGCTCAGCCAGCTTAAACAACTCGGGTATGAGGGCGTTGTGATAGGGTGTGGGGTTGAATGCAAAGCCGTGGAGGTTGTTGAGGACTCTCTAGCACTTGTCTCCGACAGTGGTTTCCTGGCTGGGGTGGACCTCATTTACGAGTCCGTCCCCGAGGATAAACTTAAGGACCTGCTGGCCTTCAGTGACGTCGTGTTTAACGTCTCTGGCAGGAACCTGGACGTAGTTGTAAGTCACTTGAGAAAGGACCAGGGAGTTGTAGTCATACCTACGGAGTCTAGTGAGGGGTTTGAGATGAAGGAGGATGTTACGAGGACCATTACATCCTTGGAGAACGCGGGGATTAGGAACGTATTAGTTGATGTAGTTGTTAGGCCTCCTATGCTTGGCTTTATAAGAAGTCTCCTCAACCTACATGAGGTTAAACGTGAGCTCAGGTACCCGCTTCTCTTCAGCCCGGCGAACGTCTACGAACTCATGGACGTTGACACACCTGGCGTCGTGGCCCTCCTTATAGATATGGGGTTCGAGTTAGGGGTCTCCTCGATTTTAATAACTGAATCGAGCGTTAAGGCACGCAACGTAGTTTTCGAGGCTTCTGTTAGCAGGGAGTTGATGTACCGGGCTTTCGTTAAGATGTCGCCGCCGATAAATCAAGGACTTGACCTCCTCCTTCTTAAGGAGAAGAGGTATTCAAGCGTGCAACCGCCTCTAGTCAGTGACTCGCTTACGCACGTGGTCGTAGGAGGCGTATCTCCGAGGCTAGATCAAAACTACTACGTGAAGATATATGTGGACTTGAATCAGGGCTTCATAATAGCGGACGTGTACAGGAGAGCTGGTGACGAGCTCCTTAAGAGGTATATCGGTAGGAGGGCTTTAGAGATCGGTAGGGCTTTAGTGAGGGAATATGAGATGTCACCCGACCACGTGCTCTACCTTGGGTACGAGCTAAGTAAAGCTGAGGCAGCCCTGAGACTAGGTAAATCCTACGTTCAGGACGAAGACCTCTTCAGGGGAATCGGGAATTCGCGGTAACCCCCACTCCAGCGAAGCTATTCAAGTCTCACTCAGGTTTGAGTTCGTTGTTATCGTTGCTTGAGCGACCTTCCCCCATCGTGAGAGCGCCTAAGAATCAAAACCAGTGATGCACGTTTATTTTCCGCCTGCATAATTTAAATGAGGGCCCGTGGCCTAGCCAGGATAAGGCGCCGGCCTGCGGAGCCGGAGACCCCGGGTTCAAATCCCGGCGGGCCCGCTTTACAGTGTTCATAATTATGTTAGAACTGTTAAGGGATTTTCTGAGAGTGCTTCTTGAGGTCGTGCAGATGCTTGTAATTCCGCAGTTCTTGAACAGATGAAGAACCTCATAGTTTTCTTCTCTTCGTAAATGAGGGTTTTTGGCTCGTGATGTCTTATTTTCTAGATTCGTAGGTGGGTGAGGAAAACTTTATATAGGTTTACAAAAATGTCTACTTAGGTGTTTTAAATGGGGTATGCTACAGTGTCTGCTAAGATTCCGAAGAAGTTGAAAGAACTTCTAGATAGGTATGGTGTAAGACCTGGTCCGATTATTAGGAAAGCTCTTGAGGAAGAGGTTAAGAAGAGAGTGCTTGAGGAGCTGGAAGCACTTTCTGGAGAACTGTCTAAGGAGCTCTCACAGATATCTGATGAGGAAGTAGTTGAGTTAATACGAGGGGATAGAGAAGGTAGATAATCATGTACCTCTACGATGCTAGTGCTATATTGAATCTCGTGAAGAGAGGAGAGATAAGAATTTTCGCGAAAGGATGTACGGTAGATCTCACTATCTACGAAGTTATCAACGCGGTTTGGAAGGAATACTACCTACTTAAGAAAATACGAGCGGAAACAGCGTACAGATTAGTTGAGCTACTCTCTAAAATTCTTAACGTGCTAGACCTACACACAATAAGAGGTTCCGAAAAAGAAGTACTTGATATTGCTGTGAAAGAAGGGATCACTATTTATGACGCGTCATACATCTACATAGCAGCACGAAATAAACTAGCACTAGTAACTGACGACAAAAAACTCGCAGAAATCGCTAAAAAATACACCAGAGTAACAACAACTACGGAGATCGCTGCGTAAGCTGCTCCATCAACGTCATTCATTCTCTTCCTGAGACTTCCCAGGTGTTTAGAAGACTGAGATTATCGCTGGAGGCATGAGACCTTGTTCTTGGGTATATACCTGAGATACTTCTCCGTCCTGAAACAGTCGTGTAGGATTTGATGATTTACGTGCTTCCAACAAAAACAGCGAGTACTCACTACATACCACTTAGTTGTGTGGTTGCGGAGGGGAAATCTAAATGAACGTAATTAAGTGTGAGAGCTCCTCAGGAACGCCTCCGTATCTCGTTCTCCCCCTGAACACGGGGGCACTTGGCCTCAGACATCTTTTCTTAGTCTCGAAATTAGCTTCCGCAAGCCCGAACCTCTGCCTAAAGCCCTGCACCCACTCATAGTTGCCGACTAAGCTCCAGTACGGATATTCCTTAACTGGAACGCCCTCATCAGCAGCTTTAGCTGTAGCGTGGATATGCCTCTCACGGGAAGTAACGTGGTAGAGTTAACGATATGGGTTCACGCGAAACCCCGACTGAGCGAGGAATTACGGATCTACCTTGGCGAGATAACTAGTTACCGAGACCACCACGAATACAACCATCACAATTCCTGAGACTACTGAGACATCTGAAACCGCTTAACCCTCGATTCAGCAGGAACCCGAAGATTCTGGTAAGCCTCCTAGCTATCGCATCAGCTCTGATCATCGCCTTTGTCTCAATACCCAAAGAAGATCTGGGTATGTCAGAGGAATAATATTTTTCCTCACCTACTCACTTATCCTCGAGATAGTGACCGCTTTACTCCTACCGTCAACACAGGACCCAACCAATATGTTGGCTGGAGTTTTGATTCTAGTACTAAAAGCACAAGGTTTGAGGTGAAAGTATTTAAAAACCTTTAAAAAACCGAAGAATTAAAATTAAAATGGGAAAATTATGGATCCAATAATTAAGGAAGGATCAATTGTTAAGGGGCCCTTCTGGCCTGAACCAATAGAAGTCAAAAAAATTGAAGAGATGGATGAACATGTCCGCATTCTTGGAGTTACTCTTCACTCCCGAAGATTAGTGGATCAACTGATACCAAAGAGCGATTATGAAAAGTTAGAAGTAGAAGACACTTCTTTAGATTTCTCAGCTCCTTCAGAAGAAGCCTTTTTAGCGCTTGAGGCCAAAAGATATAGGTTTGTATCATTGTTCGACCCTCTTTTAGCAATGAATGTCTCAAGAATAGACCCCCTTCCCTTCCAAATAGAAGCAGTTTATGGATATATCCTAAAATTGCCGAGAATTAGATTCCTCTTGGCAGACGATCCGGGAGCTGGAAAGACAATCATGGCAGGGCTCGTGCATAAAGAGCTTAAATTGAGGGGGGTTGTCAATCGTACTTTAATAGTTACTCCAGGACATCTCAAAGATCAATGGTTGAGAGAGCTGAAAGATAAATTTCATGAACATTTTAAGATAATTGACAGAAATTCTTTCCAAACAAATTATGGGGAAAATCCCTGGGAGAGAGAAAGCCAAGTTATTACGTCGATGGACTTTGCAAAACAAGACGACATATTACCTTCCCTTCAGAGTGTTGAATGGGACTTGGTTATAGTGGATGAAGCTCATAAAATGGCAGCGTATAAATATGGTGATAAAATCTCAAAAACTGAAAGATATAAACTTGGCGAAGTGCTATCAAGAAACTCATCTCACCTCCTCTTTCTTACAGCCACCCCACATAAGGGAGACCCTGAAAACTTCAGGCTCTTCCTAGATCTTCTGAGCCCGGGGTTTTTCGCAGCAACTGATTTAATAAATGAATCTCTAAAGAATAAAGACAATCCATTGTTCATTAGGAGGATTAAGGAAGATTTACGTGATTTTGAAGGTAAGCCGATCTTTACAAATCGCTATCCTAAAACTGTGAAATTCCACCTCTCTGATAAGGAAGTGGAACTCTACAATGAATTATCAAAATACGTGATCTCTCAATACAATCTTGCACTGAAAAGAGTGCAAGAGAAGAGGAGAAGGAACGTAGCTTTTGCGCTACTAATATTGCAACGTAGAATGGCTTCAAGCACTTATGCGTTGTTGAAATCTCTTAAAAGAAGAAGGCAGCGTTTGAAAGAGCTTTTAGAGAAACCTGAGTCCCCCAGAGAGGAGATAGAAGTAGTTGATTTAGAGGAAGTTGAAGATTATGAAGAGAGGGAGAGATGGAAGCATGAAGAAAAGTGGGAGACAATAAGCTTAGCTGCAAATGTAGAGGAGTTAGAGAAGGAAATCCAAACCATAGATGATTTAATTAAAAGAGCTGAAGAAATCATCAACGAGGAAAGTGAAGTTAAGCTCCAACAGCTAAAGAAGGCCATCGAGGAAGGTTTTAGGAAGATAAAGGAAATCGGTGGAAACAAGAAGATCCTAATTTTCACTGAATCCAGAGATACTATGGAGTATTTGGTAAGGAAATTGCGGGATTGGGGCTACTCAGTCAACTTTATGCATGGCGGAATGAGCCTCGATGAGAGAATAACCGCGGAGAAAACTTTCAGAGATAAGACGCAAATTATGGTATCTACGGAGGCTGGTGGCGAAGGCATCAATCTGCAGTTCTGTCATTTAATGATCAATTACGACATACCTTGGAATCCTAATAGGCTTGAGCAGAGGATGGGGAGGATCCATAGGTATGGGCAGCAGAAAGATGTTTACATTTTCAACCTCGTAGCGGAAAACACTAGGGAGGGAAGGGTTCTGATCAAGCTTCTCGGGAAGCTTGATGAA
>CALIKV010000002.1 GCA_938017505.1 uncultured Sulfolobales archaeon | reverse complement strand
AAGAACCTCCTCATAGTCCATACTATCACCATCTTTCAATTCATTCTTTGTTGATACTGTGTCATACTTGAGAAGCATGGGAAAAAAGAAAGCTTTCAATTCATTCTTTGTTGATACACTGCCATATGTTGCTGGCGCTAAGCGCGCCCACAGTGCCTTTCAATTCATTCTTTGTTGATACGGGACGTTACGGCGGTTGATAGATATATACTTTGTTATTGCTTTCAATTCATTCTTTGTTGATACTAGTGTCTCGGGAATATAGGATATATTATTTGACCAGCTACTTTCAATTCATTCTTTGTTGATACAAAGAGATATAATATATGTGGTGACCACATGGTTACTGCGCTTTCAATTCATTCTTTGTTGATACTTAGCTGTATTAGTTTGTCGCGCCAGTAAGGCATTATGTCATCTTTCAATTCATTCTTTGTTGATACTGTTTTGTGGGTGGTTTTTGTGCGTTGTTTTCTTGCCTGATTATATTTCTTATGCGTGGTTATTAAGATTTATCATTAGGAGTCTTGTCGTGAGGGGTACTCCACGCGTGACAACTCCTAATGTTGACTTAATCGTAGTGTAGACAATAAAGTTAGCTTGTCTTTTAGTAGCTGCTTTCTTTCACTCTGAATGATGGGCTGGGCGGGAAAGGGGGTTGTTTTGGTGTAAGGTAGCTTATCGAGTTTGTTTTGGAAGTGTTTATTTTATTTGATTGAGGGGCTGTTCATTAACGAGTTAAGGTTTTAGTTGTGTTAGGTTGTTTCTTTAATGCTTGATTATATCTTAGTAAAGATCGTTATTGTTTGGGGGTTGTGTGTGGGGTTTTGTTTTGCGAGATTGTTCTTGCGGTTTTACGGGGGTTCTGGCGTGAGATAAGCTTAATAGTCTTTTCAGTAAGACCTTATAGTTGGTGGTATGAATGGGAGGAACTATTGAGAGGAGGTTGTTGCAGGCTTGTCATAAGGTTGCTGAACACGAGGGCATGATCTGGGTTTGTGGTGGTGCTTCTAATGTTGGTCAGATAGCACATGAGGTTGGGGTTCTGCTCACTAACGATGGCAAGGGTAGGATGTGCTGTACGTCCGCGATCGGTGCTGGCTCGATAGCGCACGCGGAGATCGCCTTGAAGGCTAAGAGAAACATCGTTATTGATGGGTGCGGTAACAGGTGTGCTTTCAAGATCCTAGAGAAAGTCGGGGCGAGGATCGACTACGAAATGGTTGTATCGAATTATATACAAAAAATACCAACTCTTGACATTTCCGATAAGGAGGTAAAGGAGATAGCGAGGAAAATCGTTGAGGAAGCTAAACTGTAAGGCCGTGCTACGGAGAAACTACTAGAGCTCTTTTAAACTCAGACATTTTCAACTCAATGTCCCACCGGCTCGCCGCCTAGACTACGTCGTGGAATACTAAAAGCCCTTGTGTTCCTGGGGGCATGAGGACCTATGCTGCAGGGTGAGAGCCCGGACAGCCACGCTACTCCAGAACTTCTGGACTCAGCTTGGCTTTAGGGTCTACGTAGAGAGACGTACAGCTGGCCTAAAAGTGCCTAGGAACCCGCTCGATAATCTAGGAACTAATATTTAATTTGTCCATGACACTAGTAGTCTCAGGGTGTCGGTATGGGATCCCTCGAGAGGAACGTGGAGTGGGGGATAAAGATACTCAGGGACATGATCTCCATACCAACGGTGAACCCGCCGGGCGAGAAGTACGGGGAGTTCGCGAGGTTCTCCAGGGAGGTCCTCGAGCCTCTGGGGTTCAGGGTCAACGTCGTCGAGGTCCCCAGGAACTACGTCGAGAGGCACCACCCTGATTATGCCCAGTACCCCAGGTACATCATCCTCGCCAGGTACGGTGAGGGCCGCCCCGTCCTGCACTTCAACGGGCACTACGACGTGGTCCCACCTGGTAGCGGGTGGACGAGAGACCCCTTCAACCCGGTGATGGAGGGGGGCAGGGTCTACGGAAGGGGTTCTTCGGACATGAAGGGCGGTATAGCAGCGTTCCTAACGGCTGCCAAGACCGCTGTAGAGTCCGGGAGGCGCCTGAAGGGAAGCATTGAGGTAGCCCTCGTCCCGGACGAGGAAATAGGGGGTATGACGGGCTCCGGGTACCTAGTGAGGGAGGTGGGAGCGAGGCCGGACTACGCCGTCATCGGGGAGCCCAGCGGCTCCGGGATCATATGGGTCGGCCACAAGGGTGCTGTGTGGATCCTCGTGGAGGTCTTCGGGAAGCAAGCCCACGGATCGACCCCGTGGTTCGGGGTCAACGCGTTCGAGCACATGGTCGATGTGGCTCAGAGGTTCATGAGAGAGTACGCGCCGTCCCTGGAGGCTAGGAGGAGCCCCTACGAGTACGACGACCCAAGAGGGGCCAGACCCACGGTCATGATAGGCGGCGAGGTCAGAGGAGGCGCCAAGGTGAACGTTGTTCCGGGATACTACGCGTTCTCAGTTGACCGCAGGGTAGTGCCGGAGGAGAGGATAGAGGACGTCAAGAAGGAGATCGCGGAGTTCGTGGAGAAGATATCACGCGAGCTGGAGGGGAGGGGAGTGAAAGTGTCCCTCAGGGTAACCAACGAGCTTATGCCAGCGCTAACGGATCCGAATTCGGAGTTCGTGAGGACCCTCAAGGCCGTGGCTGAGGAGGTGTTAAGGGTCGGGGTCAAGACGACCGTGTGCCTAGGAGGTTTGGACATGCGCTACTACACTGAGGTGGGAGTACCTACAGTAACCTACGGGCCCGGTCTGCTGGGGCTGGCGCACATGGCCGACGAGTACGTCCCGGTGGAAGAGCTCGAGAAGACATCGCACGTGTATTATTCCCTGATAGAAAGGCTGCTATTGTGAGCGTGAGGATCTTTTTCACACGAACCGCAGGAGTTCTAAGTCCCAGGTTTTGTAGATGGTGTTCCATCAAGAGTTCGTCAGGTAGAAGGACCTTCTTGGTTACCTGAATAATCAAGAACTGGTCGGAAAGCTCGCCAGGCTCATCAGGGGTTACCTGTTCTGACCTGGCGTTACGGAAGTTAGCGCCAGGTCAGGGCGGCACTACTTTATCATCCTTGTTTCTCGCTCTATGAAGCTCATTAGAAACGCTATAGCCACTATGAGAACTGATATCAACGCGAACGCCTGAATTAAATTGTACTCGTAGAGTAAGTCAACTAATCTCTCTACAGGGTACGTGGTAATTATCTCGATTAGGTTGAGAATATACCTGGTGAGGAGCGCTATCGTTAACAGGGCGACGACATCCCGCCACATCCTGATACTCCTCCTGAGCACCCTGCTGATTAGCCTGCCGACAAACAGTATGGAAGTTGATAGAGCGACGAAAGGTATCATCACCTCAGAGTACATCCTAATCGAAGTAGCGTCGTAAGAGAAGTTCCTCGATGTCATGGAAGTTAAAGTCAGAGCTACGCCTACTGAAAGGGAAAAGGCGGAGAGAATGCCCGAGACCCTGTAGATTGATGACTGCTTCCATCTCTTTAAAACAGCCTCGTGAATCTGGAAACCCCTGATTAAAAGGAAAAGCCCGAGAATTCCCATTAAGACCTCCCACGCGTAAGCTGATAGGTAGGTTAACGAGACTAGAGAGAAAATGAGAAGCAGGACGCCAGGTATGCCTAGAAATATCTTAGAGAAACGAGGCTCCTCAATAGCTTTCTTGATGTACCTCCCTAACAGGACGTAGGTTTCCTCAACCCCCCTAAGCTGTTCTATGACGACTCGCTCAACAGCTATTATGTTAGCCATGTTCTGAACAATGGGTATAACAAGCTCGTCCTCAGCGCTATCTAAAACCACGACGAAATCCTTACACCCGAAGGTTGATATTAAATAGGAGACCTGATCCCTCAACCTCCTACCGGCCTCAACATGACTCTTAGGATGCCCGGAGATTATGGCAATCTCAACGTCCTCCCCCCTATCCTTGAGACTTGAGTGAACTGAAATCGCGTGAAACAAGACGTTAAGGTCTGAGTCGTCGGGCCTCACGGTACCGAACCTAACAGAGGCGCTGACAACCTTATCGTAACCAACGATGGGAGCCTCAAACCCGCTCAGCGAAATGTCGTCATCGTAATCAACGGCAACTACCAACAACTTAGCCAAACTCCATCCCCAATATATTAAGGTAATTCTAAAACAAAAACACTTAATGTTTTACGATGCTAAATGCAATAACATCCACATGACAGCTAAGCATCCCTACCTAGGGAAAATATAAATCTCAGGTAACGTATTAAATTATGAAACTAGCCGGGGTGCCCGAGCGGTCTAAGGGGCTGGCCTGGAGAGCCAGTGCGGTGCTTCCGCGCGCGGGTTCGAATCCCGCCCCCGGCGCCACAACACATCGACCCGCTTCGCAGACACTTTCTCAACGAATTCTGTTTTGAGTGATGGTTATAGAGTTCAGTGTTGTAGAGATCACAGTCGTTAATAACACCTCTCCACATATCTTCCATGCTTTCAGGACTACTACGAATCCCTTTACCTGCTGAGGACTTAACGAAGCGAACACGAGTGCCTTGACTATGGGTGGAACGCGACGTGGAATCTAGTTATTGATAGGAGGGGCCATTTTTTAAGGAGGGGTGTTTTCGCCATGATGGCGGGTAGACCCCTCTGTCAATGATTACTCTCTTAGTCTTTATGAAGAGGCCCTTCCGCGTCTGAAGCACTTCCTCCGTGTGCATCTGAGCAACGCCAACCGCTACTAGCTCCCCCTTGAGCGTGAAGATCGCGACAACGTCCCCTTTCCTTATCCTCTCATGAAGTGTTGAGACTCCCGGCACCGTTAAGTCAGCGCCATGAGCGACGGCGCTGGCTGCCGCGTCATTAATAATCACTTTAGGTAGATGCGAGACTAAGTACTCGCCTGGCATTATTGTTTTCATAAGCATCCTTGGATCTCTCTCAACACGCCATAAATACGTGTATTCAGACAAGTCGTGCATCCTGACTAGGCCGGAGCTCTCCTTGAATGGACCCACGCGAGTCCTCCTCAACTCACGCATGTGAGCGCCAACACCTAAGACGTCCCCTATGTCATGTATTAATTTACGTGCGTACGTGCCATGCTCGCAGTCGATCCTAAGTAAGACGTAGGGATGTTCGTACTCGACGAGCTCCAACCCAAACACCTCCCTGACCCTGAGGACCCTCTTAACAGACGACCTGACCGGCGGTTTCTGGTATATCTTGCCTACAAACAAATCGATGACCTCCCTTAACGCGCCCACGTCAACACTGCCGTGCAGTTGCATCACAGCCACATACTCCTTGCTGGACTGCATTAAGAAACCGATCAGCTTGACAGCGTCCCCTAGAGCTATAGGCAATACCCCAGTCACTCTGGGGTCTCCCCGTCACCGACCCTATGAGGGATTCCGCTGACTACGGGGTCGAGGACTCTAGGGTGCCTCCATGACCGGCCTTGCTGATGCCGAGCAAGTTCTTAACCCATGCCACAACCTCATGACTACTCGGCCCAGGCGGTTTATCCAGGCTGATCACGCCAAGCCTCATTAACTCGTCCAGAGACCTCTGTTCAGGAGGCTTTCCGTAATTCTCGTTGGTCGTGAATTCCCTGATCAACACGTATCGCCTCCCGAGACCCGCGAAATCGTCGAGCTTCCTGAGAAACTCAAGCCCTGCGTTCAAGCCCAACGCCCTCAAGCTTTAGGTGTAACTTAGGGACTTATAAATCTGAGCTAAGCCGGAAGTTAGATGCGAGGGAAAATAGTCAAGAACCCACGTGCTAAACCCTTCGTTCCCTACCTGGCTATGGACTTCAACGTCTTAACGTAAAGCAGTTCTTTACTGGTCACTTTAGCCCTTTCCTTCATGAATGACTCTAAACCACTTGCTCTCACAGCCTCTAGGACCTCCTCGTCCGTAGCCCCCTTCCTGATATCTACCTTCTTGTCAGTGGGCTCGATGTGATCGACGTTGACCTCCCTGCGCTTAACCCCGGAGAGGCTCTTAGGGCCTGTGACGTAGACGAAGTTCTCGTCGATTATGTCCACTATCACGCACTTCCTTCCAGCCTCCCTACCGCGGATCTTAACACACACCCTCCCGACCTCGATCGCCGCCACCCCGATCACCTGCGAATCTCATAGTAGAATTGCAAGTCCTCTTATAAGTTTAAGGAACTTCAGAGAGCCCGGGCTTTAATCGCTATGTTGACCGCCTCTTTCGAGATCTCGAAGGCCTCATCAGCGTTGAACTTAGCGGTGTTTATGACTAGGTCGAACACGCTTAAATCGTTGATGTCTATGCCGTAGTAGCGCTTGAACCTCCGGCACTCGGACTCCTCACGCGTTTTAACCTCTTGAAACGCCTCCTCGTAGCTTTTACCGTCTCTCTCAGCGATCCTCCTAACCCGCACGTCTGCAGGGGCTGCCAGGTATATTTTAAGCAGTGCTAAGTCCTTGAGAATCCACCCAGCTATGTGCGCATCTACAACTACGCACCCCTTACTAGCCTCCTCCACGGTCATCCCGTCAACCATCCTATCTATCGATGGATCGGCCTCAGCAACCCTCGTCAACTCGCTTAACGTCAACCCCTTCTGATCAGCGAGGCTTCTGAACATCCTCCCGGCCGAGACGAGTCTTAAACCGAAATACTCGGAGAGCCTCCTAGCCAGCGTTGATTTCCCGCTTCCAGGCATCCCGCTAACGGCGATGACCACGCTACAGGGATTCCCGCTTACCAACAAAAATCTCCCCTACGAACCCCTTATCACAAGCTTTAACGCCAGTGATAAGCAAGACGGGCAGAGAACCCCTCCGAAAGGCCTCTCAGGCCTCTTAGAGGTTCTAACCCCCTTCCTCAGCACGTCGCTGGACCTGGGAACTCCTCCCAACCCACGTCCACACACGCCACACCTCACTACGTACGACTTACCCCTCCCGTAATACGTTTTAGCGTTACCGCCGGGCACGCGTCTCCAGACCCTCCTCAAGGACCTAGACCTAACAGAGGCCCCCATCATCGCTATCAACCCTGTAGGTTATCGGCAACCATATTTAAAATTTTCAATACTAACCTCTAAGCGCGTCCACACCAGTTATTTTGTTGTGTATTGACTGGTAGCCGATGATCGTCGCGAGGAATATGAGAAGCTCGTTCAAGCTCCCTCCAGAACTTGAGACCACGGGCAGGCTCAGCGGGGATGGTATGGCTCTACCCCCGCCGTACGTCAGTATGAAGAGCAAGTACATGTACTCTGAGATCACCATAGCCATGAAAACACCGCCCCACAACGCCAGCAGATTCACGATGAAGAAGCTGCTGAGCTTCCTCTTCAGCTTGGAGGACCTCTCCTCAAGGATCTTCGCCTTCTTCTCCTGCGGTTTCAGACCCGCGTACTCCTTCTCAATCACTCTCATCTCCCTGACAACCTCTAACACCTTCAGCTTATTGATCCCTATCCACCTGACTAGGTACGACCAGGGAAGTATCACGACCAAGACCGTCATGACATAGAGTAACGTGAGCATCGCTAAATCCCCTTAACTATCTCAGCCACAGCCCTGCCGGCGTTCTCCGCCTCGCCCTCCTCGTTCTTAACTATGTTAACGGAAGCGCCGACCAGCGTCGCGCTAGCTACGGAGAACATCCTCACTAAACTCATGGTCTCCTTAACCACCTCAACGTCCGCGTAATCCCTCCTGTACCTAGACTGATCCCTGCTCTGCCTCCCCACCACGGATGTCGGGTCCGCCTCAACCACCACTATGGTGTCAGGCCTTAACTCCTTAACGACGTGCTCCGGTAGACCTGGCCAGAAGCCTGTAGCGGTCTTTATAGTGGCGTGTGTGTCCACGAAAACGACCACGTCCTTACCGGGGTGCTTAGCCGGAAGTCCCTCTATATAGTCCCTTAACTCCCTAGCCACCGCGGCCTGAATACCTCTCTGCTCGCTTAAAGGAAGCCTCCGTATCTCGTCTCTGCTTGCCGCGATGCCTCTGTCGATGACGTACCTAAGCATGAAGTCCCCGTAGTTCAGCGTCTCGACAGCGTAGCCCTCACTCTCCAGAGCACTCCTCGCGTGCGAGAGAACAGTCGACTTGCCAACGCCGGCCACCCCGACCACTACAACGACCTTCAACCCCTGAACCATGTCACTCACCTAATATCCTCTTGAGGAGCGGGTATGCCTCAAGAGCTCTCTCGTAAGTTATCTGAGCGTAGAACTGCTGGAGTATGCCTACGGCGAGCAGGATTCCCATGCCGGAGCTGTAAACGCCGAAGACGTCGGCGACCAAGGTTATCGAGGCAACTATTATCGAGCTGAGCACGGCCAGAGGATATATGTACTTAGAGAGGACGGTCTCGAACGCTTTAGGGTTGCTCCTATGCCCGGGTATCAGGAGTCCTGACTTAACTAAGTTCTCGGCCTGGGCTGATGGGTTGAGCCCTGCCACCTCAACCCACATAAGGCCGAACAAAACAGCTAGGGCGATGAGCGTAGCTGCGTAGACCCCCACCCTAATCGGATCCACAATCACCTCAAGCACTGAGGAGGGCGGGTTTAGGTAGTGGATAGCGACGCTGAAGGCGTTAACCAGCCAGGGGATATCGGCCAGGTACGTTGACGTTAATCTGTAGAAGAGTATTAGGTCGGAGAAGAGTATCCCGACGAGCAGTATAGGTATGTTGCTGACGTAGAGGAACTGTAAGGGCATTCCGGACTTAACGCCTGGCATCCTGTGGGAAGTTATAGGTATGTTGACCTTCATGGCCTGCAAGTACACTATGACGATCACAAGTACAAAGAAGGATATGAGCCCTACTAACGAGGGCACTGTTATGGTTCCGGACGACGTGCTCACGAGGCCGAACAACAGCCTATCGAGGTCGAGGGCATGCCCTTGGAAAAGGCTCGCGATGTAAGGGATTATGCCGTAGTACTGTTTCACTTCAGAGATGTCTACCGGCGCGAAGATAGACCACAATATAGTCCTAGCAATGCCGGCAAGGATGAAGAGACTCACGCCGGAACCTATACCGTATCCCTTCTGCATGGCCTCGTCAAGGACTACGAGGATTAGAGCGCCCGCCAGGAATTGGAGGAACAACGCCGCGGTTATGAAAGCGTTTAACCTGTAGTAAAGCGCGAAGCCAAGTCCCTCAACAACCGCTATGAGCAACGCCAGGCCCTTCTGGCTTTGAGTGAATAGCCTCCTATCACCTGGATCCGTTAAATCCAGGTCTATGAGCTTAGCCCCAACCAGTATTTGAATTATCAACCCAGCGGTCACGAGAGGCCCTATACCCAGTTGAGTCAGGGAACCGCTCTGTGAGGCGAAGATGACGTTGATAAGCGTGGGTAACTGGACGCCCTGGATATGAGGATAAGCCGACAACGGAAACGCGTAGGTGGATGACATGACGTAGAAAGCGACAACCGCTAAGAAGGTGTAGAGAAGTCTCTTGCTTAAGTCCGGTTTCCTGGAGGGCTTCGGCGTTGAAGGCACGTATTCGCCTATCTTAGCCAACCAAGAGAGTGCGCCCACTATCCATCCCTACTGAGTTAATCACAAGTTGTTATAAAAGCTTGAGGAACTCGATCCCTCAGCCAAAAGCCCTTAACACTGCTCACCCAACTCCGAGATAAGCAGAGGCACCCCTCACGCCTCCTTAGTTGGAGGGATGACCTCCCCACCAGCCCTCTTCACCTTCTCAAGGGCCGTTTTCGTCGCGCTGGGTGCTACTATCTTCAGCGGCATTGTGAGCTCTCCCTCACCGAGCAGTCTGTTGTAGCCTAGCTCCAGAAGATCGACCTTTATGAAGCCCCCCTCACTCCTAAGCACCCCCTTACTTAACAGCTCTCCCACCACCTCGCAGAGCTCCCTTATATTGACCGTCCTGAGCCCGCCCTTCGTAGTGCTTGGGTTAGGGTTCTTGAAGCCGCGCTTACCGAACCAATCCGGATGGTACTTAACAACCCAAGTCCACTTATGTTTATGCATCCCAGCAGCGCCCCTGCCGCCTCTGCTGCCAGCCTTCCTATGCTGCCCCACACTACCGTAACCGTGGGTTCTGCTCCCTCTCATCTTCCTACTCTTCCTCTCCCTTCTAACCACCATGTCGATCACCTAAATCATTTTCAGCAAGAGCCCGTTTATATCACTTCCTCTGTACCCTAACTCGCCGTCGCCCCCTAGAGGTTTTTTAATGCTTCTCTTAAAGCCTCCTTTAGGCGGGTGGAGTCTGAAGACGGGCTTCATCAACGACTCAAGCTTGTGTAGCTGCAACCTGCCGTCCATCAGCGCTTTAACGAATTCGTCGATGTTCATGCCTAGTCTCTCCTTGACGAACTCCTCGGTAAGTGGCCTGTTCCCCGCCAACCTACCACGCCTCAGCAGCAACTCCCTGAGCGTGGCCTCGTCCACCTCACCCCAGGTAACCCACTCCTTAACTACCTCAAGCATGCCGTCGATCGACGGGTTCTTAGGGTAGATCACGGCCGCGTGCTTCCTAGTCAGTCTCAGCTTCCTTAAAGTATCTTCAACCTCCGGAGGGGCCTCGGCAAGACCTTTGATCCTCACTATAGCGTAAAGCGAGCTCATTACGAACCACCCCTAACCCAGTCATACGGGGTTACGAAGCTATACGTTTTCCTTAAAGCGTCAAAGGTCGCGTAGGCGAAGTTTATAGTAGTCCTGGTCTCACCCTTCGACCACGTCCACACGTCGCGAATCCCCGCGTACCTCAGGATCAACTTCGCCGCATCACCGACTACCAGACCAGTCCCCTTCGGAGCTGGGGCCAGGGATATCCTCACAGACCCGCTCTTGCCGTCTACCCTGAACGGCACGCTGTGCGGCTCCGAACACGAACACGCCCAACTACCACAGCCCCTCCTCACAGGAGTTATGCTGAGCTTCGCGTTCCTCAAGGCCTTCTCTATGGCCTGCCTTATCTGCTTGGCTTTACCCACGCCTAGACCAACATATCCGTCAAAATTGCCGAGCACAACAACTACCCTGAACCTAGTAACCTCGCCGGCGTCAGTCTGCTTCTGAACGATGTTGACGTCCAGCACTTCGTGCTTGAGGTTAGGGATCAGGTAATCAACTATCTCGGGCTCCCTAACCGTGATGTTCTGGTCGAAAACCTCCTTAATGCTCGTTATTCTGCCCTCCTTAACCATTCTCCCAAGCTTTGTCTTAGGGACCCACTCACTCAACGATTCACTCATGAAGACCCACCCGAAGCAAGCGCCTCCCTCATGTTCACACTTACCTCCTTAAAGTGTTGAGGTAGGTCACGTGGATCCAGCCCCCTGCTGAGGTACTCACGGAACCTGGCTCTGAACAACTCCTCACCCCGACTGAGGAGCTGCTTCGCGTACTCAGCTATGTGGACGCCTTCCATCCTCTCGTTCGAAGGCAGTACCTCCTTCGCTACAGGGACCTCAACACCGGCGTCAAGCAGCCCCTTAATCGCCGCGAAAACCCGAGCCTCCTTAGTAGGTTTATGCAGACCTACGTCAGGTATCGCATACTTAATCCCCATCCTAACGGCGAGCATCCCGGCAAGCAAGCCTGTTAAGTACGACGCTGGGATGTTGTTCAGGTCTCCCAGCCAACCGTACCTACGTAAGGCCTTACTGTTAACGCCTACTAGGGTCTCATCACCGCTGGGAGAGAATCTAATTAACTGCACTATGACCCGAGCGTTTGTCTTCCTAACCACGACCCTCACACGCTGTCCTGACTTCACCATCCTGTAACGCCTGTAATAGTCCGTCCTGCCCTCCCTCCTTCTCCTCCTGGGGACTTTATAGGTAGGTCCACGCGCCACCTTACCTCACCTTTATGCCTAAGTCGGTGAGATGTCTCTTGAGATCTGACAGGCTCCTAAACATACCCCCCTTAACACGGAGGTACAATGACCTGTAGGTCTTCCTGTCTATGACCCCTCGATCCCTCAACCATCTCAAGTACCTCCTTAACTTCCTTGAGGTGTTAACGTACATCTCGTCAGCGTCGCTCCTGGCGTCCACGCTTCCTTTCCTCCTCCCGTAACCCCTCCTATGCCCTCTCCTCCTCTTCTCGTGTAGCTCCCTCCATCTCCCTCTAGAGTTGCTCTTGGCCTGCTCAGCCCAAATAACTCCGGCCTCAATCAACTTCCTCACGTCCTCCTTAGTTAAAGCGGTTTCAACGTCCCCCGCCTTAGAGGGGTCGATCCTCACTCTCGAGACCCCTACCTTCAAGATCTCGGCCGCCAGCCTTTTCTGAGGAGTCAGATCACTCACGCCGTGCATCACCTCTCGTTAGCCACCACCACCCCTAACTCCCTAGCCTTGCTAACTATTTCAGCTTTCTTACGTCTCCCCACGGTCCTGCCCACGTAAACTATCGCCTCAGTTGGGTTGAGCTTCTCAAGCTCCTTAACGTTGTGAATCACGACGGGCTTGAGGCCTGATGGGTGGAGACCTCTTATTTCCTTAGGCGCTCCGAAACCGGGCGACGGTCTTTGAGGCAGTCCCTTACACCTTAGACGCATGGGGTTGTCTATGCCCTTAGGCCTCCTCCATTTCAGATCGTTCAAGAACTTCCGGAACTTCCACCACTGATGCCTCAGGAACCTAACCCTCCTCTTGCTCCTGATGAGCCTTAACTTCCTATCCCTGCTACTCAAACCTCACCACCATCCATGAACTCTCTCTTGTATATGTATATGCCGTCAGCGAACACGCGCCTGTCAAGACCCCTTATCCTCGTGGCCTGCTCTATATTGGCGGCGGTCTGACCAACCTCCTCTACGTCAATGCCCTCGACGATTATGTCGTTCTTTTGAACCCTCACACACGCCTTGCCCACGATCTCAGCGACCCTAGGACTCCTCTCCCCTATGAAGTTCTCTATAAGCACCCTACGACCCTCAACCCTAACGCTTATGGGGAAGTGCGAGTAAATAATCCTCAGCCAATACCTGTATCCCCTAGTGACGCCAAGTACCATGTTCCTTATATGCGCGGAGACCGAATAAACTCGAGCCACGTCCCTCCTCCTAGCGAAGGTGGCCATGACCACGACCTTACCCTCCTCAACGCTTATCGTAACCCCAACAGCGTGGCTGAAATCCCTGCTGACCTCGCCCTTCGGGCCTCTGACGCTCACTCTACCCCCCTCCACGCTCACCGAGACCCCCTCAGGTATCTTGACGTAATCCCTAACTAAAGTAGCCCTAACCATCGCTAAACCCCCTAGTAGACGTACGCCAGTATAACGCCTCCCACCTTCCTCTCAAGAGCGTCCTTATGCGATATAACCCCCTGAGGCGTCGAGAGTATGAGTAAGCCTATATCCCTTGAAGGCAGCAGCTTCATCAGCCAGACGGGCAGGCTACGTAGCTCAGCGTACTTAACAGAGGTCCTGGGCTTCACGACCCCTGCGTCATTTATCCTACCGAGGAGCTGTACTTTAATCTTCCCGGATCTACCGTCATCTATGTACTCGAACTCACCAACGTAGCCGTACCTCTGCATAACCCTCAAGACCATGGCGACCAGCTTGGACGCCGGCGCTATAACAGCCTCCCCCTTCCCCCTCACCTCACTGTTCTTCAAAGTTGTTAAGGCGTTTGACAACGTATCCATCATCACCATGCCAACCACCTACATGTACTTCCTGAAGCCAAGCTCCTGAGCCACCTCCCTGAAGCACTGCCTACACAGGTATATCCCGTACTTCTGTATCACGGCGTCTCGAGACCCGCAACGCTGGCAGACCCGCACACCACTGCCGTATCTCCTGACCTTAGGAGGCTTGAACTTGCCCATATCAAACCACCCTAGCGTTCAACTCCTTGACGAAGAAAACAACGGCCTCCTCCCTGGAGACCCTCTGCCTGTAGGGGACCCGCGATCTCTTGACCCTCCTCCTGACAACCCTCAACCCAGGTCTCTCGAGAGTGACGCACACGTCCATCCCGAATATCCCCAATTCAGGGTCGTACTTAACCCCTGGAAGCATGATGTGCTCTTTAACCCCTATGGACACGTTGCCGAAGTCGTCGAAGCTGGAGGATTTAACGCGCCTCCCCATAGCGTCTAGAACCCTGTTCAGGAATTCTGAAGCCCTCCTACCCCTTAGAGTGACTGCAACAGCTATAGGCTCGCCCTTCCTAACACCAAACTCCTTGACAGTCTTCCTAGCTCTCCTCTCAGAGGGTTTTTGACCCGTCAGCATCTCGAGGATCCTCGCAGCCTTTCTGAGGACCTCCCCCGACTCACCCACGCCCACGTTAACCACGACCTTAGCTAGTCTCGGCTTGATCATCGGGTTGGACTCCCAACTCTTCAGAACCCTATCAACCAGCTCTTCACTAACCCCTAACGCGATCCCACGTGTTGAACTCATACAGCTCCCTCAGGCACCTTAATAACTGGCTCCTTATGTCCTATGATGAACACCTTATCCATCGTGGTGAAGAACTCAAGACCTCTGGAATCACGTAACTGGACCTGCTTGCGATAGTGCCTGACACCCTCGTAGACCTTAAGCAGCCTTGCAACCCTACCCACGTTCCTACCCCCCGTGACTATCGCCGGCGCATCGCTCTTCACGGGGTAATAGTCCTCTATCCCGCCCTCCACCAGCGAGAACTTAACAGTGCCGAGGGTATCGTAGATGTCCTCGCCAGGGTTCCTAGGGTCAGAGACCTTAATCAGGACATTCCTCCCGTCATGAAGGTGAAGCTGTATGTGACCCCCCTTAACAGTTGATTTGTTCTCGATCCTGCACAGCTTGAATGAAGCCTCGTCCTCGGTGATGGGTTCCAGCCCTAAAAACTTGGTAGGTACCGGGAGAACCCTGAAGAACTCCCTGGACCTCACGACCTCGATCACGTCCATAATGCCTACCGGGAACTTGTAGTCCTTACGGACCCTGCCGTCCACCTTAATAACCCCCTCAGCTATTACCTTCCTGGCCTCCCTGCTCGTCCTCGCAAGGGACATGAGGTCCCTCACGACTATGAGTAAAGGCAATGACCTGTGAATCGGGTGAGGCCCCGGCGCGGCCCTCACAGACCACTTATACTCCTTCCTAAGGACGGGCCAGAAAGCAGGCGCCTCTAAACTCTTGATGTGTCTACTGCCTCCCTTCCTACCCACTTCTCTCTCCCCCTTCTGATTGGGTAAGCGGCTTATTAGCTTCGTCGCTGGCAGGCGTCTCCGCCTTCTCAACCTCCTTGAGTCCCCCTCCCCTCCTCTCGATGATCTTCGAGCGCCTCTTATCGCTGAGGTCCAGCTTTATTATCATGACCTTAGAGGGATGTATAGGGTAATAAACGGGTGTGCCGTCAGCCTTCTTTATCGTCACGCCCTCGACATGCAGCGCGACACCCTCGTAATCCACTTTAACGACCTTCCCCTCATGACCTCTCCAGTCACCTCTCAGGATCCTGACGACGTCGCCTGTTCTCACGTAGACCCTCTTGACGCCTAGCTTGCCTATCAACTCGTTGGAGAGCATGGCCGTTACGTACCTATGTCTTAGGTGCATCGGCGCGTTATAGACGCGTGACCTCTGCTTACTGGGTTTAATCGAGGGACTCACGGTCATCGGCCTCACACGATTATTGATGCAAGCGTAGCCATCTTAGGCCACCTCTCAGCCGCCTCCCTAGCCATAGGGCCTCTGACCTCAGTGCCTTTAGGGGTTCCGTCAGGCGCTATTATGACGCAAGCGTTATCCTCGAAACTAAGCCATCTGCCGTCATGTCTCATGAAGGGCCTCCTCTGCCTAATCACGACGGCCTGCAGGACCTGCCCCACCAACTCGATGTTGCCCTTCTTCACGGTAACCATGACTAAATCTCCCACAGTGGCTGAGGGACGTCTCCGGAGCCTGGCTTTCATCCCTGGGATGCCTATGACCATGGCTACCTTAGCCCCGCTGTTATCAGCGACCTTCAGGTTAGTTCCTAAAGTGATGCCTGTAGCCCTCCCAAGGCGTCCGAAAGCCGCGCCGCCCTTCTTCTCTGACATCGCTAACCACCCTTCTTAATACGCCCTAAAACCACCCAGGCCACGGACTTAGCCAGAGGCCTTGTCTCCCCTATTAATACCTGATCCCCTAGGGCCAGGGGAATGCAGGCAGGTACCCTGGCATGGATCCTCGACCTACGCCTCTCGTACCTCTTGTACTTGCTGACGTAAACCAAGTGCTCCCTCTCAACAACCGCCATCTTCCTAGCCCTCAACTTGACTACGTTGCCCACAAGCAACGCCCCCCTGATCTTAAGGTTACCGTGCCACGGGCATTCAGGGTCCTCACACACCTCGGCAGGCGGTTGGAGCCCCTCGAACGTGATCCCTATGTCACGTGCCTGCAGCCCACTCATCCTAACCACCGACCAACCTCTTCATCCGGTCCTCAGGCCTCCCTACCAAAGCATCACCGTCCACTAAGACATTAGTTCCGCTCTCTAGCTTAAAAGCGAAAACGCCGCCGGCCTTAGGCACGCGTATGAGCCTCCCGTCCTTCAGCACCTCCAAGACATTCCTGGTCTCCCCCACCACACGCCCCAAGACGTTAGCCAACGAGCTGTCGGTGTGGCTGACCACCCTGACCTCGAGGCCTGCTAACTCATGGTACTTAAGGTTCCTAGCGCTCCTCTTCATCCCGTCGCTCCCCCAGCACTGGACCTCCTGAGTTCCTCCTCCCGATTTATTGTGAGTATCCTGGCTATGTTCTTCCTAACAATCCTCACTCTTGCGGTGTCTTTAAGGGTTCCCAGCTGCGCTTGAGTCCTCAACCTAATTAACTCCGTCCTCAACTCGTTGAGGACCTTAACACGCTCCTCCATGCTCTTACTCCTCAGCTCGTCGAGGGACATGCTCACGTAGTATCACCTCACGACGGCGTCGCCCTTGCGGCTAGCTTCTTCGGCCTGCTGGGTCTCGTGCCCGGCCACAAAGGCCTCGGTAGTCACCCTAACGACGTCGTCGGGCTCGCTAGGCCTCACTATAAGCACCTCAATCCCGTATATACCGGGCTTGAGGAGTAAGTGCACGACAGCCCTGTCTAAGAGCCTGTCCAGATGCTGCCCTGTCTTGTAGACCCTCCCAGCCCTCAACTTCTCGTATCGAGCTCTCTCGCTAACTACCTTGCCGCTGATCACTATCTCGACTCCCTGAGCGCCGGCTGCTAGAACCCTCCGCAGAGCCACGAAGGCTGCCCTGCGGAAGTGATAGCCTTTCTCGATGGCGAGCGCCACCCTACTTGCGACTATCCTCGCGTCCAGGTCCGGGTTCTCGACCTGGGTAACCACTATCTGAGGGTTCTCAACCTTGAAGTACTTCTCGAAGACCTCTGTCAACTGTTTTATGGTCTGGCCCTTCCTACCGATTATCATTGACGGTCTGTCAGCGTATAAAACAACTCTAGTACCTAGCGGGGTCTTAATCATCTCAACCCTTGAGTACCCTGCCCTAACGAAGTTCTTGGCCAGGAACTCATCTATCTTGAGCCTGACTAGATTCATGCCTAAGAAGTGTGTCTTGATGTCAACCAAGCTACTCGCCCTCCGCCACCACCACCTCGATACAGGCCGTGGTTCTTACTTTAGGGGTTGCTCTAGCGAACGCCCTGGGCATCCACCTCTTCATGTAGCGCCCCTTATGAACCGCTATGTGACGTATGTAGAGACGCTCGCTGTCCAGGTTCTTAACCTCGGCGTTGTTCTTAACGTTCTTAAGTAGCTTGAGGATCTCCCCAGCAGCCTTAACAGGGTATCTGCCGACGGGCGATCTCCACTTAGGGAACGCGGAGGGGAGCCCCTTCTTATGGGCGACACCTAATTTATACCTGACGTAAGGCAACGGCGCCTCCTCCTTAACCACCCTCTCTAGAAGGGCCTCAGCGTCCTTCAACTTCATGCCCTTCACGACCTTGAGGATCTCGTAGCTCTCCTTCAAAGAAATAGGGACGTCTCTAACCACGGCCCTAGCCACCTTGCTCTCGTCCTCCACCTCAACGGAGTACCTCCATACCGGCACTACCCACTCCCCCTAAATCCTCAACGACCACCTTTTAAACTTCAAGAACCTTAAAAAGCTAGTTTCACCGAAGAACATGCTTGAACACGGCCTTACAGGACGTGCCCATAGTGATTCACTTAAATTTCCGTTAAGCCTTACTAGGTTTGGGATGAAACGATGAAAATACCCATCAGGAAAGTGGGCGAGTTCGAGTGGGAGATACCGCCCAGCTATAAAGGCTGTATGAGGGTGCCGGCCGTGGTGTTCGCTGACGATTACCTCATAACCAAAATGGGCGAGGACCTAACCCTGGAGCAGGCGGCGAACGTGAGCTGCCTGCCTGGGATCGAGAGGGCCTCGTACGTGATGCCTGACGGACACCAGGGTTACGGGTTCCCGATAGGGGGTGTTGCGGGGGTAAGGGTTGAGGACGGGTACATATCGCCCGGGGGAGTCGGGTACGATATTAACTGCCTAACCCCAGATACTAAGGTTCTCGACGAACACGGGGCCTGGAGACGCATCAAGGATCTGAAGGTCGGCGAGAGGGTGTTGGTCAATGACGGCAGGACGCGGATCGCTGAAGTGGTTTTCCGGTTCTACAGACGTGAGGGTAGGATCTACGTAATAAAGACGAGGTCTGGGCACGTCATTAAGGCTAGCCACGATCACCCTGTGTTGACGGATGAAGGCATGGTTCCTGCCAAGGATGTTCGAAGGGGGATGAAGCTGGCCACTTACCCGTTTGAAGGGGTTGAATACGAGAGCCCTCCAAGGACGTTATTGCTGGGTAGAAACGACTTTGAGGGGGATGTTGCGGAGGAGTTGGAGAGACGTGGTCTGCTACCCCTCTACACGGATAACCCCAAACTGCCAGTGATAATAAAGCTGCTCGGGTATTTCATGGGGAATGGAGTATTTGATGGAGAGAAAACGCGGTTCTACGGCGATGGGGAGGGTTTAGAGGAGCTGAGGAAAGACTTAGGGTTGCTTGGGTATGAGAGCTCCGGCGTAGTGGAACGAAGGGGGATCGCGGAGCACGATGACGAGAGGACTGAAGGGATGGAAGACTCCGTCTACGTACCGGCCCGTAGTCTTAGAGAGTTGCTGAGGAGGCTTGGAGCACCGGCCGGCGACAAGACACGTACGTCGTTCAGAGTACCAGCCTGGATAAGACGATCACCGCTCTGGATGAAGAGGCTATACTTAGCCGCATATTTCGGGGCTGAAATGAGTGAACCGCGGACGATCAACGGATATAACTTCGAGCAACCGCACGTGTCCATCACCAAAATTAAGGGATTGGAGGATGACGTGGAGGCTTTTCTCGAGGACATAGCTGGGTTACTGGAGGATTTCGGCGTGGAGGTCCTCGGCATCTCCAAGGAGGACGTTGGCAGTGTGGTTAGATTGAGGTTAAGGGTATCAAATAAGCCACGGTCCTTGATAAACTTATGGACGCGTGTGGGCTACATTTACAACCCGCTGAGGCAGAGACTAGGATTGGCTGCTGTAGCTTGGCTTAAATTGAAGGTCAGGGTGGTGGGGGAGGCGGTTGCGTTAAGTCATACGGCGGTCTCACCTGGTACGGCACTGATCTTGCTCCCCGAGGGGGCTGAACGGGATGGCGGGTTTGTTGAGGGGGCAGCGCATGGCGGTGTTCCCGAGTCGCGAGCGCCAAGGGCCTTCCCCGCATTCGAAGGATGGGTGGAGGAAAACGTGGAGGGGGACATCGTATGGGATGTTGTAGATGACGTTAGGGTCGAGGAATACAACGGGTACGTATACGATATAACTGTGGATGACCAAGCACATAACTTCATAGCTAATGGAGTGATAGTTTCGAACTGCGGTGTCAGGTTGCTGAGGACTGACCTGAGTTTAGGTGATGTGAAGGATAGGGTCAAGGAGCTCATTAACGCGATGTTCAAGAACGTGCCTTCAGGTGTCGGCAGTACGGGTAAGTTGAAACTCAGCTTCACAGAGCTGGATAAGGTCCTCAACGAAGGCGTTGATTGGGCTATTGAGAAGGGGTTCGGATGGAGGGACGATGAGGAGTTCATAGAGAGCTACGGCAGGATAGAGTACGCTGACGCCGGCAAGGTGAGCAACACGGCTAAGTCCAGGGGTGCTGACCAGTTGGGTACTCTAGGGGCTGGCAATCACTTCCTCGAGATACAGGTTGTTGATAAGATATACGATGAGAGGCTGGCTAAGTCTATGGGCATAGATCACGAGGGCCAGATAACCGTGATGGTCCACACAGGTTCAAGGGGGTTAGGTCATCAGGTGGCGAGCGACTACTTAGGTGTTATGGAACGGGCCATGCGTAGGTACGGCTTCAACCCCCCTGACAGGGAGTTGGCTTCCGTGCCCTTCAACTCGAAGGAGGGGGAAGACTACTTCAAGGCTATGGCAGCCGCCGCGAATTACGCTTTCACCAACAGGCAAATAATAACCCACTGGGTTAGGGAGTCCATAGCCTCGGTGTTCAGGGAGGACCCCGACAAGCTAGGTCTGAGGGCTATCTACGACGTAGCCCACAACATAGCTAAGCTTGAGGAGCATGAGGTGAACGGCAAGAACGTTAAGTTAGTTGTCCACAGGAAGGGCGCTACGAGGGCCTTCCCGCCAGGACATCCTGAAATACCTAAGGTCTACAGGAGCATCGGTCAACCAGTGCTCATCCCAGGATCTATGGGGACGGCCAGCTACTTAATGGCGGGGATACACGAGGGCAAGAGGACTTTCTACTCAGCAGCGCACGGAGCCGGCAGGTGGCTCTCCAGGAACGAGGCCATGAGGAGGAGCCGGGCTGATGCCGTTATTACCAAGCTACTCAACGCAGGTATCTACGTTAAGGCCATGACCAAAGACACTGTGGTCGAGGAGATGCCTGAAGCGTATAAGGACGTCGACAAGGTCGCTCTGGTCTCACACAAAGTAGGCATCGCGGTTCTAGTGGCTAGAATGCGCCCGCTTGGGGTCGTTAAGGGGTGATCCCACCCGTCTCCAACCCCGTTAAACCCTGTGGATACACGACACGGGGTTCTCCACGCACATAGCGGTGGACGTGTCTAGAGTCATGAACGAGGCGTGTTTGTTGTAGTACGGCATGCCCACCCGACTGAACAGAGTTACTACCCTGCCCCTGTGATTCAGCTTGAAGCCCTCGTAGGAGGGCTCATGACCTCTCACAACTAGTCTGACTCTGAACCTCTTCATGAACCACTGTGTGACGGGTATGCCGAATAAGTAACCCGCGCCCCTCGGGGAGGGGCTCCTCTCGATGTTCAGGTCCACGGGGTCGTTCCACAGCACCTCTTCCACGAGCTTCTCAGCCTCGCGCTCGCTTGAACCAAGGAAGTACTCGGTAAGTGAGACCTCAGAGTTGTATTTGTGTGTGGGCAGGCCGCCGTGAAGCCCTACGAAGGCGTCTCTGACGTACAGCACTAAGGGCAGGCTGTTAAATAGCTCTGAGAACGCCTGGTAGATTTCAGAACCCCTTACATAGCCGTAAAGCTTCTTGAGGACCTGAGGGAAGTCGTGAGGCGAGGGTATCAAGTGAGGCGGTGGTTCGTGATTACCTCTTAGGAGGGTCACGTTATCGGGGAACTCGCTCTTAAGCGTCAACGCCGTTAGCAACGCCTCAAGCTGGTTCGGCCCTCTGTCCACGTAATCCCCTAAGAAGACCAGCTCGACCGAGCCCTCCCTCACTAAATTCATATTTAGCTTCTGGAGGATCCTCTTAAGGGTCTCTAAATCGCCGTGTACATCGCCCACTATGAAGAAGGTCTTACCACCCTCCTTAGTTACGAGGGCCCCCCTGTATTTGCTCAGCTCTCTCTGAGCCACGTTCGTTAAGAAGCTCTCAGCGAATCCCCGGACCTTAGTGTAATCACTCAGCAGATCACCAACCACGTTATCAGCGAAATCCCAAACACTAGACATGCTTGCCCTCCTACCTATAACCAGGAACTAGCCGTTATTAACGTTTAAGTGCTGAGGATTGGTGGGCCCGCGGGGATTCGAACCCCGGACCGCCCGGTTATGAATCCCGTAGGCTTTAACAGCCTATGCCGGGCGCTCTGCCTGGCTGAGCTACGGGCCCCATACGTTAAATTACTTCAGCGCTTTTTAAACTTTCAGTCTCACGGCCTTGAAGCAGTAACATTTATTTTCGTGCAGCGACATTATTTCTTGTGGTGAACTAAATGCCTCTAAAGGTGAAGGTTGACCTGGGCCTATGCATAGCTGACGGCGTGTGTTACGCACTCTGTCCTCAAGTGTTCGAAGCGGGTCCTGACGGGAAGAGCCAGATAGTCAAGGAGTATAGGGGCGGTGAAGTGAATGAGGGGGTTGTCCCGGACGACCTCGCGGACTGTGTTGAGCAGTCGAGAACGGCTTGCCCCGTAGGCGCTATACTGGTAGAGAAAGCCTAAGAAGCACGTTAACCCGTTTTTCGGGATGAGACCCTTTTTCACTGCATGAATTTACAAACCTTTTTTATACGCCCTAAAGAGTGGGGCTTTCATTGCGTGAAATAAGAACCGTTAGTTTATAAGGGCTGAAGCCTAACGTTAAACGTACCGTAAACAGCGGAGAGGAATAAGATGGGAGAAACCAGAGTAAAGGTGGCGGATCTAAAACCGGATATGAACGGAGTTAACCTCGTGGCACGCGTAGTCAGCGTGGAGCCCTCGAGAACCATAAACACTAGGGCAGGCCTCAGAACAATCACTGAAGTGACTATAGGGGATGAAACCGGGAGAGTTAAGTTAACGTTATGGGGTAGGGCGTTAGCAGACAAGCTGAAGCAAGGGGACTCCATCGAAGTTAAGAACGCATGGACGACCGTGTTTAAGGGCGTTGTTCAGCTTAACGCCGGTGGTGAGGAGAACATATCTGTAAGTTCTGTGAAGGAGCTACCTAGTCCCGAGGAGGTGCCTGAGAACTACCCGCAAGCCCCTGAAGGCTACAGACCTGAACAGAGGAGGATGCAGGAAAGGAGGTTCCAGAGGCCAAGGAGGCCCTTCAGGAGAGAGAGATCGTCGGGCTTCGGCGGTGAGGAGTGAGGCGAATTTAATGCTCACTTACGAGGAGATTAAGAACAAGAAGCCCTTGAAGCAGGGCATGGAGTTAGGCGTGGAGAACGACAATTACTTGGTGGGCATCAGCGAGGATAGGATCTACTCACTGTCGCTAAGCGCGTTCTACGTGTGGCAACTATGCGACGGGAGTAAGAGCGTTGAGGACCTCATAGGTCGGGTTATCGAAGATTTAAAGACGTCCCCTCAGGAACTAAAGGAAAGCGAGCTGAAGGACATTCTCACGTTAATCCTGGGCCAGTTACAGGAAGCCGAGCTGATCAAGTTTCGTGAGGAGTAAGTAAATCAACGTAAACCGTAATTCACGTAGTTTTTGAATCAATAAATCCCTCATTTAAAGACCAGTTCAACGTCCTCGCAACTGCTGAGCGTACTTGCTCTGAGGAACTCGAGGATTTCATGACCCCCTCCTGACGGGGTCTCAACTTTAAAGAGGTGGCTATAATGCCCTCTGTAATCGCTGCTACCAAACCCCCTCGCTAACGGGGTGATCTCCCTCTGCTCGCTGACGATCCCATATAGGGTGTTTTCATCCAGTCCCCTGCATATTACACCTGCTAAGGCTGTGCAGGCGGTAGTTAGGTGATCCACGTGCCACCTGACTTTCTTCCTGACTTTAGCCAGGTGCCTCAGCACCCTCAAGTAGGGTCTACGGATACCCGCGGAGCCTAAGTAGACGTAGTAGCCCTCGTTAAGGAGGACCTCGCCCAGGGACTTAAGCCTGATCCTCACATCCCCGCATCTAACAACTAGTATGTAGGACGTAGGCGTCAATCAGATAAACACCGGTGTGGGGGCTGTTAAGTCGTGATCTCAGCGGTTATCTCCTGGGAAGGAGGCGCGGCGATCTCTATAGTGATCCTGCTCACCTCGTCTAATGCTTTAAGTAGCTTAAGACCCAAATCCGTCAACCTATAGACTTTATAGTTGCCCTTCTCATTAATGACCTCAACGATGCTTAACACCTCAAGAACGTGAAAGGTGGCCAGCACCTCATACCTAGGTAGCCCGGACAAAGCGACAACGTCCCCCGGTGTAACTACCTTACCGACCATCACCTCCAGCATCTTCCTAAGCCTTTCTTTGAACTCGTTCATCCTGAACACCGGATAAGTTCTTAGGGAACGCTTAGTTTAAAAGCTTTAGGGTTTTTCCATGGTTCCTCTCTTTAGGGCTGTATTTGGTTACTCTGTTCCAGCCCCCGGGACGCGGGTTGCTCACTTACGAAGGCTAGCCCGCACTAGCTCTAAGCCCGTATCTAAGTCAATTACCCTTGCAACGGCCTCGCTACCTGTCAATGTTAAAGCCCCGTAACTCCTCACTGAAGCTAAGTACCCTGAAAGAGTTCCCGGATTGAGAGCCAGACACGATTCGAAGGAGTCGACCTTGAATTTGTGGGTATGGCCGTAGAGTATCAGGTCGTAGTAGCCGGAGGCGCAGAGGGAGCGTACGATCTTCTCAGTTAGCTGAGGACTCTTGAAGCCGTGAAGCAACAAACTACTCCAACCCTCCAATGACTCCTCCAATGGTTGCTCCGTGAGGCGCGGGACTACGGACTTCAGGAGGTCGACATCACCGTCGTTATTGCCGAAGACCCCAACTACCCTTGGCACTATTTTTAGAAGCTCTATTAAAGTGAACGGGGAGGTGAAATCGCCTAAGGAGATCACCACGTCATAGTTATCCCCAACCACCGCTTCCTTAAGTTTTGAGAGCGCTCCTAAGCTGTCATGTAAATCTGACACAACTAAAACGTTCACTTGTTTAACCCCTCGAGCATTATAGTATAGGGGGATTAAAGAATAAAAAGCGATTGCTCTTACACACTCAGGTCCTCGTGAGACTAGACTTAATACCCCTCAGGGACCTTGGCTCTGAAGTACTTGCCTGTCTCAGGGCTCTTGAAGAGTCCTATCTTAACTCCCTTCCTGCCCTTCGGTGCCAGTGTCCAGACCTTCTCAGGAACTAGCTCTACCTCCTTCCCTGTTGTCGAGTCCTTAACCTTCACGGTCTTCTTGCTCACGGATATCACATCATAAGATAATGAGTTTCCCACTACTTAAACTTAACTTCAAATCTTCACTTAATTCCTGCCGGATATTTAAAGCAATACTTTATTTATTTTGAAGAATTGCTTCAGGAGCATTATATAATGTATCTAATATCCTAATACCATCAATGTTATTTTACATGAGTAATTAAAGAAAGGGGATCTAGATTCTTGTCAAGCTTCAACGGTAATAGTCCCTACGTCAACGCTTTTTAATCTCCGGTTTTTATGATTGTCGGTGACGCGTTTTGGATGAGAGATTCCTCCTCATGATACCGGGGCCCACGTTCTCGGAGCAGAGCACTCTCTTGAGCTTAGCTAGGGTTACAAGGTCGCACATCTCGGGAGAGTTCGAGGATGTCCTGAGGAACGCGCTTGAGGTCCTGAAGAAGTTGCTGAACACTGACGGCGAGGTGATAGTGATGCCCGGGAGCGGCACGTCTGCCATGGAGTTCTCAGTCGCTAACTTCGTTAGACCCGGGTATAGGGTCCTCAATCTAGTGAGTGGGTACTTCGGTGAGTACTTCGTTCAAGCGACGAGAGCTAGGGGTGGCTACTCGATACAGGCTAGAACCAAGGTAGGTCTGGGGTTCAGGGGTGATGAGGTTAGGGAGCTTGTTGAGAGGGAGAACGTCAGCGTCGTGACGGTCCAGCATGTGGAGACATCAAACGGCGTTGTCAATCACGTGAGTCAGATAGGTGGGGCGCTGAGGAGCAGTGGAGAGGTGCTGATAGTTGACGCCGTCGCTTCGCTGGGAGGTATGGAGGTCAACATGAGGGATTGGGGTATCGACGTGTGTTTCGCCGGTTCTCAGAAAGCCCTTGCCATCCCACCGGGACTAGGTATCGTAGGGCTGAGTAAGAGGGCCGTCGAGATGCTTGAAAGCGGTGAGAGCGAGTTATTCTTCTTCAACGGGCGTAAGTGGTTGTCGATGATGAGGAATGTGAAGAACTACTTCTCCACGCTGCCTGTAAACATGATATACGCCTTAAGCGAGTCCCTGAGGAAGATAAGTACTGAGGGTTTTGAGAAAAGATATCTGAGGCACAAGGTGATGGCGGAGGCGGTGAGGCAGGGTATAGAAGCTCTGGGTCTGAGTATCGTTGCCGATAAAGACTTCAGATCCGATACGGTGACGGCGGTCTGGTTACCTAGCAACGTCAACTTCCAAGACCTAAGCAGGGAGATGCTGAACCGGAACATAGTGATTGCCGGTGGTCTAGGGGAGCTAGCCGGTAAGATATTCAGGATAGGTCACATGGGCGTAGTTAATGCCAACGATGTCGCCTCAACGCTGGCAGCACTGGAGAGAAGCTTAGTTAAGGTGGGATATCCAGTGAAGTTAGGTGCTGGAGTGAGCGCTGCCCAGGAAGTCCTAGCTAGGCATAACTTCTAAGTCGCAAGCGATTGGAAACGACAATTTAAAAATCCTCATTAAGATATTTATATTGGTGCCGGGGTAGCTCAGCGGTTAGAGCGCCGGGCTGTTAACCCGGTGGTCGGGGGTTCGAATCCTCCCCCCGGCGCTACGTCGTAATTAATAGTGATGTGAACCTAGATGAACGCGTCGTGGATATCTAAGGTTGAGTATAGTTTGAGGGAGTGTGTATCGAGGGCTGATGAAGCCTTAAATAGGCGGGACTCAGTCCGTGAGGAGTTGATTAAGACCGGGCGTGAGGTGGTGAGGGCTTCGGGATATGTTATAACAAGCATACACGCCGGCAGGTTAAGCGAGGTAGACGCTAATCTGGGTAAGTTAGCTGAGAACTTCAATAGGCTGCGTGAGGCGTTGAGGAATCAACCGTGTTTCGAGTACTCCAACCTCGTTATTGATTACCTGAGCGAGTACGTCGAGGCCGTGGCGTTCTACAATTTAACTAAGAACAAAAAACTAGTAACCCCTGAGGAGCTAGGCGTGGACCACGTCCCGTACATAGTGGGGTTACTGGACCTCATAGGCGAGCTGAAGAGATACGTCCTTAACCTACTGTCTGAGAACCTGATTAGGGAAGCCCAGGAATACTTCAGCGTGATGGAAGTGATATACGAGCACCTTCATCACCTGGACTATCCAGACGCTATCCTACCCAACGTGAGAAGGAGAATCGACGTGGCGAGGGGGGTGATCGAATCCCTAAGGTCGTTCATAGTGGACGTGAGGCTGAGAAGCAGGTCACGTAAGGAAGGCTCCGCCTCCCAAGACTAACTAACAGCTGAGCCTCGTTACGTGGTCCCCCGGGAGGGATTCGAACCCCCGACCCCCCGGTTCCTGCCGAAGGGCTTAAAGGTGATGTGCCCTTCGGGGCTGACTACAGCCGGGTGCTCTAACCGCTGAGCTACCGGGGGACCCAATTTAAACAAGTTAAAAGAGGTTAAAAACGTTTCACAGCCTAGACGTGCCCTAGCCCGGCTGTTCCAGGTTCCTCACCTCATTCAACGAGGTTCGTAAGTTGTGAGGGCTATAGTATGTTTAAACCCCTACACCACGGTTGGCTCGCGATTTCTCCGGCTCCGTATCCCGCGTTGTAATTTGGGTATAGCTTTAAATACTTGAGGGGTTGTTAGTTTTCTTGAGGGGCTATTATATTTTGGGATAGGCGTAGGGAGGCTAGGTTCAACGTACGTAGTGTAGGGAGGTTTATAATAGATTTAAAACAGTTGCATAAGAGGGTTTTCTACTACAGGTCTAAGGTACAGGAAAGTATCAGCAGATTACAGGGTAGGCTTAGTCAGGTGGATGAGCCGTTCCTCAGAAGCGAGATAGTCAACAACCTCAGGGTCTACGAAGGTCTTTATAGATCCCTCACCCGCATGGAGGCGGCTCTAGAGGTCCTCATCATTAAACTTGAGACGTTGGGATTGCTCAACGTCTCAACTAAGGATCTATCCGTTGTTAAGGAGGTGCTTAGTAAGTTGAGGGGTGAGGTAAGCGGCATCCCCGACGTGTCCATGGTAATCGATGACCTCATAGACAGGGCCAACGACCTCCTTGAATTTGAGGCCGGCATAAGGGAGGGCGCTCCAGGAGTGACTGAGGTTGGTGAGGCTGGCAAGGTCCTCTCGGAGGCGGAGATCATAGCTAAGGAACGCCTGAAGGAGTTAACCCCTTAAAAACCTTGAAGCACGTAAGAGTCCCCCTCGACTTTAAGCACCCCTCTCCTAACGAGCCACTCAACAGCGTCTCTGTAATAATCCTCGCCGACGTCTATCTCATACCACTCCCTGAACTTCCCTATTAACTCTTGAAGGGTCCAGGATCTCTTGTACTTACCTTCCTCACTAAGCAACCTCTTGATGAACTGGAACGTGTCCTCCAGCCTGGTCCATGGGTATTGGAACCAGATCCACTCGCGAACCTCAACACTGTAGTAGTCCGGTTTAAACTTAGCTACAGGCGATATCCATTGAAGCACCGCCACCCTAACGTCGCCGGCGTTCCAGTTCTTACGTATATAATCCCTGGCAAGGAGGACGGAGTCCCCAGTATCCACTATATCGTCGACTATAAGCACCTTGCTGCCGTCTAAATCCAGCTCGTACGGATACTTAATCACGGCCCTCTCCTCCGCCTTAGCCGCTTCAGTCCAGTGCTGTGATTGAAGGGATATCAAGTTCTCTATCATCATGAAGTCGCACACGAGCCTCGCGGGCACGAACCCTCCCCTAGCGATCGCGACAACTACGTCAGGTCTATAGCCCGACTCCTCAACTTTCCTGGAGAGGTCTCTAGCCCAGTGAACTATCTCATTCCATGAAACCAACTTAGTCATGACTTTAGGCATTAGTGTGACCCCGAAACTATATTTTATAGTGAGCGAGAATAAAAACCTATACCTCAGCACAACACGCGTTAAGCATAAGTCAACATAACTGAGCTAAACAATTCGGAGATAGCCTCTAGATCGCTTCATCCACAGTTGATGCTACATCAAGCAAGCGCTTAAAACAGTAAAGCTTATAAATTTATGAGTGTAGGTGATGCTGGTGTCTAGTATTGATTTGGGACGCCTGAAGTTAAACGAGATTGAGAAGGAGGTTAAGAAGTTCTGGGAAGTCAACAACGTGCCTAGGAAGTGGAGGGCCTGGAGGGGTGGGAGACCTGTCTTCTCGTTTCTGGAGGGACCCCCTACAGCAAACGGCGTACCGCATATAGGGCATCTCAGAGGCAGGATCTACAAGGACTTCGTCCTCAAGTTCATGAGGCTTAAGGGATATGACGTTTGGGCTCAGGGAGGTTGGGATGAGCAGGGACTGCCCGTGGAAGTCGAGACGGAGAAGAAGCTCGGCATAAAACATAAGAAAGAGATAGGCGAGAGGATCTCCGCTGAGGACTTCATAAGGAAGTGTAATGAGTTAGTCAACCACTACCTTAAATTCTGGGAGACACATGCCACACAAGACATAGCATTATGGCTTGACCTCGAGAATGCGTACGAGACTAGGGAACCCAACTATATAGAGCACGTGTGGCACTTAGTCAAGAAAGCCTACGATAAGGGGTTGCTTTATGAAGGATTCAGGGTGTTGCCCTTCTGCCCCAGATGCGAGACCGTGCTCAGCGACGCTGAGGTTGATCTAGGTTATGGTGAAAAGGAATCCCCCTCAATAATAGTTAAGTTCAGGGTTAAGGACGCTAGTGAAACGTATCTACTCATATGGACCACCACGCCGTGGACGTTGATAGATAACGAGGCTGTCGCAGTAAATCCCGAGGGAGTCTACTGTAAGCTAGGGGTAGGTGGTGAGTTCTGGTGGGTGGCGGAGTCCAGGGTTGAGGAGATCTCTACGTTGATCGGGGTGAAGACCGAGTGTGTCGAGAGGGTCAGGGGCTACGAACTTGCGGGGCTGGAGTACGAGCACCCCTTAATTAATGAAGTGCCTACACACAAGGCGCACATCAACGCTCATAAGGTGTTCACAGGGGAGTTTGTCTCACTTAACGAGGGTACGGGGCTTGTCCACATAGCACCAGGGCATGGACCCGAGGACTTTGAGTTAGGCTTAAGAAACGGGCTCCCGATAACGAGTAACGTGGAGATCAACGGAGTCTTCAACGCCGATGGAGGGGTCTTCAACGGACTCAACGTGGATGAGGCCTCGAGGAACGTCATTGACCTGCTGAAGTCTAGGGGGTTATTGCTCTACTCAGGGTCCATAACACACACATATCCTCATTGCTGGAGATGCCACACCCCCTTAATCTATAGGGCCGACAGACAATGGTTCATTAAGATAACCGACATGAAAGACAAGCTAATTGAAGAACTGAATAAAGTAAGCATATACCCGCCTAAGTTGAAAGATCGCTTCACCAACTGGGTTGCTAACGCTAGAGACTGGACGCTGTCAAGATCGCGTATCTGGGGAACCCCACTCCCTATATGGAGGTGTAGGGATGACCAGAATAAACTGCTCATCGTAAGTGGTTTGACGGAGTTGAGGAACCTAGCCGTCGACGCGGGGGGGTTCAGTGACTTCGAGCTAACGCACAGGCCCTGGATAGATAGGGTTCACGTAAGAACTGACGACTGTAGCGAGTGGGTCAGGGAGCCGTTCGTCGTAGACGTGTGGATCGACAGCGGTATCGCATGGCTCGCCGGCGTTGACGGGCTTAGGAACGCTGAGTTCTTGGGCAAGTTATTCCCGTACGACTTCGTGACAGAAGGCGTTGACCAGACGAGAGGCTGGTTCTACTCGTTACTCGCCACCTCAGTGATACTCACTGGCAGAGCCCCCTATAAGAACATATTGATCCAAGGTCTAATACTCGACAAGTACGGGCGTAAGATGTCTAAACATCTAGGCAACGTAGTCTACGCCGAGGAGGCGCTTAAGAGGCATGGCATGGATGTCCTGAGGCTGTACATCCTGAGCACGTACCCTCCCGGCGACCCCTTCATATATAACGAGGATGAGATAAGTAACGTGCTCACGTCCATAAACATCGTGTGGAACGTGTTCAGGTTCGCCCACACGTATATGGTGTTAGACAAGTTCGATCCAAGGACTCATGAGCTAGAGGGGTTGCTGCCGAGCGCTAGGGCTGAGGATCTATGGATTCTCTCCAGGGTTAATACCGTGGCTAAACGATACTTAAGCGAGTTAGATGATTACAACGTACACTTGGCCGTAAGGGAGATCATCTCCTTCTTCGTCGAGGACCTAAGTCACAGGTATCTAAGGCTCATAAGGAGGAGGGTGTGGGAGGAGGAGGGCAACGACAGGTTCCTGGTTTACGCCGTCCTCTACTACGTGCTTAGGAGAGCGCTGAAGATGTTGGCCCCTATAATGCCCTGTTTGTCGGAGGCGCTTTGGCAGAGGTTCTTCAGGCAATACGACGGCTCCCTCGAGGAGAGCATACACTTGAGCACTCTCGAGGACGTGGAGGAGAAGTACGTGAGGCCGGATCTCGAGAGGGTTTTTGACGAGGCTTTCACGGCGTCCAGAGTCATCGCCGCGCTGAGGAATAGCCTAGGGCTTAAGTTAAGGTGGCCCGTGAGGAGAGTCTACGTTTCCGCAGATCCTTCAACGCTTGAGAGGCTAGCTAAGCTAGAGGGCGTTATAAGGTTCCTCAGCAACGCTAAGGAGGTAGTTCTCGTCGACAGACTGCCGTCGGAATGCAGTGAGGTTGAAGGGGGGTATGCCACGTTATCGTCCGATTCCCTTCAGGTATGTATGCCTAGGAGTCTCGATAAAGAGTTACTTAATGAAGCCCTTGCCAGGGAGGTTATCAGGAGGATTCAAGTAATGCGTAACAGGGCGAACTTAGTTGTGGACGAGTTCATCGACGTAGGTATCGAGACCGGGGAGCCAGAGCTTAAGGAAGCCGTAGACTCGTTGAGGGATTACATAGCGAGGGAGGTGAGGGCTAGAAAAGTCTCCGAGAGGGTGAGTGAGGGTATGATGATCACTGAATGGGATATCGAGGGGATGAAAATAAGGATCGGGTTAAGAAGATGTGAGTCATGAAGCTCCTCGTATCAGGTTCGCTGAACTACGACGTGATGTTCTTCGTAGAGAGATTCGCGCCTCCTAAGACCTACGTCAGGGATCTGAAGACGTTCTTGGGCGGGTCTGGAGGTAACGCTGCCGTCAGTGCTGCTAAGATATTGGGTTTCGGGGAGGTCGGGTTTTTAGGGGCTGTCGGCGACGACCAGATAGGCCGCCTGCAGGTAGAGGGACTAAGGAGCCACGGGATTATAGTTGACCATGTAGTTAAGATCTCAAGCACTCCATCAGGTCAATCATTCATAGCGGTTAAGCCGGATGGCAGTACGGCCGTCTACAGCTACTACGGTGCCAATGAGTTACTGCGTGTTGAGCACGTGAGCGACGCGTTAGTTAGGGTTGGTGATAGGTTTGATGGTTTGTTGATCATGAACCCGCCGCTTGACGTTGCCGAGTTCCTGGTTAGGAAGGCCTCGCAACTACTGAAAAGGATCTTCTGGGACCCCGGCATATTGGCTACTAAGGGGTTACGTAAGTTAAGCCCTGTGCTGGCGGGGGTCGACTACTTCATGCCTAATGAGTCAGAGCTCCTGATGATGACTGGGACTGATGACCTTCTGAAGGCGTTAAATAAGCTTAGGGAGGCTGGGTATAGGTCTAAGCTTGTTGTGAAATCCGGGGACAAGGGATCCTACTTAATAGACTTAGGCCTTGGCGTGCTAACTCATGTGAGTTCAGTGGACCCGCAGGTTCTCGGACTTAACTTAGTGTCGACCTCCGGTTGCGGGGATACGTATACAGGGGTCTTCACGGCCTATAAGCTGAGCGGTTTCGACGATATCACGTCCATGATCCACGCTTCATGCGCTTCCGGTATAAAGGCCTCTAGGGAGGACCCACGTGGATCACCGTCGAAGAAGGAGTTAGAGGGTCTGTATAGGGACTGTGTTAAGGAAACCTGTATTGAGGAAAGACATATTAGCTCTTAAGACACACATACAGAAGAGTTGAGGTGATTACTGTGGGGGACGCTATCTGCGGTAGGGTTAGTCATAAGTTTAGCGAGTTCCTAAGCGACTTAGGAGGTGGTGTGATCTTAGGCTCTACCGAGGCTGCGGTGAGCGCGTTAGAGATCATAAAGGCTGCTTCGTATGAATGCGGCTCTGAGTTCAAGGACTTCCTCTTAAGGGGCATCCCCTCAATAGTCGCCTCTAGACCCTCCTCACAGGTTCTCGGGAACGTCCTCCGCATGTACGTTGAGAGATTCCTCGCGACGGCTAGTGAGGGCGGGTTAAGAAGCGCTGTAGAGGAAACGCCTGTGATGATAGACTCGCTGATCAGGGATTTAGAAGGCGTGAGGGAAGCGGTTGCCGAGATAGGTTCTAGGAGGATTGAGGATGAGGACATCATATTGACGCATTCCTACAGCTCAACAGTGATAAAGACGTTCGAGAAGGCCCTCGCAAGGGGGGTGAGGTTCAGGGTCTACACCACTGAGTCGAGGCCTACTGGGGAGGGCAAGGTGATGGCTAACAAAGTAAGCAGCTTAGGCGTTGAGACGACGTTGATAGTTGACTCCGCTGTCAGGTATGTGATGAAGCACGTACGCAAGGTCTTCGTAGGTGCGGACGCGATAGCTATCAACGGTGCTGTAGTCAATAAAATCGGCACCTCAGTAGTAGCCCTCGCCGCGAAGGAGGCGAGAGCCCGCCTCTTCGTCCTGGCAGGACTTTATAAGTTCTCCTTCGAAACTGTGTTTGGTGAACTGGTCGAGCAAGTCTTCCTCAAAAACCTGGAGTCCGTGGTTCCTAAAGAGAGGTTCTCGGAGCTGGCGGGCAAGGTTTTAGTGAGGGCCCCGGTTTTCGACGTGACCCCGCCCGAATACATAGACGCCATAATAACTGAGAAAGGAGTCCTAGCCCCTCAAGCCATACCGATACTGGTTATGGAGTTGTACGGCTGGCCCCCGAGGATTAAGTCGTTAGAGAGTTTACTAGAGGGGGTGAAGAGATTATGACTAAGGAATACAGACTACCTGAAGACGTGGTGGCGATTCACAACGGCATTAAGGACATGAGTATAAGGGGTGCCGGTAGGATAGCCAGGTACGTTGCAATTGCCTTAAGGAAGGCTGCGGAGGGATTTGGAGGGCAGGATGTCAGTGAGTTTCTTCGCTACATGGATTACGTAGGCGCGTATTTGAGGGGCGCTAGGCCAACAGCCGTCTCATTGCCTAACGCTGTCTCGTACGTCTTAAGTAGGCTTAGAAGGGGTCATCTCGCCTCAGTCGATGAGGGGAAGAGAATAGCTGTGAGTGCCGCGGATGAGTTCATTAACTACGCAAATAACGCCGTTAAGGTAATAGGTGAGTTAGGAGCTAAGCGCTTAGAGAACGGCGACGTTGTCATGACCCACTGCCACAGCACTGCAGCGGTTTCGGTGATAACCAATGCCCATAGGATGGGGAAGGTGAGCAAAGTATACGTTAAGGAGACGCGTCCGGCTCTTCAGGGACTCATAACGGCCAAGGCGTTAGCTGATGAAGGTCTCGATGTAACCTTGATCCCAGACACCGCCGCAAGGTATTACATGAAGAAAGTGGATAAAGTAGTGGTTGGGGCGGATACGGTCGTCGCGAATGGGGCGGTGGTTAACAAGATAGGGACATCGTTGCTTGCTTTAATTGCGAGGGAGGCGAGGGTTCGTGTGTACGTCGCTACAGAGACCTTTAAGTTCAGTCCCTATACGTTGCTGGGTGAGTTAGTCCCTATAGAGGTGAGAGATCCTAGAGAGATAGTTGATGAGGCTTGGTTGAAGGAGAATCATGGTGTGAAGGTATTTAACCCGGTCTTCGACGTGACCCCGCCCGAATACATAGACGCCATAATAACTGAGAAAGGCGTGATACCTCCTCAGGCTTCACTGCTAATACTGATTAAGGAGTACGGTGTTGAGCTGAGGGAGTTCGTCGATCAGCTTCCTCCCATAAAGGAGGAGGAGCTCAGGGATTAACGACCTAAAGCAGTAACGTCCTTATATTCAGCCTTGAGGCCACGTAGCTGGCGAAAACCCTGCCCTGAGAACTCCTGGCGTTGTTAACTACCAACACCTTAGGCCTCGAGCGTTCAACGTACTCGACTAACTCCTTGAAGTCTGAGTGATCGCTGAAGGCTACTAAGTAGCTGTTATCGTTGATTCTTCTATACGGATGTGAGAACTCCCAACCACTAAGCGTAACGTGACTTACCTTAGTATTGCGTTGCAGTTTAGCGTAGCTAGTTGAGTGAGTGAGATACACGTACCAGCCGTCCCTCATTATTTCGACACCTTCCTGAGAACTCGAGTGGAAGTACTCGCCGAGCCTCATCCCGTGCCTCTCAGCCACCTTAGACATGGCATATTGCTTGTGGTTAAGGAGGAAAGGGGCTATAACACCACGCTCACGCAACACATGCATTACCTCCTGAACCTTGCCGTAGTAAGCGTATATGTGTACAGGCCCCCTGCTAAGTAACTCGCTAACTAAGTCCGCGAGAATGGTCTCGATGAATTCGTCAAACTCCCTCACGTATGATGGATGACCGTAGACCGCGTCGATGATCAGCATCTCAGGTTGGAGAATCTCCGTTCCTCTGCCAACCTTCTTGAAGTCGCTGGTGTATCCTATAGTGGTTCCGTCATCATGTTCGACTAACACCTGAGCCGTCCCAGGTATATGAATCGCCTTCTCGAGAACTACGTTAAGCTCCCCTAACCTAAACCTCTGACCGTACTCTAGTGGGTTAAGCAATGAGGGGGCTGTGAACCCGTTTATGAGGGAAAGCCACTCAAGGGTGAGCGGGGTGCCTATGATTCTTCGTCTACATCGCAACGAGTTCATCAGCCCAACAGTATGATCGCTGTGAATGTGGGTAACCACCCTTGCTTGGGTGTCATCATGACCGTCGATAACTAGGGAACCCCCTAACACTATACCTCCGTGATCGTTTATTCTCAGCAATTCTGGAACCGCTATGTCATCGCTCAAACACTGAAACCTCGTCTAAATTAATATTACCAGCGTAAAGATTTAAAAACGATCCCCACGCAGGGGATCCCTTAAGTCAAACCCTCTCTTCACCCCTAGAGGGGCTTTGCCGTTGGTTCTCACACTCGCATGTCCTGCGCCTCAATAGCCTGCACTCATTCGACGCTGGTTTATCGCCGCGTATCGAGCACCGGCCCAACCAACGCTAGATAGAAACGGTTCCAAAAAGCCTCCGCTCCTAGGACTTGGGATAGGGGCCTCAATAATCAAAAACGGCGTAAGAGGAAAGCGTTAAAGAGCTGCTCCGTACTTCTTAAGAAGTGCTACCCTTAGCTCTTCGAGATCCGGGTTTATAGTTGGGGCATCTCCTACAACCTCCTTAACAACGTCCGGATCCTTAAGCCCGTGACCAGTTACTAGGACGACGACCTCTTCATCTTTATCTATGAGGCCTGTCTGAAGAGCTTTCATTAAACCTGCTAAGGAGGCTACGCCTGAAGGCTCGGCGAATATGCCTTCGCTGCTGGCAAGTAGCTTCATGGCCTCGACTATGAGCGCGTCCTCAACCTCATCGGCATTGCCCTTTGTCACGCGGAGCGCGGTAAGCCCTGCGTCACCGTCCCATGGATAAGGGTCCTCGAGTCCCCAAGCTATGGTGTGTGGGTAGTCCCAGGGCCTTATGTTTAAGGGGTCTTGACCCTCTTTAAACGCCCTAACAAAAGGCGGATTGCCTGTTGACTGAACGGCGAAAAGCCTAGGGTACCCGTCAATCAACCCTAACTCAAAGTAATCTCTGAAGCCCTTCCAGACTCCTGTCAGCAGGGAGGCGGCCCCGACCGGAACGAAGACCCAGTCAGCCACCCTCCACTGCAACTGCTCGACAATCTCGTACGAGATCGTTTTCGAGCCTTCTATCTGGTATGGGTTGAACGGGCCGAAGCTTGGTGAGGGGAAGAAGCCGAACTTCTCGCAGGCCAGCCTCATCATCTTAACTGTGGGATCCTCCCTGCCTAACCCCCTCACCCTAACCACTTTAGCGCCGTAGAAGAGCAGCTGGGCTACCTTGCTGTAGCTGGCTTGCTCTATAACGAACGCGTAGATCTCCATCCCAGCTCTAGCCGCGTACGCTGATAGCGCAACTGCGGCATTACCTGAGGAGGCTGTGGCGAGTTTCCTGTAACCGAACTCCTTAGCAACGCTAACCGCCACGGACATACCGCGGTCTTTGTATGAGGCGGTTGGATTCCTTGTCTCGTCCTTTATCCATAACCTCCTCAGACCGAGCCTCTCAGCTAGCCTCTGCGCTTTAATCAACGGTGTAGCACCTTCATTAAGGGTAACTACGTTCTCGCTGCTCTCCGGCGGTAGTAGGTCGAAGTACTTCCACTGACTCATAAGTGATTTCCCATTAACGTACTCCCTCGTGTAGAACTCCTTCAACGACTCGTAGTCGTAGTTAATATCTAGCCTCCCCAAGTCGTTCTTGAGGCATAACGATGGTTTGCTTCTATAGTCATACTCACTCCCGCAACGAGAGCACCTGAGGTTTCTTATATATTTCGTCATCTGAACACCTCCCTACTTAACTAATTAAGGATCGTTATTTCTATCTCCTTAGACATATTAAGTGCGGTAAGGGTGATCTAACGTCGAAACTGATTAGGGACTCTGAAGGCCTCATTCAGCGTTCCCGGCATCCCTGCGGGAAGTATATCACTATAGCAATTATCTGCGTGCACTGTGTCGTGCGTGCATGATGAGGTGTTCAGGCTTTATTGCTCTATGTTCTTAACTGGAATAGCTTCAGAACGTTTAGATAGAGAGGACGGTCGTGCCTGACTTGCCCTTAACCACCTCGTAACCTTCGTATAGGTGTCCTATGGTTGCTCTCTTACCACCGTTCTTTATGAACCTGATTGCAGCCAACACTTTAGGTCCCATCGACCCTGGCGCGAAGTGTCCTTCCCTATAGTACTTCTCTAGCTCGGAAACCATGATCACATCAAGCTTTCTTTGGTCCGGCTTATTGAAATTCAGGTAAATGCCGTTCACGTCTGTTAGGATTGCGAAGGTCCCCACTCTCAGTGCTGTTGCTAGGACCTCGCCGGCTAGATCCTTATCAATAACTGCCTCGACCCCCTGCAGGGTTTCATCAGAGTTCCTGACTACCGGTATCCCGCCACCACCGGAAGCCACCACTATCCAACCATCATCAACCAATCTTTTAATTGCCTCAACCTCAACGTTGTTGAATGGGTTAGGGGACGGCACTACCCTCCTGTAACCGCCTCTAGGGTCGGGCTTTAAAGCCCAGTTCTTCTCCACAGCCAGCTTCCTAGCCTCTTCCTCAGTGTACCAACTACCGACGTATTTAGTGGGGTTGCTCCAGGCCGGGTCATCCTTCCTAACCTCTACCTGGTTAACCACTGAGACAGCTCCCTTGACCAACGTCCTGAGCCCCTCCTTGACAAGGAGGTTATTTATGGCTTGCGTTAAGAGATAGCCTAACCAGCCTTGAGTCATGGCACCAGCTATATCCATAGTGAGAGGAGGTATCTTATCCTTCGACCTTTCCATCCACTCCATTATAATCCCTACTTGAGGCCCGTTACCGTGAGTGACGACGACTTTGTGCCCCTCTTTAACTATCCTAACTATAGTCTCGGCCGCCTTGTAGGCGTTCCTCCAGTAATCCTCGGGGGTTCCTTTATCGCCCTTAGTTTGGAAGGCGTTTCCCCCTAACGCCACTAGTACGTATTTCTCATCCCTGGTCATGAACGCATCACCTACTCGTACCTGCTGCCCATCACCATGCTCATCACTGCCTTCTGCACGTGTAACCTATTCTCAGCTTCCTCGAAGTAGAGGGACTTCTCGTAGGTGTCAAGCACTTCATCCGTTACCTCCTGCCCTCTATCAGCAGGGCCGCAGTGCATGTAGTACGGACGTCCAGCCTCCTCAAGAAGCTCTCTGGTGACTATCCAATTCCTAAACCTACTCTGATATTCCACGGCCTCCTCCTTATGCACTTTACCGTCAGCGCTGAAGGGTGGGAAGAACGCCTTAGGGCTCCACGCCTTCGGATACACGAAGGTAGCTCCCTCAAACGCCTCCTTCATATCACTGGTCACTCTGACAGAACCGCCGTAGCGATCAGCCAGCCCTCTCACAGCCTCCATGACGTTCTCCATCAACTCGAATCCCGGCGGGTGCGCTATCCAGACCTCAGCCCCCATCATTGCCGCCATTATAGCTACGTCCTGAGGCACCGCTAACGGTTTAAGACCTCCTGAGTAAGCGTAGGAGACAACGAACTTCTTACCTCTCAGGTTAGGCACTACATCTAGCGCGGCTTTGACGTCCGCTAATGACTGGAACGGATGGAATACGTCGTCCTCCATATTCAGAACAGGTATTGACGCCCACTTAGCAAACTCCTCGATGACTCTGTGACCCCTCCCTATGTGCCACTTAGCGGCGTCGGCGTAGATCCTTATTGCTATTGCGTTGCCGTACCTGCTTAAAACCCTGGCTACGTCACCTATAGCCTCAGTCTTATAAGCCTCCATATCCTCAGGCAGTGTTGGTGTGTAGACGTCCTGCGGGCTCAGGAAGTGCGCGTGCCCCCCTAACTGAGACATACCGGCTTCGAAGCTATTCCTCGTCCTCAATGATCTGTTGTAGAAGAACATGAAGAGCGTTTGACCTTGAAGGTATGGGGTGGGGACCTTGGCTTTAAACTTCCTCTCCAGATCTCTCGCGGCGTTGATAATGAGCTTCACGTCCTCCTGAGTCCTCTCAAGATTAGACAGGTAATCCTGCCCCTCCCAAATACCAACATACCAAGGCTTACCCAAATACCTCACCACAAATCACTTAACTTGCTTAGTCTTTTTAAATCTCACTACACTAGTTCCAATTAAACATTAATATTATAGAAATGCTACGTAGGTAAGCGTGCTTTATTCGGGCTCTTGTTAATACTTTATTAAGTCCTGTCATCGTGAGCGTTGGAACGGACCTCTTAGACCGCAAGCCGTTCTTGACCCGCCCTTATATATCGACCTGGGGCTATTGGGTTCTGAGTTCCGTTGCAACTTACGCGGGAAGCGCGGAACCCCTTCAACCGAATGCCTTGCTTCGAAGCAGGCTGGTTAGACGTCTTGAATCGCTTTAGGGTTGAAGACCGAGCCTCTTCTTAAGCCTCGAGTACGTTACACGTAAGTCCTCAGGCATTACTTTAGCGCCTGAAATCGCCGTCATGAAGTTGGTGTCACCTAACCATCTAGGGACTACGTGGACATGGATGTGAGACTCCACGCCGGCGCCGGCGACTCTACCAACGTTAACCCCTATGTTATAGCCTTGAGGGCCGTACTCCTCGTCGATTGCCCTGATAACTCTGGAGAGCGCGCTGAATATCTCCAGCGCTTCCTCGGCATCCAGGAACTCGGGTCTGGCTACATGCCTCACGGGCGCTATCATCACGTGAGCTGTGTTGTAGGGAAACACGTTAAGCATTGCTAAGGCGCGTCCAGACCTTAGGATAACGTAGTTGTCCTCGTCAATCCCGACTGCGGCCTTACAGAATATACAGCCCTCAACAGAGCCTTTAGTGATGTAGCTCATCCTCCATGGAGCCCAGAGCACCTTCGTGCCGTGTGAACTCACCGCATCACCTACCTTAAACTAGGTTGAAGGAATTATAAAGCGAAGTAAAGCCTCGGGCGTTACTAAAGCCGCTATATAGCCGAGTAAGTAGAACGCTATCTGAGGCATTCCGGGAGTTACCCATATTAAGTCATCAAAGCTGAGCTGGCCACTCTTAACTAACTCGTTAACACGGTCTTTAAGACCTTCCTCACGAGCATCGTCCATCGAGAAAGACATACGGCACTCGAAGAGGTCTTCCCCAGGCCTTGAAGGTATTGTAAGCAGGTAGGTGAACTTAGATCTAAGGAAGTCACCAACCCTTGCAGGCCTCCCTAGAAACAGCAGCATGAGCTTGCTGCCCCTGGAGCATTTCACCCTCTTAAAGCGATTGAAGTTCCTCAATCCCTGAACGAGATTCAGCAGGATTAAGGCCGCTGGGATTACTAGGGAGTAGGTCAACGTAAGGTAAGTCACTGGTTTAGGGTATATCCTCGGGTGGGCCAGCGTCACGACCAGCAACGCCAGGAAGTCCGCCCCACCCATCATATCAAGCAAGGCCAGGACCAGGACTAAAACCGCTGGAAGCGAGGCGAGAAACAACTCAAGGAGGTCGTACCTCCCAAGCAGCGTGTTGAGTATCACTGCTACGACAGTCGCAGGCACCCAAACGTACTCCTTGACCTCCCTGTGCTTCAGGTCGGTTAGGGAGGCGTATGAAAGCGTTGCTAGCGTTGTCGCGACGATCACTGACTCACTGAAATCCAACTTACCTACTCCTCTGCGTCCCTAATACCCTCCTCAGTAATAACGAAGACCGCCTCCCCTTCAGGGAGGTGTGGTGCGTCAACAACCCTTGCAATCCTCTTATTACCTCTGCCTTTCCTCAATTGAATCCTAACACCGGGTGCGTGAGCTAACACATGCCCTCCCACAGCCTGAGTAGGGTCCCCGTAGTAGAGGTCAGGCCTCGCCATGACCTGGTTGGTAACCACTACCGCTATGTCGAAAGCCTCGGCTATTCTTGCCAGGTCATGGAGGTGTTTATTAAGCTTCTGCTGTCTTACGGCGAGAGACTCCCTACCGGTATACTCTGCCCTGAAGTGGCTGATCACGGAGTCGATTACGAGTAACCTAATGCTCTCGTTGGGCAGTAATTCATTAGTGGCCTCGTCAACGAGCGATATTTGATGATCGCTATTTATGGCTCTAGCCCATATTATATTCCTCATGGCTATCTCCGGATCTAGGCCAACGCTCTTCGCCATCGACTCAATCCTCTCCCACCTGAAGGTACCTTCAGTATCTATGTAGAGAGCCTTCCCCCCTAAACCACCATTATCCTCAGGTAGCTGAACGTTGACGCTGAGCTGATGACATATGTTAGTCTTCCCGGTCCCGTACTCGCCGAAGAGCTCTGTGATGGATTTAGTCTCGACGCCGCCGCCGAGTAGGGCGTCTAAACTCCTGGAGCCCGTGGTTATCCTACCTATCTTAGCCCGCTCAACCCTCAGCTCCAGAGCGGTCTTGAACTTAAGACCAAGTAGCTCCCTGGCCTTAAGAACTATCCTCTGCGCAGTGGGTAACGGTATCCCGGCTATGCTGGCCAGCTCAGCAGGGTTCGCAGCTGCCACAGCCTCAAGAGTCTTATAGCCAGCCTCAATAAGTTTAGAGAGGACTGTCGGCGTGAGTTCCAGATCCTCCAGCGACGCTATCTTCTTGGAAGGCTTGGACTCGCCCATTACTACACACCCAATTCTAATGCGTTATCAACGCTATAAATAACCTCAAGCCAGAACACCACCCAGTTTCAATGCGTTTCATACATAATTTATTTCGAGGTACTCATATTTCATGGGGAGATGAGTGAAAGTATTGGTTATACACGCTGAGGAGTTCTCCTCGAGGGTGACTGAGAAGGCCGTTAAGGAGGCTGAGGAAGCTGTTGAGCAGCAGGTCAGTGTTAAGAACGCGTTAGTCGTGTTCATCAGCGTCGAGGAAGGTGATCTATCAGGAGTTGACCAGATAAGCGTTAAGTTCGTCGACGATGTTAAAGCCCTAGTAGGGAGGTTGAGACCTTCATCCGTTGTTCTTTATCCGTACGCCCACCTATCTAGAAACCTCGCAAGGCCTGAGGAGGCCTTGGGAGTGTTAGGCGTGCTGGAGACCAGAACGCGTGAGGCCATTAAAGAAGCGTCGATCCTCAGACTTCCTTTCGGCTGGTACAAGCAATTCACCATCAACTGTTACGGACACCCCCTCTCAGAGCTCTCGAGAGAATACAGGCCTGAGGTACTGCCTGCTGTGAGAGGAGGGACCAGCGAATGTTACGTCATGAGCAAGGAGGGTGACTTAACCGCGGTGAGTCCTAGTAGGGAATACCCTAGGGGACTTGAGAGCGTGCTCCGCAGTTGTATGTGTTTAAGCGAGGGGGTGCTCGATGAGTGGAGACCTGACGAAGGTGTTAATGATCTCTTCAAGAAGTTCTCTTTCAGACTCGTTAAGGACGGGTCGGGGATAAGGCTTTACAGGTTAGGGCAGGGCGTCTGCATTGACGAAGCACTAGTGAACCTAAGTGAGTTGATCCTGAGGAGGGCTGGGGGTGTCTCTAATTTACACGGCTTAAAGGCCGTAACGTGTGGTTACGCTGCCGAAGCAAGTAGTGAGGGCGATTCTATCTGTTTCATTGATGGGAAGGGTCTCAAGTACTGCGTAAGTAGTGACGTGGCCCTCAACCACGTTGAGATGGCCGGCGAGTTGAGTATAGCTGGTGAGAACCGGTCCTACTACTTGTATGAGGTGGCTGCCGTGGTTAAAGCAGCTAGGGCAAGCGACTTTAGAAGCTCCTTAAGCAGCGTGAGGAAGCCTCAGCTGACGGCCTTCCTTAAGAAGGCCGAGGAGTCCATCCCATTAATGTTAGAGTTAACTGAACACATACTTAACGTGCTTGATGCCCTTGAGCTAAGAGAACATCTAATACCGGTCATCAGAGTCTCTCTAAGGAGGTACAATGAGGGTTTATGGGAGCCCGTGGGCAGGGCCCTCGGCAAGGCGTTCAACGAGGTCGTGATAGTTGTTGGAGGGGAGGGCCCGTGGGAACTGTCGGTGGAGCTCTATTACATCGACTCGAGAAACACAGCGACTCTAGTCACAAGAACCTCTATGAGTATGGATATCGAGGACTCGGTTGTTAGGTCTAGGTATGCCGCGGTGCTCTCATCAGAGTTAGCAGGCCCGTCTGAGGTGTTGATGTACGCTCTTATCGACAGAGCGCTGAGGCTGGAGACTTCCGGCAAGACTCCCTACCTACCAGTATTTACGATGCCCACTCAAGTCAGGATCATCCCGCTTAACCGTGAGCTAATCACATATGCCAACCAAGTAGCTGAGAGACTAACGCGGATAGGCGTCCGCGTGAACGTTGACTGCAGGGAGGTCAGTCTTGGGAGGAGGATCCGTGACGCTGGTGTGGAGTGGATACCCTACATAGTGGTGGTTGGTGAGAGGGAGAGGGAAACGAACACCGTCAACGTGAGGGAGCGTCGCACAGGCATCCAGAGGTCAATGACCGTAGAGGAGTTCGCGGATTTCCTGGAGTATCAGCTTAAACAACTAGTGAATCAGCCTCTCACAAGCCCTCAGGGCATGTAAATTCGAATCAACTGAAAGCACTACGGATTATGAGGAGGTGTGAGCCCTACACAGTTGAACGGGAGACTCAGCGGGCCGCAGGCGTTATCTTAACTCCTCGAAGGGCCTAAGACGTCGTGGTAAGTGTTCTTACCGCATACCCTGCAATAGTGGTACAATTGAGTGAAATCACTGAGGTCGTAGCTGACGTTAAGGATCCATTCCGTATTGCACCCCCTACACCTCAACCTCCAAGGACTCAAGACAATCCCTAGAGGAAATCGCAGCAGATATTTAAAAACTCCAGTACTCCATAATAATTGGCGGAGGTGGGCCCGTAGCTCAGCTAGGCAGAGCGGCGGGCTCCAGTCCTCTACGGGTCTAAGGACCGAAAGGGATGATAGGAAAAGTCTTGGCGAGACCCGTAGGTCGGGGGTTCAAGTCCCCCCGGGCCCACCACATGGAGGTAACCAGGCTCCTAAACCTTAACGCAAACCTACGTAACTAACTCTACAGCCTGAGACCACGCTTCCCGCGCTGAAGGACAAGGCTTGAGCGGTCATCACGACTTGCCTACGCCTCAAAACCCACTCCTTGAGGCCGTGGCCACTCTCGTGGGAGCCCTCATCAAGCAACCCTAAACAACGCAAGGGCTGAACCCCTCAGGGCCTGAGATTTAAATACCTCAGAGTTATAAACAAATGGATTTAAGCGCCGCCGTAGCTCAGCCTGGTGGAGCGCTGCCCTGGTAAGGCAGAGGTCCCGGGTTCAATTCCCGGCGGCGGCTCCACAGCTTATCCCTCACCACCTCAATTAACAGAGGTCTTACGCGTCTAATCATTATTATACAAAACTAGACTTCATATGACGGAGCGTCTTTTTAGTAGTGGAATTGAAAGTCATTTTGGTATTTACATACTATTGGTTCGATGTTAAGTATGTTTGGTTTTCGATTAAATGGTCGTTATAACTCGAGTGCTTAAATTGCTTCAGCCTTGGAGGCATTGCAGGTGGTGATGACGGGGGGTTCGGACAGGTTCGTTGTCGGGAGGGTTCTTGACGTAGTTGACGAGCACTTAATCCGGGTTAGTGTTGGCGGCGAGTTGATCGATGTTAGGCTGGACAACTCGCTTCAGAGTAGCTATGTCTCAGAGGCGGTTAGGTCAGGCAGGGATGTGTTTCTTAAGGTCAGGCTCTCTGACGGGGTTGAAGGCCGGGTGGTGGAGGTTCTTAACGTTGGTGAGAGACCCTTAAGCTGCACCGCCCTGGACCCGTCGAGGCCTGATTCGTTTGCCAGGCACTTCTACGTATGGGTGAGGGCGCCGAGGTACTTAAAGGTCATTAAGTTTCAACATCTACTGTTGAGGAGTTTAAGGGATATCCTGGATTCTGAGGGCTTCACCGAGCTACTGCCGCCTGTCTTAAGCGTGGCTAGTGATCCGGGTTTAAGAGGGGCTAGGAAGGTCACGGCGCTTGTTTATGACAAGCCCTATGAACTATCCTCAAGCACTATAATGTATAAGCAGGTTATCGCGTCGGTCTTGGGGAAGATGTACTTCGTCGCAAGGAACGTGAGGGAGGAGCCTCCTGACAACCTCAGGACCGGAAGACATTTAATAGAGTTCACTCAACTGGACTTAGAGTGGGCGGGGGCTTCGATGTACGATGTGATGAGGCTTGGCGAGAAGCTTGTCTACGAGTCTTGCGAGGACGTGATCAGCGAGGCCGGGGACGTGGTTGGCGAGTTCAACCCGGGTCTGAAGTGCCCTAAACCACCGTACGAGAGAATGACGTTCAGCGAGGCCGTAGAGAGGGTCAGGAAACACGGCTTCAACTTCGGTGAGAGGGAGGAACTGCCTCAGGAAGCTGAGGAGCGTTTAAGCGTGGAGATTGGAAGGCCTTTCTGGCTGGTTAAGTTCCCTTCAGCGAGTAGGGGTTTCTACTACATGCTGGATGAAGTGGAGGCAGGTAAGAACAGGGACTTCAACTTAATATTACCTGATGGGTTCGGGGAGCTCGTAGACGGCGGTGAGAGGGAGTATAGGTATGAGTTCATTGTGAAGAGGTTGAAGGAGCTGAAGGAGGATATAAGCAAGTATTCCTGGTTCCTTGACGCTGTGAGGGCGGGTATAGCCCCGTCAGCAGGCTTCGGGCTTGGGGTTGAGAGGTACACGAGATATTTACTCAGGCTGAAGTATATATGGGAAGCGTCACCGTTCCCGAAGCCCCCCGGAGTAGTGGAGGCTCCATGAACGTGAGAAGGAGTAAACCGGATATCGACCAGCTAGACCTAAGCATAATAGAGCTGCTGAAGAAGAACTCGAGACTGAAGTCAAGCGAGATAGCTAGGAAGCTAGGGAGACCTAGGACCACTGTCGTGCAGAGGATAAAGAAGCTCGAGGACGTCGGTGTTATACAGGCGTATACAGTTAGCGTGAGGCCTGAGACGCTAGGGTATAACTACTACGCGTACATAGCAGTTAAAGTCAGGAAGGGATTGATCGGTAAGCTAGACCAGCTTGAGCTAGCGAACAAACTGGTTAGTGAGTCCAGGAACAATGAGGAGCTACCCTACGTGGAGGAAGCTGTGATAGTGACTGGCGCGTATGACATAATCCTCAGGGTCTGGGTGAGGAACTGGGAGGAACTCTCAAGATACCTACTCAAGTACCTACCCTCAATAGAGGAGATACAGTCAACTGAGACCTTCATGGTCCTGCGGAAGGTCGTGGAAAGCAGTAGGTCATAATCAATTATACAAAAAATTAATGTTAAAAAGGATTATAAACTTTACTGTCAATGAAACTACCTACTAGCCCGCACTAACGTACAAGCCGTTAACTACTGTATAGCTTATTGGGGGTGTGGTAGTGGGTCGTAGGATAAACCTTAATGAGTTGAAGAATGTGGTGCCAGGTCTCCTTCCAATGTTAAACGCGATGTCAAGGATGACGTACGGGAAGGACCTTGATACAATAGTGCTGGAGTCAAACAACGGTTCGGCGGAGGAAGCGTTAAAGACTCTTTTACTGAAGATATATCAGAACGAAGAAATACCGAGACTACTATTAAGTAGGGTTAAAAACTGAGATTAAGCTTAGAGAACGGCCCAATCACGCGGGTTCTCGTCGCCGAGGATGCCCACGTCAAATTTGGTCTTAGCTAGAGCTATAGCTAGGATCGCGGCTACGTACAGTAGCTTTCTATTCTTGTTAAGGGTCTCAAGTATTTCAACTAACCTAACGGTTGTTTCAGGTTTCACTATGTATTCACCGATAAATAAACGGCAATAGAGAACTTCAACTTTACTCTCATAATATACAAAACATGTTATGGTAGCTGATGCACATAACTCCTTATAAGAATTAAGGCTGTAGTTATTGTAGTGAGGTAAATCAACCAACTCACGGTCGTTGGGCATGAAATTAATTACGCCTGAATTCCTGGAGGCTCTCTACGGGATAAGGACTGTTGGGAAGTTCCAGATAGCTAAGGAGCTAGCTGAGTTGCTGGGGGAGGATCTAAGATCCACCCTAGTTAGGATAAACACTCTGCTGAAAGCTAGCTATTTCTACTTCACCGTCGATTACTCCCTGAGCAATCTGGGACTTAAGTTAGTGGTGATCATAACGGATAAAGACCTTCTCGCCGAACCCTCAGTCAAATTCATGAAGTTCGTTAGAGCGATGGTGTATGCTTTCCCTGACAAGCGCTTCTACTCTCTCTACATACCGACGGACATGGAAGATCTATCGGCCTCGTTGAAGTCTCTTGAGAACTCCGTCGTCATGGAGTTCCATGAGAGGCTAAGGAATAAGACCTCCTTCACTACATACGGCATTGAGTCGGCGTTCTCGCCGGAGAGCGGATTCAGCACGGAGTCCTTCCGGAAGCTGAAGAAGTTCGTGGGGGACGTAATAACTGAGTCACGGGGTAAAGAGGCTGAGTCGGGGAGGGAAATAGGGAAAACGTTTTTCGACTCCTTAGACCTTGGTATTATTAAAGAGCTGGAGAAGGACGCGTTCGTCAAGCAGGTTGATGTAGCTAAGGCTTTAGGCATCTCCGTAGGGAAACTACGGAGGCATGCCAGGAACCACGTGCCTTACTTGATTAGGGGGATTAGACTTATGTCCCTCCCTATCTACACTGCGGCCCTGGGAACGTCCCTCCTCATCAGCGTTAAATCTAGGGACGTTGCCGTCATTAAGGGCTTATGTGAGGCGCTGACCACACACCCAACAGTTGCTTCCTGCGGCTACAGGAGGGATCAGGGACTAGGCTTAGTCCAGTTCGTCATTCCATTCTCCATGGTTAAATACCTCGTCGAGTTTCTGGAGGGTGCTGGGAGGGAATACGGATTTGAGGTTCTTAAGGATAAGATGTGGCTTCTGAACGTGGAGTTCGGTAAGAAATTCACCCTACCCTACAAGCGGTGGGTGGAGTACGTGCCTAAAATGTCGTGGAACGTCGATGAGTTGAGGAGGATCTTCGGTGAATTTAAAGGGGAGGTTAATTAAGGACTGCGTCACTGGTTTGAATTTTAACGCCGCTCACTACACGCCAGTGAACGGGGAGCTGCTTCTTCACGGTCATACATTCGGCGTCAGTGTCTGCGTAGAAGGTCCTTCAGGTCCTCTCTGGGTCGTTGATTTCATTGAGCTGAGGAAGTTTACAGAGGAGTTAATAAAGAGCTTCAACTACTCATTCCTAGTTCCCAGACAGGACTTAACGAAGATAACGTTCAACGCGCCCTTCACGCTTAAGCTGAAGGACCTTGACTGCACTCTAGTTACGGCTGAATGCGTGGCTACTCACATATGTAGTGAATTGAAGAAATCGTACATAAGCCAACGAGTAATCGTGACCGTGGAGGAGGGGGTGGGTAATAAGGCGACTGTTGAGTGTTAAAACGGCATCGCGTTCAACAATCCGTCCCGTCATAGATCCACATCCAGTGATCTAAGTAGTTTCTTGAAGCCGTCTGGGTCCTTGGTAGCGAGCGCTATCGCCTTATCCATGAGGTCAAGCCTCTCAAGCCTGATGAGTATGGGTTTAACCAAAAGGTAAGCTATGATTAAGGTCGCGGTATCCTCATTCCCGTACATGTTCAGCAACGTGTTGTAGACTTTGGGGGGGTCGTTCAAGAAAAGATCGATCATGTCAGTGCCGAACTGCTTAGTGAAAAGCTTGTTAAGTATGTTGAGGAACCCTGGCATGACCCTGGAGGAGTAGGATGTTAAGTAGGATATCAACTCATCTCTGCTTATTCGCGAAGGCGTGACTGGCATAACGCGTCATCACATCCTAATGTATTGCTTGATCTCCCATTAAATTCCTTATAATATATAATATATATTATAACTTAAAAGCGACTATATACATAATAACGAACGCGTGTAACGAGGTCTTGATTAACGCTTCACGTGCCTATATTGCCTGGGATCCTATGAACATCGCCGTTACCATGAGCGTGAGTAAGGAGATGTACTTCAGCGACTTCACGACGTTCCCTTCTACGGCCTTACTTACTATCACTGAAGTTATTGAGGTTAGTATGAGTGCAGATATGTAGTAGGTAGACCTCAGTAACTCGAGGTCGATCAGGCTGAATACGAGAGGTGGCTTAGTTACGCTACTGCTTAATGAGCCCACTAATTTAAACGTGATTATAGCTGAGAAAGTGTAAGCTAAGACGGAGAGTAGGAGTATCAGTTTGTACTCAGCCAGCCTGCTCCTCCTCATCTCACTGAGCTTCATCAACTGTCTTAAGTATTTCTCACCATGTGACAGTACCTCAACATACCTGCCGCCAGACTTAATGGCCTGCGATATCGAGGTGAAAACCAGCCTTGCCTCTCTGGGTAAGCCTTGAGTAACTACTGCTTCAGCCCTCAACGGATCCTCGCCAACTGTGATCAAGTACGCATAAGCCTCTAGGTACTCGGACATCGGGGCTCCAGTGAACTCAGCAGTCCTCCTCAGAGCCTCAATCACGGGGACTCCTGCCTCAACGTGAGTTAAGAAAACCCCTAGTACATCACTCAACTGCGTCCTAATCTTCTCGGCCTTAGAGACCTTTGGGCTAAGCCCTATGTAGGTTGAAAGAGCGATACCGCTTACCACCAACCCTACGGTCAAGTAGGTAACGTCGTTTACTAGAACTACTAGCGGAACGGGTTTCGTCGAGAACGTGAATCCAGCACCCTGCTGAGGGATAGGGAGCCCCGCGTAGCTTAAGAGGGTTGGGATGATCAACGGCCCTACGATAGTCAGGAGCAGGAACGTTGAAACCACACACACCGTCCTGCGAAGGCCCTTCACTTCAGATCACCGCCTTAGAGACTATGGCATCCACAGTCACTAGCGACGCTAAGGACGAGACCGGAACTAGCACGTAGGACAGCATGAACACCGCTAACTCGAAAGTAAGACCCCCCATCGGGCTAAACACGAGTAGGGCCCCTAGAGAACCTACCAGGACAGGGACTAAGAGCGCTACAGTCAGGTAGATCTCGAGCATCACGCCCAGCTCATTAACAACTCTTTCAACCTTCAGAGGATACCTATCTAAGTACCGCTCCGTCATCGAGCTCATTAACCCTAAAGGCCCGCTACCTATCCTCACAGACTCTGAAAGGCCGAGCAACACCTCCTTCAACGTGGGTGAGGGGGTGACGCGTGCAGTCCTAGTTAAGGCCTCATGCAGGGGTAATCCTAATCTAGCTAGAGATATTACCATTCTTAGCTCAACCACGAAATCCTTGAGCACGTCCTGATAGTTGCGGTGAAGAACCTCGAGAACCTTGAGCACGTCCTTCTCCGAGGCAGCTGTTAACGACGCCAGGGAAGCGAATAAGATGAACCTCGCCTCAATAACTTCACCCCTACTCTTATACGCAAGGACTGGCACGGCTAACGAGACTCCGTAGGTTAGCGGAAGCACTGCAGCCAAGGCGATGATTAGACACCCGGCCAAGGATAGGATAGGACTCCCACTCAGCGTGTACATGTAAGTGCCAGATACCAAGGCTGAAAGGACTACAGCTAGAGCCGACAGCTTAGAGGCTTTAGCCACATACTCCTCAGGGCTTGCGCTAATCCCAGACCCTACAATGATGTCCTCGAAGCCAGGCTGCCTTAGGTACTGTTTACTCATGAAGCGCGTTACGGCGTCGCCGATCGACAGAAAAGCGCTAAAGACTTTTTCTCTCCCCCAACTCATGTAGCATCAACCTATAGGGGTCTCCTAATAAAGCTCTGAGCTCTTCGTAGGTCCTGTCAGGTTCTCTCTTATAGCGCCTAATGAGTGAGTGAAACTCAAATATGTCGACCCTCCTCGTTGCGGCGTAGTGAAGGATGGTTGCCCTCCTAATTAAATCAGCGAGGACATCCTCGTAATTACTCAGGCTTAACTGAGCCGCGGCCTTGAGGACTGAGCTTTCCCTTAGGTCAAGAACCCATGAGTCACTCTCTGAGTCCCACTTTGAGATGAGTTTTAATTCTATCAAGTCCCTTAACGGGTCATAATCGGCGACCTCATAGACGTAGACAACCTTCCTAACAACACCGCTAGGCAGGGATATCCTCAAAACATTGACGTACAGCTTAGTTGCTGCAAGGTTTGACTTAGGCACGTTCATCGGCGGCGACGTCAGCCTTCTCATTAAAGCCTCGAGGCTCTCTGCATGTACTGTTGTCAGCCCCCCGTGACCTGTCGAGACCCCTTGAAAGAACGCGTACGCCTCCCTGGATCTAATCTCACCCAGTATTAACACGTCTGGTCGCTGCCTCATAGCGGACTCCATCTGAGCCTGTAGAGTGACGTTCAGGATCCTCGGATCCGTACTGAGTCTAGTAACCATTGAAACCCAGTTCTCGTGGAAGGGTATGTGTATCTCAGGGGTGTCTTCAGCGCTGACTATCTTCATCTCGGACGGCAGGAGCATGGCCAGCGCATTAAGCAACGTCGTCTTGCCAGAGCCCGTGGGTCCGTAGATGACTAAACCCTGCTTGTTCTCGACAGCTATCCAGAAGAGCGCCGCAAGACCTGCGTCAAGCGTACCCCTCCCCAACAACTCAACCACGGTGAAGGGTGCTTCTCTAAATCTCCTTATAGAGAAGGAGTGACCTCTCCTCGAGACGGTATCTAACACCATATGTATCCTAAAACCCTCCGGCTTCAGAACCCCCTCAACTATGGGATTGGCTATCGACGGTTCCTGACCGGACTTAATCGCTAAGACCCTGAGTACCTTCTCAAGGCCTTCTGCGTCCGAAAAGACCACGTTAGTCTCGAGCCACTCAAACTCCCTGTGGAATACGTAGACAGGCATTCCAACCCCGTTGCACGTCACGTCCTCTATCTCCCGATCCCTAATTAACGGGTCTATAGGACCGTACCCTATTAGATCGCGCATCACGTAGTAAGCTACAGTGGCGACCTCCGACTCGTCTACGGGCTGATGAACGTGGGACTTGCCAAAAGACTTGAATAACGTGGACGAGACCCTCTTGCGGTGATCCTTAACTAGTTTGGAGACCTCGCTGTAAGACCTGTCGGAGAAGTCGTAAGTTGAGAGGGTCTTCATGAGGGACGCATCGCGATAGACTCTATCAATAAAACTCCTGAGAAGAGCCCTCCCAGACTCACTTAAGACGGGCTCGTGCACGAAGTATTTGAGCTTACCATCAACTCCCTCCCTGATCTCAACTTCTACTTCAATCAAGGAAGGTATAGTGTAACTAGCTCTGACGGTCTCCTTACTGAGTGAGCTCACCTAAATCCCCATTACCATTATTACTTCTAACATCCGGAGACTTATATTTTTCTGGGCCTCGTCAGGAATGAACGTATACGAACGAGTACAGAGCCTCCGTACCTCTCTGGGTTACTATCTTAGCCACGTAGATGTTGCTCGGCATTAAGGACCCGTCACAAGGGATCGCCACGTCCTTAACCTCGCCCGGGCGGATCTGAACCCCGTCTATAGGTCCTCCCAGGACGTAGTTTCCGTTAATGTCTAGGATATACCCAGAACTCACGTTAACCGGCACATCGCCCACGTTCCTCACGTAGACCCTGATAGAACCCGCTTTAGACGAAACCGCCTCTATCTTTATCCTCTCCCCTAGAGCTGGGCGTGGCCCCGGACCTCCTGACAAGTAACCGCTAACCCATACCCACAGCAAGACGCCTGCAGCCATAGCGATCAATATTAGTATCATGGTAGCTATAATTGGGGAGACGCCTGATCGAAGCACTATCAACACACCGTAATAATATATTCTTCTGAGTGAATAAAAACCTTTAAAGAAATTCTAGTCAATAAAGACTCACCTAAGTAGATCGGCTAACGGGCTGGGACGAGAGACAAATTCCTGCGGAATGACGAGGGTTGAGAGGGGACCGGGATATTAGTTGCTATTGAAATCCTACGTCCCTATGAAAGAGTCGTTCTCAGCGGTTTCAGAATAGATAACGATGAACCCGGAGGGGCTAAGAGCTATTAAGCTCAATGACTAAGCAACGAACCCATACACATCACTATTTTTTTTATGTTTTTAATAATATAATCGCTCATGTTAATATTGAAGTGGGTTGAGGGTGGTTATGCCTTGCTCTAGGCTTTGTTCAGGCGTTAGCACGTATGTCTCTAATATCATCTTACTCATCGTGGTTCTGGGCGCTCTTGCTCTTATATATGCACATTTTAACGCCGTGATGAGCTTAAGCGAGTCCGCGTTGTCCAGGGAGTTCACAGGACTTATGGTTAGCATGAACTCGGATTTAGTGATTACCCTCACGTACATAGATGGAAGCTACCGCCTACACGTAATAGTCTCTTCAGGAGCTTACCCGGTCAGGCTCTACGGCGTCTACGTCGACGAAACACTAGTCGAGAACTGCTCCCAAGACCTTGTGCTGAGGCCTTACGACATAGTCGAGATCGTGTGCCGATTGCCTGAAAACCTCACCGTAGTTAACGTTAAGGTCTCGCACAGTGGTGGTTTGATTGAAGGCATCGCGTCGAAGATCTAGGGACGGCATCAGCTCCGTGATCGGCGTAGCTGCCTTGATACTGGTGTTCATAGTTATAGTTTCATTCCTGATCGCGTTGTTCTACAGGCTTACAGAGTTCGCTCAACACGCAAGCGCTGTAATCCGGAGTAGGGCTGAGGGCGAGGCAATACTTAAGTCAGTTAGTGGGTGGTGGGCAGTGAATAACTCGAACTTAATAATAAACACTACGAGCAGGTACTCTCAAGCGCTACTCGTAACTACAATAACCGTGCTCTTTAACGACGCGAGCAAGATCGTCGTATCACAATACAACGAGACGTTGAGAGACGCCTATGTGGTCCTTAAGAAGCCCGGGGGAGAAGCGATGAAAAGCCCGCTGAAACTGCCTATAGCGTTGAGTCCAGGACACACGACCTTGATAATCATAAACATCTCAACAAACGGGAGCAAGGAAGTCCTAACGGCCACACTAACTCTCTCCAACCCATCAACGTTAGTCACTCTATCACTGAGGAATCGGAATGAATAGAGAGTTTCTGAGTCGATAGCGAGGATTAGGCTTAAAAATGAGCTCTACTTAGACGTCTCCCTCGTTATTAAGTACGTCAACGGATGTTCTGGAACGGGTGGTATAGTTAATATTTGGTAGACTGGCGGCGGATATTTGAGGCCAACGGATTTCAGCCTTTCAACAGCTTTCTGCAAGTCGGTGGCCTTCATGCTGAGCCAGAGCTCATCGTCCTGCGCTTCAGCTATAGCCCTAGCCCCACCGCACGGTATCGTTAACCACGGGCTCTTACCCTTCATCAAGGTAGCGACTAACTCGCACGCCGCATGACCGTTGAAATCGGACGCTGGCTTAACCCCAACGCTATCGAAATACCCTACCAGCAGTAAATACGCTTGGGCAGAGTTAGCTATAAGTATCACTCCGTCAGGATCTAATCTCAGCTCCTTAAAGTATTTTAGAGGCGCGAAGATTCCCGACTTATACTTGCCCATCTCCACTGCGTGAACGCCTTCCACAAGCTTCTTGAAGAGCTCCTCCGTGTATGCGAAACCCTCCACCCACCTCCTCATAAGGTCTTCTGGCGGCGTTCTGAAGCCCAAGATGTATGTGCCGACGACGCAAGCGTCGACGTTGCTCTCATTAACGCCTACGACCTTGCCGTATACGGCTGCCAGCTTAATTATTTGACACAGAGCTAGGTTTTTATCAAGGTAGGGGATGTCCTTAACGACATCCTCGAAGAGTTTAAACCCTACCGGCTCCCCCTTAAGCTTCACGAGGCCGACGAGGTCGTTATGAAGAGCCTCGTAATCTATCAATTGTTTCACACAAAAATATACTTTTCCTCCTAATTTAAATTTTCTTATGATAGCTGGTTAACTGCTCAGAGTTCAAACCTGACTGTTGCATCACGACCTCCGGAGCTCTACGGTGGGCGTCATCAAGACTCATCTTCAATCCCTAATCAGACCACGGCAATGCAGATCTATCAATGGGAGGGGATTGCTAACACCCTACGTAGCTCCTCCTCCGATTGCATGATCCTTATTACGGCGTCCAAGAATTGCGCGGCGGTATGACCATCAACGACTCTGTGGTCGAAGGTCAAGCTAAACACTACCATAGGCTTGCTCACTAACTTATCGCCTACAAGGACTGGTTTGTCGACTATCCTGCCTATACCTAAGATAGCTACCTGAGGCGTGTTTATCACTGGGGTGAATCCCTCGACACCGTACATACCTAGGTTAGTTATTGTGAAGGTTCCGCATTGAACCTCGTCCAACGTTAATCCCCCCTCCCTAGCCTTGCGAGCCAGCTCGTTAACCTCAGCGACCACGGTCTTTAAGTCCTTCACGTCCGCGTCTTTGACAACCGGAACCACGAGGCCGTGATCCACTGCCACAGCAAAACCCACGTTTACCTCATCAACGACTTTAATCGCGTCCTCCTCGAGCGTTGAGTTAATCAATGGGAACTTCCTGAGGCCCTCAGCGACTATCTTTATAAAGATCGGCGTGTACGTCAGTCTGAAGCCTGTCTCCCTATGTATTATGGGATCTAACTCGTTCTTCAGCTTAACTAGCGTTTCAACGCTCTCCTCCCTAAAGAGGGTTACCTGAGCCATATCCCTTAAACTGGCGGTCATCCTCTCCGCTATGGTCCTCCTTAAGGGGGTTAGGGGTATGACTTCCTTAACTCTGAGTCCGAGCTTGGTCTTAGCCCTCGCCTCATGCACGTATTTCAGCACATCACTCTCCGTAATTAGACCTTCAGGACCTGTTCCTTTAACTAGGCTCAAGTCTATCCCCTCCTTCTGGGCCAGAGCCTTGGCCCTCGGTGTTGCCTTGACTTTAGGGGCTAGTGGTGCTGGAGCAACGGGGGATGGGGTGATGCCAGGTACGCTCTCTCCGGGTTCGCCCACATAAGCCACTACCTGCCCCACAGGAACCTCGCTCCCGACCCCAGCAAGTATCTTCAGCAGGTAGCCTGAAACAGGGGAGGTCACTGTCGAGGTTATTTTCTCAGTCTCTATTATGAAGAGAGCCTCGTCCTTCTCTACTCTCTCACCCTCGTTTTTCAGCCATTTCTTAATGAAGCCTTTAGTCATGGTCAAGCCGAGTTTAGGGATCTTGATCTCAATAACCATTAGATCACACCACTGCAATATGTGTTTAGTAGTTTTTATTCATTGCACAGATCCTCAGTACCTTAGGGACATTTATCAGTAGAGGACCCTTACGAGATAGCATCACTTTAACCTCGTCACTGCTACAAACCTCTAACTCCCTCTCCCCATCCAGCGCTAGAGTGTACGTCCCTGGAGGGATGCTCACAAGACTCCCAACGTCCAACCGCTCCACCCTCCTAACGCCCACCCTCTTGAAGACCCCAGGCATTATCAAGGCGTTGACCTCGCTGAAACCGTTGCCGAACTCCACTAAGAAGCCGACATCCTCGTCGAAGCCCGTCGGTCTGAGGAAACCTAGGATGGAGGCAAGCCCCACGTCTGTCGGCTCCCCCTTGCTGAACACAGCGAATGCGATGCTTTCAACCTCAAACACGGCCCTAGCCCCTACGTAGGGGATCCTAATCCCTGCAACGTCTATCACGGCCACGTCTCGCGGTTCCCCATCAACGAAGACCTCCAGCAGCTTAACCCTCCTGACGGCGTCCCCTAACTCAACCCCTCCGACCGTCACTAACCCAGCGGCGTAACCGACTAGTGATGCGTCGTAAAAAGCGCCGGTGACGTTATTAGTCCCCGCACTCACTGTGGCTAGAGGCACCTCAGAAGCTCCCTTAAAAGCCGCCCTTAAAGTACCGTCACCACCGACAACCACTAGAGACTTAACACCTAGGTCCTTCATTCTTGAAGCACCCTCTATAGTATCTAGAACCGTTCCAGTACCCCTAGTGGGTATTAAAGTCAGTCTTGACGATATTTTACCCTCCAAGGAAGCAACAACGTCCTCCCCTAGCCCACCGTTATCATGCATCACAAGGACTTCGTCAACGCCCGCGCTATCTAAACCTAGAGTAACTCTCCTGCCTAACTCTATCTTAGTGAAATTACCTGAGTAACTAGCTGAGGAGAGGAGTCTCCTGATATCCTTCCCAGCATCTGGGTTTATTATCAAGCCAGACCTAAACAGACCTTATCTCCCCACTAACGTTTGGCTAGAAAAATTAAATTAATTTTCTCGTTAGGTCTAGATCTTCCTGACGACCTGCCTAACAGCCTTAACTATCTTCTGGGCGTTAGGTAATATCTCACGCTCCAGCGTCGGGCTGAACGGTATCGGGACGTTCGGGGTAGTGATCCTCTTAACCGGTGCGTCGAGGTACTCGAAAGCCTCGTCAGCTATTATGGCCGCCACCCATGACGCGAACCCACATCTATCGTAGTCCTCATCAACTATGACAACCCTCCCCGTCTTCTTAACAGACTTTAACACGGTCTCTTTATCAAATGGAACTATAGTCCTCGGATCAATCACCTCCACGCTCACGCCTTCCTTAGCTAGCTCCTCAGCGGCTTTAAGGGCCTCGTGAACCATGTAAGCCAGCGCTATCACAGTGACATCGGAACCCTCCCTCTTGACATCGGCAACCCCGAAAGGTATCGTGTAAGACTCCTTCGGGACAGGTCCTTTAACGCCGTACAGCAGTTTGTGTTCGAAGAACACCTTGGGATTGTCATCCCTTATAGCGCTGATTAGAAGTCCTTTAGCGTCGTAGGGTGTTGAGGGGATTATCGCCTTTAAACCAGGGACGTGAGCGAATATCGAGTAGAGGACCTGCGAGTGCTGAGCGGCTGCTGAGAGACCACCGCCTATAGTCGTCCGTATTGTCACACACACTTTAATCTTGCCGCCGAACATGTAGCGCATCTTAGCCGCTTGGTTGTAGATCTGGTCCATAGTAACGCCGAAGAAGTCCACGAACATCAGCTCAACCACAGGTCTCAGACCGACTGCTGACGCGCCGATCGCCGCACCTATAAACCCTCCCTCAGATATGGGTGTGTCAATGACTCTATCACTACCGAACCGCTCTAACAACCCCTTGGAAACTCCGAAGATCCCTCCGTACACGCCAACGTCTTCGCCCATAACTATTACGTTGGGATCCCTCTCCATCTCCAGAGACAACGCCTCATTCAACGCCTCGACAAACGTGATTACTCTCTCACTCAAGAACATCACCTCCTAGTAATACGGATCCGTAAATACATCTGTGTAGGCCTCGGAGGGCTCTGGGTATGGATCCTCCTCAGCCCGACTCACAGCCTCCTCAACCTCCTTCAGGGCCTTCTCACGCAATGCCTCGAGCTCGTGCTCCGTGGCTACGCCCATCCTGATTAACCTCTCCTTAAACAGCCGTATCGGGTCTCTCTTCCTCCACTCCTCTATCTCCTCCCTACTCCTATACACCATAGGGTCTCCCTCGAAGTGGCCGTAATACCTGTACGTCTTGCAGTCTAGGAGGGATGGACCTTCACCCCTCCTAGCCCTCTCAATAGCTGCTTTAGCGGCCTCGTAAACCGCCAGTACGTCCATCCCGTCCACAGTCACAGCGGTTATGCCGAATCCCACAGCCCTCTCTGCGAAGGACCTGGCGGTGGCAACCCGCGGTTGCAACTTCGTGGGCGCCATGCTCCTCATGGATATGGCATACTGGTTGTCCTCCACCGTGAACACTATAGGTAACTTCCATATGGTGGCGACGTTTAGAGCCTCCATAACGCAACCCTGGTTCATTGCGCCGTCGCCGAAAAACGCCACAGCCACGTTCCCAGGGCTCCTGTACTTCAGCGCTAGGGCAGCCCCGACGGCCAGAGGGACCCCTGCACCCACGATGCCGTTAGCGCCTAGCATGCCTATCTCGAAGTCCGCTATGTGCATGGATCCGCCCTTACCTTTACATATGCCCGTCCTCTTGCCGTAGAGCTCGGCCATCATCCCCTTGATATCGCATCCCATCGCTATGCAGTGGCCATGCCCTCTATGAGTGCTTGTTATGTAGTCACCCTTCACGAGATTAGAGATAACCCCGACAGCGACGGCTTCCTCACCCGCGTAGAGGTGCACGAAGCCAGGCAGCTTACCGGCAGCGAATAACTCGTGGGCTCTGTCCTCGAAAGCCCTTATAAGAACCATTATGGAGTACATCTCAATTAGTTTGTCACGGGGCACTAGGATTGACATGTTACCCCCGAGAGATAGGGGGTTTAAAGCTATATAAATTTTTAAGCGTTCATGGAGCCACGAAATTATTTATGCGGTCAACGCAGTTCAGTCCCCACTTAATGTAATTAGCGAAGGGGAATGTTAGACGATTTTACTTTAAAAACGCATTCAAGTTACGGGAACACCAGCACAGCCCTTCCAGGCACCCTGCCCTCTCTGAGGTCCTTGATAGCCTTGTTAACGTCCTCAAATTTATACGTCTGCGCTCTAGGCTTCACCTTACCGTCAGATACTAATTTGAAGCTCTGGTTTATGTCCTGTCTGGTGAACCCTATATTACCAACCACCTTTACGTCCTTAAGGATCCATTCAATCACGGGAAGCGATAACTCGCCTGTTGGTAGCCCTATCAAGACCAGTGTGGCGCCTGAGGCCAATGAGTCGTACGCCTGTCTCATCGCTTTAAGCGATTCCACGGTTGTTAACGCGACATCAACCCCACCGAGCTCCCTGAGGTACTTAACCGGATCCTCCTTTGTTGAGTTTATTAAGTAGTCCGCGCCGAACTCCCTCGCAAGCGCGAGTTTCTCGTCAAGTATATCTACCGCAGCGACCTTAGCGCCTAGCACCTTAGCTATCTGGACAGCGTTCAACCCTAAGCCTCCTATGCCGAAGACCGCCACAAGATCCCCAGGCAACACTCTAGCGGCGAACGTCAGGGCCCTGAAGGGAGTTGCCACGGCGTCCGTGGCCGACGTCGCCTCAGGGTAAGGGACGTTATCAGGTATCCTTAGGACGTGGGTTGCCGGAGCCTTAACTAACTCAGCATAGCCGCCGTCGACGCTGTAACCAGTGTTCTTCTGGTTGGGACATATGTTCTCGCGACCGCTCAGGCAGAACCTGCACTTACCGCAGGTCCACCAGAGCCAGGAGAGGGCAACCCTATCCCCCACATTAACGTCCTTACCGACGCCCTCACCAACCCCCTCTACAACGCCGGCGATCTCGTGACCCAGGATGTGCGGCAACGGCTTAGGCAACGGGATCTTGCCATCTATTATCTCCAGGTCTGAGTGACACACCCCGACAGCCTTAACTCTTATGAGAACCTCGCCGTAACCAGGTTTAGGGTCTGGAACCTCCTTAATGCTTAACGGCTCGCCGATCTTACGAAGCAAAGCGGCCTTCATAAGTTATCGCCGCATGTGAGAAACCGCTACCCAGCTTATAAACTTTAAAGCCCACGTCACGTGAGGATCGTAAGCAGAGTCAATCACAGAGGTGTTTAACAGAATATTTTAAAGTTAAATTTAAGTTCATCGAAATGAAATTCATTAGCCGTTTCCGGAGCTTCACTACAGTTGCGAAATACTCCACGTCGGCTTCGTGAAGACCCCTCAAGTCCAACGGAGCGGAGCTTACATTATCTGGGGCGTGGCAGGGTGTATGTGGCGGGAAGGTTGAAGAGACGCTCTTAAGCCACTTACGTTGACTGAGGTTTTAAGTCCCCTCACATCTATAGATTCAGGTGATGAATGATCGAGCACGTCGGATCGCTCATTCCTAACGTGGGGGGTTTGACATGGGCGAATTGGTGAAGGCGTCGCAAGGACTGACTAGAATCTACTTAAGCGTTAGGCCTGAGAGACTCGGGGTTCTTATAGGTGAGGGGGGGAGGTGTTTAAGGGAGCTGGAGAACAGAACTCAAACCCTAATTGCGATTGACAGTGTGAATGGTAATGTGGTTATAGAGGCTGCAACGCCGGGAACCCCGGTCGACATGTTACTGAGGGCCTCAGACTTCATTAAGGCCGTTAACGCGGGGTTCAGCCCGGAGAGGGCTGGAAGGCTGCTCGAAGGCGACAGCATCCTAATCTTGATTGACCTGAAGAGCTCCGTGGGAGATACGCTTAACCGCCTTCACAGGGTTAAATCCAGGATAATAGGCGAGGACGGCAAGGTTCGAACCAACATAGAACAGTTGACAGGGACGTACGTAAGCGTGTATGACGATATAGTTGGCATTATAGGGGATTACGAGGGAGCCTACCTGGCCAGGGAGGCTATTGAAATGCTCGTCCAGGGGAGGGAGCACTCAACGGTCTACAGGTTCCTCACCAGGAAGGCTCGCGAGTTGAAACGCAAGAGGATAACCGAGTACTGGAGGAAAGACCTCAAATACTGAAAGCGCGGCGGCATGAATTCAATCAATATAGGACCACTGTGATTCACCTCATATGTCGTCGGATTCATACGTTCTCTCGGTATACGTGCTTGAAGAAGCTGCCCGATGATGATGGAGGGCCCCTAACCATTCCCGAGGCGACTCAAGATGTGGGATGCCTAAAGTCATTCTGGAAGCCCTCAAGCCAGATGCATGGGGATAAAGTGAGGTAATGACGTCAGACACGAGCCTGTATCGATGGGACTTAACCCTAAGACGAGGGAGTGACTAGAACTTCTCTTCACTGTGATTATTAAGGCGTAAAACGTAGATACTTGAGGGGATTGCATCGTGGTTGACGTTCAGGTAGTGAGGAGGGGCCGTGTTTATCTGATTGAGTTTAACGACGGGTCTAAGGCATGGCTCTCGTTCAAGGAGGAGGGGGGAAGACTCTACCTGCTGGAGACTTTCACGCCGGAACAGCACAGAGGAAAAGGGTACGGGGCTAAGTTAGTTGAGGCGGCGATCATGGACGCCGAGGAAAGAAACCTCAAGATAGTCCCTATATGTAGTTACTCAATCCACTACTTCCTGAAGAACAGAGGGGCAAGAAGGGTTCTCGCTGACGAGTATAGGGTGAGTGACGAGGAATTGAAGAACTACTACGAGCGGAGGATTAGGGAGGAGCGGGAAGGTAAGCCCAGGTAGCCCTACATCCTACTTCAGCACGCGTTTAACGGCTTGCCCGACCCTACTGAAACACCGATCTTAGAGGCTTGATAAGACCCCCACTTGCTTGAGGAGGCCAGCACTCCGAAGGGCGTGTTGAGGGTGAAGACGACGACCTGACACCAAGACCTACGAAGTCCGAACCCCTAACCAATCGCCCCTGAGATCGTAGAACGTGTATTCTTTGATCCTAACGTAACCCTTCACCCCTACAGCGTCGAGACCCCTAATCACTACTGGCTTGTAGTTGATAGTCCTGCCTATTGGCGAGCCTCTGAACGACCTGCCTGTGACGAGGACCCAGGCCTTCGAGCCTTCATACGTCGAGTTTATAGCTGTACCTATCTTATCGACAAGCTTGTTTATCTCTAAGCTCCTGCACTTCTTAACAGAGTCTGAAATCTGATCCATGGAGGCGGCCTCCGTGCGGGGCCTTATCGTGTACTGCGCTACGTGAACTTTATCAGGCATTAGATCCTCTAGCGCCTTCAGGGTTAGTTCGAAGTCCTCCTGGTCTTCGCCCGGGTGCCCTACTATTATATCTGTGGCTACCTGTACCTCTGGTATTTTCCTCCTGATCTCAAGGACCATGGACCTATATTGGTCGTAGGTGTATCTCCTCCTCATCAGCCTTAAGACCTTGTCACTCCCGGACTGTAAGGGGATGTGGACGTACTTAAAGGTGTTGGGGTGCTTCACGACTTCAATGAACTCGTCAAGTATGGGCATTAAGCTGTCCGGGTTCGCCATACCAACCCTAATCATGTAGTCGCCCTTCACTCTCTCGGTGATCATTTCTAGTAGGTTATGTAGCCTGACGTTACTTAAATCAACCCCGTACGAGGCGGTGTCCTGCGCTGTGAGATCCAGCTCGAGAACCCCGTTGCTCACCGCTTCCTCGACCACCCTCACTATGAGGTCGGGACTGTACGACTTCAGCCTCCGCCTAGCTATTTTAGTTATGCAGAACGCGCAGTCACCTAAGCAACCCTCGGCTATAGGAACTGTAGCCGCAAGCCCCTCGATCAGGGGACTCAGTTGGGTAACATCTCTCTCCCCCCTCAATAGAATCACCCTTCCAGGGGCCTCAACTGCCTCGTGGATCTTCATGACGTTCTGGGGCGAGATCAATGAAGCCTCCGGGACTACCTTTGATATCGTGTAGGGTTGGGCAGCAGCCATACACCCAGCTACAATCAATTTAACCTTCCTACCCACCAGAGTCTTGAGTTGATTAAGCCTCTTAACGATTCTCTGCTCCGTATCTAGCCTCACGGTACACGTGTTGATGACTATAGCGTCCGCGTCGTTGACGTGACTTGATATCTCATGCCCTCTACTCACTAAGACTCGCTTCATCAAGGCAGTGTCGGCGTTGTTTAACGCACACCCGTACGTCTCTATGTAGACCTTCATCCTAGGAACTTAACCCCTCATCAACACGAATTAACTGCTCAACTTAAAAGTCTTGATGCCCTCTATTAAAGGGTGTTGCGAGTGGGCTGGTTACCGCCGTACGAGCAGTTGTTGAGGGAGCTCTATGAGAAGTTGCCCGAGAGGAGAGGTCAGGTCGTGAGCCTGGACATACCCCCGCTCGAGATCGCTCACGTGGGGCTTCAGACGCAGATCAAGAACTTCAAGACAGTCTGTGAAGTTATAATGAGGGAGCCTAGGGTCTGCGCTAGGTATCTCCTAAAGGAGTTAGCGGCTAGGGGCACGATAGATGACTCAGGGGTCTTCACCATATACTCAAAGGTCTCTTCACAGACCATAAACACTCTCTTCAAGAGGTTCCTTGACAATTACGTGATATGTAAGACTTGCGGGTCTTACCAGACGGAGCTCAGGAAGCAGGGGCATTTATGGGTTATCAGGTGCCTAGCTTGTGGTGCCGAGGCCCCTGTCAAACCCGTCTGAGGTGGGTTTACTGGCTGAGACTCCTGTGTATGTGAGGGTGCACAAGGCTGATGAGATCTCCCTGGAGTTCAGGGAGGTCGTGGTCGTATGTGACAGGGAGTTGCTTGGTAAGACCCTACGGGAAGGGGATGTAACGTTAGTGGTGAACGAGGAGTTCTTCGGTGGTTTCCCAGCGACCCTGGAGGAAGCCATGCACTACGCTAGAAACGCGTCAGTAGTTGTTTTCGTCGGTACCGCGTCCGTCGAGAGAGCTATTGGCGAGGGCTTAATCCATCCTGAGGCGGTTCTCAAGGTTAGCGGGGTTCCATACGCGCAGGTAGTGAGGCTATGAGTCTCTCAGGGAGATTCTGTCTGAGATGCGGGAAGCCGGAGACTCTTGAGAACCCGCTGATTGAGGGTCTATGCCTGGAGTGCTTCCTTAAGGAGAGGTCTTTAGTAAGGCTACCTGATAGAGTCGCCTTAACTAGGTGTCCCGCCTGTGGGTCGATCTATTTGAAAGGGACTTGGCTCCATTTCTCAGGTGGTGTGAGAGACGCGTTACAACACTACTTAAGAGCTCTTAAGAAACCCGTCGTAAGCCCTAACCTGACGGAGATTGACGTAGAGGTTCTAGGTATTCATAAGGGCGAGGCTGAGCTGCTCGTTAAGTCCTGCTTTAAAGGGCGTTCAGCGGAGCAACGGGTCGTTATCCGGTATGAGGTCATTAACAGGCTATGTCCTAAATGCTTAGGCGTCAAGGTCAAGGACTACAACGCAGTGCTTCAAGTACGCTTTGCAGGAAGTCCTTCACGAGAACTAACTAATGAAGTAGTCCGGACGCTGACGAGCGACAGGGAGATAAGCGGGAGCATAACGGATTACGAGGAACTTCAAGAAGGGATTGACGTGAAGTTCAGCATTGCTTCCGTCGCTAGGCAGGCAGCTATGCATTTACGGAACTCGCTCGGCGGTTACCTAACTGAGTCGTGGAAGCTACACGGGCTAGTTAAGGGCAAGAGGCACAGCAAGCTCTTCGTAGTCCTGAGAATCCCCGTCTTCACGTCCGGTGACTTAATAGACTCGAGAGGCGTGCTCCTCGAGGTCCTCAACGTGAAGGAGGAGAGGGTTACCGTGAGACGGTTAAGCGACGGCAAGCTCCTGAACCTAAGCATTAAGTCCCTAGTTAAGGATGGATTCAGACAGCTCAGCAGGGATGACTACGTAACCACTGAGTGCTTAGTTACTGAGGCGCTCGGTAGGGAGGCTGTGATGGTTTGTGAGGACGGCACCACAGCTAAATGGGAGACCGCGAGACCTCTCAAAGCCGGGGATAGGGTTTCAGCGCTAACTTATAAGGACGTGAGGTACATCAAAATTAGGTGATGTGTTGGGGAGGAAGAAAGCCGAAGAGATATCCGAGACCCCATATCCCAGCCCCGACGAGGGGACTGTTGTATGCGTGGTCACTGAACCTATGGGAGGGAATTACGTGAAGGCCATGTGCATGGATGGGAAGGAACGTAAGCTGAGGATACCTGGTAAGCTCAGGCATAAGGTGTGGATAAATGTTAAAGACGTTGTTTTAGTGGGTAAGTGGGAGTTCGACGAGAGCAGGGGTGACGTTCTTTACAAGTACAGCAGAGATGATAGGAAGAAACTGGTTGAGGGCGGGTTCCTAGATCCATCACTCGTCGAGAGCGCGGGTGAATTGTGATCCCCGATGAAGTCGGAGGACTCAGCGATAGACGCTATTTACAGAGCTAAGGACAGAGAACGCAGGGTAAAGGATGAGGACCTCTTCGAGACCGTTGAGGAGGTCTTCGACAGGGCGACTGTCCAGGCGATACTCAAACTAATGAGGAGAGGGGTTATATCTAGGCTCATGGGCGTAGTTAGCGCTGGAAAGGAGTCTAGAGTGTACTGGGGTAGGGGTAAGGGGAACTGTGATCTAGCCGTTAAGATATACCTCACTTCATCAACCGAGTTCAGGAAGGGCATGGTTAAATACATCGCCGGGGATCACAGGTTCGACAGAAGCATTCCCAAGTCAACGAGGAAGTTAGTCGTTCTTTGGGCTAGGAAGGAGTTCAGCAATTACGCGGAGCTACGTAAGGCTGGCGTCTCGGTCCCTAAACCGATAACTCAGTTCGAGAACGTGCTCGTCATGGAGTTCATCGGCAGTGATGGAGTCAGGGCACCGCTCTTGAAGGAGGCAACGTTGACTCATAGCGAGTACGTAAGCGTGTTTCACATGATCGTAGAGGACCTACGCAAAGCGTACGTTAAGGCAAGACTCGTCCACGCCGATCTGAGCGAGTATAACGTGATGATTTGGTATAAAAAGCACTACTTGATAGACGTTAGTCAAGCAGTCCACGCCACACACCCTAACGCGATGGAATTCCTTGAAAGAGATATAAGCAACATAATAAGGTACTTCAGAGAAGAGGCTGGCATTGAAACGCCACCTCCCCACATAGTGCTTAAGTACGTGATCGGTGAATTAGATGATCTAGAGACCTGATTCATTATAGTTATCGTGTCTGACGTCGAGAATCCGCATTACGCACTTCAGGGTTTAAGGTATAAGTAAGCATTCGGAATGATGATTGCAGACCTGCCAACCGCCTATACTGTACGGCGGTTTGTTACTAATCACGAACACAACAGTACAGCGGGAAAAGCTTAAATCCCTGGAATTTTTATTTCGGGGTGTCCATATTTAACTAAGTGCTTAATGCGGTTCCTCAAGGAATCGGCCTTTTCTTTCATTCCTTGCTCCTCGAAAAATAAAACCGCGTTCAACATATTCCCTTTCGCTAAGGCAAGGTCGCCTTTAACAGTATTAAACCTGGCTTTCAATTCAAAAGCTGTCGCAACTCCTATCCAGTTCTGGATGGTCTTCAACAATTCAATAGCTTCGTCGAGTTTTTCGTTAGCCAAAGCCCGTTTTTCTTGCTTTCCGTATAATGCGCCGAGATTAAGAAGCGCCCAGCCTGCTCCTTGTCTGTAATCATAATCTGTACTCTGGTTGAAGGATGATAGGGCTTCTTTCAGTGGTTTCTCTCCCTCTTTAAACCTGCCCGTGGAGCCATGGAAAACGCCGAGTCCAAGTTTAGCGCGGGCAATAATCAAAGGATCCCTTGATTGTTCAGCGTGCTCTAAAGCCTGATTCATCAGCGTCTCACCTAACTCTATTTTCCCAGTTTGTAGCAAGATCCCTGCTTTCCTCATAAGCAAATAAGCAATAATCGCGTTCTTTTCGTAGTCCTCATGTTGGTCGGCTGGAGAGAGCGTCCAATTCTCTCAGAAGGCGTTCGTAAGAATTGAGGGCCTTTCCCAACCCCCCTCTCATTTCCCATGTTAACCCTTCTTTATCTTTTTTCCTTCCTGCTTTTTAAATCTAGACGTTTCTTCATTTCGTTGCCCTTCATGATTGGTTCCAATCTACTGTGAATTAATCTTCTAGTTACATAAGTGCCGTTGTCAGTGGTCCCACGGTGGGAAGGCTTAGTGCCCGAATGCGGGATGGTTAACGCCTCGAAAGAGCCTCCACGAGCCCACCCTTCAGGTGGATGGACTTACTCCAGCTAGTGAAGGGGTGGGGAGGGGTCGACCTGACGGGGATTGATGAGGACCTCGAAGACTACGAGGCCCAGAACCCATACGTTTCTTAGCTCTGCGATCTTTATCCCAAGATGTGAGACGAGAGGCCTTGTTGATAACTCAGAAGATGCAATTTGCTAAGATTTCGGTAGGTGAAGATCTGGAGCGTGTGCTGTTAATGGAAAAATTAAAGGCTCCTGCAACTTTTAAGTTGGTGGCTCTTTCAGTCCCAGTCCTTTCAGTACATGAGTTGACTAATGTCGTCAGCTCGTTGTGAAGATGTTCTACATCCTCCCCTATCGTGGCCGAGCAAGTTGACCAGGTATTCCTTTAATACTCTTCCACGAACCATCTGCGAAGCTCTTCGTAAGAGCTGTCCCGTTGAGATCGCAGTAAAGACCCAAAGTCCTGGGATAAAGGTAGTGGTCACAACAGATCTAGCCACTGGATTACCAAACCGGCGCTTGACGTCCGCACCAACAAGCAGATGAGCACACCCAGCCTTCGTACCCCGTCAATTAAAGACGAGGATTCGCTTAAAAATTGGCGGGCCCGCCGGGATTTGAACCCGGGACCTCCGGCTTAGAAGGCCGGCGCTCTATCCTAGCTGAGCTACGGGCCCCCATATATGACACGCTCTACACCTATAAATGTTGTTTCTGGGCTTTAACGTTTAACAGCTCACTAATCATAGAATCGCGACGTGAATGCTTAGCAAAATATTTGAACGCTTTCTTTATATCATCATGATCATGTTGGGTCGTAAGCTTGTATTTACGGATAGAGCGGTGGACACGACGTTAACGTTTTTGTTCTCGACAGATGCTTTAGGGTGGTAGACGTCCGTATTCCCTGGGTTGTGTATTGTTTACGGTGGTTGTATGACGAAAAACGTAATAAAACGAGGGAAACACGAGACACTAGGCACAAACACTGTAGTCGGCTTCTGCAGCGTCCTCGAGGGGTTGACGTTAAGGTTGATACTCAGGAGTTAGAGGACTGGATAGACGTCGCGAGGAGGGTTAAGGAGGTTGTTCTGAGACTCAAGCCCACAGCCGACGTATACGTCTTCGGCTCGGTGATGGAGGACAGATTCACCGGAGCCGGCGACATAGACATACTAGTAGCTGTAGATAACCTTGAGGAAAGGTACGATGTAGTGACCTAGAAACGAGTTTGAAAATGGTACGAGCGTTTTATAGACGAGGACGAAATAGCGCCGGTTTAATGAACTAGATCCGGAGTCTCGCCTTCAGGGTAAAACACTTAAGCTCTTAGTCCTGGGAATAGTCAGCCTCTAAGCCTTAGACTTACACGCACGTGTTTAGGTCTCGATGAGCGAGGCTAAATCCACTAACCTGTCTTTGTAGGAGGTCTTCACGATGTACCCGGCCAGATCAAACACCTTAGACACCCTACTCACTACCACATAATCGCTTGAGGCTATCACACCGCCACCCCCTATCAACTCGATATCGGCCTTCTCCGCCAGGACTACGTCGACGACACCCTTCACCAGATATCTTAGTCTATCTGCGTGTCGTGCTGAGTAACTGACGTTCTTGTCAAGCACTACCTTAACGGAGGCGGGGCTTAACTCGGTTAGGGCGTGATTCACTACCTCAACCACTAGCTCGAGGTGGTTTAGAGTCACTCCCTTCCTGTATGACTTCCGTAAATCCCTTACAAACCCGTCATCGCATAGGAAGACGTTCATGCCTTCCGTAACCGCGTGGATTGTGAGGAAGACGTTGTAGCCGTCTATAACTAACTGGGAACTCGTCACGCCGTTCACGTGTTTCCTCCTTATGGTCGCAGAATCTAAATCACTGTGCACGCATCTAAGCAGGAGAGTTCTCTCGACAGACGCTAAACCATACCTAGAGGTCACCGTGTCCAACGCCATCTTTTGTCCATAGCCTCTATTGAGCAGGTACTTGTAGTCTTTAGCTGCCTCAACCACCTCAAGCCTTATTGAACTAATCAACCCGGTATTACCTGCTTAACAAGCTTCTAATAGTCTTAAGCACTTCACTGGTTAGTAGGTCAGGGGACTCAACCATTACGTAGCCTGAGGCATGGTCATCACGTCCACCACCCCGCCCAGACATCGAGGAGGTTAACTCCTTGATTAGTTCGTCAGCAGGCAATCTCTTAGAGGCGTGAGATCCCTCGGAGACCTCCACGTTTAGACCCCCCTCAGCCCTAGGAGTCAGGACGACCGCTATAAGATCGCTATGACGCTTCACGAGCTCCTGTAGGACCTCCCTCAAAACCTCGTTATCTACCGAGTCGAAGTAGGTTACCGAGACCCTAAGACCCTCAATGACCCTTGACGACGACTCTATGCTGCCTGAGAGGTCCTTAACGTAAGACTTCCTGTAGAGCGCAACTGTGGCCTTCGCGTCTTGAAGCTCCTTGACAAGTCCTTGGAGTCTCAGCGTGAGATCCCCTCCGATAAGCTTCTCCGCGCCCTCGATCTTACTCTCCAGCTCCCTAGCGTACTCACTCACCTGCGTTCCAGCCACGTACTCAAGCCTCACGACGCCGTCGGCGATTCTTTCAGTCTTCACGATCTTCACCGCACCTGCCTCACGAGTGTTCCTTAAGTGGGTTCCGAAGCACGCCTCAGCGTCAAGGTCCTCGATCTCGACAACCCTGATCACAGGCTCGAGAACGACACCGCCCTCGTAGAGGGCGAAGCCGTATCTCCCCTCAGCCTCGTACTTAGGTAGGAAGTAAGTCCTGATGTCTCTGCCCTCCAAAATAATCTTATTAGCTATGTCCTCTATAGCTCTAACCTCATCCTTCGTCAGCGATTTATAGTGAGTGATGTCTAACCTAGCCCTGTCCCCGGTCTTCTCAGCCCCGGCCTGCCATACGTGGCTACCGAGAACCTTGCGAGCCACACCTAACACTATATGTGTGGCGGTGTGATGTCTCATAACCTTGTATCTCTTTGCCCAATCAATAACGCCTTTAGCCTCCCTGCCGACAAGCGATTCGCTGACGGAACCCTCAACCTTGTGGTATATCACACCCCCTACCTTCTGCACGTCAATCACCCTATACCTCACGCCGTCTATGATTAAGTAGCCCGTGTCTGGCTCCTGTCCCCCTCCCTCAGGGTAGAAAGCAGTACGGTCGAGAATCACGTAATCCCGCACGACCTTGACAACCCTCGAGTCGAATTCCTTCAGGTAAGGGTTAACGTGGAACAGCTGCTCGGTAGGTGACAGCCCGCTCACCGCGTTCACAACGTCTTCAGGGACCTTAACCCCCAACTCCTTCCTAACCGGAGCTCTTGAATGCCTGGCGGCCAGTTTCTTATAGAAATCACTAGGTATCACGACCTCCACACCAACCCCCCTACCCACCTCAGCGACGACCTCAGGTGGCAGGCCGTGGCTGTCGTAGAGCTCTATCAACTCGTCCTCGCTTAACCCGTGAGAGCCCCTCCTGAAGTACTTCTTGACTAAGGCAGGTGCCTTGCTCAGCGCCTCGCTATATCTAATTACCTCGTGCCTCAAGACGTCCTCCATGTAGCCCTCCTTTCCCTTCAGTTGGGGGTATAGATCGCTCCAGAACTTAACCTGCTTCTCAAAGAGGGTGTGAGCGCGCCCTAGATCCACGCCTAAAGAAGCCAGGACTCTGAAGACCCTTCTCAAGATCAACCTAGCTAAGTATCCCTCCCCGCTGTTGGACGGAACCACTCCATCAGCCAGAAGGAGGGACGCTGTCTTAACATGATCAAGCAGTGCGTAAACCTTTATCGCGTTGTCGAGGATAATGCCTAACTCCGATACTTCCATGCCGAGCTCCCTAGAGACCTCGCCCTTAAGCCTCGAGTAGAGCTCCTTATCCCTAGGGTTGAGCCTACCGACGTACTTAACGCAAGTCCTTAAGACATGCTCGGAAGGTTCCTCTACGCCGAGGATCTTATGGTATTCACCAACCAAATCCCCGTAGATGGCGTGGAAGGCCGTAGGCGACTTCTGAGTCAGCCACGCAATCCTCTCAATCCCATACCCCGTATCCACTATCTTCAACGGCATCTCTCTATAACTACCGTCAGGCAGTGAATCGTACATCATGAAGACGAGGGTGGCCACCTCCAACCCCCCGACAGCCACCTCGAAACAGGGTCCTGCGTTACCTCCGCCCTCCCACCAGGATTCCTTGAAGACCAACTCATCCTCGGGCACGCCTAACTCCCTGTTGAAGAACTCCTTAGCGTACTCCGCGGTCTCGTGCGTGAAGTAAACGAACTTCTCAGGGTAGTTAAACGCATGATGACCGCCCATGATGAAGTTCGTGAGATGCCTCCCGAACGTGTATCCCACGCTGTCGATGTCCTCAAGTCTTATGCAGGGCTGGGCTATGACGAGAGGATTAGCTGGAGGAGGGACAATACGTGACGTGACGTGCGGCTGGAACACCACTATAGAAGCTATAGTCAGGTAGAGGTCGTCCCTCCACCTAGCTACTACCGGGTAAGGCTCGATGACCTCGTGCCCGCGTTTCCTAAAGAAATCAAGGAACCTGTCCCTAACCTCCTTCACTGTGAGGGGCTTGGAACCCAGCTTCAGGTTGAAGAACGTGTAGTCGGAGCAGGGGGCGTCATTGCAGTCATCCCTATAAACCCTAGACCAGAAGTAAGCCCCGCAGCCCTTGCACTTAAGTCTCTCATACCCCTCCCTCTCAAACATCCTGACCCTGTAGATCTCTGAGCCACCGACCGTCAACCAAATCACCCCGCTAGGAAATATCAAGCAACAGGTATAAAATACGTGAAGATGCTTACCGTGAGCTAAGTCCTTGATCCTGAAACGTGGGCTTAGCCGAAGAGGGATGAGATACCCTCAGCTATCTCCTCCTCACTCACTTCCTTCCTCTCTTCCTCCTCAGCCTCAGGGGCTTCCTTCATCTCTCGTGGTTCCTGAGGCCTTTGAACGACTTCCTGCGTTACGGCTTGAACGACTACCGGGAGATCAAGCCCGGGCTGTTTCTGCATTAGCAGGTTAGCCAGTGTTTGAGCCTTGCACACCGCGCTCCTCAGCACTATGGATGCCGTCTCACGGGTTAGGTAGCCCGCCTCACTAGCCAGCAACGTGGCTCTCAGGTAGGCGCTGCTTAGTATCTCAGGCAACACTTCAGGTAAGGGCAGTAGAGCCCCTACGGCGAGTGTTCTGCCTGTGTGGATGGCTGACAAGAGCTCGTTCCTAAAGCCCTCGAGATCCAACTTCAGTCTCTCCTTAGGTATGAGGACACCATTATCTAGCACTGCCTTTAGGGCGAGTCTAACTGGACAAGCCTTAATCTCAAGCCTCCTGAGTAAGGACGCCAGCTCAGGACTCACCACGTCGCCGACTGATGCGACCTTAGACTCCTTAGCCACCCATATGATGCCCTCTTTAACCATTGTTCTTAACTTGAGCTTGCCGAACACGGACATCATAGGGCCTGGCGGTATTCCTGTCGGTCCTTCAGGGACGTAAATGTCGGAGGGCGCCTTCTCCCCAGGCTTCACGTACCTAAGGATGACAACCCTCTCCACCACATTAGCGAGCATGAATGCGTTAAGGTTTGTGAATATCAATAAGTTGGAGCCCGTCAAGCACCTAACGAATTCCTCTGCTCCCGGCAACCTGAGCTCCTCCAACGCCTTCTTAACTAAGGTCTCCCTAAACATTCTGACCTCGCCGTACTTCCTCAGCGTCTTCTTTATCTCACTGAACTCTCTTGACGGAACCCCCTCTAAACCAATCAAACCTATTACGTTGTATTTCGTCGCCAGGCTCTTAATCTCGGATATCAACGCCTCCTTCTCCTTTATCGATTTCCTAACGGCTTTCCTCCCAGTCCTCCCCTCCTCCAGAGCGGCCATTAGCTTAAACAACCTGCTCTTGGTAGAGCCCTTCATCACGTCTCCACCTCCACAGCAGGGCCCATCGTTGTCTTAAAGTATATCTTGGCTGTGGTCTCCAGGGGTTTCGTGTACTTAGTCTTAATGAAGTTAATCACCGCCATAGAGTTCTCCACTAAATGTTCTGGAGGCATGTCCTCACTGCCCACTTTACAACCAACCCAGGCCTGCTCCTTGTTCCTAACCCTCGTTGAGCTAGCGTATCTCGAGATCAGGGCCTTCAGATTAGCTGATGTAGGGACGGGTATCGGGAACTTGCCTCGAGGGCCTAGAGCGGGCCCCAGAGTCCTGCCGACCTGAGTCATTAAGTCAGGCTGAACCAGGAAAACGTCGTACTTCCTACATATCTTCCTCACATCCCTCTTAGAGAGGGTCTTCAGCTCGTCAGGTGCCAACACGTCTACGCCTAACTCCTTGGCCTGTAGTTGAAGGTTGCCCGAAGCCACTACAAGCACTCTCGTCTCCCTGCCTAATCCCCTGGGCAGGTAGACGAAATCCCTGAACTTGACCTCAGGACTCTTAGGGTCGGCACCTTTGAAAACGATGACCAGCTCCACCGACTGCTTGAGCTTACGACCTCTCCCTAACTCCAGAGCTGTTCTAATTGCTCTAGTCAATGCCTCCTCGCTCAGAGACACAGCGCCTCACCCACCCTTCCTCCACTCTTCCTCATATTTAAGCAGCAACGAGTCGTAAGTGCCTTTATCAACCTGGTTGAGGACCTCCTTCCCCTCCTTCCTATCAACGCTTAAACCTATTGTTGATGCAGTGGATATAACGGTCTTCACAGCTGCTTTCAAGCTCTTGCAGTTCAGCTCATCCCTCTTCATCAACGCTACCTTGATGACGTCCTCAATCGTTAGGTTGCCGACCTTCTTATGGGCTGGATCGCCGGAGGGCTCAGACGCGTTAGCGGCTCTCAGCAGGAGTGAAGTCACTGAAGGTGATTTAACCTCCACGCGGTAGTTCTTCGTGTCCGTATCAACGTGTATGAGTAGGGTGACCTCCAGGTCTCTGAGGTGTTCGGTCATCTCATTCACCTTACTGACTACCTCCTCAGCGTTCAGCCCTAACTGAGCTATAGTAGGCCCTACGGGGGGCTGTAGGGTTGCTGAACCCCCCTTCACCTTCAACCTTACAGTACGCCACACCATACCACATCACTTCTTAGCAGGCTTGACATCATCCGCAGGTAGAGTTACCTCCATCTTGAAGGAGGCCTCCAATATGTTTAAGGTGACGGTCCTCCTATTCAAGTTAACATTCACGACCTGTGCCTTTAAGCCTTTAAACGGGCCTGAAATAACCTCCACCACATCCCCTGGGTGTAGCTCCTCAAGAGGGGAGACGACCTTGATCAGCTTCTCAACCTCATCCCTAGTCAGTGAGCCCATGGCCTGGCCCTTCACATGTTTTATGTCCTTAGCTACCTTATGAACTATGTGATGTCCTTCAGTCTCTATTATTATGTAGCCCTTAACCTTGGGGGGGATTATTATTGAGTAGACACCTTTAGTACCGGAGCTCTTCACAAGCGACTCAAGCATTAAAGCGACGTTGAGCTCCTGCCCAGCGGTGGTCCTGAGGATCACGTACTTGAGGTGTTTGTCCTCCCTCGTATCACCCTCTTCACCATCGCTCAAATCGAAACACCTCTAGAAGAACCCCTGAACGTAGGAAAGTATTAAGTGAATGATGAAACCGACGACTCCTACTAGCAATAAACCCCCTAAAGTGACCTTGAGAAGAGTCCTATACTCATCGCTCTCAGGCTTCTCCGAGATTGTTATGATCTTCCGCCACATAGTCACTAACTCCTCTAGCTTCATGGCCTCACGCTCTAAGTGTTAGTGCTAAAGAGATTATTAAGTATTAGCTCTGGTCTGAAGGCCTGCATGTCGTCGTAGCTCTGACCAACGCCAACGTACATGATCTTCTTCCCTAAGGTCAGTATAACGCTTAAAGCCGACCCGCCCTTAACGTCGGCGTCAACCTTAGTTAGTATCACCGCGTCAACCCCAACGGCCTCGTCAAACCACCTTGCCTGGGAGATCGCGTCGTTACCTACCAGAGCATCAAGGACCAAGATCTTCAGGTTAGGCTTAACTACCCTAACAACTTTCCTGAGTTCCTCCATTAGATCCCTGTCTGTGTGCATACGCCCAGCGGTATCTATCAAGACTGCATCGTACTTGTTCTTAAACGCGTGTATGACCCCGTCCTTAGCCACTGCCGCTGGGTCGGCTCCATACTTCCCTTTAATTATGGGGACCCCAACCCTGCTAGCGTGAATGTCGAGCTGCTCTAAAGCACCCGCCCTGAACGTATCCGCAGCCGCAATGAGAGGCTTCAGACCGTCTCTAACGAGCTTGTACGCGGTCTTAGCTATCGTAGTGGTCTTCCCAACGCCGTTAACCCCTAGGAAGACCACCACATACGGTCTGGGTGAGTCTCTAACGATCTCGCTTAAGTCCTTGCCGAAGACGCTATTATTAAGTAGCTCCCTCAAGGAATCCCTAACCACCGTCAACACGAACTCCCTGGAGTCGCTTAAGCGAGGTATCTTCGCGTTAACCAACTTACTTGCGATCCTGACGCGCAGTGCCTCAACCGCCTCCAGAGCCACGTCGCTCTCCAGTAGGGACCACTGAAGCTCGTCGAGAACGGCGTTGAGTTCCTTCTCACTTAACTCTCTCTTGCTGATTACCTCCCCTAAACCCCCGACGAAGCTTGAGAGGACCTCCCTAATCCTGCCGAACACACCAACCACTCTTCACTACGAACTAGTCGTCTTAGGTTGCTGGGTTCTCGCCTGTCTGGCTTGAGCTAAAACAGAGTTAACAATGCCCTCAAGTCTCTCGTAGTGAGTCACTGCCCTGACTAATTCCTTCTGAAGCTCATCGGCAATACCCCTGTACTCTCTTTCCCTACTTGACAGGACCTCGATGGCCTTGTCGAACGTCAGCTCAGCGTAGTACTCCAGACCTATGTGCGTGATGATCCTATCCACATGCTGAGGGCTTGCTCTAATTAAGACGTAACCCCTCCTGTCGGCGGGCGCTAAGAACTCCTCCACTTTAAGACCCCTAAACTCAGCCAGCGCGTTCATGCTGGACTTTATTTCATTCAACTCCTCCTGAATCTGGTTTAACTGATTCTGCAGCGCCTCGATATACTTCCTTAACTCAGCCAGCTGAGCGAGAAGCGCCTCGAAACTCACTACCTGCCTCTCCTCGGTACCTCTCTTAGAACTAGAACTCAACCTCACCAACCCTCGAGCCTGGCTAACTCCCTCACGTGTCTACTCCTAGCCTCCTCAGGCCTTATCTCGACGACCTCAAGTATCTTCAGGTGCTCTCGCCTGAGTTTATGCCTACTACCCATCAACGAATAAACCTTCTCAAGAGCGTCCTCCCTGTCAACAGCCCTTACCTCGATCGAGAACCTCTGCCAGAACCTAGTCCTGTCAGGGCTGAATAGAGCAATGCCCTGCACCCTGAAGGTCCTCACCCGATCATTCATCGCTCACACCACTCATTAATGGAGGTAAAAGCTTAAAAATAGTGGAGCGATGAGGAGGGTCAGCACTCTAACGCCTCTGGAAGTTAAGGATGTTTGTAATCCTCATTATCTCAGGACCCGTGGTTAACTCGCCTACAACAGCTCCGTTGTTGTTCATGACCAACCCCACCTTAACGAAGCCTACGCCGAAGTTAACAGTGGCGGTCCCGACCCTGACGTTGAAGAAGCCCTCAAGGGTCTTCAGCTCGTCGTCGCTGACGTCCGGATGGAAGACGCCGCTGTAATCATTGAGGACCCCGACAGACCCTACGGTCAGTACTTTAGCGATAGCCCCCCTCCTCACAGAAAGAACCCCCAGCTCGCTCCTCACGAGCTCAGTCTCTACATCACTTATCTCAGGATGGAGTAAAGCGAACCTATTGTTGGTCAGGATCACGTTACCCAGTGCGGTGAATGACATCTGGACGACCCTGACCGGTACCCCCGCCTCTTTAAGTCTGTCGAGCTCCTCGTACCTTGCTATCTTAGGTAAGAGAACCATCTTGTCGTTGCCTGCTGTAAGAACCCCTATTAACGGTGAGTCAGCCACCCTAGTCTCGACTACGTCTGTGCCTAGGACGTCCCTCAGTAGCCTCTTCGCCTCCTCCTGAACGCCCTCAGGAACTAGTGTTACCTTGTTATTCGTGAACACGTAAACCCCTATGTTCGGGTTACCGAATATCCTGAGCTTCTCAAGCGTCATACGTATACCTCAAACAAACGCGAGCCCTACCCACTCTCCTCTCGACGGGCCTGCTCAGCGACTTGAACGGCTAGGGAGGCTTTAACGTTCCTGCCCTCCTCATCAAGTTTAACGACGCTTACGGCTATCCGAGCAGGGAGGTTGTCCACGCTCCTGGCTAGGAGGAACTCGTTTATCGACGCGTCGATTACAACTCTCTCAGCTTTGGTGTGCTTCCTCACGAATTCCCGCACGTACTCCACCGCCCTAACGTTCCTCCTAGCCAGTCCGGTCCGCTTAAGTCTGTTGAGGTTCACGACGTATATTACCCCTTCTACCAAGACAACCACCTCAGACGTTCTTCAACTTACTTCTCCTCCAATGCCTCAGCCTCGGCCTCCAGGGGACCTTCCTCAACGTCCTGACCACCACCCATATGGGCAACGCCTGATTCCTATTCCCTGCACTAGCTAAGCGTAGTTTCCTGGCAAGGTGTTTAGCTCGAGCCACACGAATCACCTCTTCTCCTTGAACACGATCTTGTAGTCACGTCTCGTTCTAGCGTCTATAGTGTATAAAATCTCTTTCAAGGTGTCGTCATCTACAGGCTCCCTCAGCTGTCCTGAGAGAGTCAGGTTTATTATGTAGTCCTCGACAGCCCTGGCTAGATCAGGCTTAACCAACTTAACGTTAGCTAGTCTAGCCCTTGCGTCAGGGGTCATAGCTCTCCGCAGTATCTCTTGCCTCTGAGCCTCTCGAGCGGCTTCCTCCTCCCTCCTCCTGGCTTCCTCCTGCCTACGCATTAAAGCCTCCATCTGTCTCCTCTTAAGCTCCTCTAACTCAGCGTCGTAGTATTCCTCACCCACGCTGTCCTCACCCATATTTCTTCATCTCAGGCCTAGCCTCTGTTAATCTGTTGAATACCTTGTTTGATATGCTGTCTAGTAGTGAGCGTCCCTTAGGTGTTAAGACCCTCCCTCTCTTCTCAACCTTCATCACCAGGCCCGCGGTCTCGAGTTGATGTAGTATGTGCCTGGTCACGGAGCCCCCACTCCTCCTGAAGTGTGATGGTGTTGAGCTTCCTCCTTTCGGCCCGCCGTAGATGCGCCTGAAGGAACCTATCCCTACCGGTCGCCCGTCAATGTAGAGCTTCCTCAATATGCTTGCCGCCCTAACATACCACCAATTACGGGCCTCAGGAATCCTCTCCCTATTAGACCCTGTCTTAACGAAGGAAGACCACGCAGGAGGTCTGAGGGTCCTCACGTTCTCCTCTAGATATTTAGCTAGCTCCTCAATGAACATATCAGCAGGCACCTCCATCACGTTCACCATACAGTCCTCCCCTCCCATCAAATTAGGTGTTTGGTTTTATTAAGCTTTATCGTTCACCAACATTTATTTGAGGCGTACTGCAATATTGACATGGTGATACGTTGGAGTTAAGGGATTTCAGCTCCAGGGTCTCGGAGCTCATAAGTAGGGTCTCAGGAGGCGTGGCAACTGTCTTCACGTTAGTCCCAAGCATGGATCTCTTCTTCAGGTATAGGGAGGTCAGGGGTGCTGGGTCAGGGTTCTTCATAGAGCCAGGCTTAATGGTTACTAACGCCCACGTCGTCATGAGCGCCTCAGAGGTCGTGGCGCTCGTGCCGAAGCATGGGAGGGAGAGAGCCAGGGTTCTGGTGGCTGACCCGTACAGGGATCTGGCCTTGCTCAGAGTTGGCGTGAGCGATGTCGAGACACTGCCGTTAGGCGACTCAGATAGGCTCAAGGTAGGTGATCTAGTGTTCGCCATCGGATCCCCCCTAGGTCTGCCAGGACCCTCAGTCACTATGGGCGTTGTAAGCGCTCTGGGGAGAACAATATCAGGGGAGAACATAGTGCTCGAGGATCTCATACAGACGGACGCGGCGATAAATCCGGGGAACAGCGGAGGGCCCTTAGTGAACGTCGACGGGGAGGCAGTTGGAGTTGCTACGGCAATAATACCATACGCCCAGGGCATAGGCTTCGCCATACCGATAAACACAGTTAAGAGGTTCGTCCAGATGATCAAGGAGTACGGCGCCGTTATTAGGGCCTGGCTAGGCGTTTACGTGTCGCCGCTAACGGAGGAGGCGATCAAGCTCTACGACCTGCCGATCAGCGAAGGCGTTGTAGTGATTAACGTAGTACCTGGTTCGCCGGCTGAGAAACACGACCTGGCAGTAGGCGACATAATAGTTGAGGCGAACGGTAAACCTCTTCGGAAGGTAAGTGACCTCCGGGCCGCTGTAGAGGAGAGCTTAGAGTCTGAATGCGTCAACCTAAAGATAGTTAGAGGACGTAGGATATTAAGTAAGTGCATACCGCCAGTCGTAGAGAGGCTCTACTGAAGCAAAAGTTTAAATTAAGGACGCTTAAGTTTAGTATCGGGGCGGCGGTAGTCTAGCCTGGATCAGGACGCCGGCCTTCCAAGGCAGCCGAGGCACGCCGGAGATCCCGGGTTCGAATCCCGGCCGCCGCACCATTAAGGCGTTCTCGATGGTTGACTCTAGTTAACTAGGATCTCGGACTCGCGATGGCTTGGTTCTGTTTTAAACCTCTTTACGTCTAAATCATAGGTAGGTATGTATATGAGTTGCGAGGGCTATAAGTTCCTCGAACATACGGCGGACGCGTACTTCGAGGCGTTTGGAAAGACCCTTGAGGAGGCCTTCGCCAACGCGGGTAGGGCCCTCTTCGAGGTTATGCTGAACGCCTCTAAGGTTGAGTGTAGGGTCCGGAGATTAGTGGTTGACGAAGGCATAGACGCCTACAACGCCCTCTACAGGTGGCTCGAGGATCTGCTGATAATACAGAACGTTGAAAAACTGGTCTTCTCTCACTTCACCGTGAGCTTTGAGAGGGAGGTAAAGGATGAACCAGACCTTGGTAGACCGCTCAGGTTCTTAGGCGAGGTATGCGGCGAGAAGGTGGATCCAGAGAGACATGAACTCAAGAACGAGGTCAAGGCAGTCACATACTCCTTGATGAAGATTTTTAAAGATGGCAGGTGCTGGCACGTCAGCACTGTACTAGACCTGTAGACCTACGCGTTTAGCGAGTCATGCCGCATTACTGGAGCGCCGAAAATTTAATAAGCCCGGAGGTATTTAATTACTCGGGCCGCCGTAGCTCAGCCCGGGAGAGCACCCGGCTGAAGTCCCCCAGAAACCGGGGTGTCCGGGGTTCAAATCCCCGCGGCGGCACCACTAAAGAAGCACCTTCAGAGCTTCCTCGCAGGCGTGAATCATTATGGACGTAACCACCCACGCGTCAAGAGGCCTGTAGTATATGGAGTAGGTAGCTACTGCATTGGCGATCACCTCGTCAGAGAACCTTCCATGCGGGAAGCCCCCGATGATTAGCGGCAGTCCCTTGTCCAGCGCCTCCCTACATACGTCTCTCGGGCTAGTGAGGGGTCCATTTTCGTTCAGCAGTATAGCTCCTGGAACCCCTAGCTTCTTGAGGAGGCCCGTTATCGATGAGGGGTGCATCCTTAGAAGCGGCTTCTCAGATTTAGGCGGCACGGAGCCCTCCTTAAAGAGTTGCTCCATCAACCCGACGAACCTGTTGTAGTTCCTCGGCACATGGGTCTCGGGACTAACCTCGATGACGTAGTCCCCGTACGTGTGAATAAACACCTGAAGCTTACCCTCCATACTGAGAGGAGACGACAACGACTCAAGCAGAATCACGTGAACTATGTCAGGCCTCCCCCTCTTCCAAGAGTCAGGGAGGCTCCGCATGGCGTGATAGTGCAGCGATTTATCTAGCAGGACCTCCGTAGGCTTCCTACCTCTGAACCTAGCGTTCTTAATTACTGCAGGGTGATTACATATCTCGCGTGGAACTAACTCAAGCGAGGCCTCAGCAATCACGACCTTAAGTGATGTCATCGCCTCGTCAACCCTATAACTATTTACCGTAGCTCAAATAATCCCTTAACCCGCTGACATTTCTGCGTTAAGGTCGCTGTGCGTTCCGAGCTCATCACCCGGCGTTCTTTTCAGAGGCCTGAACTAAAATCATAATAGCGTCTTACACTATTTCGATTTGGTGTGGGGTTGTTGAGAGGACGGGGTTTGCTGAGGGATTT
>CALIKV010000001.1 GCA_938017505.1 uncultured Sulfolobales archaeon | reverse complement strand
ACTGAACCAGCTGAGATCTTATCCACTGTTATTGACCCTGCTGATATTTTCTCTGCGGTAACTGCGTTAGCTGATATCTCGTCTGCTGTTATGGTTCCTGTGTGGATGGCTCCTCCATGTATGAATGTTGCATTCCACACTGTCCTGTGGTATCCTCCGTGGTTGATTGCTATGAGGAAGACGGTGTCGCTTACCGGGGGTTTCCCTGAGGAGGCTGAGAAGAAGCTATTCCCCACAGTCCAGTAGATGTATCTTAAGCTGGTGTATCCGCTACTGATGCTGTAAGCTGTTCCCTGGTAGTAGACCGTGCATGCTGACCATGTCACGTATCCTGAAGAGGGAGAGTTGTCTGTGAAGGACAGGTTATCTATGAATATTTGGCTAACGTTCAGCTTAGGCGTTGTCACTGCCCCTGTAACTATTTTCTCAGCTGTTATTGTGCCTGCGGAGATTGCCGGTGTAGTGACGGAGTTAGCTGCTAGCTTATCTGCTGTTACAGCTAGCGCTGAGATTGCGGCTGTGGTCACTGCGTTCGCAGCTATCTTGGCTGCTGTTATTGCGTTAGCTGATATTTTGTCTGTGGTTATTGCGTTGGCTAGGATCTTGTCTGAGGAGATGCTTCCGGCCGATATTGCTGCTGCCGTAACCGAGTTTGCAGCTAGCTTATCTGCCGTTACAGCTAGGGCTGATATGGCCGCTGTTGTCACTGCGTTGGCCGCTATCTTTGGTGCTGTGATGGCGTTAGCTGAGATCTTGTCTGTTGTAATTGCGTTTGCAACTATCTTATCTGAGGTTATGCTTCCAGCTGAGATGGCTGCTGCTGTCACCGCATTGGCAGCTATCTTGTCAGATGTGATTGACATTGCCGATATGGCCACTGACGTTACTGCGTTAGCCGCTATCTTAGCTGCTGTTATTGAGTTGGCTGATATCTTGGGTGTTGTTATTGCGTTATCGCTTATCTTAGTTGAGGTTACTGCGTTATCAGCTATTTTCTCCACTGTGATGGAGAAAGCTGAGATCTTCTCTACGTTCACCGCATTAGGCTGGATCTTGTCTACGGTTATGGAGAATGCGGATATCTTCTCTACGTTCACTGCGAATGGCTGAATGTGGTCTACTGTTATGCTCATAGCTGAGATCTTTTGCCATGTTACTGCCCAGTCAGCTATGTCTCCTGTTGAAAGCTGGAGGGGTGAGGCGCTTACCTCGCTGGAGAAGTCGCTTACGTTTCCCACCCTGTCCTTGGCCTTCAGCCTGTAGTAGTAGGTTGTTCCGTAAGCTACGTTCCTGTCAAGCAGGTAGTTGGTGTCTGCCTCGCAGAAGGCTGCGGTGGCGCTGGGGGATAGGCTTCTGTACACGATGTACCTGTCTAGGTCTGCTTCCGTGTTTGCATTCCATTTCAGCTCTATGGCTAGGGGCCTGGGGGTAGCTGTTAGCCCTGTGGGGGCTGAGGGTGGCCCCGGAGGGTTATCTAGGTTTACTCCTGAAACAAGGACGTATATGCCGTAGTCCTCGTATCTCCTGGTGTCCTCCATGAACCTTTCTAGGGTTAACTGGGGCCTGTCCACTTCAACGTCAGCTGTTGATGTTTCCTTCCTTATCCTGAAGATCCTGTAGTTTCCCACTAGTCCTATGTCTGGGCTGTTTAGGCTTATGGTGTCTCCCGGCTTCCACCCTGCAGCTTCATCTATCCTGAAGGTTAGCTTAACCCCGCTTGACTCCTTGCTTAGCTCGCTGTATCTTTTCTGGGCTATTGCCAGGGCCGTGTCATTGTCCTTTACCTTCATGTCTCTTACTACAGCTACCTTCTCCCCTGAGGAGGGGTAGGAGACTGAGTGTTCTACTCCAGCGTCATCTTTCCATATCACTATTACCCTGTCAACTGTTTTGGCCCTGTCTATTGCCCTCTCAGGGTAGCTGATGGGGACCTGTGTTCCTGGTATGGTGGTGCCTAAGCTTCCAACGTTGAACCTGGGGTTTCCTCCTGCATCGTAGTCTCCCCAGTAGTTGGCTGTGCATGCGTCAGCTAACCATTTGCCTGCGTCTAAGCAAACTGCATTGCTGAACCTTACACTCTTAGTTTCTTCAGGAGCTGAGCCGAGGGATACTCCTGCAGCTGAGCATATGTCTGACAGTATTTGGGAGGCTGAGGCTGAAACGTAGTCTCCTGTGATGATTCTCCTGCTCATCCTGGAGTACGCTTCATTGTAGCATGTGGCCTTGATGAGGTCACGGGAGTACCCTGCTGCCTGCATTACCCCTGTGTAGATGACGTTATCATTGAACTTGAATCTTACACGTTTATCTGAGGATACGAAGCTCCTGTTACCTGAGCTGTTAGGTAGGGTGAAGGCTGCTTCCTCATGTCCATCTAGCTCCTGCATTATGTAGTCCACTATGGCATCTGCCTTCTGAACCCATGTTGCTCCTGAAAGCCACTCTATGCTCCAGCCCATCTGTGTCTCCTCCCTACAGGACAAGGTGGGATGATCCCTGGATGAACACCATCCTGTACTTGTAAACCACCGTTGCTCCCGGTATCAGGGTGATCTCGAACTCCTTAAACACGTAGGTTCCATCGTAGAGGTCATCGCTTGCGTCTACGGTTACTTCCCTATGCAGCTTAGCTAGGAGGGGGTCAATGTAGAGGGTTTTAAGGTCAGCTTTTGTTTTACCCGCCTGGTACAGGTACCCCTCCACAGTTAGGGTTTTAACCTCTAGTCCCAGGCTTATCACCAGGGGCTTGTTCCCTGGCATCGTAGCTGTCTTTGTCACTGTGGGGTTGCTTAATGTGATGTTTGAGGGGTCTAGGGGTAACGTTATGGTGTCTATCTTGAACATTACAGTCTCCTCCTTAATGCATCAGCTATTCCCCTGTTCACGTTCTCCCTGAGGGATGCTAGGTCCACCTCTGAGGATACTGTTCCTATCGAGATGCTGGAGTAAACGGTTACGTACTGTGCTCCTGGCCCTGGCCCTCCTGGCGTGGTAGCTCCCAGCCCAACTCTTAATCCTCTTAGTGAGCTTGACAGCTTAGCTGTGCTATCGTAGGCCTCGTTGAGGTCCCTGCTGAACTGCTCAACGTAGGGTGCTACATGCTTGAAGCATAGGTTCCTGAGGGTTTCCCCCAGTCCCCCGAATGCATCTGTCACAGGCTTAAGGAGGCCTCCTAAGCTCTCAAAGGGCTTAATGAAGGTCTTTAACCCTTCGATGACCGGTTGAATGTATGTGTCCCAGAACCATTTCACTCCGCTGCAGAATGACTCCCATGTTTCACCCAGGGCCCTTGTGACTTCCTCCCAGTGTGTTATCAGGTAAACTATTGAGGTTATGGGCCCGAATAGAGCTGATAGGAAGGGGTTGTTGATTATGATGTTCCATAACCACTTTAACCCTTCAGCTAGCTGGTTAACTGCGTTCCTGAAGGGTTCACATGTCTGGTAGGCCCATATGAGGAGAGCTGCTAGCGCCGCTATGGCAGCTATAACTAGGACTATGGGGTTGGCTGCTAGGAATGAGAGTGAAGCTGAGATGCCTGCTATAGCTAGCTTCATCCCTTCAGCAGCAAGTATGAAGCCTACTATTGCTGTTGAGACGAAGTAGAGGGCTGTTCCCACAGCTATGAAGCCTGCTGCCAGAGGAACCAGGATGCTGGCTAAGGGAGCTAATACTGGAGCGTATGGAGCTAGGGTTTCCAGGAGCTTAGCTCCCCAATTTACTAGGTTGATGAAGCCGTCTACTAGTGCCTGGATCAGCTCAGGGTGCTCCCTGATAGCTTTAGCTAGGTTCATGATTGCCTCTGTCAGCCTGGGGGCAACAGCTAGGGCTACGTCTAGGAGAGCTAGCTTAAGGTAGTTCATTGCTGCCTGGAACTTTAGCCCTGCCTCTGGCAGCTGGGTAAGTGTCTCTCTTAGGTGCTTAGCTTCCTCCCCTGTTACCATCTCGTAGTGTGAGAGTAACCCTAGGGCGTAGGCTCCTTCCTCAAGTGTTCTCTCCCAGCTGCTCAGTAGGCCCATTACTTCCCTTATGGGCCTCATTAGCCAGCTCATGATGATTCTGCCTACCATCACTAGCCTGTATGCGAACCAGTTTAGCCTGAGGCCCAGCCTGCTGAATCTTCTACCCAGCCCTTCAGCTTCCCTCCCCGCCTTCCTTACCTGTTCCTGCTGGCCCGTGAAGCTCCTAGCTAGGGAGGCCACCTGCCTCTGGGCTTCAAGGTACCCTGCGGTTAGGTTCTTTAATGCTTCAGCCTTCTGCTCATCGCTCATCCTGGATGACAGCACTGCTTCCCTGGCCCTTTCAAACTCAACAGTTAAGCTCCTAAGCTGATCCATCACGTTCCTAACTACATCCATGTATCGGGCCTGGAACTGGAACACTAGGTTGATAACGTTCTCTTCCTCAGCCATGTCTCCTTCACCTCACGTACTGCATCATGGACCATCTTAATCTCTTCCTCCTTATCTCCCCCTCTAAGCTCTCGGCTTCCGCCCCCTCCAGGGCCCTTACGGTTGACAGTATAGCTGCGTCCAGCAGCAGGTCCTCGAGAGGTGAGCCCTGTGAGCCCAACAGGTCAACTGGCCTCTTCCCCACCTGTACAGCTACTAGTCCGGCCAGCATGCCTATTGGGCTCCTAGCTATAAATTTCTCCTTTCCTCCGCCTCCAAGCTTACTCCGCTGAAGCTAAGTATCTCCCTGAACAGCTTTATCTGGTCTGCGAAGTCAAGCTCAGATACGCTTAGGGTATCCTCGCCTGCCTCCCTGCCCAGCTTAGGTTCAACCACGCAGTCTATCAGGATCTCGTTCATTAGCTCAACCATCCTCTTCCTGTACTCTGGGCTGCTTAGCTGCGTCTTCAGAGCACCCTCCATCACTTCAGGGTTCTCCATGCCTGTTAACCCAAGTATCTCAGCTATCTTCAGCACGCTGTCCCTAGGTATCTTACGTATGGTGAACACTGGGTGTGTTCCGTCTGAGAGCACTGAGGGTAGCTCAACCTGCCTTGTTCTGCTCTCCCTGTACCGTTTAACCAGGGACATGGTTCCTCCTCTCCTAGTACTCTGTTGACCTGGCATTTGTTAGCTCCAGCTTGTTCCCTGAGTGGTAAAGCATCTGGAGAGTAACCCTCTGGGTTAGCCTTTCCCTTCTGCTGACTGATGTCTCATGCTCTCTTAGGACAGTGGCTGGGAAGTAGGCGTACAGCTTATAGTTCGGGGGGTTACCTATGCCTGTTGGTTCCCCTGTGAAGGTGGCCTCCAGTAGGAAGGTGTGTTCCTCCACTGCTGGGGAGCTGCCTGACCCTGTTCCTCCGTAGAACCTTCTCCTCGCATCCCAGCTGGTGAACTTCATGTCCATCTCAGCTGTTATCTCCACTCCTTCAAGTATCTTCTCCAGTATCTTCCTGTCGAAGCCATGCACGTCGTCCGGGATGCTGTTCTCCACTGTTAGCCTGAAGGATTCAGCTTCACCTATCACTGTATCGGCCCATTTCACTTGTCCCCCGTGAAAGATGAATGGCCTCCTAGCTGAGACAGCGCCTAGAGATGGTGCTGTAACCAGGTCTTCCCAGGAGTACTGTATTTCAGCTTCAACTGTTACTGCTTCCCTAGCTGGGCATTCAACCGTTACCCGCTTCATTAGGCACCCATGCATCCTCCTGGCTTCCACCCCTGGCCTAACGTCCCACATGGTCCAGCTGGGGATGGTGTCTCCCACAGTGAAGGTATGCGTGTAGAACCCTGATGTTCCTATCTGCGTAACCTGCTCTGCGCCCATTACTCCCTTAAGGAATATGCCTATGTCGTCTGGCCTAGCGTACATGGCTACTCTTCCGCTTCCAACGAATGGCCCAAGCCAGCTTGCCTCCTTCTCCCTCCTAAGGCTCTCCCACTCTATTATCCTGCCCTGGTCAGCCTGCAGATCCAGGTCTACGTATCTAGCGTAGAATGTCGGTGTTGCAACTGCGGATGCGTATGTTGCCTCCTTTGCGAATCCTACCCATCTAGCTGACATGTTCCCACCTCTTTACCTCCTGTCTCCAGCTGCCCCTGGCAGGCGATTCCTTTAATGCATCTGAGCTTAATCTTCACATGCCTGCTGGGGGCAGTTTCTGGCCTCACCATTGCACCCTCATCCTCAACGTTACTAGTGCTGAGTAGTACACCATGCTCCTTTCTCCCCCGAAGGTGTAGTGTATCCTCTCCACTGTCAGGTCCTCCCAGTATCCTGGAACGAATATGCTGCTCTTCAGCTGATCCTCCACTAGGCCCACGCTCTCAATGAAGCTGCTCATTTCCTCCTCAGGGTCAGCTTTAACATCTGTCCTGTACCCAACTAGAACATGGAAGGTTAGGAGATGTATGTTCTCAGCTGAGGTTGCAGCTACATACCTGTCCTCTACCAGATGTATGAGAATGTATCTTCCAACCCTAATAGCTTCAGGGGGCCTGTACCCCGAGTAAACCCTGTCCCTGTACTGGGCTATGCTGTTCAGTACCTCAGACAGCTTACTTAGGCATTTGATCTTTACGCTGCCTGCTTCGCTCACCCTCACTCACACACAGGTAGAAATGGTTAATGCCCTAGCACTTAAAGGTTACTCGTAGAAGAGCTCAGAGACCTTCTCCCTCATCCTCATCATCTTCCTCAGGTGGAGCTTCCTGATTGCGTTCTCAATGAAGCGTCTGCCCTCAAACCCCGGGTGCCTAATCCTCTTCGTGTAAACTATTTCCCCTGATGGTTTCTGGAACACCAGGGCCCTTCTCCTCCTGGGGAGGATAACGTGGCTGGGAGCTCCCCTGTTTACGATTGCAGCGTAAGGAACCTCTACCCTAACTACGCCTACGTTTCCCCTTACCTCGCTGGTTATTGACTCCCTCATCCTCCCTGTCCTGAAGGGCATTTCAGCTCTAAGGATAGATATGAAGTCGTTTACCACTGCAGCTATTAAGCTCTGGCCCACGTGGCTTACTCTCCTGCCTACTTTACCTACTGCTTCAGCTGCTTCCTCGGCTCCTTCCACTTCAATGTCTACTTCGATGGCCATGTTAACCGTAGTCTAAGCTGGGGAATGACTCTCTTAAGCTGTTCCCTTCCCTTCTGTACCTGTCCTGGAGCTCAATTAGCCTGTCAACGTCATCTATGCTTCTAGCTAGCCTAGCTAGGCCCACTGCTTCCCTAACATTGTAGGTTCTATCGCTGAGCCTCCTGGCGATGTAGCTGGCCAGAACCCAGGGTAGCCCTTCCAGCTTAACTAGGACGTTAGCTGTTAGCTCCATGAACTCCTGCCTGCTCAGCCTTTTCAGGTGGAGCTTGAAGTGGAACCTTGACAGTAAAGCTTCAGGCAGGCTGTCCTCTGTGTTGCATGCAGCGTAAACGTTAGTATAGAACCTTCTGACCCTCTGCTTGTCATAGACCACGTCGGAGATGTATCCGGGATCCATAAGGCCCAGCAGGGTGAAGGTCGCCTGCTTCTCCATCTTATCTATCTCATCTATCAGCAGGTACCCAGGGTATAGGCTGAACAGCAGCTGGATTAGCCCTGCCTTAGTTACCTTGTACCCTAATGCGTAGTAGCTGTACTTGACCCTGGCGCATTCCAGCAGGAACACTGACTTAGCTGAGGCCGGAGGTCCCACTAGCAGTATATGTGTCTGCTTAGCTGCAAGCATGCTTCTCCTGAACAGGTCCTTGATGTCCTCGTACCCCAGTATTGAGCTGAAGAGATCCTGAGGTAAGCTCCTGGCTCTCCACTCTACGTTATACTCCATCCGGGTCACCTCCCTTTTCCTCCAAACCGGTAGCTTCTTAATTAAGGTAGCTTTCCAGCTTCCGCTGGGGCTTCCCTTCCAGGAGGGATATGAATGATGCTTTGCTCCTTAACCTCCTAGCTATCCTCTCCCAGTCTATTACCTGATGCAGGTTGCCTGGGAGAACCATCATTTCATCCACTGCTATGTCTTTAACCTTAAGCTCCCTCTCTTCCCCGCCACACCAGATCCTGATAGTGGGAGGGTTCAGGGCCTCAGGCTTAACAGGTAACCGTTTAGGTTTATCTCCAGGCTGGAAGAAGGCCCCCATGTTCTCGCAGCTGTATATTACGGCCCTAACATGTGCGGGTACGGTTCCCCTGTATCCTGCTGGCACCCAGAGCTCTCTTCCCTGGATGTTCCTCTTCTCCACCTTCTTCCTTAAGGTGCATGGGTACCCCACCTCGAAGGGTGAGCTCTTCCTCAGGTTCCTTAATGCCTCCTCAACTATCCTGGGAGCTTCATCCTCCCTACCCTCAAGTATGCAGGTTAGAACATCCCTCAGCATTCTCCTCTCAAGCTCTGAGCTGTCGCTTCTAACAAGCTCCACCCCCTTAAACTCGTACTGCCCTGTTAACCCGTCTCTTCTCCACCTGTATTTCCCAGCGTACCTCTTCTTTGAGAGGATGATCAGCTTACTGAATATAGCCTTGGCCTCTAAGCTAACGGGGCAGGGGATACCCCACTGTTCAAGGGTGAACCTGTTCAGCTCATCCTGGAAGAACCCTCTTAGCTCCTCTATGTCTCTTCCCTCAAGCTGAACGAACAGGCTGTCTGTGTCACCGTAGATAACCTTTAACCCTGCCTTCCCCGCTGCCTCTATCAGGTGGTTTATCATTATGTACAGTATCCTGGCGGTTGCAGCTGAGCATTTAACGTCAAACAGGCTTGAGCTGGGGTAGGACATGTACCCGTAGGAGGCGTTAGCAGCTATCTTCATCAAGTTAGCTTTCATCAGGTAGCTTCTTCTCTCCTCCTCGCTGGCCGCTGCTTTACCCTCGTATTCATCTCTCTTGCTGAAGCACCATCGCAGCCACTCCTTCATTACCCCTTCAGGTGTCTTCCTGAAGAACCATCTGTTCTCAATGTTGAAGCATCCGGGCTCCTCCCTTGAGAGGAGGGTTTCAGGGGAAATGTTGAAGGCCACCATTATCGAGGGGTACGCTCTCTTAAAGTCGAACATGGCTACATCAACGTAGATGCCCTGTTTAGGCTCGTAGACGAATGCTCCCTTGAACGGGGCCCTGCTCACCGAGTGCATCCTGTACCTTAGGGCTTTCCTGCCTGAGATAAGCCTCCTTAGGCCTGTTTCAACTATCCTGTGATGTAGGAACATGTCCTCGAACAGGCCCCCTAGCTCCCTGGCTAGGGTGATGTAGAACTGTGTAAGCTGGAACCTCTCATCGTACTCTTTGACTGCCAGCACGTCCCATACGTTCCTAACGTAGACAAGGTGGGATGGCCTAGCTTCCTCACCCACCTGCTCCTTTACCTCCCTCAGGAGGTCCTCAGGCACGTTCGCCCTGTCCTCCCACAGCTCGTTTATGGGAGCTGGGAACCTTAGCTTTCTAACTGACAGGTTAAGGTAGCTGGCCAGGTACTCAAGGGAGTAGCTGGGAAACTCTGACCCTGTGAACTGCTTAAGCGCAGTGAGGGTGTCACATAGCAGTCTACCCTTAACATGCCTGTTCTTAAGGTCCACGTGCCTGAAGGGTTTAGGTGACAGGTGATTCTTTAACCCGTAAGCTTCAAGCCTCTTAACCCACTTAACCAGATCATACCTCATTAGGTTATGGGCAGCTAGAATGTCTGGGTTTAACCTGTCCAGGTGCTCCACTGAGGCCTCAAGGAGCTCCCTCTCGTCTTTAGCCTGGATCACCGTGTGATTGCTGAACATAGGCCTGAAACCTCCAGGGTGGCTGTGGATAGTGAATATGCGGTTTAGGTAGCTATCGTAGAAGCTGATCATTATCACGGGTTCCTCCCTGTAAGGGTTCACTGAGCCCAGCATGCTGGATAACGCCTCAATATCAAAGTACCATGTTCTAAGCGGAGCTGTTCCCTCCTCAGGCACCACTTTACTGTCCTGTATCCTCCACCCTGATCTTATGCCTTTATCAAGCAGGTACCTGAAGGGCAGCCTCTCCTCGGTTGCAAGGTCAAGGTCGAATAGCTTAAGGCTGTACCCCATCTTCCTTAGGAAGTGAGCTAGCTCCTTCTCCCTTATGGGCTCCCTTAAGGTTACCTTGATCAGCTTTTCCCCTTCCAGCCCTGTTCTCTCAGCCTGCTCCTCCTTCACGGCCCCGAAGTACCTTAGGAAGCCCCTGACCTCATCGTTCATTCCCTTCTCTGAAACATAGAAGTATGCTGGGTACCTTACAGCTAGGTTAACCCTCTCCAGGGTGTGATTGTCTCTTCCAACCAGAACCAGAGTGTTACCTCTTAACATTTCAGCTGTAACGAGAGAAAAAGAGGAAGTAGATGGAGCAATACCTTTCATGGGTTAAGCTACCCTCTTCCTAATCTGCCCCATCTACTTCAGGTTCCACTTTTCAAGCAGCTCCTCTTTAGCTTTAGCTATGCAGTCCTGCAGCGTTATCTTAGCTTCCGTGATTGCCCTGTTAACTAGCTCGTATAGGACAACCTCAGGCTCATCGTTACCTATCATCCTTAGGGCGTACTTGAACCAGTAGGGTAGCTGGGGTCTCCACCCTAGCCCTGTGGGCCCCTGCATCATGTAGAAGTCTCTTATGTAGACTGTTGAGGGGGCCTCCTTTGACAGTATGCATGTCTTAAGGAACCTGTTTACGTCGTCCCTGGTTCTTAGGGGAGGCTCCTGGTCTCTCAGTATCTCCTTCAGCCAGGGCTTCTCCTCCTGAGCGTATGGTTCCCCCAGCATCCTCTGCAGCAGGGCGGAGTACGTTTGCTTCCTAAGCTTCGATGTTGGATCTTCAGGCTCAGCGTGCTCTGCCCTCCTGTGCACAGTCCACTTCTTCACTTCCTCAGGCATGTACCTTTCCACTGTCCTCTCTGAGATGAGGGCTGCGCTGGCTATTTCCCTCTTTAGCTCTGCTTGGGTGATGTTGGGGTTTCTGCTTTTCAGGGCCTTAGCTATTTCAAGTATGCATTTCCTGTTATCCTCTGCCTGCTCACTTCCCGTTTTACCCTTCAGGTTCAGGTGCAGGCGAAGGGCCCAGTGGTCAATCAGGTCCTTTACAACTATGTCCTTGTACTCTCTTCCGCCAGCTAGCTCCCTGTGTTTACCGTCAACTATGCCGAATTGGCTTCTCACTATGGGGTAGAACTGCCCGTACTTCTCTATTGAAGCTTTCAGGTCTAAGGTTTCCTCTTCAGACATTCCCTTCTCCTCCTACAGGAAACCTTCTATTTCCTCCTCTGCTTCAGGCAGCTCCTTCACTGTGCACTCGGGGTTGGGGTAAACCCCGTATGCGTCAACAACCACGTCTGCGTCCTCTAGCTCTCCTGTGCTGGGGTCTCTCCACTTTGACCTGCGTGTTCTGCCGAACAGGTAGATCTCGCTTAGCTTACCCCAGGTTATCTTAGGCAGCCTGTCTGTTGGGTAGAAGAACCTTACCTGATGCTCCTCATCTATGCCCTCAGGGTCCATTAGGGTTCCAGGCACCCCGAAGGCTGTTTCCCTCTCTGGGCTGATTGAGCTCACCACCCCGTATAGCACTATCCACCTGTCCCACGCCATCTTGGTTACCTCATGGTACTTTTCAACGTCTGAGATAGCTGTGACCTTAGGCCTCATCACTGAATCGTAGATCTTCCACGTGTCTTCCCCCTGCACTCGTCTGAAGTAGACGGGTTTACCGTCAACCTTAGACATTAAGCTAACGTTTGATGTTGACCTCAGCTGGTACCCTGAGGCGTCATGTGAGGCCACTATGGCTGGGAAGCTGAACCACTCGTAGAATGGTATGTTGCTTACCTTCTTAACTAGGCCTGGGTCGCTGATCTGCATGTGAGCTATCTCCCACCTGTCGCTGTTTGCTTCCTGAACTATCAGGTAGAGTCTCTGGCTGTACTCGTGGGCTGATGGATCCAGGGGTTTACCGTAGTTGGGGTTAGGTCTCCCGAACAGTGTTTCCCTAATATCCAGCACTTCCCCGTCAGGGTTCATTAGTCCCTGCTCAACTGCAGCTTCAAGTCCCTCGTTCTCAAACACTCTTTCAGCTTTCCTCCTTATCTCTTCCAGCCTGTCTCTTACTCCCAGGTTGCCTATCACGAACCCCTTGAAGGTTGAAACGTAGTGTTCCCCGAAGGTTCTTCTCTTCCTCAGCTGCACTAGGAGAGCGTTGTACACTGCCCTTTCAGGCAGGCCTGGGAACCTTGCTTTAGCTGCCTCATACATGCCTGTTAGCTCCTCTACTGTTCTGCCTGACTGCTTAGCTAAAGCCTTTATCCTCTTCTCTATTGACATGGTGTTTCCCTCCTATCCCATGTTAAGTCTGGGACCGTGATGTTCTAAACACTCTTTCAAGCCTGCTTGCAAGCTTCTCCCCTACTCCTTCAACCTGCATGAAATCCTCCTTTCCCGCCTCTATGATCCTGCTCCAGCTGCCCATCTTCTCCCATATGTTCCTGGATGTTCTCCTGGAGATTCCTTTAACTGCGCATAGCATGTTGACCCTTACCTCCTCAGGATCCTGGCTCTTGTCAACTGCTGGAGGGGGCTCTCTCCCGGTTGGCCCCGAGTAGACTGCGCATTGCTGTATGAACGCAGCTGTGGTCTTAATGTCCCTTGAGTATGCTACCCGGAGCTTCCTCCAGCTTAACGTTAGGTTAACGTACATGTTTAGGGCTGCGGGCGAGTAGAAGATGTTTGATGTGGATCCCTCCAAAAGGAGAACAGGGTAATGGTAGGTGTCACATAGCTTCCTTAGCTGACTGAACAGTCTCCCATCCATTATGCTCCTTACGAAGTCAGATGTTTCCTTACGCTCTATCCCTATGGCCCCCTGCATGTTGCCTAGGGGAGACAGGACGTAGTCTCCGCTCTCCAGATGCTTCACTTCAACCTCGAAGTGTCTCCTCACTATGTCAGCTATGAATGGGCACTGGGCAGCTTCGTTACTGTCCACTATTACTACTCTTTGAGAGCTCAATTCCTCTTTTCACTCCTTCCCTGTATCCTTCCTCCCAGCTCCATAGGCTGGCCTCGGTGATCAGCTTCCTCTCCTCGGGCAGGATCTCAGGCGGATCATGCAGCTCATTGACTTCCCTGCTTACCTTAAGCATCATGGTGGACACTGCCAGGATACGTTCCAGTGTTGCCCCATCTATCTTCTTCTCGCCTGACAGTGCAGCCTGGATGCCCTGCCTGAGGTACTGAAGCACCTCTTCCTCTACTTGCCTGTGGCGGCTCCACCCTTCAGGCTTAAACGTCTTATAGTGGCATTGGGGACACAGCAGCTCAAGGTTCTCTAGGGAGTTATCCATGGGGTTACCGTTAGCATGGTGCCTGTGGAATCCGCCTGCCAGCGAGGCCCCGCACATGGCACATGTGCCCTCCTGCTCATGGTATTTGGCTCTAACCTTCCACTCCTCGAAGTCTCTTCTCACGTCTCTCCCCTCCCTCCTTAGCTTCCAGGTTAGCTATGTATGTTTCCAGGAACCTCCTGTACTGGTCAATGAGCGGTTTACCCATCATCAGCTTACCGTGCAGCTGCATGATGGTCTTGGCCAGGATCTCCTCGTCCACCTTGATCCCTTTCACTCCTCTTCACCTCCTTTCCTCTTCATGATTGCCTCCTTAAGCTTAGGGTTAAGGTCAGTTATGCCCTTGTCTGTTATTGTAAAGTAGCATTTACCCTTAGGCTGCCTTGATGATCCGAACAGGACAGCTTTGTAGACGCCTGAGTGCCTGGTCCACTCCAGGCTTAACCATGTGGCCAATCCATGTGTCAATGCGCTTCCACCCCATGGGATGTACCCCATGCCTGTTATGGCACGTACCAGGGCGCTATCCATAGCTAGGCCCTTTGACTCCTGGGGTGAAACAGGCACCTCGATGACCTGCGCTGTCAGGAGCACTGCGCAGTTGAAGTCCCTGGCGAAGTCCTCTAGGTAGGTTATGTGCCTGTTAAGCTCCTTCTTCCTGTCTGGGAACACCTCTCTTCCCCTGAACTTTCTCTGGAAGCAGCTTGTGAAGCTGTCAACAGCTAAGATGCCTACCCTGAGGCCTTGGCTTTCAGCTATCTCCCTCATTACGCCGTATGCAAAGAACTGATCCTCAACCGAAGTGATCTTCCTAGCATCTATCAGTATCAGCTTCTCAGGGTCGTAGCTTAACCCTCTGGCCGCAGCTATCTCAGCGAACCTTTCAGGGGCCGCAGTGTCAAGCTCAGTTTCTATTAGCATAGCGTGTTCTCCCTTGTCTATGCAGTGAACTATGGCCGTGTTAACCATCTGGCTTTTCCCGCTCTCGAAGGGCCCTGTTATCCCTGTTAAGCTGCAGCTTCTGAAGCCTCCTCCTAGGAGCTCATCTAGGTCTTTTGATCCTGTGCTGTACCATTTTACGTTCTCCTCTAGGAACTGCCTGTACTGGCTGGCCGTGTAGGCCCCTATCCCCCTTGATCCCTGAGCTAGCTTCTTAGCTGAGTCCACTATCTGGGCCGCCTGCCTTAGGGAGGTGCTCAGTAGCTTAGCTATAGTGTTTACGTCTTCACATGCAACCTTCTCTAGGGTGTACCCTGCCTCAGCAAGCTTCCTTAGGGATGCTTCCCCTATCCCCTGCACTTCCCTTAGCTTGAACAGCTCCTCTGTTCCTTTAACCTCTCCCATATGCTATTTCCTCCAGCATGCAT